>NZ_LMLM01000012.1:0-862950 GCF_001421905.1 Duganella sp. Leaf61
GGATCGAGCGACAGCGCCACCAATGCGCGCTTGAACTCCAACGAGTGCTGCCGATAATGGCCGCGCGCATTCTTGGAAGTGATCGGTTGAAAATTTGTGTCCATAATCAGAATTTGTGGGCACAAATGCTGTGCCAAAATTCGATCATGAATGGTGGTGGTCAGGCAGTCCAGACGGCGCCGGGACGACGCTTACGACCTTGTCGTGCAAGCGCTGGAAATGGCCTTCGAGCAKCGCGGTCGCCCCCAAGGGCTGCTGTTTCATTCGGATCAGGGTAGTCAGTACGCCAGCCGAAAATTCCGTCAGCGATTATGGCGCTATCGGATACAACAANCGCGGTCGCCCCCAAGGGCTGCTGTTTCATTCGGATCAGGGTAGTCAGTACGCCAGCCGAAAATTCCGTCAGCGATTATGGCGCTATCGGATACAACAAAGTATGAGCCGTAGGGGAAATTGTTGGGACAATGCCCCGATGGAACGGCTGTTCCGCAGCTTCAAAACGGAGTGGCTGCCGTCAACTGGTTACATGACGGCACGAGAGGCACAACGGGACATCAGCTATTACCTGATGCACCGGTATAACTGGATACGACCGCATCAGTTCAACCAGGGACTGGCGCCGGCTGTCGCCGAAGAAAAACTTAACGTAGTGTCCGGGATGGGTTGACCACTACANGTATAACTGGATACGACCGCATCAGTTCAACCAGGGACTGGCGCCGGCTGTCGCCGAAGAAAAACTTAACGTAGTGTCCGGGATGGGTTGACCACTACAACCTGTCATCATCAAGATAGAGAGCCTTATCAATTCTTTGCCATACCGACACATCATCTTTTGCAACAAACATATCAGTTTCGAGCTCTGGCAAGCGTCGTATGACCGCTTCAAGGTGAGCGGCAGTTACGTTTAGCATGCAGGCAGGCTCGTCAAAGTCCCCTAGCACTTTTTCATTCGACCTAATGCACATTCGTCCATATACATGCCCCCGGTCATTCGGAATAGGTTCATGAATACATACAAAGGCAAAGATGGATGGATCGCCAAACTCCCTAGCTCCTACTAAATCCAACATATTTACCATATTCCATTTTTCAGTTTCGAGGTTGGTCTGCTCTTGGCCGTGTAGAGCCGTTCACTAAATTTCTGCGGACCGATGAACAGCCTTTTCGTACTGCAATAACGCGAATTTGAAGGGCCCTATTTCTTCAAATACACTAGGCTCGTCTTCGCCGTTTTCGTAGGCGAATTTTGACCAAATCACTTCATCAGCACGCAGCTCCACCATCACCGAAAATATTCCACATTCGATATCCCCGCACTCGGGACAGATATATATACCAACTCGACGTTGCCCCGAGCGCGCGTCAACTTCGAACAGGAGCTCATTCAAGGCTTGCGCATTGTCTTCAGAAAATCCGCGCACGAAGCACCCCATGAAGTCGCCATGTCCACCATGCATCTTGACAAGGCGCGCTAACAACGACTCACCGTCTACGAGGAAATCTGCGGAGTCGCGCTGTGTGGTCGTGGCCCCATTCACTATAGTTTCGGGGCGATGGAGGTTGACGTGGCTTAGCTTTGCAAAGGACATCAATAAATTTCGTTTCATCTTGGTTGGAAAGCCGCTTTCGACGGGCAGCTTATGGCCGATTGCTATCCAGCCAGAACGGCCCCCTAGCCTAAAACTGGTGGCCGCCTCTTAGTGCACGGTCCCGTAATTCGATCTTCCACTCATTGTTCAACTGCTCTAGGCAGTCCTTGAGCGGCCAACCAGGTGCCGTCTCGATCAGATGCATAAACGACCAAGTAAGTCCAAAGCAGAGATCAGGGCCGAGCAATTCGATCAATACGCGGGCCTCATTGTCCGTTATCGGCCTTACGATGGCTCGGTAAAGTTCTTCGATCCTTTTTAACTGAGCCACTTCGGCCTCGCTTTCCGACGGCAGCGAGCCCATTTTTTCAAGTTCATCAACTTCAGTTCGTATGCTAGATTTGGTCATCTGATCCGCAAGGCGGCCGGCCCCGCTTTGCTGGTAGCACCCGGCGCTTGACCCTGTTTTGTAAGGCCGCATGACCCAGCGCCTGTCGCGCTCGCTTTCAAGCTTGCAGGCGGNTTAACTGAGCCACTTCGGCCTCGCTTTCCGACGGCAGCGAGCCCATTTTTTCAAGTTCATCAACTTCAGTTCGTATGCTAGATTTGGTCATCTGATCCGCAGGGCAGTTAGGATTGATAGGTCAGTAGATGCGGTTCCGCACTGTCCGCTTTTGGCCGTAGGCGGTCTGATGAGGCTTTACTTGGTTCGTTCCTTAGCCCCAGTTAGAGCTTCTAGGAGTTGGCCTTCGAAGTATTCTGTGTCGTCTCGCTCTGTGCGCTTTAAGCGGGATTCAGCTTCCTCCAGCATTTCAACTACAGCTATCTGTTGATTCAAAAATGTCGCCACCATCAAATCAGACAGCTCACTTAGCGACATCTCCCAATTATCGCGGCAACGCTGCATAAGCCCGGTCGATTCGTTCCCTTGCCAAGGCCCAACTATGCTACTGACAGATTTAGATTTCATAATTGATCAACTTATCTCGAATGACCGCTCCTGGCCGCTTACAGCCTGCCGTGGGATAGCTCAATTTCACTTCGAACGTCATTGGGAACGTTGGTCCACGCCGTCCGGTTCCCAAGGTGCAATCGGACATTCATTTCTTCCTCCAACACTTTGCAGACGTGAGCAAACCAATGGGCAAAGCGTTTATCGTTTTTCGTATCCAGCTTGAAAGCTCTAACGTTATCGTCCCAATAAACTCCGGCCGCAGCACGATAAACATACTGGTAGGATTGGCTGACGCCGCTTTCCAGCCCAACAACCAGTAGCGAACCGTCCGCTGCAATTTCAATGTTAGAGACAGTTTCTAACTGCATTAAGGCATGGCTCCCCGAGTGTGTGTCCGCTATTGGCCGATTGCAGTCGGCGCCTCAGCAGTAATTAATACAACGTCCAACGTCTATCATCGGCCTGATACGGTCCACATGGTCACGATAGCATCTTGTCTGAGTGCAAAGCTCACAATTTGTCACGTCATGGCAGAAGTCTCCCGCTGTGGAGATTTTCTAACGGTAATTGACTACGGCTCCGGGGTATCGGTGGGTGTGTTTGCCTCGCGCAGGAGTCGGCTACGCCGCTTGACGGCTTCCGCGTTGTCTGGGGTACCCTCGCGATAGTCAGAGGTTGCCCTGACTAGAGTTGGCCACTCGCAACTGCACCCAGAACAACAGTCCAAGATTTTCAGTAAATCGTGGCACGACCAACTAGAACCTCCGAGTGGAGTATCGCAACCACCGGCATCGCAGCCACCGCAGTCGATATAGCCGGATTGCCGTCGCATCAGCAACGGCATCTGCCGGGCAACCTTCGCAATTCGACTCGCCGTCCCGCATCGCGCCAGCCTCCGGTTTAGAATGGAAAGTCCATCCAAAACCCCGTAGCGCCGGATTGCGCGATAGCCGAGCGTCGAACAACTAGCATCGCTCGTGTAAGCGGCGTAAGCACAGCAAAAGCCCTTGTATTGCGAAATGTACCGTTGGTAGAACTTAATTGCGGCAAGGGCCAGTGCTTTCATCTGTTGCTTAAATTGAAGAATGACAAAGTTTTTTAAGGAATGGTATGAACGGAATCGCAGCTTGTCGATGCCGAGTACACGTCTCTGGCATTAGTGACGAGAATCGCAGGCCTTCATCGCGTTAAAAGTTTTCCTCAAAAAAAGTTCTTTTTTTTACACGCGTCTGACCGGCGGGTCTTGGCCGTTATCGGCCGGTCGCGCTAGCATAGCATGTTGCCGTTGCGAAAACATCATGATCTGCCCCGACTCGTCGTTTTCGCCCCAACGCGGACCTTCAGACGTTGGACGATGGCGTCCGCAGGAGTGCTCGGTCAGACCGATTCGCGCGAATTGATGCGCGAGACTCCGCGATCGCGGACTAGGCAGATTGATCGGTTTCAAGCTCAGGAAATGCCCCAACCGCTGGGTTAATCAGGTTGACAATGATTCCCCCCATCGCTTCGCCAAAAGCATGCTTAATGATTTGTTGCTCCTGTGGCGAAAGACCCGCGATAGCATCGAAAATAACGGCGTCAAGAGCCGCCATCGCATCAATTCCACCATCGCGAATTAGTCGCGCGGAATCTACCGTAGGAAAAGTCATGCAGTCATTCTCCTCATCGTGACCGTATCTGTTTTGTTCATCAAACTCTTGCATAACACGTCCGGCCGAATGACCGCTCCTGGCCGCACGCGGCCGATGGAGCACAACGTAGGTTACGCAAATAGCGCCGAATACTCGGATGCTCGGTGTGCGTCAATTCCGCCCGCTTGTTCGATGTAAAGCTGGTGCGGGCTCACTTGAAGGAAAACGTCGGGACTAGTAGCTGGACCTGTCAAACGCAGTTCCGCATCTAAGCCGAACGAGCCATCGAGAATCGGTATTTTATTTGCAATTTTTGCTGCGAATGGAGGTTCATGGATTTGCGCGTCCGAGTCCCAAAGGTCGTAAATACGCGCAAAGGCAGCCTGAGATACTTCTACCCATAAGCCAATACAATATGGGTGGTCGCGTGACTTGACCGATATAGGCAGCAGTGCTCGGATGAAAAACCGCTTCCCGTCGATAACGCACAAATCGTTATTCTCTTTAACCAGGCGAGCCCGGTCTTCCACAGAGAGCTTTACAACGTCATCAGGTCGACGAAAAGTGAGCTCCATTTCGTCCAAAGAATGTTCTTCACCACATTTTGAACAAATCAAGGTAATTCCTCTCTACAAGTTAAGAACGTAGCCTAGCGCCATTTTCTACAGACGTGCGTGCTCAACGTCTGCTCATGGCGGAGCCTGTCATCGGCATCATGCGCTCGGGCGAACAACGAGAGCGCCAAATTTGACGTTATAGACAAGAAATTCACCATCAGGCGAAATCACTAACCCCGTAATATTTTCGCGTTGAAAACTATCCTGCTGAGATGCATCGTTAACGCCAAGAGATACGGTCAACGTGCCATCGATTTGACCGACATCCTTGTAGTCGTACTCGACGCTAGAACCAAAACAAGTAATCTCGCCATCTTTGATAACCAGTTCTGACATCCCCATCTTCCACCCAGCGTCCTTGCATTTCTGTTGTAAGGGGTACTTCGCGTTCAAATCGATTCATTTTTTATTCAATTCAATTGGAATGAACTACATTGTGGCTGTAGCTTTGAAGGTCCGCATCTGACCGTTATAGGACGGTGCCTGAATCCGCCAACACTGAAAATTTCCGCCATCCACCAGGAGGGTCCCACTCGCCCTCGCCGTCGAATTGTCTGGAGTTTGCGGCATGCAATAGCACTCCGTCAATGCCGAGATTTTTCCGCACCCAAAGCAATTCACCCGTCCTCGAGAACGCTAGCGCTTCTGAGGCGGATGTAACGAGTACAGAAAATTTTGTGGGTAGATTTTCAAAATCGCCACCATCGTACATATGGCCAAAATAGCCATCGAGTTGATGGCTAACTACCGCACCGGCCTTCAAGTCTAAAATAAATACATATTGACCAAAGCCGATAAATATGAGGTTGCCTACATATCGAACATCTTGGAAGCATGAGTCTCCGGCGCTGGATAGCACGTTCACTCGGGTTCGTAAACCGTCACTATCGAAAATGGCAACGCTTGCAGCAACGGCAGTATCAACCTTATCACCGCCAACAGCAATGACGCGGTCGCCGCAACGTGCACACCGGCGGCTACGCCTGGACGCTCNCTCCGGCGCTGGATAGCACGTTCACTCGGGTTCGTAAACCGTCACTATCGAAAATGGCAACGCTTGCAGCAACGGCAGTATCAACCTTATCACCGCCAACAGCAATGACGCGGTCGTATTGCCCTTCGTCGAATTTGTCTTTGAAATGAATTTCCATATTTTAATTTTATAGGTCACGGTCCGCTGATGGCCGTTTGGCGACCCAGCTTAACCGGTGAAAATTTGCTTCTCGAGCACAGTAAATGCAGTTGCTCCCTGGACCAGTTCTATACACCATGGCTTCTCTCACACGAACCAAGCATCGCCCCGACTCAACCACCTATTTGCCCTCAACGACGCAGCCGGTGTGGCTTTATCTATACTATCAAACTAGTCATTGCTGAGATCCGAGTCCTCCAAATCACCAGCTTGCAACCAAGCATAGCAAGCTTTCTAAGCGGAAATCTCGCCAATTGCCACTACCAACCCGATATCCGAGGATCTGCGGCTATGTCGAAAGCTTGCCATCTTGAAAAATCGACAGGATCGAGGGCACAATCTGCTCGAGTTGCTCGACCAGTTCCGCATCCATGTACTTGTACTCGTCCGGAATATCAAGCACATACACCGGCTTGAATTCAAGCAGCCGCGTAAATTCAGCCCTGAGCCGTGACTTGTGTTTTTCTTCCATGACCAGGATCACGTCGGCCCAGCGGATGTCGTCTTCGGAGACGTGGTGCCTGGCGTTGGGGCTGGTGCCGCCGGAGCGCACGTTCAAGGCTGGATGACGGCGCCACAGGGTTTCCGCTGTCGGGCTGCGCCACTGGTTTTTGCTGCAGACGAACAGGACGTTGGTTTTCTGGTCCTGCTGATGTTGAGGTTTCATACGGCTCCAAACGAACAAGGGCGGCCCCCGCGTGGAGGCCGCCCCTTGGCGGTCAAACAGCAACGCTGCGAATCAGCGTCAGCTCAGGTTTTCCAGGCGAATCTTGGTGACCGTGCCATGCACCGTGGTCAGCGCTTCCATCTTGGCAATTGCCGCCGTTACATTCTTTTCCTGGGTCTGGTGCGTGAGGAAAATGATGTCGGTGCGGGTTTCGCCTTCGGCCGGTTCCTTCTGCATCATGGCGTCGATCGAGATGGTGCCGTCGGCCAGGATGCGGGTCAGGTCGGCCAGCACGCCCGGCTGGTCTTCCACGTTCATGCGCAGGTAGTAGCTGGTGGTCACTTCCGACATCGGCAGGATTTCGATGTTGGTCATGGCGTTGGGCTGGAAGGCCAGGTGCGGTACGCGGTGTTCGGGATCGGCGGTGGCCAGGCGGGTGATATCGACCAGGTCGGCGATGACGGCCGAGGCGGTCGGCTCGGAGCCGGCGCCCTTGCCCGAGTACAGCGTGGCGCCGACGGCGTCGCCCTGCACCAGCACGGCGTTCATCGCGCCCTCCACGTTGGCGATCAGGCGCTTGTTCGGGATCAGGGTCGGGTGGACGCGCAGTTCCACGCCCTCTTTGCCATTGACGGTGGCGCGCTTGGCGATGCCCAGCAACTTGATGCGGTAGCCGAGTTGTTCTGCGTAACGGATATCGACGGCGTTCAGTTTCGAAATGCCTTCCACGTGGGCCTTGTCGAACTGCACCGGGATGCCGAACGCAATCGCCGACATGATCGTGGCTTTATGCGCTGCATCGACGCCTTCGATGTCGAAGGTCGGGTCGGCTTCGGCGTAGCCGAGTTCCTGCGCTTGCTTGAGCACGGTGGCGAAGTCGAGGCCCTTGTCGCGCATCTCGGACAGGATGAAATTGGTGGTGCCGTTGATGATGCCGGCCAGCCACTCGATGCGGTTGGCGGTGAGACCTTCGCGCAGCGCCTTGATGATCGGGATGCCGCCGGCCACGGCCGCCTCAAACGCGACCATCACGCCCTTGGCTTGCGCCGCAGCGAAAATTTCATTGCCATGCACTGCCAGCAGCGCCTTGTTGGCGGTGACCACGTGCTTGCCATTGGCGATCGCCTGCAGCACCAGGGCCTTGGCTTCGTCGTAACCGCCGATCAGCTCGACGACGATATCGATCTCGGGATCGTTGACGATATCGAACGGGTCGGCCACGACCTTGACTTTGCCGCCGGTGCGCTCCTTGGCGCGCTCGAGGTTGCGGGCCGAAACGGCCACCACTTCGATACCACGGCCGGCGCGGCGGCGGATTTCTTCCTGATTGCGTTCAAGCACATTGAACGTACCGGAGCCGACATTGCCGACGCCTAATAAGCCTACTTTGATCGGTTTCATATAATTCGTTTCTATCTAATTGGTGAAGATCGCCTCAAAATGTCCAGGGCAAGGAGCCGCAACGCCGCCCTGGGCTTTTTGAGGCGATCTTATACGGTGGCGCCGTGGCGTTTTCTGTAGCCTTCCATGAACTTGGCCATGCGGCCAAACGCTTCCGTCATATCGTCCGAGTTGGGCAGGAACACGACGCGGAAATGGTCCGGCGCGATCCAGTTGAAGCCCGAGCCCTGGACGATCAGCACTTTTGTTTCAGCCAGCAGCTCGTAAGCGAATTGCTGGTCGTCCGCAATCGGATAGATTTTCGGATCGAGTCGCGGGAACATGTACAGCGCGGCTTTCGGCTTGACACAAGTGACGCCCGGAATATCGGTCAGCAGCTTGTGGGCCAGGTCGCGTTGCTTCAACAGGCGCCCGCCCGGTCCTACCAGGTCCTGGATCGACTGGTAGCCGCCGAGCGCAGTCTGGATCGCAAACTGCCCCGGTGCGTTCGCGCACAAGCGCATCGAGGCCAGCATATTGAGGCCTTCGATGTAGTCCTTGGCATGGGATTTTTCGCCCGACACCACCATCCAGCCCGCGCGGTAGCCGCAAGCGCGGTAGTTCTTCGACAGGCCGTTGAAGGTGACGAACAGCACGTCGTCCGCCAGCGAGGCGATCGAGACGTGCTCGGCGCCGTCATATAACACCTTGTCGTAGATTTCGTCGGCGTAGATGATCAGCTGGTGCTGGCGCGCCAGCTCGATAATCTCCAGCAGCAGCGACACCGGGTACAGCGCGCCAGTGGGATTATTCGGGTTGATGACAACGATGGCGCGCGTGTTGGACGTGATCTTGCGGCGCATGTCTTCGATGTCCGGGTACCACTCCTGCTGCTCGTCGCACACGTAGTGCACCGGCTTGCCGCCGGACAGGCTGACGGCCGCCGTCCACAGCGGATAGTCGGGCGCCGGCACCAGCACCTCGTCGCCGTTGTTGAGCAGCGCGTTCATCGACATCACGATCAGCTCGGACGCGCCGTTGCCCAGATAGATGTCGTCAATGGTGACGCCGGCGATATTCTTGCCCTGAGTGTAGTGCATGATGGCCTTGCGCGGCGCAAACATGCCCTTGGAATCGGTATAGCCCGCCGCATTGGACAGGTTGATCTTCATGTCCTGCACGATTTCATCGGGCGGGTCGAAGCCGAACACGGCCAGGTTGCCGATGTTGAGTTTGACGATCTTGTGACCTTCCTCCTCCATCTGGCGCGCTTTTTCCGGCACCGGGCCGCGGATCTCGTAGCAGACTTCCGCCAGTTTGTTCGATTTTTGAATCGGTCGCAAAATAAAATCCTGTTCAGGTGAGGCAAAAACGCTGCGGCCTGCCAAATCGGCGCTACCGCCTTGCTGCAGTGCGAAAATAACGATTGTGCCGAAAGCATCCCATTTAATCAACCTTTGAGAGAAGGGGACCCGAAAAACCGTACCGAGCGGCCCGATATCGTCTCGAGTAGCGGAAGCGTACGAAGGTACGCTGAGCAACGGAGAGGCGATAGCGGGACGCGCAGTAGGTAATTTCGGCTCCCCGGGGTGTCAAGGGGCCGAAAAACGGTAGAATGGCAGTCTTCCGCAGCATTCTTGCAGACATCACCATGAAGCTTCATCAAAGCGATACCCAAAAGTACCAAACCGTCACCGGCTACGACCAGACCGGCGTGGAAATCAACGCCGAGCGTTATAACTACAGCCTGGTGGTGTTGCCCGAGATGGCGCCGCGCGCCTGGGATGCGCCCACTTTCGAATCTCTTACCGTAGAGCATTTCGATGTAATCGGCGCCGACGATCCCGACGTGGTCATTCTCGGCACCGGCGCGCGCCAGCGTTTCATCCACCCGCGCCTGACGGCCGCGCTCACCTTGCGCCGGATCGGCGTCGAGTGCATGGACAGCCAGGCCGCCTGCCGCACCTACAATATCCTGATGGGCGAAGGCCGCAAGGTGGCGCTGGCGCTGATCATCGATACCGCCGAGCAAGGCAACGGTTGATCTTGCCCTTGCAATTGCACCGCCCGGCCCCACATTACTGCAACATTCCAGCGCGCCGCCTTGGCGCCACGCTTACCCCAGGAGAACGTCTTTGGCTGATAGCCCATCCCCCGTGACCGATTTTTCCGCCGCCATGACGGGCGCGCAGACCTTCCAGCTGGCCGGCCGTCCGGCCCGCCACACGGTGTTGTTCTTCTATCCCAAGGACAACACGCCAGGCTGCACCACCGAGAACATCGCCTTCCGCGACCTGCACGAGCAATTCCAGGCGGCCGGCACCGAAATCTACGGCGTCAGCCGCGACTCGCTGCGCTCGCACGAAAACTTCAAAACCAAGCTGGGCCTGCCTTTCGAGCTGATCTCCGATCCCGAAGAAGCGCTGTGCGAACAGTTCGGTGTCATGAAGATGAAGCAAATGTATGGCAAGACCGTGCGCGGTATTGAGCGCAGTACGTTTGTGATTGACGCTAACGGCCAATTGGTGAAAGAATGGAGAGGCGTGAAGGTTGCAGGTCACGTTGATGAAGTGCTGGAATTCGTCGCGCGCCAGGCTTGATGCTGTAGTTGCCCAGGCCAGTGCGCAGCGGTCCGGAATTGCCTAACCGTTGCAGTACCATGCGTATTCACCAATCTTGAGTTCACACTGTCAATCAACCACCCCTCACTGGTGGCCAACCGGCCACCATGCAGTCCTACCACCGGGCGAGATGTATGCCCATCGGCAGTCTTGTTACCTGCTTTACCCAGCATCCACCCCATCCGGTCCCAACGCTTCCCGATTACGCACGGGCAAGCGCGCTGCGCCTATGGGCGGATTCCTCCAGATATTTTTCGATTGAGATCCTGATGCCACTGCCAAAATTACCTAGTAAGCCTGCGACTATACTGCCGGCAAAAGATTATCCCCAAGCCACTGCTCAGCGCCCTGTTTCCGCCATCGCGGCGGCAGCGGCTGCGGTCGTGGAAGATGTACCCGTAGCCGCTGCCGCGCGCGCGCCGAAGAAAGCGGCGCCTGTCGTCAAAGCTGTTCCAACACCAAAAGTCGCGCCGGTCGCGCCCGTTGCTGCACCGGTGGCCAAGGCCCCGGCCAAAACCACCAAGTCGAAGGCCGTTGCTGCCGTGCTGAAGGCGGCGCCGGCCGTGCTGAAAGCTGCCGCCGACGCAGTGCCCGCACCAGCTCCGGTCGCCAAACTGGCGCCGGTGCCAACGCCGGCAGCAGCACCAGCGGTGGCCAAGCCGGTTGCCAAGACCAAGGCTGCGCCATCGCGCTCCAAGGTCACGCCGATTACCGCCGAAGCGCCGCATCCAACCAAGCACAAGGCGAACGAGTCGGGCATCAAGTCGTCCACCAGCCGCAATGCGGACCAGGCCGGCACCACCAAGCTGTTCGTGCTCGACACCAACGTGCTGATGCACGATCCGTCGTCGCTGTTCCGCTTCGAGGAGCACGACGTCTACCTGCCGATGATGACGCTGGAAGAACTGGACAACCACAAGAAGGGCATGACCGAAGTGGCGCGCAATGCGCGCCAGGTCTCGCGCACGCTCGACGCGCTGGTCTCCAACACCGACGACGACGCCATCGAAAACGGCATCGAATTGTCCAAGCTGGGCAACAAGGACGCCAAGGGCCGCCTGTACTTCCAGACCCGCATGCAAACCGCCGACCTGCCGCTGGGTCTGCCGGTGGGCAAGGCCGACAACCAGATCCTGGCCGTGGTGCGCTCGCTCGAAGCCGATCAGCCGGGCCGCGCCATCGTGCTGGTGTCGAAAGACATCAACATGCGCATCAAGGCGCGTGCGCTGGGCTTGCCAGCCGAGGATTACTTCAACGACCACGTGATGGAAGATACCGACCTGCTGTACTCGGGCATCGTCCAGCTGCCGGACGATTTCTGGAACAAGCACGGCAAGGACCTCGAATCGTGGCAGGAGAACAAGAGCGGCCAGAGCGCCACGTTCTACCGCGTGACCGGTCCGTTCATCCCGTCGCTGCTGGTCAACCAGTTCGTGTTCCTCGAACCGAAAAACGGCGAAGCACCGTTCTACGGCCAGGTCAAGCAACTCAATGGCAAGACCGCCGTGCTGCAAACCTTGCGCGACTTCAGCCACAACAAGAACAATGTGTGGGGCGTGACCGCGCGTAACCGCGAGCAGAACTTCGCCTTGAACTTGCTGATGAACCCGGAGTGCGACTTCGTCACCCTGCTGGGCCAGGCCGGTACCGGCAAGACCCTGCTGGCCCTGGCCGCCGGCTTGGCGCAAGTGCTGGAAACCAAGCTCTACAACGAAATCATCGTCACCCGCGTGACGGTGCCGGTCGGTGAAGACATCGGTTTCCTGCCGGGTACCGAAGAAGAAAAAATGTCGCCATGGATGGGCGCTTTCGACGACAACCTCGAAGTGCTCAACAAGTCCGATTCGGATGGCGGCGAGTGGGGTCGTGCGGCAACGCAAGACCTGATCCGTTCGCGCATCAAGATCAAGTCGCTCAACTTCATGCGCGGCCGCACCTTCGTCAACAAGTTCCTCATCATCGACGAAGCGCAGAACTTGACGCCCAAGCAGATGAAAACCCTGGTCACGCGCGCCGGTCCCGGCACCAAGATCCTGTGCCTCGGCAACATCGCCCAGATCGACACGCCGTACCTGACCGAAGGCTCGAGCGGCCTGACCTACGTGGTCGACCGCTTCAAGGGCTGGACCCACAGCGGTCACGTCACCCTGGCGCGCGGCGAGCGCTCGCGTTTGGCCGATCACGCCAGCGAAGTGCTGTAAGTTTTAAAGTACTCAACAAAAAG
The DNA here is from genome assembly GCF_001421905.1 of Duganella sp. Leaf61. Lineage (NCBI taxonomy): Bacteria > Pseudomonadati > Pseudomonadota > Betaproteobacteria > Burkholderiales > Oxalobacteraceae > Duganella > Duganella sp. Leaf61. The sequence continues at coordinate 12,880 of NZ_LMLM01000012.1, forward strand.
CCCCGCCGGCAGCGATGCCGGCGGGGCTTTTTCATGCCTGCTGGTATTACCCGGCGATCAAGGCTGTCCCGCCGCTTTCGTGGTGGTGGCAGTGGCGCCGTCACCAATGTAGCGGTTGATGAAGCGGTACACGGTTTCGCCCCACTTGATGTTGTTGCTTTCCTTGGCCCAGCCGTGGCCCTCGCCCGTCATCACCATCCACTCCACGGTATTGCCCTGTTTGAGCAACACGTCGCGCATTTTTTCGCCGTGGATCAGCGGTACGCGGCGGTCTTCGCTGCCGTACGCCATCAGGACCGGGGCCTTGATTTTACTGGCGTTGCCGATAGCCGATACCTTGGTGAAGTAGGCCTCGTCGGTTTTCGGATCGCCGTGCATTTTCGCGCCGATGTTGTCCATCACCGGTCCCGACATGTCGGACCAGTTCACCGTGAACAGCATCTTGACGTCGGTAACGCCTACCCAGTTGATGCCGCACTTGTACAGGTCGGGGTTTTTCACCAGGCCGTACATGGTGGCATAGCCGCCGTAGCTGGCGCCGATGATGCACACGCGGTTGCGATCGACCACGCCCTGCTTGACCAGGGTCTCGATGCCGTCGGTGATATCGTCCTGCATGGTCAGGCCCCATTGCTTCCAGCCGGAGACGTGGTGTTTCCAGCCGAAGCCGGTGGACATGCGGAACTGCGGCTGCAGCACGGCAAAACCGCGAGAAGCCAGCATTTGCGTGATCGGATCATAGCCGAAACCGTCGCGCGCGTGCGGGCCGCCGTGGATGTACGCCACCAGCGGCAGCGCCTTGGCCGGACGGCCTTCGGGCAGGGTCAGGTAAGCAGGAATGGTCAGGCCGTCGCGGGCCTGGTAACGGATCACGGCCTGCTCCGACAGCTTCTTGCCGTCCAGCTCAGGCTTGACGCTGTAGAGCGGTTCGAGCGTTTTCTTGACGGTGTCGAAGTGGTACAGCTTGCCGACATTATTGGTGCTGGAGGTGGCCACTACCGCATGGTTGCCATTCCACTGGAACTGCACGCGTTCTCCCGGCAGGCTGGCGTCGAGCGTGGCCTGCAGGCGGGCGTAGTCCTCGTCGAAATAATACATTTCCGGCTTCATGCCATACACCGATACGCCCACCACTTTCTTGCGGATTTCGTCGAAGATCAGGCCATCCGGGATATCGGCCTCGGCGTGCTCGGCAATCAGTTCGCCGGCGGTATTGTTGGCCGAGTTCCAGATGTGCACGCCGGCCTTGTCGCGGCCATTGAAGCGCCCGGCCACGAACAAGGTCTTGTTGTCGAAGTCGAAGCCCAGCGGATTCATTTCCTTGCCTTCATCGAGGTAGGCCTTGTAGATGGCTTTCCACGGCGCTTTCTCGTCATCGCGCAGGTACACGGTCTGGATGATGCGCTTGCTGCTGTCTTCCACCGTCATCGACGATGCCACGCGGATCACCTTGTTATGGTCGAGCACCCAGCCGCTGACCGCGCCCGGATTGTTAAAGGTAAGCAGCGCCATGCGGCCGTTGGTGGTGTCCAGGCGGAACACGTCGCTGGCGCCCAGGTCGGCATCGCGGCCACGTTCGTTGTTCACCACGATCAGGTCGTTACTGTCGCCGCCCACGCGCGTCAGCACCGAGACCGGCTTGTACGGCAGGTTCGAGCTCATCGCCTCCTTGATGCTGATGACCAGCTTGCGAAAACCGCTGCCGTCGCTGTTGACGGCAAACAGGCCGCCACCGGTCTGCTTTTCCTGCACTTCGTCACCGCCCTTGTTGATGCTGAATACCAGCCGGCGATTGTTGACCCAGATCGGGTTGGCCACGTTCCATTCCGGATCGGAGGCCACCACGGTCGAGGCGCGCGTATCGAGATTGATTACCGCCAGCACGAAACGGCCGTTGCGCGGCGTGAGCACGGCCATGCTCAGGCCATCGGGCGACAGCACGGGGCGGCCGCTGAATTCGGCCTTTTTAAAGAAATCGGCGATGGGGATGGATGCGTCGGCCTGCGCCACGGGGCTGTAAGCGCCACCGCCGAGCAACAAGGCGCCCAGCACGACGGGAAGGATGCGTCGGTTCAAAACTGTCTCCTCGATTCGAGAACAAAAACACTCATAAGGTAAAAGGCGCCGTCACCTCGCGGTCACGGCGCCTTTGATCCTGCCGCGATTACTTGAAGCTGTAATCGGCGGTCAACTGGAAGTAACGTCCCATCGCGCTATGCAGCGGCGCGTAGTAGTTGGCGCCGTCGTTCGGGTGGAACGGCGGTTTGCGGTCGAAGGCATTCTGGATCGCAAAGCTCAGCTTGGTGTTCTTGAAGCCGCTGTAGCTGCCGCCCAGGTTGACCACGGTGAACGAAGGAATGCCCGTGCACAGTTGCGGATAACCTTCGGTCGCCATCACGCACTCGGTGGTACGGTCCGCCACCGAAGCCATCTTGCCGACGAATACGGTGTCGGCCGACAGCGCATACGCCGCCTTCTTCCACGCCAGGCCCAGGTTGGCCTGCACCGACGGCGTGCCACGGGTGCCGGCGTACTCGATCAGGTCCGACGTTGGCGACGGCGCGTTCTTGTACGACTGCGTGTAGCTCACGTTCAGCGTTGGCGTCAACACGCCGTACTCGCCCATGTTCAGGCGGCCCGTCAGTTTCAGGTCGGCGCCGCGGATCTTGGACACGGCCACGTTGGTCAGCAACATGCGGATGTTGGTGATCTCGCCGGCGGTGGCGCCGGCGGCACGGTCGGCGGCGGTCAGCGCCGCGCGGGTGATGACGGCAGCCGGATCGTTGGCGTAGCGGTCGGGATCGGCCAGCACCTTCGACAGTTCGTACGTGCCGATTTCATCGACGCGCTTGATCTGGAAGAAGTCCAGCGTTGCCATGAACGACGGGCTTGGTTCCCACGCCACGCCCAGCGTGTAGCTCTTTGCCGTTTCCGGCTGCAGCGCCGGGTTGGCGCCGCTCTGGTACGCGCTCGAGCCGCTGCAACCGAGGGTGAAGCTGGCGTTGCAGCGGGCCGGATCGCGGAACGTCAGGAACGCATTGCGCACATCGGTCGAGTTTTCCACCAGGGTCGGTGCACGGAAGCCTTCGGCATACGTGCCGCGCACCACGAACGACGACGTGGCATTCCACTTCACGCCCACTTTCGGCGTGGTCGAGTTGCCATAGTCCGAGTAATGGTCATAGCGCACCGCCAACTGTGCTTCAACCGACGGCAACACGGGAACGGTCGACTCGGCATAGACCGACGAAATACGGCGGCTGTTCGAGAAGCCGGGCGGCAACTGCGCCTGGTGATACAGCTCGCCTTCGACTGCCAGCGGATCGGGATTGGTGGACAGCGTTTCGCGACGGAACTCGGCGCCCACCGCCAGGCCGACTGCACCGGCCGGCAGGTTGAACAACTCGCCGGACAATTTGCCGTCGATCTGGGTCAGGCCGGACTTGAAGCCGTTCTTCGGGCTGGCCGTGATCGAGTTGTAGAGCGCCTGGTTGGCCGCGCCGCCACCGAAAATGAAGGTGCCGTTGGTGTACGCATCGATGAACGGGGTGGCCAAGATGGCGCTGGTGTTGCGCGACTTGACCTTGCTGTCGGTGCGCAGCAAGGCGGTTTCCCAGTCCCAGTTCTTGAAGTCGCCCTTGGCGCCCACCAGGTAGCGGCCAAAATCAGTCGTGTTGTTCTGGCCCTGGCCCGGGAAGTCGCGCAGCGAAGCGCGCACGCGCACGGTACCATTGCCGCCGGCCAGGGTTTTACCGTCCGGTCCGATCAGCTCTTGCGGATACTGCGGGTGGGTGATCGGCAGCGCCGGGACGATTTGGCCATTCTGGCCGGCCACCCAGTGCGGCAGGCCCGTCACCGTGGCCTTGTTGCGGTTGAACATCAGCTCGCTGAACAGGGTGGTGTTCGCGGTCGGCTGCCAGGTCAGGCGGCTGGTGATGCCGAAGCGGTCGGTCTTGCCGGCGGAGTTGATCGAGCTGTCCTTGTAATCATCGAACACGCAAGCCTGGCCCACCGACGTGGCGGCCAGTACGCTGGACGCCGGCACCAGGCGGTCGGCCGGGCAGTTCTTGTCGAGCGTGCGCGAGGTGAGCACATTGGTCGCCTTGTCGGTCCAGTAGATATTGCCCGGATACGTGTACAGCGAACGCTGGTCCTTGTAGCCGTAGGCGCGCAGGTCCTGGGTGCCCAGGTAGCCGTCGCGGTTGTACATATACATCGGGTCGCGCTGGCGTACGTCGAGGGTGACGTAGGCATTGAAGTGGTCTTCGACCAGGCTGCCCTTGCCGTAGCTGACGGTGGCGCGTTTTTGCTTGCCGTCGCTGCGGCTGGACTCGCCCAGCGAGCCGCCCAGTTCCAGGCCCTCGAAGCTGTCGCGCAGGATGATGTTGACCACGCCGGCCATCGCTTCCGAACCGTAAATGGCCGAGGCGCCATCCTTGAGGATTTCGACGCGTTCGACGGCGCCGACGGGAATCGAGTTAAGGTCGACAAAGGTGGTCTGGAATTCCGGCTGCGCATACGGCGCCAGGCGGCGGCCATTGATCAGCATCAGGGTGGCCTGGCTGCCGAAGCCGCGCAGGTTGAGGCCGGCTGCGCCGGCGCTGAAGCCGTTGGTGCGGTTTTCATCGATACCGCCGACGTTGGCGGAAATGGTACGCAGGACTTCGTTGAGCGACGTGGCGCCGCCACGGGTGAGTTCGTCGCGGGTGATGATTTGCACCGGCGACGCCGTTTCCACCGAAATGCGGCGCACGTTGGAGCCGGTCACATACACTTTTTGAACTGCAGGATTGCTGTCGTCGGCCGCCTTGGCTTCGGCCACCGGCTGGGCTGCCAGGTTGGCGTCCTGTGCATGGGCGAATTGTGCAAGCATCGCAGTACCGGCAAAAGTGCCGATCGCCAGCCGCACCAAGATGACACTGGTTTTCTCTTTCAATAACATGCTCTTCCCTTTTATGTGCTTTATGCAATCAATTTTTATAATGTGAACTCAACTCCAGCAATCACGACCATTACTGATAAAGTTTTACTTACCAATAATAATTCTGTAAAAGCAAGAATATTTATTATGCAGCTGAACCAGTTGCATTTAGTTACAAATATAATTTAATGTTGCTTTTCTGCGACTATCAAATATTTTTCATAACTTATATTATTTTTTTACGAATTTAATTTTTTTAAAATATAAATAATCGGAATTAAATTAAAAACGTGATTTGCACCATCATGAGACGAATTCACCAAAAGGGTGCACGAAGTGGTGCCTGCAGTAACTTTTGGGAGGGAGCGGAACAGCGGGAAGGGAAGGCGGAAGCAGGAGGATGTAACCGAGGGAAGCGCAATCACCGCCGGCGGTTGCGGCGGTGACGGGAAATGCAGTGTCAGGCTTGTTTCTGGCGACGGCGGCGTGCCACCGCGCCTACCAGGCCCAGGCCGCAGAGCATCATGGCATAGGTTTCCGGCTCCGGAACCGGCGCCAGGGTTTGCTTGGTAAAGCTCTGGAAGGCGGCGCCATTGGCCGAGAACTGCACTTGCTGGCCGCCGTCGCAGCAGTTTTCCAGACCGTACAGGGTCAGCGTATGGTTGCCAGCCAGCAGCGACAGATTGCTGACTTCGAAGATCGAGTTGGTGTTCACGTAGCTGTGGGCCCACCACATGTCGTTGCCGTTGAACGCCACTGCCTGGCCGTCGAGGAACAGCGCCCCGCCCTTGCCGAAATCGACGCCGGCGCGGAACGAATACGTGCCGTTTGCCGTCAGGCCGAACGTGATGTCCGACTTGTAGGCCAGGTTGCTGTTGCCGGTGCCGAACAGGCCCTGATTGGAGACGATGTCGTAACTGGTCAACACGGTCGAACTCAGTGGCGAACCGGCAACAGCGTCTTCCACGGCGTCGCGATAGCCTTCGGCGGTGGCTTGCGCGGCAGCGGTGGACTGGCCGGTCTGGAACGTGATGACGGCGGCGTTGGCGCTGCCAATGGCGGCAAATGCCAGAGCAAGTGCGGCGAGCTTGAAGTTTTTCATGATTTTCCCCGTAGATTGGATGGTGTGAGCGAATTGCCTGACCAGGTACGGGGATGCGGGACCTGGTGTTTAAACCGAAGAAACAGAATAGTACGAAGATTTATTCATGTCAACATTTGTTACCAATATGAAAAGTGGCGTCGTAAAACTGTCACGAAAGTGCTTGAAACGTGGCCGTGACTGTACGACACTGAGACCTCCAAGTCATTGATTCTCCTGATTTTTGGACCCGGCCGAGGTGACACGATGGATATTCCAATTCTGATCCAAAAGCATGGCGGCAGCAGGTACGGCGTGACGGTACCCGACATTCCCGGTTGCACCACCAGCGGCGAAACAGTGGACCGCGCCATGAGCAACGCCACCAAGGCCATCTATGGCCACGTGGGGCAACTGGTCGAACAGGGCAAGGCGTTCGAAATCAAGGCCTCGGAGGTGGAATACCTGTCGCGCGAGCCCAGCTACGCCGACGGCATCTGGGCCCTGGTCAGCCTCGACCTGGCACGGCTGGACGATCCGCCGCTGGGGTGAGGATTGAACAATCAGGCAAACCGGACGATCTTGGGGCGCTTGAGCCTGGCGGCCCGGTACAAGTCGTACTGCATCTGCATGCCCGCCCACAGTTCCGGACTGGTTCCGAAAGCAGCCCCCAGGCGGTAGGCCATATCCGGCGAAATACCGGCAACGCCATTGACGATGCGCTGCAACGTCACCCGCCCTACCCCGAGTTGCAACGCGGCCCGGGTGACTGTCATGTCACCTAAATACTCCCGCAACACCTGCCCTGGATGAGGCGGATTATGCATGCGTGCCATTGGCAGCCCCCCTAGTGATAGTCCAGATAATCGACAAGAATCGCATCGCTTCCTTCTGTATCCCGGCTTTGCTGCCGGTTTCAAAATAGCGCTGCAACCTTTGTGTCGGAAGCTCCTGATCATCAAGATACTGTATCGCTACAAGATACACAATCCTTGATCGCAATCAGTAGAGCGCGTGATCAACCTTTTGTATCACCACCATCCGCTTGACCTTACCACCGCTGGAAGCCTTACAGTATCATGCCCCCAACCTGTAAGGAGAAACACCATGTATCAGCTACAAGTGGAAGACATGACCTGCGGCCATTGCGTCAGCGCCGTCACGCGCGCGGTGCAGACGATCGATGCGGCGGCGAAGGTGGAAGTCGATCTGGCCAGCAAAACGGTGCGCATCGACAGCGCCACCGAGCTGGCGCCGCTCAAGGCGGCAATTGCCGATGCCGGGTTCCCCGTCGCGAGCGCCAACTGACCGTTACTTGTCGAGTTCAGGGTAGTGGCGGAAGATGCCATCTTCATTGAACGGTATCCGCCGCTTCGAGCGTAAATACGCGGCGATAGTGGGCCGCGCGGCCACCGCGTCGTGCAAGGCGACCAGCCGGGGCCACGCGTGCTCCTGGCGCGCCATCGCGTTGGGAAACGCATAGCGCAGGCCAGCCATCAGCTGGAACAGCGACAAGTCCACGTACGATAGCCGCGCCCCCACGGCAAACGCGCCGCGTCCCGGGTTGTTGGCCAGCACCTGCTCGAAGTAACCGAGAAATTTCGGGATGCGCTCGGCGATGAAGTCTTTGGATCGCACCTTGGCCGCCTTCTTCTGGTCTTCGTAGTATAGATTGGTCGAGAGCGGGTGATGGGTATCGTGCACCTCGTTGACGATGTCGGCGATGGTCAGTTGCAGCTGGTTGGCCCACAGCCGCCCTGCTTCCGCGCGCGGCGCCAGGCCGTGGCGGATGCCGAGAAACAGCAGGATGTTGGCAGTCTGCCCGATCAGCAGCTCGCCCGCGCGCAGCACCGGCGGCGCGAACGACGGATGCTCGCTGTGCGCAAAATCGAGGCTCGCTTGCAGCACCGGCATGCCCTTCTTCCGCCGCGCCACGTCCTCGTAGGGAACGCCCGCCTCTTCCAGAGCCAGCCGCACGAATTCGCCGCGCCCTTGCAGGCCGGGCCAGTAATAGAGTTGATAGGGTGTTGTCATGCCCCGATGCTAGCACCGCGCGCAAAACCGCCGCGCCAGCTTCACAGGCATCAGCCCGGATGCCCCAGGCTCTGCAGGATCGGACAATCGGGACGGTCGTTGCCCTGGCAGCAGCCGGCCAGCGTTTGCAGCGTATCGCGCATCTCGGTCAGCTCGGCGATGCGCTGGTTGAGTTCGGCCACGTGGCCCAGCGCGATGGCTTTGACGTCCGCGCTGGCGCGCGCCTTGTTCTGCCACAGCGACAGCAGTTCGCGGATCTGCTCCAGCGAAAAGCCGAGCGTCCTGGCGCGCTTGACGAAGCGTAGTACGTGCAAATCATCGTCGCTGTACACCCGGTAGCCGGCATCGGACCGCCGTCCTGGCGGCACCAGCGCGATGCTCTCGTAGTAGCGGATCATCTTGGCGGTGATGCCCGAGGCGGCAGCGGCTTGTCCGATATTCATGTGGCACTCCGGGGTGTGTTGGCGGGCTTCCAGCGGCGCAGCAGCAGCGCGTTGCTGATCACGCTGATGGAACTGAGTGCCATGGCAGCGCCGGCCACCACGGGATTGAGCAGCCCCAGCATCGCCAGCGGAATGCCCACAAGGTTGTAGATGAAGGCCCAGAACAGGTTCTGGCGGATCTTGCTGTAGCTACGGCGCGAAATATCGATGGCGTCCGCCACCAGCGCCGGGTCGCCGCGCATCAGGGTAATGCCGGCCGCCTGCATGGCAACGTCGGTACCGGTGGACATGGCAATGCCAACATCGGCCGCCGCCAGCGCCGGCGCGTCGTTGATGCCGTCGCCTACCATCGCTACCCTGGCGCCAGCCGCCTTCAGCTGCACGATTCTAGCCACTTTATCGGCCGGCAGCAAATTGGCCACCACCGTGTCGATGCCCAGCAGCTTGCCGACGGCATGCGCGCTGCCCTGGTTGTCGCCCGTCAGCATGACGGTGGCAATGCCCAGCGCTTGCAGCCGGACTATCGCCGTGCGGGCGCCAGGCTTGACCGGGTCGCTGAAGGCGAACAGGCCCAGCAACTGCGGTCCGCACGACAGCCAGGAGATGGTATTGCCGGCAGCTTCCAGCGCCTGCGCCTGTTCTTGCAGCGGCGCCAGGTCCACGCCCTCTTCCTGCATCAGGCGCGTGCTGCCCAGCTTCAAAGCCAGCCCATCGACCTGGGCCGCCAGCCCCCGGCCCGGCAACGCCGCTACGCCGCCGGCCGTCAGGGGCGCCAGCTGGCGCGCCGCAGCCGCTGCCAGCACGGCCCTGGCAAGACTATGTTCGCTGCCGGCCTGGATGGCAGCCGCCAGTTGCAGCAAGCGTTCTTCGGCGATGTCATGCGCGTGGAGCGCCGCCAGCACGGGCATGCCGACCGTCAAGGTGCCGGTTTTATCGAACACCACCGTGGTGACCGCGTGCGCCACCTCCAGCGCCTCGGCGTCCTTGATCAGGATGCCGTAGCGTGCCGCCACGCCGGTGCCGGCCATGATCGCCGCCGGCGTGGCCAGGCCCAGGGCGCACGGGCAGGCAATCACCAGTATGGCCACGGCGTTGATAATCGCCGTTTCCAGGTCGCCGCTGGCAATCCACCAGCCCAGCGGCGTCAACAGCGCCAGTCCCAGCACCACTGGCACGAAGATGGCGCTCACCTTGTCAACCAGGTGCTGGATCGGCGCCTTGGCCGCCTGCGCGTCTTCTACCAGCCTGATAATGCGCGCCAAGGTGGACTCCAGCCCCACGGCACTGGTGCGCACCAGCAGCACGCCGGCGCCATTCATGGCGCCGCCCGTCACCTGCTCGCCCGCGTGCTTGCTCACCGGCAGGCTCTCGCCGGTGATCAGCGATTCATCGACGTCGCTCGCGCCTTCGAGCACGACGCCGTCAACCGGGATGCGGGCGCCCGGACGCACCACGACCAGGTCGCCCAGCCGCACCTGGGCCACCGGAACATCGTGCTCCTGGCCGTCGCGGCGCACCCGGGCCGACTCGGGGCGCAGCACTTGCAGCGCCCGGATAGCCGCAGCGGTCTGGCGCTTGGCACGCGCTTCGAGCCACTTGCCCAGCAAGACCAGAGTGATGACGACGGCCGAGGCCTCGAAATACAGGTGCGCCATGCCGCCATGGCCGGCCAGCAGAAGGTACACGCTCAAGCCATAGGCTGCGCTGGTGCCGACGGCGACCAGCAAGTCCATATTGGCGGCGCCGGCCCGCACCGCTTTCCAGCCGGCGCGGTAAAAGCGCCAGCCGAGCAGGAATTGCACCGGCGTTGCCAGTGCCCATTGCAGCATGCCCGGCAGCGTCCAGTGCAAACCGGCCCACTCGAGCAGCATCGGCAGCATCAGGGGCAGCGACAAGGCGGCGGCCAGCACCACTTTCCAGCCATCGCGCGCAGGGGTTGCGGCTACGGCGGCCGTGGCAGTGCTGTCATGGCTGGCGACGCTGGCCGGATAGCCGGCCTTGTCGAGGACGGCGACCAGGGCGGCGGCTTCCACACCGCTGACCTTGATGCGCGCGCTTTCGGTGGCCAGGTTGACGCTGGCGGCATGCACGCCGGGCACCTTGAGCAGCGCCTTTTCCACGCGCCCCACGCACGAGGCGCAGGTCATGCCTTCAATGTTCAGGTCGATCTCGCTGGTGACCAGTGCATAGCCGGCCTGCTCCACCGCCGCCTGCAGCGACGCCAGCGCAATCGGCGTGCTGCTGGTGACGCGCGCCGTGTCGGTGGCCAGGTTGATGCTGGCGTCCACCACGCCGGGCACGCCGGCCAGCGCCTTCTCGACCCGGCCGGCACACGAAGCGCAACTCATACCGTCGATGCCGAACGACAAGGTGTGTTGAGCGGGGTTTTGCATGTTAAAAATCCTGTATGCATGGAGAATGCATACAGGATCAACTATCCAACGATGGGAAGGTCAAGCGAAATCTAGCGCACCTCGCAATCGACGCCGCCAGACTTGTCCGGCGTGGCGGACTGGCCGCTGGCAACGGGCCCTATCGTGGTGAAACTGGGCGGCGGCGTAAACTGCAAGCCCGGATTCTGCGGTATCAGGATCGGCGGCTGGCTGGCGCTTGGCGTATAGCCGAACTGGCCGGCGGCAAAATTAAGCGTGCCGCTCGGATTCCTCACCTGGATCTGTCCGTCGATCACGGACGTGTAGAGTCCTGGCGGAAGGCTAGGCACCGCCGTTTTGGGCAACGTCGGGGCCGACGGTATGGTGCCGCCGGCGCCGATATATTCGACAGTGAAATACGTGCCGCGTATGCCGATGGTGGCCACCGGTGTTTTCAGGCTGAACTTTTCCTTGTTGCGTTTGCCCAGCAAGCCCGACAGCGAGCGCAGGCCGCCCTTGACCAGGTTGAAACTGGCCCGGTCGCCGTCGGGCTGCTCGGACTGGTAGGCAAACTGCTCCACGACAAAGGTGGTGCCTGGCTTCAGGGTGATTTCGCTGTTGTCGATGAATTTCACCAGGGCATAGGTGTTCTTCTCGGTCGTTAACGTGTCGCCCGATTCCACGTCGGATTTCAGCGACAGTATCTTGACCTTGCCGTCGGCCTTTTTCGCCATCATCGGGCCGCTCAACTGCGTCACCGTGCCGGCCACCTGCGCCAGCGCGTGCAGGCTGATGCCCATCAGCACCAGCCACAGCATGGCGACTGCCAGGATCGACCTAGTTGCAGTAGGTCTTCTTGATACCGTTTTTGGATTCATTTGTAGCTTTCTTCGTCGAGTCTTCCAGGGCCAGGTTTGCCAGCAGCGGGCTGCTCACACTGTTGGGCGTACTGATCTGGTTGAGCGGGTTATACGTGTTGGTCAGTGAGGCCACGGCATTGCCAGGGATGGTGACCGTCGATGGCGGCACCACCGGCGTGGTCACCGGCAAGGCTACCATCACGGAAGCTGGCACGATCAACCTGCCATTTGGCGCCAGCAAGGTAACGGGCGCGCCGCGGCTGTTGATGCGCACGGTATCGGCAGCGGTCAGATCGCCGTTTCTGGCCAGGACATTGATGCCGCCCGTCGCCAGCACATCGAGGGTGGCCGCGCCGGCAAACGTGACGCCGGTACCGGCCGTGACCGCGACGGTGCGCGCCGCATTGACGCGCGCACCGTCGCCGAAGCTCACACCAGTGCTGGCATCGATGGTGACATCATTGGCGCTGATGGCGCCCTGCACGTTGACCGGGCTGTGTGCGATCAGGGTCACGTTGCCGCTGCCGCTGGCAATGGCATGGCTTTCGACCCCACCCGTGCTTTCGATACGCACATCGCCGGCGCCGGTAGCAAGGCTGCCCAGCACCAGCAGATCGGGCGCGCTGGTCGTGGTCAAGGCTATGCCGCCGGCGCCGCTATTGCTGGCGCTAAAGCTTTTAAGGCGATTGCCGGCGTCGTTCAGCACCGTACCGCTTTGCGATTGCGTTGCCAGGCTGTTGGCCACCACGGCGCCGCTCTGGCTGATGGCGCCCGTGCTGGCGGTCAAGCTGATCGCATTGGCCGCCAGCGCGGCAAACCGCAGGTCGCCGCTGGCCTGGCTGATGGCCAGGTTGCCGCCCACGTTGATGGCGCCGGCGCTCTGGCTGAAGCTGTTGCTGATCGTGACATTGCCCGAACCGCCGAGCAAACCACCGCTTTGCGCATAGTTGGCAGCGCTGAAGGCGCCATTGACCAGCAGGCTACCGCCGGTCAGGTTCAGGCCGCCGCGCGAGGTAAAACTGTTGAGTACGGTGTCGCCAGCGGCGGCCGTGTACACCACGGTGCCGGTGCTGGCCGCAAAATCAGCTGCCAGCACGTTGCTGCCGCTTGGCGCCACGCCACCTTCCCAGTTGGCGGCATCGCTCCACAAGCCGCCGCTCGCGCCGATCCAGGTTGACAAGGCGCGTTGCGCAATGCTGGCCTGCGCCACGCCGCTATTGGTCGTCAAGGTGTAATTGCCGGCATCGCTGCCGGCCAGCAGGAATCCGCTCACGGCCACGGCTTTGCCGGTACCGAAATTACGGTCGGCAAAGACGCCGCTACCGCCGGCCAGGCTGACCGCATCCTGGCCGATCACGCCGGCCACGGTGCCGCTGACACTGGCCGCCTGCGTGCCGTCATACACCTTGTCGCTGGCGCTGATGCTGCTCAGAGTCAGTGCCGCGCGGGCAATGCTGGCGGTGGTCGCGCCACCGGATACTGCCAGCGTGTAGTTACCGGCATCGGTGCCGGACAGGCTGGCATTGCTTACCGTAACCGTCTTGCCGCTGCCGGCATTCTTGCCGGCAAACGCGGCGCTGGCCGAGATATTGAGAACATCGCCCGCGAGTCGGTTATCGGCAATCGCGACCGTTGCCGCGCTACCGCCGTCATACACCTTGTCGTTACCGGTAAAGCCCAGGGTCAGGGCGCGTTGCGCGATGATGGCGCTGGTCGCGCCGGTGGTCGAGGTCAGCACGTAGTTGGCGGCATCGGTGCCGGACAGGCTGGCGTTCTGCACTGTCACCACTTTATTGGCACCGGCGTTCTTGTCCGCAAAGGCGCCGCTGGCCGTTGCCGTCAGTACGTCGCCAGCCACACGGTTGTCGGTCACTGGGACGGCGGCGGCGGTGTTGCCGTCGTAGGTCTTGCCCGCTGCCGTGAAGCCGAGCGACAGTGCACGCTGCGTGATGGTCGCGCTGGTCGCGCCGGTGGTCGAGGTCAGCACGTAGTTGGCGGCATCGGTGCCGGACAGGCTGGCGTTCTGCACTGTCACCACTTTGTTGGCACCGGCGTTCTTGTCGGCAAAGGCGCCAGTGGCCGTTGCCGTCAGTACGTCGCCAGCCACACGGTTGTCGGTCACTGCGACGGCGACGGCGATGTTGCCGTCGTAGGTCTTGCCCGCTGCCGTAAAGCCGAGCGCCAGCGCGCGCTGCGTGATGGTGGCGCTGGTCGCGCCGGTGGTCGAGTCCAGCACGTAGTTGGCGGCATCGGTGCCGGATAGGCTGGCGTTTTGCACTGCCACCACTTTATTTGCACCGGCGTTCTTGTCGGCGAAGGCGCCAGTGGCCGTTGCTGTCAGTACGTCGCCAGCCACACGGTTGTCGGTCACTGCGACGGCGGCGGCGGTGTTGCCGTCGTAGGTCTTGCCCGCTGCCGTGAAGCCGAGCGACAGTGCGCGCTGCGTGATGGTCGCGCTGGTCGCGCCGCTGGTTGAGTCCAGCACGTAGTTGGCGGCATCGGTACCGGACAGGCTGGCGTTCTGCACTGTCACAACTTTGTTGGTGCCTGCGTTTTTGTCAGCAAAGGCGCCAGTGGCCGTTGCCGTCAGTACGTCACCAGCGACACGATTATCGGATACAGCAACGGTGGCGGCGGTGTTGCCGTCATAGGTCTTGCCGGTTGCCGTGAAGCCGAGTGCCAGCGCGCGCTGCGTGATGGTGGCGCTGGTCGCGCCGGTGGTCGAGTCCAGCACGTAGTTGGCGGCATCGGTACCGGACAGGCTGGCGTTCTGCACCGTTACGACTTTGTTGGCACCGGCGTTCTTGTCGGCGAAGGCGCCAGTGGCCGTTGCTGTCAGTACGTCACCAGTCACGCGATTGTCGGTCACAGCAACCGTGGCAGCAGTGTTGCCGTCATAGGTTTTGCCGGCGGCCGTGAATCCAAGCGCCAGCGCGCGTTGCGCAATGGTGGCGCTGGTCGCGCCGGTGGTCGAGTCCAGCACGTAGTTGGCGGCATCGGTGCCGGACAGGCTGGCGTTCTGCACCGTCACAACTTTGTTGGAGCCTGCGTTTTTGTCAGCAAAGGCGCCAGTGGCCGTTGCCGTCAGAACGTCACCAGTCACGCGGTTGTCGATCACTGAGACTGTGGCGGCGGTGTTGCCGTCGTAGGTCTTGCCAGCAGCCGTAAAGCCCAGCGCCAAGGCGCGCTGCGTGATGGTCGCGCTGGTAGCGCCGGTGGTCGAGGTCAGCACATAGTTGGCGGCATCGGTGCCGGACAGGCTGGCGTTCTCCACCGTCACGACCTTGTTGATGCCTGCGTTTTTGTCGGCAAAGGAACCACTTGCCGTTGCCGTCAGTACGTCGCCAGTCACGCGGTTGTCGATCACTGAAACCGTGGCCACAGTGTTGCCATCGTAGGTCTTGCCGGCGGCCGTAAAGCCCAGCACCAGTGCGCGTTGCGCGATGGTGGCACTGGTCGCGCCGGTGGTTGAATCCAGCACATAGTTGGCCGCATCGGTACCGGACAGATTGGCGTTCTCCACCGTCACGACCTTGTTGATGCCTGCGTTTTTGTCGGCAAATGAACCAGTAGCCGTTGCCGTCAATACGTCACCAGTCACGCGGTTGTCGGTCACAGAGACCGTGGCGTCGGTTTTGCCGTCGTACGTTTTACCCGCTGCCGCAAATCCCAGCGTCAGCGCGCGCTGCGTGATGGTGGCGCTGGTCGCGCCGGTGGTCGAGGCCAGCACGTAGTTGCCAGCATCCGTGCCGGACAAGCTGGCATTCTCCACCGTGATCGCTTTGTTCGCAGCCGCATTCTTGTCGGCAAAGGCGCCGCTGGCCGTTGCTGTCAGCACGTCGTTCGCGACACGATCGTCAGTAATCGTCAAGGTCGCCGCCGCGTTGCCATCATAGGTTTTATTGACACCGGCGAAGCCGAGATTGAGCGTGCGCGCCGTGATGGTGGCACTGGTGCTGCCTCCGGTGGCCAATACATAGTTGCCGGCATCGTTGCCCCTGAGATTGCTCTCGGTCACGCTGTAACTGACCTCCTTGGCGGCGCCCACGTTCTTGTTGTTGAAACTGCCCAAGAGGCCCGTTAGCTGGACCTGGTCGCTGCCGATCACGCCAGTCAGGTTGCCGCTGATGCTGGCGGTGGTGTTGCCATCGTAGATTTTATTGGCCGCGCTGACATTGCCCAGGGCGAGAGTGGCGCGGGTGATATCGGCCGTGCCAGTGGCGGTATCTGCCAGGCTGTAATTGCCCAGTTCATTACCGGTCAAAATGGTCAGGCCGCTGACCGTGACCGGCTTGTTGGTGCCAGCGTTCTTGTCGAGAAATTGCGCAGCGGTGCCAGCCACGCTCACGGAGTCTCCGCTGACGACGTTGTCCAGGCTTAACGATACATTGGCAAAGCCGAGCTCACCGTCGTACACCTTGCTGCCGCTCAGGATGACGCTCAACGCACGCGGCGTGATGGACACGCTGGTGGCGCCGGCATAGCTGATGTCGTACTGGGTGGACCACAAGCCGCCCAGTGCATAGGTGCCGACATTGCGCGCGTAGCCATACGTGGCAGTGCCGCTGGCGCCCAGGTCGCCATTGAGCAGCCCGACATAGCTGAGCGGACCGACGCTGGCCACCTGGCCGTCGTAGACGCGGGTGGAGGCACCGCCAGCGGTCACCTGCAACGGCGTCAGGAACGCCTTCAACAGCGGCATGGTATGGCCCTCGTAGATGCGCCAGACGGCATTGTCGCCGAAATTGAAGCCGCCGAAACTGCTTTGCTTGCTCATGTCGGCCGTACTGCGCCCGGTAGAGCCGCCCTGGTCAAAATAAGTGCCGGCGGTTTCGTAGTTGAAGAGCGCCGGCCCCACGCGCGCGCCAGGATCGGCACGCCCGACCACCGCGCCCAAGGTACCGGGAGTGACGCCATTGCCCGAGACACGGCCAGAAAAATACAGGCGGCTGGCGCTGCTGCCCGGCACGCTCCAGCCGATGACGCCGCCAAGGTTGCTTGGGTAAATGTCATAGACCCTGACCAGGCCAATCGCGCCGGTCGCATAGGCGTCGCCGATGGTGCCGCCATTGCGTCCGACCAGGCCGCCGACATCGGCCCCGCCATCCACGCTGCCGGTGGCATACGCTTGCGAGATGGCGCCGTTGTTATTGCCGACCAGGCCGCCCACCTGTCCTCCGGGCGCATTGACCGCGCCCGTGGCGCGGGCCACTGTGATCGTGCCGCCGCTGTTATTGGCGCCGACCAGGCCGCCCACGGTAGAAACGCCCGCGTTAGTGCGAGAGTCGAGCCCCGTCACGCTGCCAGTGGCGGTGACATTGCTGATCGTGCCGGTATTGGCGCCCACCAGGCCGCCGACATTGGTGTTGCCGCTGATGGACATGCTGCTGGTCACGTTGCTGATCGTGCCGCCACCATTGTTGCCCGCCACCGCGCCCACATTGTTACCGCCGACAACGCTGCCGCCTACCATCGCCAGGTTGCGGATGGTGCCACCTTGCAGCCGTGCGAACAGGCCGCTGCCGAAATACGGTGGGTTGACGCCGCCGTTGATGGTCAAGCCGCTGATGCTGTGATTGCCGCCATCTAAGGTGCCGGCATAAGCCATATCGTCGCCAGTGAACATTGGCGCGAAACCGGTGCGCCCATCGCCCAGGTTCCAGTTGGCCGTGCCGCTGGCGTCGATGTTGGCTACCAGGCTGTAATGCTTGTCGTAGCTTTGCGTGCCGATCCCTTGCAGGCCGTACACATCGGCGACCTGGTACGGCGTTGCCACGTTGCCATTGCCGCCCCTGACGCGCAAGAAGCTGCCGTTGTTGATATTGAAGCTGTACGCGGAAAATGCGGGCAAACTGGCATTATTCTGCACCCAGTTACCGCCATCGAGTATGAAAGCGCCGCCGACGCTGACGATGCCATTGGCACTGATCACCCTGTCCGAGCCGAAGGAACCGGCCGCAACGGTCAGATCCTTCGCGACGGCCACGGCGCCGTTCAGGTTGATATTGCCACCGGTGCGCAATTGCAGCAGGTTGAGGTTATTCGAGTTGCTCAGGTCGAGCGCGCCCTGCAGATTCAGCGCGCCGGCGTAGTTGTCATTGCCGATCGCGATGGTCGATGCGGCGACGGATTTCAGCTCGCTTTCGGTCAGGCCCAGGCTGTCGACACTGTCCGCGCCGGCGCTGCCGATCTCGATGCTGCCGCTGTTGCTGCGACGATTCAGGCTGACGGTGCCGGTCCCGGTCCCGGTTCCGGCGCGGATCGATTGGGACGAGCCACCCAGGCTCATGTTATCAGCCGTCAGGCTGACGGTGGCGCCCGCCGACAGGCCACCGCCGTTACCGACCGTCAGGCTGGCGGCCGTCATGTTGAGTTCGCTGTCGGCCTGGTGCATGGCCAGCTTGTTCGTGGCGACCAGGGCGCCGCCGGTTTCCAGGTTCAGGTATTTGATGCCGTTTGTCGCTTGCTGGTCAACCAGGTTGACCGGGGCGCTGATGGCAATACCGCCAGAGCTGGCATCGCCGATATTGACGGTATTGACGGCAATGCGGTTCAGCTCGGCGCTTGTCAGGCCCAGTGCAGTCCCCGGATTGCTGCCCAGGTCGATCCGGCGGCCTTCGCTCAATTGCTTGATGGTCAGCGTGGCCAGGCCACCGGCGCCGCCGAAATTGAGGCCGCCGGTAAAGCTGATATTGTCGGCCTGCAAGCGCACGGTCTGCCCTTCCGCACCGCTACCCACCAATCGATCGCCGGTGCCGCTCAGCGCGATGCTGCCGCCCGCGAGATTGCTTTTCAAGCTCAGGTTGCCATTGCCGACGGTGACCGTGCCGGCCCCCAGGATGCTGGCGCCAGACAGCGTAACGTCGCCATAATCGGTGCTGATGGCCGCGTTCAGGTTGACGCTGCCGCTGGCGCCATAAGCCATGCCGCCGGCCGCATCGTTGGCCGACAGGTTGACCGCGCCGCCAATGGTGGTGATCGCTGCATTGACATTGATCGCCTCGCCTGCCTGGGCAGTGAGGCCCGCGCCGCTGTTGACCATGTTGATGGCGCTGTTGAAGGTGATGCGGTGCGTCGCCTGCAAGATGACGTTGCTGCCGGCATTCGAAATCGTGGCGGCGCCGATGGTGGCGTTGAGGAGCCCGTCGGCAAACTGGCCGACGCTCTGCAAGTCGCCGTTGTAGCCGGCCACGACTTCGATATCGTAGGGATCGAGCAGCCAGTTGCCGCGCTTGCCGCGTCGCGCGCTGGTATCGACGCGGATGCCATCGACCGCCAGGTAACGGCCCGACGTTTCCACCAGGCCGCCATTGCCCGACGCCGCGCCGCCGCGTGCCGAAACGCTGCCGAATACGCGCGCCGTCTGGTTGCCCCAGACGATGACCTTGCCGCCGTCGCCGTTCTCTAACGCGTCGGCGGTGATGCTGGCATCCTTGCCGACCGCCACCTGGCGCGCGTTGGCAATCGCCGCATTTTTACCCTGGTAGTCGCCACCCAGCAGCACCGTGCCACCGCCGGTGGCGCCGCTGGCGTCCACGCTGGCATTGCCCTGCATGCCGACCTGGTCGCCCAGCACGGTAATCTCGCCCCCCTTGCCCACCGCACTGGTGGCGCTGGTGACGCTGCCATTTTCCAGCAGCGTCTTGCCGCTGGCTTTCAACACGATCTTGCCGTTTTCTCCGACCACCGCGCTATTGGCGTTGAGTACGCCACGCTGGTTCAGCAGCGCGCCGGCCATGCCGATACGTCCGCCCTGCGCCACCACCTGGCCGATGTTGATGGCCTGGTCGGCCGGCGCCGACAGCACCACGCGCAAGTCCGGGTCGGCGGCGTCGGCCAGTTGCACGCTGTGGCCGGCGGCCAGCAGCACGTCGCCGTTCGGCGCAGTGATGATGCCGCTGTTTTCCACGTTTGGCGCGATCAGCAGGATTTGCCCGCCGCTGCCGGCGTTGATGGCGCCCTGGTTGATGACGGCGCCGGCCGTGTCGCCAGCCTTGAAGCTCATCTTGCCGGCCAGGAAATCCTGGTTCGACAGCGCCAGGCTCGAGGCCACCAGCCCCGCCACATCGACGCGGGCGTCGCGGCCGAACAGCACGCCGTTCGGATTGATCAGGAACACCTTGCCGTTCGACTGCAGGGAACCGAGGATCTTGCTGGGGTCTTGCCCGGTGATACGGTTCAATACGCTGCTGCCGGCATTTTGCTGGACAAAACGCGTGATCTCACCCGCATTCACGGAAAAGCTTTGCCAGTTGATGATGGTATTGGGCGTATTGGTGATGGTAAACAGGTTGCCCTGCTGGTTGAACGTGGCCTGGCCATGCACCACTTGCGGCGCGACCGGATTGGCATGGGCGGCATTGAAACAGGCGGCGATCAGCAGCGCCAGCGCGGTCCGGCGCAGCGGCGGCTCGAAGGGGTGGCTGGCGGGCACGGTGCGCAATGGTTTTGGTTTGGTCATGATGTTTTATCCTTGGTACCTCAGTACCTCGAGTACCTTAATACGAGAGCGCAACCCGGAAATGCAGGCGATTAGCGTCGCGGCGCCCGGTCAGGCCCGGGTTGACGACATGGGCATAATCGAACTGCGCATTGGCGTAGCGGCTGAGCAGCATGCGCAGGCCCAGGCCGGCCGAGCCGATCGCCATGCTGTCGATTTCGCCAGGCAGGACGTGATTGCGGCGCACCCAGCCGGTGTCGTAGAAGGCCAGCGCGCGGCACTGGTAGCCGCCATTGCCGCACCAGTTGGGCGTGTACAGTTCCAGGTTCAGGTTGGCGCCGCTGTCATTGGCCACTTCGCGTTCGAGAAAGCCGCGCACCGACGCGCCGCCGCCCACGCCGAACTGCTCGCCCGGCACCAGCGCATCGGGCGTGTACTGGCCGTTGAACAGCGCGCGCCATTGCCAGTCGTTGCCCAGCACCTGGCTGTAGCTGCCGCTCAGGCGCAAGGCGCTGTAGCCGGCCTTGGCGCCCACGCGCGCCAGGGTAAAGTCGCGCTGGCTGCCGTTCTTGCCGCCGGCAATATTGCGCGCCAGGGTCACGCCCACGCTGGCCTCGCCGTCCGGCAGGCGCCAGGCGCCAACGTAGGCGATGCTGACGGGACGTACCGTCACGTCCGTGCCCAGCTCGGTGCCGAAGAATTGCAGGCTGTTGCGGTAAGCCTTGAAGTCCAGCCCATAGACCAGCTTGGGTTCATAGTTGTCGCGCTTGCCGAAGTTCTGGTTGTAGCGTGCGCCGGCGGTGGTGCCGCGGCCACTGACGGCCAGATCGACGATGCCGGCCGACACCGTGCCCGAATCGACGTTCGAGTAACTGGCGAAAAAGTCCAGCGAGTCGCCCAGCGCGTACAACGGCACGTGGTAACCGACACCATAGACACCGATCTGGCTGCCATGTTCGAGCGAGGTGGTGTACTGCACGCTGGCCACGTGGTCGCGGCCCCACAGGTTGGCATGTTGCAGCACCACGCCGGCATGGGTCTTGCCGGAAGCGTCGCTGCCGGTATTGTCGAGGTTGAGCGTGGCTTTCCAGGGGCGTTCATCCACCACCGTGATACCGGCATCGACCTTGCCTTCGGCTTCGCCACCGGCCAGCCGCACTTCCAGCTTGCGGGCCGGGTTTTCATTGGCCAGCTTGAGGCTCAGGCCCAGCGCCGGCATGTTCGGCGTCTGCCCTTCGACCAGGGCTGGCAGTGCGCGCCGCACATTGGCGTCGTCCACGTACTGGTTGCCGGAAATGGTTACCTTGCCTACCTGCGTCTGCAGCACGTTCAGGCGCACGGCGCCGTGGGCGAGCTCCTGCTCCGGCAACATGACCAGCACCAGCGTGTAGCCGCGCGCGCGGTAGGCGTTTTCCAGCGCTTCGACCGCCCGCTGGATATCGCCAAAATCGCGCTGCTGGCCGGCAAACGGCGCCACCAGCGCTTGCACCAGTTGCTCACCGAGCAAGGTATCGCCGTTGACCTCGTAACGGGCGATATCGAAACGGGGCGTGTCGGTGGGGGTGTCGGCCTTGGAATATGAAGCGCACAGCAACAGCGCGGAACCTGCAAGCAGGCGCACCAGACGATCGTTCATGTGTGAGGGTTCTTGTGAGTGCATGGCCAGCCAGGCGCGGCTGGACATCAATTGAGTGAAAGCAAATTTTAGACGGAATATGGTTTCCAGTCAGCAACTTCCCTGCCGCCGGTGCTTATTTCGTCTCGAATGTGGTTACGCCGTCCCAATCCGCGCCGGGCGGCGTGGCGCGATACTGCTGCAGGCGTGCGCCGTACAGCCGGCGCAGCCCATCGTCCGGTAAAGCCAGCAGGATGGCCTCGGCGCCATCCCAGTCACGTGCACGTAACAGTTCCAGCACGCGCGACCAGCTGGCCAGCAGCGCCAGTTCGGCGCAATCGGCGTCGGCAAGCAGGCCGCGCGGCTCGAAAATGGCTACCGGTTCGGTCTTGCCCTTGACCCGGACGCGGTCCAGTTCCCGATACGCGAACTGCGGCGCCTGGGCCCGCGTAAATTCGCTCACGGCAATGCCCACCCCATATACCTTGGTGATGCCTTCCAGCCGCGCCCCCAGGTTGACGGCGTCGCCCATCACGGTATAGGCGCGGCGGATGCGCGAGCCCATGTCGCCCACGTGCATCAAGCCGCTATTGAGGCCGATGCCGATCTGCAGCGGCGGCCAGCCGCGCGCCTGGAACTGCTGGTTCAGGCGCGCCGCGCTTTGCTGCATCAGCAAGGCGCTGGACACGGCCCGGCCCGCGTGATCGGCAAACGCCACCGGTGCGCCCCAGAACGCCATCACGGCGTCGCCGATATATTTGTCCAGGGTGCCGCCATGGCTGTCGCGGATGTCTTCCGACATGGCGGTCAGGTACAGGTTGATGTATTCGCGCAGCTCCTGCGGTGTCATCTGCTCCGAAATGGCCGTGAAGCCGCGTACGTCGGCAAACAGCACCGTCAGTTCGCGGCTTTCGCCATCCATGCTGTAGCGGTCGGGATTGTCGGCCATCTGCGCCACCAGTTCCGGCGCCACGTACTGGCCAAAGCGCGACACCAGCGCCCGGCCCTGGCGCACCTCGAAGAAATAGCCCCAAGCCAGGTTGGCGACGAACAGCGCGGCGATCAGCAGCAGCAGCACGGCGCTGTCGAGGACGGCGTCGGCACTGTGATACAGCCACCAGTTGAAGCCCATTGCGCCGACGAGCGCCCCTACGGCCAGCAGCACCGCCATCGCCGGGGTGGCCAGCGCCAGCGCGCCGCCCAGCAGCAGGCCCACCAGCACCACCTGGCCAAATTCGATGGCCAGGGCGTAATCGGGACGCGACTTGAAATGGCCGTCGAGAATGGACTTGATGAGGTTGGCGTGCACTTCCACACCGGGAAACTCGGCATTGACGGGGGTGGCGCGGATATCGTTGAGGCCGGCGGCAGTGGTCCCCACCAGCACGATGGCGCCGCGCAGCACGTCCGCCGGCACTGCGCCCATCAGGACATCGGCGGCCGATACGTAACGGAAGGCGCCGCCGTCGGGGCCGCCCTTGCCGCGAAATTCGATGGTGGTGGTCAAGGCTTCGCCGACCGGTATCGCCAGTTGTCCGCGCGGCGTAAACATGGCGATGCGGTCGAGGCCACCATGCTCGCGCTCGGCCTCCGACATCTGGTCCAGGGTCTGGGTGAACACCGGCGCAATCGCGCGCGCCTTCAGGTACACGCTGGCGGTGGCCAGCGACAGCGACGGATAATAGCCGTCGCCGATGCGCTGCAGCAGGGTCGATGAGCGCAGCACGCCGTCGCTATCGGTCAGGGCTGTGAAAATGCCGGCGCCCTGCGCCGCCTGCTGCAACTGGGCCAGGTTGGCCTCGTAGCCGGGCGCGGCAAACGCGGTCACGGTGCGGCCGTTCAGGTCGGCCAGCGTGAAGGCCGGCTGGGGCAACACGCCCTTCTTTTGCCGGTCCGACACGCTGTAGCCGAGCACCACCGGCTGGCCGCGCATCGCCTCGGCAAACAGCGCGTCGTAGTCCATCTGCGGTTTTAAACGTTCGAGCTGGCTGCGCAGGCCCGGCACGCCGGCCAGTTCGCCCCGGGCCAGGCTGGCCAGCACGCCGTAGCCGGAACTGGTGTCGGCTTCGGGAAACGAGATATCGAAGCCCACGGCGGCCACGCCGTAATGGCCCGTCAGCTGGGTGACCAGGCGCGCCTGCACGTCGCGGCCCCAGGGGAAGCGGCCGATCTGGTTCAGGCTTTTTTCATCGATATCGACGATCACGATGCGCGGGTCGAGCTGCGGCGCTTCAACGCGCATGCGCATGTCACCCAGCATGGCGTCGAGCCGGCCAATGGTGTCGCTGCCGAAGATGCCGATGCTGGCGCACGCGGCCACCAGCGTCAACAACGCGCCCAACAACAGCCGCGCGCCATGCCGGGACCAGCCGGAACGCCAGCGCATCAGGGCACGTAGCCGGGAATGCGCGACTCGTCGATGACGTCGATCTGGCGCGGGTCCATGTGCTGCTGTGCGAACTCGCTGTACACCTTGCTGCGGATGAAGATGTCGAACAGTTGCGGATCGATATGGCCGTTGAGCGCGAACTTGCCGAGGATGTCGAGCGACTCCGACAGCATCTTGCCCTTCTTGTAGGGCCGGTCGCAGGCAGTCAATGCCTCGAAGATGTCGGCGATCGCCATCAGCCGTGCCTGCACCGACATCTGCTCGCCGCGCAAACCACGCGGGTAACCCTTGCCGTCCATCCGTTCGTGGTGGCCGCCCGCGTACTCAGGCACGTTGCGCAGGTGGCGCGGCCACGGCAGCGATTCGAGCATGCGCACCGTGACCGAGATGTGGTTGTTGATGATCTTGCGCTCGTCGGCGGTCAGCGTGCCGTACTGGATCGACAGGTTGAGCACCTCGTCGGCGTCGAGAAACTGGCGCGCCGCGCCGTCCATGTCGGTCCACACGCGCGCGCCGATGTCGCGCACGCGCTGCTGGTCGGCCGGGGCCATGCCCTCGCCACCCACGTTGGCTGTGCGCAGGAACGCGCGTTCAGCACGCAGCGCTTGCTGCTGCGCCGCCAGCGCCGCGTCGATGCCGGCCAGCGCCGCCGGGGTGGCGGCGCCATCGGTCGCCAGTGCCAGCTTCTGTTCCAGCGCGGCGATTTTGGCATCGCGCTCGAGCACCTCATAGCGCGTGTCGACCAGCGCGATGCGGTCGAAAATGGTTTCCAGCTTGGTGGCCTTGTCCACCACGTGGACCGGCGTGGTGATCTTGCCGCAGTCGTGCAGCAGGCCGGCCATCCACAGCTCCTTGCGGTCGGCGTCGGTCATGCGGAAGTCGGCCAGCGGCCCCGTCTCGGTGGCGTGCACCGCCTCGGCCAGGCGCATGGTCAGCTCGGGTACGAACTGGCAGTGGCGGCCCGTGTACGGCGATTTTTCATCGATGCCGATGTTGATCAGGTTGACCAGCGACTCGAGCAGTTCTTCGAGCTGGGCGATCAGGCGCTGGTGGGTCAGCGCCGCCGCCGCCTGGGCCGCCAGCGCCTCGATGAAGCGCTGGTCGGTCTGGTTGAAGGCGATGATGGTGGGGCCCGGATCCGCCTCGGATTGCGGCGCGCGCGCATTAACCAGTTGCAGCACGCCCGTCAGTTCACCCTCGTGATCGCGCATCGGCACCGTCAGGATCGACTTCGAATGGTACTGGCGTTGGCGGTCGAAATCGAGCATGCCCGAGAAATTGAAACCCTCGGCCTGCGGCTGGTACACATCGGCCACATTGACGGACTCGCCCGAGTGCGCCGCATACGCGGCCACGGCCGACAGGTTGGGCACGCCATTGGCGTCGAACAGCGGGATCGCCGGTGCGCGGATCGGTTCGCCGCCAGGGCCGCCCTGGTGGATGGCCAGGGTGTCATTGATCAGGATGTGAAAATCGAGCGCGCGGCGGTCGGCACTGGGACGATACAGGGTGCCCCCGTCGGCATTGGTCATGCGCTTGGCGACCAGCAGGATGTGCTCGAGCAGGATGTCGGTATCGTGCGACTTGCCGAGCGCAACGCTCAGTTCGGTCAACAGGTCGAGGCGCTGGGAGATTTGGGAGGGGGTTAACTCTTGCATGGCGAAAGTGTATCCTCAGTGCAAGTTTGTGTACATGACAGATTTCCCCCTTACATAATTTGAACACAGCTTGTTGTGTTTTTACCCTGCCTGGCGGAAATAAAGCTATCATCGCCCAGAAAAACGACTTTAAAAATGGCACAGCACCAGAGGTACGCATGAAATTCACATTCTGGGGAGTGCGTGGTTCGATTCCCTCACCCGGCCCGCGCACCATGCGCTATGGCGGCAACACCACCTGCATCGAAGTTCGCACCGACAACGACACCCTGCTGATCCTCGACGCCGGCACCGGCCTGTTCCCGCTGGCGCAATCGCTGCTGCAACACAAGACTGCCGACATTCACGCCAACATCTTCATCACCCACAGCCACTGGGACCACATCCACGGCCTGCCCTTTTTTACGCCGCTGTTCGTGCGCGGCAGCCGCGTGCGCCTGCACGGCGTGACCGATCCCGACACCGGCCACGGCATCGAGCACGTGATGAACGTGCAGCTGCAAAACAGCTATTTCCCGGTCAGCGAAACGCAAATGAGCGCCACCATCGAGTACCAGTCGCTGGTGGCGGGCGCGCCCATCACGGTGGGCGACGCCACCATCTCGAACGTGGTCATGAACCACCCGGTGATCAACCTCGGCTACCGTATCGACTGCCACGGCAAGTCGGTGTTCTTCACCGGCGACCACGAACCTTTTTACAACCCCCATCCCGCAGACCATCCCGAGCATGCGGCAGCCGAACAGCAAGTGCGCGCGCGCACCGCTGCCATCGACCGCCTGGTCGCTGGCGTTGATGCCTTGATCGTCGATTGTTCCTACACCAGGGACGAGTACCCGGCCAAGCAGGGCTGGGGCCACGGCACGTTCGATGAGGCGATTGAATTAGCGCTGCGCTGCGGCGCGAAGGCGCTGTACTGCACCCACCACGAGCCGACGCGCAGCGATGACGAACTGGAAGCGGTGTTTGCGGAAGTGATGGCGCGCCACGCGGGACGCCTGGGGGGATTGACGGTGAAGCTGGCTTACGAGGGAATGCAGGTGGTGCTGGACTGAGCCGGCACCGCTACTCAATACGACCTAAGTGCGACCGGACCAGTGCCGGGCCGCCCCGGCCCCGGGATGACGGGGACTACCCGGCGCCAGGATTGTGGGGGCGAAATCAGGCAGCAGCAGCGAGCGCCGCGCCACGCGGCAACGAGCGACGGTCGGCCAGCGCACGCAGGCGCGCCACGGCAGCCTGCAAGTTGAACGATTTACCTGCACGCAGGGCCGACACCATCTGGGTGGCGATGCGCAGCGCCGGCGCGGCGGCGTTCTTGGCGGTGGCGCCGTAAGGCAGCACCAGACGATAGCGGCCACGGGTGCGCGGCACCACGCCGACAAAACCGACCGACACTTCGTTGAGGGCCAAGCGGCGCAATTCCATTGCAACCTGCTGCACCACGCGCACGATTTGCGGCACGCCTTCGGCACGCAGGCCGACCATGGCGGCCTGGTTGCGCACGCCCGGCAGCAATGCCAGCAAACGCTGGTCGAGCGAAGCCATGGCGACCGGGTTGGCCGGTGCGTCGTCAACTTCGAGAATGCTGAGAAGGCATGGCTGGGTGGAGTAGCGATTGTCGCTGTCCATGTAACGCTGATCGATGATTTTCATGTTCTGCTTTGCTGTTTGAATCCAGCCCGTATTGTGCCCGCCGGGGGGCACTTCGGTAAGCAGCCAAAGGAGTATTCTTACGTAGGAGCTATCCCACATTTAAGCCTTGCGTAATGGTGCGGTGGTAACTCGGAATCGCTCGCTTCAGGTCATGGCGCGTTGCAGCATATTGTACCCGACCCGGGCGACAAGGCATGCACGCATTGGGGTATGCTGACAGCAAGCCCTGCCCACTTTTCCCCTTTACCGAGAGCCTTCGATGAATACCGAAACCTTTATCCCGGGTAAAGACCTTGCCCTCGAGACGACCATCGCCAACGTGCAGACCAGGCTGGCCGCGCGCGGCTTCCTGCTCGACGAACTGGCTGCGCATCAGTCCGTCAACGGCGTGTGGTCGCTGCGCCTGCAGGACCGCGACTGCCCGCTGCTGTACGCCAACGGCAAGGGCGCCACCGAACTGGCTGCACGCGCCAGCGCCTGGGGCGAATTCGCCGAGCGCCTGAGCACGCATTATTTCTGGACCCACTATCACCTGGGCACAACCCGCGCCAGTGCACCGGTGGTGCACCATCCGCGCGAAAAATGGTTCGCACCGGCCACCGATGGCAGCTGGCCGGCAGACGTGCTCAACCCGGAGCTGCATGCGCTCTACAACCCGCAAGGCGACATTCCCGCCAGCGCGCTCATCGACATCAATTCCGGCAACAGCGCGCGCGGCATCTGTGCCCTGCCCTACACGCGCCTGCGCGATGGCGCCACCACGTATATCCCGGTCAACATCATCGGCAACCTGTACGTGAGTAACGGCATGGCGTCCGGTAACACCCTCAACGAAGCGCGCGCCCAGGCCCTGGCCGAAATTTTCGAGCACGCCATCCAGTACCGCATCATCGCCGAAGGCCTGTGCCTGCCGGACGTGCCGGACGACGTGATCGCCCGCTTCCCGCGCCTGCGCGCCAGCATCGAAGCGCTGCGCGCGGCCGGCTTCGGCGTGCTGGTCAAGGATGCTTCGCTGGGCGGCAAATACCCGGTCATGAACGTCACCCTGGTCAATTCCGCTGACCAGGGCGTGCTGTCATCCTACGGCGCCCATCCGCGCCTGGAGATCGCCCTCGAACGCGCACTCACCGAACTGCTGCAAGGGCGCCCGCTCGAAGCGCTGGCCGGCTTGCCCGAACCGGGTTTCGACATGACCGAAATAAACGCGGTGACCAACCTCGAGATCCACTTCGTCGATTCGAGCGGCGTGATCAGCTGGGACTTCTTCAGCGATACCTCCGACTACCCCTTCGTCGACTGGAACTTCAGCACCACCACCGCCGGCGACTACCAGTGGCTGGTCGATGCCCTGCACGCCGAAGGCAAGGATATTTACGTGGCCGATTTCGACGAGCAAGGCATCTACAGCTGCCGCATCCTGGTGCCGGGATTTTCCGAAATCTATCCGCTCGACGACCTGGAATGGGAGAACAACAGCGCCGGCAACGCGCTGCGTCCGCTGCTGGCGCGGCTGCACGATCTCTCGGTGCAGGAATGCACGTCATTGCTGGCCGAGCTGCAAACATCGCACCTCAACGACGAGCGGCCGGTGTGGGAAATCCTGGGCCTGGCAGTGCCAGCCGGCACGCCCTGGAAGCAGCTGCGCCTCGGCGAACTGAAAACCCTGCTGGCGCTGGTGGTGGGCGACGAAGAAGCAGTGCTGGAAGGCTGCGACTGGATCCGCCACTACCACGACCTGCCCGCGCCGCGCCTGCTGGTCTACCGCTGCATCGAAACCATCCTCAAGCTCGACGAACCGGACAACTACCGCCAGGCACTCGAACTGCTGTACGGCACCGCCACGCTGGAACTGGCCGAAGCGCTGCTCGACGGCTCCGAACGCTTCTTCGGCCTCGACGCCCTGGGGCCCAACTTCGAAGGCAGCCCGCTGCACCAGAGCTTGCTGGCGGCGTATGACAAGCTTACAACGGGGCATCCACCAACAACTCCGGCTGTAACGCCCTGATCCGCAACTCCGTAAAATACCCGCCCGCCTCGTTGTAGCGCAGGTAGTGCCGACCGCAGTCGCGGCAGCGAGCTACCTGGCTGATATTGCAGGGATAGTAGCGCGGGGCGACCGGGGCGTCCGGGCTGTCGTAGCGGGTGCCGTGCGGGTGGTATTCGGCGAAGGTGGGCTCGTCGTACGGATCGTCCACCAGCGTGCCCACTTCGTCGAAGCGGTCCAGCTCGAGAGTCATCGGCAGCGCTTGCCAGGATACCAGCGGCACCTGGTTGCAGGTGCAGTTGCCGGTGACCGCTTCGGAGACCACCGCCAGGTCCAGCAACTGCTTGAATTCAATTTTTTGCATGGGATAAAAAAAAGGGAGCCGCAGCTCCCTTTGTAGTTTTACAGAATGTGGCGTCCAGCCCACCAGGCAATCGCTGCTACGAATGCCGACGCCGGAATGGTGAAGATCCAGGCCCAGACGATGTTACCGGCCACGCCCCAGCGCACGGCAGACATCTTCTGCGAAGCGCCCACGCCGACGATGGCGCCGGTGATGGTGTGGGTGGTGGAGACCGGCACGCCCAGTGCCGTGGCCACGAACAGCGTTACCGCGCCGCCGGTTTCGGCGCAGAAGCCGCCTACCGGTTTGAGCTTGGTGATCTTCTGGCCCATGGTCTTGACGATGCGCCAGCCGCCGAACAGCGTACCGAACGAGATCGCGGTGTAGCACGAGACGATCACCCACAGCGGCGGCTCGGCGTCGCCGACCTGCGAATAGCCCGCGGCGATCAGGAGCATCCAGATGATGCCGATGGTCTTCTGCGCGTCATTGCCGCCATGGCCCAGGCTGTACGACGCGGCCGATACCAGTTGCAGGCGGCGGAACCATTTATCGACGCGGCGCGGCGTGGACCGCACGAAAATCCACGACACGATCAGCATCATGATCGAACCGAAGATAAAGCCCATGAGGGGCGCCAGCACGATGAACACGACGATCTTGATCAGGCCGGCGGAAATCAGCGCACCAGTGCCGCTCTTGGCCACCGCTGCGCCCACCAGGCCGCCGATCAGCGCATGCGACGACGACGACGGAATGCCGTAGTACCAGGTGACGACGTTCCAGACAATGGCGCCAACCAGCGCTCCGAAGATCACGTACTGGTCGACCACCGAGGGATCGATGGTGCCCTTGCCCACCGTGGCCGCCACGGTCAGCTGGTGGAACACGAAGATGGCAATGAAGTTGAAGGCAGCGGCCATGGCGACGGCCGTTTGCGGTTTCAGCACGCCGGTGGAGACCACCGTGGCGATCGCATTGGCGGCGTCGTGGAAGCCGTTCATGAAGTCAAACACGAGGGCCAGGGCGATCAAAATGCCCAGCACCCAGATGCTGATTTGGATGGAATTCATCTGTTGTTCTTTTTCTGTTGAGCTTACGCGTTTTCGACGATGATGCCTTCGATGATGTTGGCCACATCTTCGCAACGGTCGGTCACCGTTTCCAGGATCTCGTAGATGGCTTTCATCTTGATCAGGTTGCGCACATCGGGTTCGTCGCGGAACAGCTTGGACATGGCAGCGCGCATCACGTGGTCGGCGTCCGATTCCAGGCGGTCGATTTCTTCGCAGATGGCGACGATCTCGCGCGAATTGTCCATATTATGCAGCAGGGCCACGGCGGCCTGGACTTTCTCGGTGCAGGCCAGGACCAGTTCGGCCAGGCGCTGGGCTTCCGGGGTGACCGAGTGCAGGTCGTACAGCGAGACGGTCTGGGCAGCATCTTCCAGCAGGTCGAGGATGTCGTCCTGGCGGGTGATCAGCTTGTGGATGTCGTCGCGGTCGATCGGGGTGATGAAGGTTTTGTGCAGCAGATCCACAGTCTGGTAAGTAATCTTGTCGGCCTGCTTTTCGATGCTTTCGATCGCGTGCACGCGATTTTCCAGGTCGTCGAAGTTGGACATCAGGCCCAGCATTTCTTTTGCACCCTTGACGCACAGGTCGGCGTGTTGGTTAAACAGGTCAAAAAATTTGCCCTCGGTGGGCATCAAGCGTCCAAACATGTCTTTCTCCGATCAATGATTCGTCATTACTACAGATTGCCGGCCCGGGGTACGGGTCGGCGTAAAGAAGCGTCGCTCTGGGTCTTCCCGGGCTTAATCGCCCTGGTAGAGCGCCAGGTTACCGACGTAATTGCCAAACTTGGTATATTGGCCGATCCAGGTAAGCCGTACCGAGCCGATCGGCCCGTTACGCTGCTTACCGATAATGATTTCGGCCGTTCCTTTATCCGGCGAGTCGGGGTTGTAGACCTCGTCGCGGTACAGGAAAATGATCACGTCCGCATCCTGCTCGATAGCGCCCGATTCGCGCAAGTCGGACATGATGGGGCGTTTGTTGGGGCGTTGTTCCAGCGAGCGGTTCAGCTGCGACAGCGCGATCACCGGGCAGCCGAGTTCCTTGGCCAGGCCCTTGAGCGAGCGCGAGATCTCGGAAATTTCAGCGGTACGGTTGTCGCCCTGCTTGGAACCCTGCATCAGTTGCAGGTAGTCGACGATGATCAGGCCGAGCTTGCCGCACTGGCGCGCCAGGCGGCGCGCGCGGGCGCGCATCTCGATCGGGTTCAGCGCCGGGGTTTCGTCGATGAACAACTGGGCGTCGTTCATCTTCTGGATCGCGTGCGTCAGGCGCGGCCAGTCTTCGTCGTTGAGGCGGCCGGTACGCAGGCGGTGCTGGTCGAGCTGGCCGACCGAACCGAGCATACGCATGGCCAGCTGGGCGCCGCCCATCTCCATCGAGAAGATTGCCACCGGCAAGCCGGCTTCAATCGCGACGTTCTCGCCGATGTTGACCGAGAACGCGGTTTTACCCATCGATGGACGGCCGGCCACGATCACCAGGTCGCCGCCCTGCAGGCCCGACGTCATACGGTCGAGGTCGATAAAGCCGGTGGGCACACCGGTAATCTCGGACTGGTTGTCGCGCGAATACAGCTCGTCGATGCGCTCGACCACTTGCGTGAGCAGCGGCTGCACCGCGAGCCAGCCGGCGGCGCCACGGGCACCCTGCTCGGCAATGGCGAAAATCTTCGATTCGGCCTCGTCGAGCATCTGCTTGACTTCCTTGCCTTGGGGGCTGAACGCCTGGCCCGAGATTTCGTCGGCCACGGTGATCAGCTGGCGCAGGATCGAGCGATCGCGCACGATCTCGGCATAGCGGCGGATGTTCGCTGCCGATGGCGTGTTTTGCGCCATGGCGTTCAGGTACATCAGGCCGCCGACGTCGTCGGCCTTGCCCAGTTGCGTCAGCGTTTCGAACACGGTGATCACGTCGGCCGGCTTGGACGCGTTGATCATCTTGACGATCTGTTCGAAGATGATGCGATGATCGTAACGGTAGAAATCGTCCGGGTTCATCATGTCGGCGATACGGTCGAACGCGGCGTTATCGCGCAGCAGGCCGCCAATGACGGACTGTTCTGCTTCGATGGAATGCGGCGGGACGCGGAGCGAATCGACTTGCGTATCGGAGGGGGCGTTCATGGCGCGAATTATACCTGCTTAGGCAGTGCAACAAAAAAAACGGGGCGAAAAAAAGCCGGGCGAGCCCGGCTTTTTTTCATGGTATTGCTTACTTGACAGGCCGAAACCCGATCAAGTCTTAGGCAGCTTCGCCCACAACAGCAACGGTCACTTCAGCGATCACGTCGGTGTGCAGAGCAACGCTCACTGGGAACTCGCCGGTGGTCTTCAGAGGACCGGTTGGCAGGCGCACAGCCGATTTCTCGACAGCGAAACCAACCTTGGTCAGCGCTTCAGCGATGTCGAAGTTGGTGACCGAGCCGAACAGACGGCCGTCAACACCAGCTTTTTGCGAAACGGT
This sequence comes from Duganella sp. Leaf61, assembly GCF_001421905.1. Taxonomy (NCBI): domain Bacteria; kingdom Pseudomonadati; phylum Pseudomonadota; class Betaproteobacteria; order Burkholderiales; family Oxalobacteraceae; genus Duganella; species Duganella sp. Leaf61. The sequence continues at coordinate 46,218 of NZ_LMLM01000012.1, forward strand.
CACGGTCATGCCGTTCAGTTTCTCGCCTTGAGCTTCTGCAGCAGCCAGCTTGGCGGCAGCAGCTTTTTCCAGTTCAGCGCGTTTGACTTCGAATTCCGCAACGGCAGCAGCGGTAGCGCGGCGAGCCATCTTTTGCGGGATCAGGAAGTTACGTGCGTAACCGTCTTTGACTTTAACGACTTCACCCAGGTTGCCCAGGTTAACGACTTTTTCCAACAGAATGATTTGCATAGTTCTTCTCCAGATGCTTGTCTAAACTACGCAATTAAGCGTGGTGCAGATCGGTGTATGGCAGCAGGGCCAGATAACGGGCGCGCTTGATCGCGGTGTCCACTTGACGCTGGTAGTGCGCCTTGGTGCCGGTCAGACGTGCTGGCATGATCTTGCCATTTTCCTGGACGAAGTCTTTCAGGGTGTCTACGTCTTTGTAGTCCACTTGCTCAACGCCAGCGGCGGTGAAGCGGCAGAACTTCTTGCGCTTGAACAGTGGGTTTTGTTGCTTACGCTTTTCTTTAAGCTTGAGCTTGTTTTTGTCGAACTTTTTACCGAATGCCATGTGAGGCTCCTGTATTTAAATTGAGCTGTCCGTGACAGCACTAAAATCAATGATGTGAAACACCAGGCTTTTGCTATTGCGCGTCTTCTTGTTCAGGAAACCGGTGAACTGGTACACCCCGCCCAGCGGCGCCGCGTTGAACTTGCCTGAAATCTCGCCTGCGGCAACCGCAGAAATTTCAAACTCGCTCAACCGGGCGATTCCCGCCTCCATTTGCTGCGACCGATGCTGGAGTACAGCATTGATGATCGGCATGCCTGCCGGGGTGTAACGCAAGGCGTCACGCTCGGCAATGAGGGCAGTGAACTGGAGCTGGTTCAGCTCGGTTCCTTGAAACAATTAGGCTGCGGCAGGAGCTGGAGCAGCTGCTGGGGCTTCGGTGCGATGCGATTTGGCAGCATCTTCACGTTGTACCGACTTCATCATTGGCGAAGGAGCGGTTTCCGCTTTCTTCAGCTTGACGGTCAGGTGACGCAGCACGGCATCATTGAATTTGAATGCGGTTTCCAGCTCGACCAGGGTCTCGTTGTCGCATTCGATGTTCAGGCAGATGTAGTGTGCTTTGGCCAGTTTCTGGATCGAGTAAGCCATCTGACGACGGCCCCAATCTTCAACACGGTGCACGGAGCCACCGCGGGTCGTTACAGTGGTTTTGTAACGTTCGATCATCGCGGGCACTTGCTCGCTCTGGTCCGGGTGGACGATAAATACGATTTCGTAGTGACGCATGAAAACTCCCTTAAGGACTTGTGAATATAGCCCACCCTGGCGTCAAGACAGGTGTGGGAAGAGGTAAGCCCGCGACTATAGCAGCTTTTTCAGCGGAACGCCAGCCCGGTGTTGCCGGTGCTACAGTGCGATTTTCTTGTTCTGGAAACATGATCATGAAGTATCTGATTGCACTTGCGGCGCTGCCCGCCCTGCTGTTCTCTCCGCCCGGTCTGGCTGCCGCACCGCACGAAGAGGCGCCCATCAAGACCCGGGCCTACAGCACCCCTGCCCTGCTGTTCGCGCTGCGCACCGACACCCAGACCCTGGCGCGCCTCACGCCCGTGCTCGACCCCAGTTTCGATTTCGTGCCCGGCCCGCGCGAAGACGCGCGCCAGGGCAATGGCTACCGCCACCTGGGCGACCTGGCCCTGACCGTCCGCACCGGCAATGGCGCCGAGCGTACCTACACCTCGTTCGAGGCGCGCCGGCCGATCCACATACTGCCCGCAGGCCGGGCGCTGGCCGCTGCCGACATCAGCGCCAGCATGGGCGCCGAGATGGGCGCCAGCGTGCCGCTGGCAGTGGAACGACGCTGGCTTAACGAGCGCGGCACGCTGGTGCTGCGCTTTACCCTGATCAACCGGGATCGGCAACCGGTGCAGGTGGTGTCCGCCAGCATGCCGATGGTGTTCGAGCAACAAGGCTTCGGCGCCTCGGCCAAGGAACGGCAGGCCAGCAGCAGCACCGTCAAGCCGCGCCCGGGCGCGCCGGGCTCGGTGGAAGTGGCGCGCGCGAACGGCCAGCCGCCGGCGCTGCGGCTGCAACCGGACGGCCGCACCCCGCTTGACAGCTGGCAAGCCATGCCGGGCGGGCAACTGCAGGGCGAACAGTACGCCAGTTGGGTCACCAGCGGGTTTACCCTCAAACCGGGCGCCAAACGTGACATCGGCGTGCGATTCGTGATCCAGCCGCAAGGGGCAACGCGCTGATTTCTCATAGGGGAGCGTGGCACACTCCCCTGTGCAACAACTTTTTTCACATTATTTCGCTCAAAGCAAGAAATTCCCTTGCATTGGCGGTCATACTGTACAAAAATACAGACTGTCTATATACACAGCCCATTTTTTTACTGACCACGCCCATGATCAAGCTCACCGCACGCCAGGAACAAATTCTCAATCTGATCAAGGATGCCATCGAGAACACCGGCTTCCCGCCCACGCGCGCCGAGATTGCCAACGAACTGGGCTTCAAGTCGGCCAACGCCGCCGAGGAACATTTGCAGGCGCTGGCACGCAAGGGCGCGATCGAAATCGCCGCCGGCACCTCGCGCGGCATCCGCCTGCTCGGTGTCCATGCCGAACCTTCGACGTCCAAGATGCCTGCCGCGCTAATGATGTCGCTGCCACTGATCGGCCGCGTGGCTGCCGGTTCGCCGATTCTGGCGCAGGAAAACCTGGAAGCGAGCTACAACGTCGATCCGGCCATGTTTTCGGCCAAGCCCGACTACCTGCTCAAGGTGCGCGGCGAATCGATGCGCGACGCCGGCATCATGGATGGCGATTTGCTGGCCGTGAAAAAAATCGACAGCGCCAAGAATGGCCAGATCGTGGTGGCGCGCATCGGCAACGAAGTAACGGTCAAGCGCTATCGCAAGACGGGGTCGCTGGTGGAACTGCTGCCGGAAAACCCGGAGTTCAAGATCATCAAGGTCGATCCCGAGGCGGACGAGTTTGCGCTCGAAGGCCTGGCAGTAGGCCTGATGCGCACCTGGCACTAAAAAATATGGACCGCCGCGGCGGTCCATTGTTTTAACAACCTTTCAGCGCGCAGCTGAAGTCTTCCAGCAGGTCGTCCTCATCCTCGATGCCGACCGACACCCGTATCAGCGACTCCGCAATCCCCATCGATGCACGCCGTTCGGCGCCCATTTCAAAGAAGATCGTGTGCGCCACCGGGATGATCAGGGTGCGCGTGTCGCCAAGGTTCGACGCCGGGATTGCCAGCTTGAGGCGATTGAGGAAGTCAAAGCAATCGATGCCATCCTTCAGCTCAAAGCTCAGCAGCGAACCGTGCTTACGGAACAGCTCGGAGCTGATGCCATGCTGGGGATGCGATGCCAGGCCCGGGTAGTACACCGCCGCCACCCGCTCGTCCGATTCCAGCAATGTGGCCAGCGCCAGCGCGTTGCTGCTGGTGCGTTCCATGCGCAGCGCCAGGGTTTCGGCGCCGACGGCAATGTGGTGCGCCGCCTCGGGCGCCAGGGACGAGCCGAAGTCGCGCAGCGCCTTGGCGCGGATTTGCGCCAGGCCCCATTGCACCGGCTGCGCCTTTTTATAGTTCTCGTAGATGTTGGGGAACCGGGTCCAGTCGTACGCGCCGGTGTCGGTCAGGCTGCCGCCGAGCGCATTGCCGTGGCCGCCGATCGACTTGGTCAGCGCATTGACCACCAGGCCGGCACCGACCGATTTCGGTCGGAACAAATAAGGCGTGGTCATGGTGTTATCGACCACGTACAGGATGCCGCGTGCCTGGCACAGTTCGCCAATGCGCTTGAGGTCCGCTACTTGCGTGCGCGGGTTGGCGATGGTTTCGACAAATACCACGCGGGTGTTGTCGGTGATCGCCGCCTCGACATTGGCAACATCGGTGGCATCGACAAACGACACGCCCACGCCCTGCGCCATGGTGGTTTGCCACAGGCTGTTGGTGTTACCGAACAAGAACGACGACGACACCACGTGGTCGCCGGTGCGCAACAGCGCCTGGAACACGGCGCCGATCGCGCCCATGCCGGTAGCAAAGCAGATCGTGCCCACGCCCTGCTCCATCTTGTTCACCTTGTCTTCCAGCGCGGCGATGGTCGGGTTACCCTGGCGACCGTACCGGAAGCCCGGCTCCTTGCCCTGGAATACCGAGGCCAGCTGGCGCGCATCGGCATAGCCGAACGCGACCGACGTATGGATCGGCTTGTGCAGCGAACCGTGCTCGATGCCCTTCTGGCGGTCGTTGTGCAGGATGGTGGTGGTGAAACCGTAGTTTTTCTTGTCTGTCATGGACGATCAGCCCTCGGCGGCAGCCAGGTTCAGGTTCAGCTGCGAACGGCCCGCGTCTTCCGGCTTGGCGGCCTTGGTCGGGTTGTTGCGCTCGTTTTCGAGCTTGTCCAGGTACTCGCGGCTGACGTCGCCGGTGATGTACACGCCGTCGAAGCACGACGCTTCAAAGCTGGTCAGTGCCGGGTTGACGTCGGAAATGGCTTGCTTGAGCGCATCGATGTCCTGGTACACCAGGGCGTCGGCGGTGATCTCGCGACACACTTCTTCCACCGTGCGACCGTGGGCGATCAGCTCGTCGCGGGTAGGCATGTCGATGCCGTACACGTTCGGGTAGATCACCGGTGGCGCGGCCGACGCGAAGATCACTTTCTTGGCGCCGGAGTCGCGTGCCATCTGCACGATCTCGCGGCTGGTGGTGCCGCGCACGATGGAATCATCGACCAGCAGCACGACCTTGTCCTTGAACTCGTCAGGGATTGCATTGAGCTTCTGACGCACGGATTTCTTGCGTGCCGCCTGGCCCGGCATGATGAAGGTACGGCCGATGTAGCGGTTTTTAATGAAACCTTCGCGGTACTCCTTGCCCAGTGCCAGCGCCAGCTGGATTGCTGCCGGACGCGACGAATCGGGAATCGGCATGACGACGTCAATATCGTCGGCCAGGCCTTCGCGCACGATTTTCTTGGCCAGGTACTCGCCCATTTTCAGGCGGGTGTTGTACACCGAGGCGCCGTCGATGACGGAGTCAGGACGGGCCAGATACACGAATTCGAACACGCACGGATTGAGCGACGGATTGTCGGCGCACTGGCGCGTGTGCAGCTGCTTGTCGTTGTCGATGAAGACGGTTTCGCCGGGCGCGATGTCACGCACGAAGCGGAAGCCCATGCCTTCGAGCGCCACCGATTCGGAGGCGATCAGGTATTCGTTGCCCTGCTCGGTTTCATTGATGCCCAGGCACAGCGGACGGATGCCGTACGGATCGCGGAAGGCCAGCAAACCGACGCCAGCGATTTGCGCCACGGCAGCATAGCCGCCGCGCACGCGGCGCATCAGCACGGTAACCGCCTGGAAAATGGTTTCGGCATCGATCGAGATATCGACCGTGGCCTTCTGGATTTCGTGTGCCAGCACGTTGAGCAACACTTCCGAATCGGAATCGGTGTTGATGTGGCGGCGGTCGTTCTTGAACATCTCTTCCTTGAGCTGTTCCCAGTTGGTCAGGTTGCCGTTGTGGGCCAGGGTGATGCCGAACGGTGCGTTCACGTAGAACGGCTGCGCCTCTTCCTCGCTCGACGAACCGGCGGTCGGGTAACGGCAGTGGCCGATGCCCGAGTTGCCCTGCAGCGTACGCATATTACGGGTACGGAACACGTCGCGCACCAGGCCGTTGGCCTTGTGCATGGCGAACATGCTGCTATGATTGGTAGCGATACCTGCCGCGTCCTGGCCGCGATGCTGCAACAGCAGCAGTGCGTCATACAGCAGTTGGTTGACAGGTTGATGGGAGACGACGCCGACGATGCCACACATGTTGATGCTCCTGGACTGGACTTGCAGATTTAAAAACGTTGATTCAATTCACAAATTCAAACTTCAAAAATTCACATGCTGCGCCATTGCAGCGGGAAGGTAGTCCTTGACCACGCGCGCTCCCAGCTCACAGTACGGGCTGAGCAGCGCATTCTTCCAGAGTTCTTCTTGCGGCAATGCCGTCATCCCACCCAAGATGACGGCGGCCAGCACGATTACAAGGCCGCGGCCCAGGCCGAACACTGCGCCAAGCAGGCGGTCGAACAGGCTCAAGCCGCCGGCGTCAAGCAGGGCGCCCAGCACCATCGATAGCAAACCCATCAGGATCCGCGCGCCGATGAACAGGGCGATGAACGCCAGGATCAGCCGCAGTACTTCCCCGGGCACAACTTCGGGCAGCATGACCGCCAGTTGCGCCGCGTAGGCGTTGGCCACCACGAATGCCACAATCCAGCCCACCAGCGACAGCACTTCCTTGACCAGTCCGCGCACCATGCTGATCACGACCGATGCGGCCAGCACGAAGATCACCAGGTAGTCGAAGATGGTCACGACAAACGTCCCGGACGGTGCAGCCAGGTCAGACGGTTTCCAGGCGGCCAGCCAGGCCCATGCTTTGCAGCTTGGCGCGGACTTTTTCCGCCTCTTCCTTGCTGCCGAACGGCCCCACGCGCACGCGCGTGACCTCGCCCGACGGCGCTTTTTGCGTGTACGAATTGATGCCGGCCTGCTTGAGGCGCTCGCGCAGTTCGCTGACCTTGGCCTGGTCGCTCAGCGCGGCCACTTGCAGTACGAATTTCTGGCCGGATTCGGCTGCAACGTTGGACGCACCAGGGGGCTTGGCGGTTTTGCCTTCCAGGATGGCCAGGGCGCGCGCATCCTGCGCCTGTTTGCTCTCGGCAGCGGGCTTGGCGGCGGCTTTGGCTTCAGCGGCTTTGATGTCGGCAGCGCGCGACTCGGCCAGCTTGCGGTCGGCTTCGGCGCGGGCGTCCGCCTTGGCTTTGGCTTCCTCGCGGGCCTTGGTCCTGGCGTCGGCTTCGGCCTTGGCTCCCGCCTTGGCGTCGGCCAGCTTGCGCTCGGCTTCGCGCCTGCGTTCCTGCTCGGCGCGGCGGTCGGCTTCCTGCTTGTTGCGGGCGTCGGCCTCGGCCTTGGCGCGCGCTTCGCTGGCAGCCACCGAGCGGTCCAGTTCGTCGGAATGCGCCTGGGCTTGCGGCGACAGGCCGGTCTCGGGCTTGGCGGCCGGCTTGGCCGCTACCGCCGCAGCAGGCTTGGCGTCCTCGACAATTTCTTCGCTGTTGTCGAGCGTATCGCTGTCGGGAATGGTGGCGGCGCGACGCTCGCCGCCAACGGCCGGGGCGCCGGCCGAGCGTTCTTTCGAGGGAATTTTGATATCGATGTCGGACGCCAGCGGCTTGGGCTCGGAGTCGAGCAGCATCGGCAAACCGACCGCCACGGCCAGCGCCAGGGCGATGGCGCCGACCAGGCGGCGGCGCGCGCGTTTCTTTTCAGGCAAGACCGGATCGTCCGCTTCGCGGTCGCGCGAGCGGCGGCGCGGACCATCGGTGGACGAAGCGCGCTTGGAACGGGCACGCTCGAGCGCGGCCTGGTCATCGGCACTGGTGTAATAACCGCTGTCCTGGGCGGATTCTTGCTTGTTTTTGCCGAATTTCGAGAACAAGCCCATGCGTGATTTCAGTCCTGTGTGTTCAATGGAATGAGGATTTTCGCGCTGCCATGACGCCGGCAACGGTGAGGAAAGATCCAAAGACCACAATTCTATCATTCTCCCCGGCCCGGCTGACCGCATTTGCGTACGCTGCTGCCGGATCGTCGAAGATATTGATGGTCCGTTCGGCCTTGTCTTCCTGCACCAGCTGCACCTTGGCCGCCAGTTCCGACGCCGTGGCCGAGCGCGGCGATGGCAAGGTGGCCAGGCACCAGTGATCGACATGCTCGGACATGGCAGCGATCACGCCATCGATATCCTTGTCCTGCATGGAGCCGAATACGGCGAACGTGTACGGGTGAAAGCCCATGTTGCCGAGGTTCTGGTTCAGCGCCGAGGCCGCGTGCGGATTATGGGCGACGTCGAGGATCACGGTCGGACGGCCCGGCAGCACCTGGAAGCGGCCCGGCAGTTCCACCGTCACCAGGCCGGTGCGCACTTCCTGCGCGCCCACCGGCAATTCGATGCGCAGTGCCTCGAGCGCGGCCAGCGCGGCGCAGGCGTTGAGAATCTGGTTGGCGCCGCGCAGGCTCGGGTACGCCAGCGAATTGCGGCGCTGCGAGCGGCCGCCGTAGTTCCACTGCTGCTTGTCGCCCGAATAATTGAAGTCGCGGCCCATCAGCCACAGGTCGGCGCCGATTGCCTCGGCATGGTCGATCAGGGTTTGCGGCGGCACCGGATCGGAGCAGATCGCTACCTTGCCGGCGCGGAATATGCCGGCCTTTTCGAAGCCGATCGCCTCGCGCGTGTCGCCCAGGTAGTCGGTGTGGTCGATATCGACGCTGGTGACTATCGACACATCGGCATCGACGATGTTGACCGCATCGAGGCGGCCACCGAGGCCCACTTCCAGGATCACCACGTCCATGCCCGCGCCGGCCAGCAGACGCATGATGGCCAGGGTGGTGAATTCGAAGTACGTGAGCGTGGTGTCGCCGCGTGCAGCCTCGACCGCGTTGAACGCTTCGACCAGCGCCTCATCAGTGGCCAGTTCGCCATTGACGCGGGCGCGCTCATTGAAGTCGAGGAAATGCGGCTTGATGTACAGGCCCACCTTGTAGCCGGCGCGCAGCAAGACCGATTCGAGCATGGCGCAGGTGGAACCCTTGCCGTTGGTGCCGGCCACCATGATCACCGGGCAAGTAAAGGCCAGTTGCAGGCGCTGCTTGACCGCAAGCACGCGGTCGAGGCCCATGTTGATGACGGTTTCGGCATGGCGCGATTCGAGCAGCGCAAGCCAGGCAGGCAAGGTGGTGGGGAGATTGGACATGTGGGGCTCAGAAATAAGAAACGGCGCGCAGGATCATATCCGATTGCGCGCCGTAGCGTTGAAACCTGCTTGATTTGCGAGGCTGGTTCAAAACGTCCAGGGCTAGGCGCAGTGGCGAAGACAGTGCGTTAGCACGGCAAGGCGCTGCAACGACGCCATGGGCGTTTTTAACCAGCCTTAGGCTATTACTTCTGCTGGTTGGTTCTGCAGGAGAGCCAGCAAGCGGGCGATTTCTTCGCGCATCTTGCGGCGGTCGACGATCATGTCGATCGCACCCTTGGTGACCAGGAACTCGGAGCGCTGGAAGCCTTCCGGCAGTTTCTCGCGCACGGTGTTCTCGATCACGCGCGGACCGGCAAAGCCGATCAGCGCTTTCGGCTCGGCCATTACCACGTCACCCATGAAGGCGAACGAGGCGGACACGCCGCCCATGGTCGGGTCGGTCAGCACGCTGATGAACGGCAGTTTTTTCTCGGACAGCTTGGTCAGCATCGAGGTGGTCTTGGCCATTTGCATCAGCGACAGCAGGCCTTCCTGCATACGGGCGCCGCCAGTGGCGGTGATGCAGATGAACGGCACTTTCTGTTCCAGCGCCGCTTGCGCGCCGCGCACGAAGCGCTCGCCCACCACGGAACCCATGGAACCGCCCATGAAGTCGAACTCGAAGCACGCCACGACTACCGGCATGCTGAGGATGGCGCCGCCCATGACGATCATGGCGTCGGTTTCGCCGGTGGCTTCCATGGCCTGCTTGAGGCGGTCAGGATATTTTTTGCTGTCCTTGAACTTCAGGGTATCGACCGGCAGCGTGTCCATGCCGATTTCGTAACGGCCACCGGCGTCGAGCAGGCTGTCGAGCCGCTCGCGGGCGCGAATGCGCATGTGGTGGTCGCACTTGGGGCAAACGTGCAGGTTCGACTCCAGGTCGGTGCGGTATAAAACCGATTCGCACGACGGGCATTTGACCCACAGCCCTTCGGGCATGGTTTTGCGCGCGGCAACGTCGGTGCGCTGGATACGCGGGGGCAGCAGTTTCTCTAACCAACTCATAATTTCTCCTTGCAGCTTACTCGTGGCCGAAGTGTAGCCGTTTCTGGCGACCCTGTCGAACATTGCAATACATTAATTTTTACTTTGAGTCATTGCTTTAAAGCTGCTTTAGAGGAAAGCCACTATGCGTCAGCCCGCGTATTAGTATCCTCTGCCAACGATTCTTTAAGCCGCTTGCGTTCCTCCAGCGTGAGCAATCCCAAGTCGGCGCTGTAGCCCGATCCTGCCAGATGGCGAAGATACCGACACATCATTTCTTCGGCATCCAGACCGTAGGGTTCACCGAGCTTGCAGAAATACTCGATCGAACGAAAATCCAGCCGGAAGGTCACCTCTCTGCTGAGCTTTTCGAAGTGTGGATTGGGGATAGCATGGGAAAAATCTACCTGCTTGGTCATTTTTTCACCTGTCCAAGTAACGAATCTTCTCGCGCGACTGCGCCTTTCGAGCCGAAATGATGCGCACAACGGAGCTTTTTCGGTAGCAATAAGACACCACCAATAGCCGATCATGCTCACTGATGCCTAAAAGGTGGAATCGATCTTCATCATCGGAGTGCAGGTCATCAAATGCCTCCCTCGCACTCATATCGTTAAACACCGTGCTGGCTTCTTCGAAGCTTACACCGTGTTTGCGCAGGTTCGCCGTTGCTTTGATGGCATCCCACTCAAAACGCATGGCAGCACCCCGCCTATTAACATAGTCAGTGTTTGACTACTGTTCAAGGCTGGAGTTCCCGGCGAATCGAAAAGAATCAGGCGTCCAGCGCAGTCCTAATGCCAGCCACGAAGGTCTGCACCGCTGCCACGGCCCCCTCGGCGCCGTGCTGTTCGATTTCCTGGATGATGCGGCTGCCGATCACCACGGCGTCGGCCACTTCGGCCACGGCGCGGGCGGTGGCGCCGTCGCGGATGCCGAAGCCCACGCCAATCGGCAGCGAGACGTGTTCACGAATCGCGGCCAGGCGCTGTGCCACTTCCACGGTATCGATATTACCGGCGCCGGTCACGCCCTTGAGCGAGACGTAATAGCTGAAGCCGCCGCCAACACGCGCCACCTGCCGGATGCGTTCCTCGGTCGAGGTGGGCGCCAGCAGGAATATCAGGTCGAGTTCGGCGGCGCGCATGGCGGCGGCGAAGTCTTCGCACTCTTCCGGCGGATAATCGACCACGATGGCGCCGTCGGCGCCCACCGCTTGCGAACTGGCGATAAAGGCCTGCGGACCGATCCGTTCGATCGGATTGGCGTAGCCCATCAGCACCACCGGCGTGGCCTGGTTGGTCTTGCGGAACTCGGCCACGTAGTTAAAGACGTCGCGGATGCCGACGCCATGCGCCAGCGCGCGCTCGCAGGCGCGCTGGATCACCGGGCCTTCGGCCATCGGGTCGGAGAACGGTACGCCCAGTTCGATGATGTCGGCGCCGCCGGCCACCAGCGCGTGCATCAGCGGGACCGTGAGCGCGGGGCCGGGGTCGCCGGCGGTAATAAAGGTGACCAAGGCGGTCTTGTTTTGCGCTTTCAGCGCGGCAAAAGTAGTAGCGATGCGGGACATGAATTGTTCTTTCGACGATAACGGTAACGGGACGTTCTAACCCGCACGGCAAACTGGAGTCGGCCCCATGCGGGGTCAGCCCCCGCGCTTGCGGGTGCGGGGCGGATCAGCTGAAATTGAGCCCCATGCGTTCCGCCACCGTATGCATATCCTTGTCGCCCCGGCCCGACAGGTTGGCCAGGATGATCTTGTCCTTGGGCAGCGTGGCGGCCAGTTTCACCGCGTACGCCAGCGCATGCGACGATTCGAGTGCCGGAATGATGCCTTCGATATGGCAGCAATCGTGGAACGCCTGCAAGGCCTCGTCGTCCGTGATCGAGACATACTCGGCACGGCCGATATCTTTCAGGTAAGCATGCTCGGGCCCGACGCCAGGGTAGTCAAGGCCGGCAGAGACCGAGTGGGTCTCGATGATCTGGCCGTTCTCGTCCTGCAGCAGATAGGTGCGATTACCGTGCAGCACGCCCGGATAGCCCTTGGTCAGCGAGGCCGCGTGCTTGTTGCCGTCGAGGCCCTCGCCCGCCGCTTCCACGCCGATCAGGCGCACCTGTTTCTGGTCGATATACGGGTAGAAAATGCCCATGGCATTCGAACCGCCGCCGATGCAGGCGGTCACCACGTCCGGCTGGCGGCCCGTCATTTCCGGCATCTGCACCAGGCATTCCTCGCCGATCACCGACTGGAAGTCGCGCACCAGCATCGGGTACGGGTGCGGACCGGCCACGGTGCCGATGATGTAAAACGTGTTTTCAATGTTGGTGACCCAGTCGCGCATTGCTTCGTTGAGCGCGTCCTTGAGGGTTTTCGAACCGGACTCCACCGGCACCACGGTCGCACCGAGCAGCTTCATGCGATAAACGTTCTGCGCCTGGCGCTTGACGTCTTCGCTGCCCATGTACACCACGCATTCGAGGCCGAAACGGGCGCAAATGGTGGCCGTGGCCACGCCATGCTGGCCGGCGCCGGTCTCGGCAATGATGCGCTTTTTGCCCATGCGGCGCGCCAGCAGCGCCTGGCCAATCACGTTGTTGATCTTGTGGGCGCCGGTGTGGTTGAGGTCTTCGCGCTTGAAATAGATTTGCGCGCCGCCGGCGATCTCGGACCAGCGCTTGGCGTGGTAGATCGGCGAGGGACGGCCGACAAAATGCTTGAGCTCGTAACGGAATTCTTCGAGGAATTCCTGGTCTTGGCTGTAGCGCTCGTAGGCGGTGTTCAGTTCGGCCAGCGCATAGGTCAGGGTTTCGGCCACGAACGAACCGCCGTACGGGCCGAAGTGGCCGGTGGCGTTGGGGAAGTCGTAATCGGTGGCGTGGAACAGGGGCGCTGCTGCGCCAGTCTCAGGCAAGGCTTTCATGGGGGTGTTCTTTCAGGGTTGCTCTGTCGAGCTGGTCATCTCCGGCCCGCACCGCCGCAATAAAATCGGCAATCTTGCGGGCGTCCTTGATCCCCTTCGCTGCTTCGACACCGCTGCTGATATCGACCGCGTAGGGGCGTACGCTCACCACCGCATCAGTGGCGTTGTGTACGCTCAAGCCACCACTCAAAACGACCCGAGGCGCGAGCTCTTTTGGAACGAGAGACCAATCAAAACCCTTTCCTGCGCCACCATAAGCATCCACATATGTATCCAGCAACAGGCTGGTGAACAAGGGGCTGGCGGCACGGCATAACTGTTCGTATTCTAGCAAATCAGCGGGCGCGGTGTCAGGTTTCACCCGGAATACGCGCAGGAACTGTCGCCCGCAGGCTGCGGCAATGGCGGCCGACTGCGCTATTGTCTCGTCGCCATGCAGTTGCACCAGCGACACCGGCGCCACCTTGACCACGGCCGCGACCTGCTCCGGCGTGGCATTGACGAACAGGCCGGTGCAGGTGACAAACGGCGGCACGGCCGCGATCAGCGCGGCAGCCTGTTCGGGGGTGACGTAGCGCGGGCTGTTCGGATAGAACACGAAACCGATGGCGTCGGCGCCGGCCACTACTGCTGCCTGCACGTCTTCCACGCGGGTCAGCCCGCAAATTTTGATACGGGTACGGTGCATGGCGTTTCCTTTAGAACCAGGGCAGCGGCGAGGTGGTCTCGAGCGGCAGTTCCCACTTGGGGTCGTAATCGATTTTGGCCAGGTACAGGCCATCGGGCATGAAGGTGGGCGCGGCGGCATGGCGGTCTTTCGACTCCAGCAACTCGCCAAGCCACTCGGGCCGCTGGCGCTTGGAGCCGATGTATACGAGCGAACCGACGAGGTTGCGCACCATGTGGTGCAGGAAGGCGTTGGCGGTAATGGTAAACACCACCAGCTCACCGTGACGCTGGATGCGGATGTCGTGCATCAGCTTGACGGGCGACTTGGCCTGGCACTGGGCCGCGCGAAATGCCGTGAAGTCGTGCCAGCCCAGCAGCGGCGGCACGGCCTGCTGCATCAGTTCCACGTCGAGCGGACGGAAATAAAAGCCGGCGCGCCCTTCGAGCAGCGGCGAGCGGGTGGGATTGTTATACAGCACGTAATGATAAGTGCGGGCGCGCGCGCTGAAGCGGGCGTGGAAGAAATCGTTGACGCCCGGATCGCCCGGCAGTTCCTTGACCCAGCGCACCGCGATCGACGGCGGCAAAAACGCGTTAACGCCGCGCAGCCAGGCATTGGGGTCGCGCGACAGGTCGGTATCGAAATGCACCACCTGCTCGAGCGCATGGACGCCGGTATCGGTGCGGCCCGCGCAGGTGGTCGCCAGCGGCACCCTGGCGAATTTCTCCAGGGCCCGTTCGAGCTGGTCCTGCACCGTGTGGCCGCTTTCCTGTTTCTGGTAGCCGTGCCAGGCGGTGCCGTCATACTGCAGGCCGATTGCGATCCGTTTCAATTGCTGCCCAATCTGAATTTCCGAATCGGCCATTATATCGCTTGCACCGCCGCGCCTGGAGCGCCTGATAAAACCTCCAGCGCAAGGCGCAGCGACGAAGACAGTACGAACGTACGGCGAGGCGCTGCAACGCCGCCGGTGCTTAGCGCCTGGGAGCGCCTGATAAAACCTCCAGCGCAAGGCGCAGCGACGAAGACAGTACGAACGTACGGCGAGGCGCTGCAACGCCGCGCTGGAGGCTTTTATCAGGCGCGATTAGACTAACTGCTCCTTCATGGCAGTGGCTTTGGCCACCTGCTCATCGCTACCACCGCGCAGCACTTCGTCGAGCAGTTCGCGGGCGCCTTCCTTGTCGCCGATTTCCTGGTAGGCGACGGCGAGGTCGAGCTTGGTATCCATTTCCATGTGCAACGCCGACATTGGCTCGGCACGGCCAGTCTCGGCGCTGGCGGCCGGCTCCGTCGGTTCAGGCTGGCTGCTCAGGTCGAAATCGATGCCGGAGAGGTCGAACTCGGGCGCAGCATCCTTGTCAGCCACCGCTGGCGCCGGGGCCAAAGCCGGGGCCGGCTCTGCTGGCGGCACGGCCAGGGCCGGCACGTCGGGAATGGTGAAGTCGGCAGCGTCGAAGTCGAGCGGTACACGGGTGGCATCGGCGTCGGCTGCCGCAGGCGCCTGGTCCAACGCGGCCGGCTGGGCCGGTTCGGCTGGCAGGTCGAGGCTGAAGTCCATGCTCGGATCGTACGCTGGCTCCTCGGCCGGCGCCGGCGCAGGCTTGTCGAGCGACAGATTGAAATTGTCGTCCTGCAGGAACGGCGCGGCATCGGGCGGCACTTTGCCGAATGGATCCTGCGCATACGGGTCGGGCGCGGCAAAGTCGAGGTCGCCCAGGCCGAAATCGGCAGCATTCGCTTGTTCCGCCACCGAAGCCGGCGAGACGGGGCCATCCGCCGCCTGCGGCAAGGCGGTTTCCAGGTCGTCGTTGAGACCGGGGGCGTAGGCGGCCGGCGCAGTGTCGTAAGCATCAGCACCGCCTGCTGCGGCGCCAAATGCCGTCGCCTCGGCCGGTGCATCGCCATCGGTGTCTTCATGGTCGTAGGCGGCATAGGCCGCAGCGGCCGTGGCAGCCGCCACCACGCCGGCGGTGGCGGCCAGCGGCGCGGTGCCGAAGCCGTCGGCGCTGTCGGCATCCGCGCTGGCGAACAGTGGGTTGCCCGGTTCGAGTTCGCGGCCCATGCGCGCGGCTTGCGCCCATTCGTCGCCCTGCCCGCGCGTGAGCGAATACAGTTCCGAGGCCTGGCTCTCGAAGGTGCGCGCATCGTGGCGGTTGGCGTAGATCTCCAGCAGCTTCAGGCGCACGGCATGGCGCTCGGGATGGTTGCGCAGCGCTTCCTTGAGGATTTCCTCGGCTTGCGCATCGCGGCCATAGGCGATGTACACATCGGCTTCGGCCACCGGATCGACTTCATTGTTGTCGAGCTGGCTGGCCGACGGCGCGAAGTGGGTGTCGAAGGCGTTGCTGTCAGCATCGACCACCGGCGCCACCGCCGCCGCATCTGTCGCAACACCGGCTGCCACACCACCTGCAACAGCGGCGGCTGGCGCGGCCGGCGCCGGATCCCAGGCTGGCGCGGCATCAAGGCCATCGGGGCCGGATTCGTCGCGCGGCACCACGAACTTGCGGCGGCGACGCGCGGCAATGGCAGCCAGCGCCGCCACCACGGCCACCAGCAGACCGGCCACCAGCAGGCCCACCATTTGCGAATTGGCCACCAGCTTGTCGAACAGGCCCGGTTCTTCGAGCTTGCGCGGCGGGATCACCGGCGCCATCCGGGTTGGCGCCGGCGCCGGCGCGGACGCGGCCGGCTCAGCGGCGGCTGGCGCAGCCGGCGCCACCGGGGCAGTAGCGGCCGACTTGCTCTTGACCTCCATCAGCTTCTCGAGGTCGTTGACGTTCTTTTCCAGTTCCTGCACCCGCGACGAAGCGTCCTCGACCTGCTTCTGTTTGGCGATCTTGTCTTCGACGGCGGCGCCGGTCTTGCCTTCGCCCGGCTTGTCGGCCGTGGCCTTGGACAGGGTGAGCTTGTCGCGCGCGGCGTTGACGGCGTTCGGCTTTTCCTCGACCTTGGCGGTAATCTTGCCCGACGAGCTCTGGCCAGTGCCGGCATCCTTGGACGGCGTGCTGTTGGCGACCTGGCCAGCCAGGCGGGCGCGGTAGGCGTTGAAGTCGCGCGCATGCGCCACCACGACGCTGCGAGCGCTGGACGCGCCATCGCCGTCGGCGGCACGGATGGCGCCGGCATCGGGCACGGCCAGGATCTGGCCGGACTTCAGGCGGTTCATATTGTTGCCCATGAACGCTTCCGGGTTGGCGCGGTACAGCGCCACCAGCATCACGTCAAGCGAGACATCGACCGGTTTGACCTGGCTGGCGATGGCGCTCAAGGTGTCGCCGCGCTTGACGGTGATTTCGTCGACGGTGGCCTTGGCCGCCGGTCTGGCGGCTGGTTTGGCGTCAGCGGCGGCGGGCGCCCTGGCTGCGACCGGCGCGGTGGCCGGCGCCGTGGTGGTAGTGGGTGTGCGGGCCGGTCCCAGGTCCACCGGCGCGGCCACCTGCGGCGACTGCGCGCCGCGTATTTCGGGTGGATCGAGCAGGAAGGTATATTCGCGCACCATGCGCCCGCCATTCCAGTTCAGTTCCAGCAACAGGTCGACAAACGGTTCGTTGAGCGGCTGGCTGGACGACACGCGCACCACCTGGCGGCCGCTGCGCTGTTCGACCTCGAAGCGCAGCGCCGAGAGCGCCGGGTTGAAATCGATGTTAGCGGTGCGGAAGGCGTCGGCCGGCGCCAGCCGCACCGACAGGCCGCTGGCCTCTTCGGGGGTGACGGCGCTCAGTTCGATTTCGGCGCGCAGCGGCTGGCCCAGTGCGGACAATACAGTGAGTTTGCCGAGTCCAGCAGCGTTAGCCGATATCAACACTGCGCTGGCAACGGCGCCGACAAGGGTTTTCAACGCGAATGAGACGATGCTGGAGCGAGTGTTTACGGACATAGTGGCGGGCGGCAAATGGTTGTTAGAGGGAAAATGTTACTTTCCCAGATATATCAACATAACATCATGGTCTCACCGAGGCAAGCCTTGTACGTCCGCAGGCCACCCACCTGCATACTTTAAACGTCAAAAAGGGATTTTTCCTATAATAATAGACAGGAAAAACCCCTCGATCCGGTCAGCTGCGGACAGCGCCGCCGGCGTCATGAATCAGGCGTCAAGCACGATGCGCAGCATGCGGCGCAACGGTTCGGCCGCGCCCCACAGCAGCTGGTCGCCCACGGTGAACGCCGACAGGTAGTCCGGACCCATGCTCATCTTGCGCAGGCGGCCGACGGGAATCGTCAGGCTGCCGGTCACGGCGGCCGGCGACAGGTCCTTGACCGACGCTTCACGCGTGTTCGGCACGACCTTGGCCCACTGGTTGGCGGACGCGATGATGTCGGTGATTTCGTCGAGCGGCACATCCTTTTTCAGCTTGATGGTCAGCGCCTGCGAGTGGCAACGCATGGCGCCGATGCGCACGCACAGGCCATCGACCGGGATCGCAGCCGAGCCGAAGTCCGCGCCCAGGCCCAGGATCTTGTTGGTCTCGGCGCCGGCTTTCCACTCTTCTTTCGACTGGCCGTTGCCCAGGTCCTTGTCGATCCACGGGATCAGGTTGCCGGCCAGCGGCGCGCCGAACTGCTTGATCTCGTCAGCCGACAGGCCATGCTGGGTGGCCAGCACCTGGCGGTCGATTTCCAGGATGGCCGAGGCCGGGTCGTCGAGCAGCGGCTTGACCGCGCCGTTGATGGTGCCGAACTGGGTGAGCAGTTCGCGCATGTGCTGGGCGCCGCCGCCCGAGGCAGCCTGGTACGTCATCGACGTCATCCAGTCCACCAGGCCGTGCTGGAACAGGCCGCCCAGGCCGATCAGCATGCACGACACGGTGCAATTGCCGCCGATGTAGTTTTTCACGCCCTTGCCCAGCGCGTCCTTGATCACGTGCATATTGACGGGATCGAGCACGATGACCGCATCTTTTTCCATGCGCAGGGTCGATGCCGCATCGATCCAGTAGCCGTTCCAGCCGGCTGCGCGCAGTTTCGGGAACACGTCGCTGGTGTAGTCGCCGCCCTGGCACGAGATGATGATCTCGCACTTTTTCAGTTCGTCGATATCGGTGGCGCTTTTGAGCTTGGTTTCATTCTTTGCCATCGCCGGAGCGTTGCCGCCCGGGTTCGACGTCGTGAAAAATACCGGCTCGATATGGGCGAAATCGCCCTCTTCCTGCATGCGTTGCATCAGGACCGAACCCACCATACCGCGCCAACCTACGAGACCTACGAGTTTCATTTGCTCTTCCTTGTCTATTAATTTTTAAGCCAACGCTTTGACGACCGCGTTGCCCATCTCTTCCGTGCCCACTTTCGTGGTGCCCGGTTCGAAGATGTCGGCAGTGCGCAGACCCTGCGCCAGCACCGACTTGACGGCGGTCTCGATGCGGTCGGCCTGTTCGTTCTTGTTGAACGTGTAGCGCAACATCATCGCCGCCGACAGGATCGTCGCCAGCGGATTGGCGATGCCCTTGCCGGCGATGTCCGGCGCCGAGCCGTGCGACGGCTCGTACAGGCCCTTGTTGCTGGCGTCGAGCGAAGCCGATGGCAGCATGCCGATCGAACCGGTCAGCATCGCTGCGCAGTCGCTCAGGATGTCGCCGAACATGTTGCCGGTGACGATGACGTCGAATTTCTTCGGCGCGCGCACCAGCTGCATGGCGGCGTTATCGACGTACATGTGGTCGAGCGCGACGTCCGGGTATTCCTGGTGAACGTCGGTGACGATGTCTTTCCAGAACTGGAAAGTTTCCAGCACATTGGCCTTGTCCACGCTGGTTAAGCGCTTGTCGCGCTTTTGCGCGGCCTGGAACGCCACGTGGGCGATGCGGCGGATTTCGCCTTCGGCGTAGCGCATGGTATCGAAACCTTCGCGCTGGCCCTTGAACGGACCGTCCGGGCACTCGCGCACGCCGCGCGGCTGGCCGAAATAAATGTCACCGGTCAGTTCGCGCACGATCAGGATATCGAGGCCCGACACCACTTCAGGTTTCAGGGTGGAGGCGCCGGCCAGTTCCGGGTACAGGATGGCGGGACGCAGGTTGCCGAACAGGCCCAGCTGCTTGCGCAGGCCGAGAATGGCTTGCTCGGGGCGCAGTGCGCGCTCGAGCGTGTCGTACTGGTAGTCGCCAACCGCGCCGAACAGCACGGCGTCGGCCGCTTTGGCCAGCGCCAGCGTGCCATCGGGCAGCGGGTGGCCGTGGGCCGCGTAGCCGGCGCCGCCGACCGGGGCGGTTTCGAGCTCGAACGATTCGCCGAGCACGTTGAGGACTTTGACGGCCTGGGCGATGATTTCCGGGCCGATGCCGTCGCCCGGGAGGATTGCGATTTTCATGATCTGATCTTGATTAAATGACGTTGGCCAACCAGGGTTGGGTTGCCAGATGGCGCTCTTCGAAGCCGCGGATAACGTCGGCGTGACGCAGGGTCAGGCCGATATCGTCGAGCCCGTTCATCAGGCAATACTTGCGGAAGGCGTCGATCTCGAAGGGATAGGAGACGCTGCCGTTGCTGGTGGAAATGCGTTGCTGTTCAAGGTCCACCACCAGGCGGTAACCGGGGAAGGCCTTGACTTCATTGAACAGATGATCGATCTGCGCTTCGGGTAATACGATCGGCAGCAAGCCGCTCTTGTAGCAGTTGTTGAAGAAGATGTCGGCAAACGACGAGGCGATGATCGCGCGGAAGCCGTACTGGTCCAGCGCCCACGGCGCGTGCTCGCGCGACGAGCCGCAGCCGAAGTTTTTACGGGTCAGCAAAATCGACGCGCCCTGGTAACGCGCCTCGTTCAATACGAAGTCGGGGTTCAGCGGGCGGTTGCTGTTGTCCATGCCCGGCTCGCCGTGGTCGAGGTAACGCCATTCGTCGAACAGGTTGGGGCCGAAGCCGGTGCGGTGAATCGACTTCAAAAACTGCTTGGGAATGATGGCGTCGGTATCGACGTTGGCGCGGTCCAGCGGCGCGACCAGGCCCTCATAAATGGTAAATTTTTCCATGATCTCGTTCGGTAATATGCGGCTGATTGGCTTATTTTTTGGTCGAAGCGCCTTCGAGCGACTCGCCGACTTTTTTGACGTCCTTGCCGAAACCGTTGACGGTATTGCAGCCGGTGAGGACCAGGGCCATGGCAATGGCGGACAGCGCGAATAATTTTTTCATGTTGGGCTCCAGGCAGGTCAGCGCAGTGCGCGCACGTCAACGAAGTGGCCGGCAATACCGGCTGCGGCGGCCATCGCCGGCGACACCAGGTGGGTGCGGCCACCCTGGCCCTGGCGGCCTTCGAAGTTGCGGTTCGAGGTCGAGGCGCAGCGTTCGCCCGGTTCCAGGCGGTCGGCGTTCATCGCCAGGCACATCGAGCAGCCCGGTTCGCGCCACTCGAACCCGGCATCCTTGAAGATGCGGTCCAGTCCTTCGCGCTCGGCCTGTTCCTTGACCAGGCCGGAACCCGGCACGACCATCGCCAGCTTGACGTTGGACGCCCGCTGCTTGCCGCGCACCACGTGGGCGGCGGCGCGCAAGTCTTCGATGCGCGAGTTGGTGCACGAACCGATAAATACCTTGTCGATGCGGATGTCCTCGATGGCCGTGTTGGGCTTGAGGTTCATGTACACCAGCGCTTTTTCCATGGCGTCGCGCTTGACGCTGTCTTTTTCCTGGTCTGGATCGGGCACGCGGCCGTCGATTGCCACCACCATCTCGGGCGAGGTGCCCCAGGTGACCTGCGGCTTGATCTGGGCGGCGTCCAACGTGACCACCAGGTCGAATTTCGCGCCGGGGTCCGAGTGCAAGGTGCGCCAGTAGGCAACGGCCAGGTCCCAGTGCGGACCGGCCGGCGAGAACGGCCGGCCTTTGACGTAATCGATGGTGATGTCGTCCACGCCGATGATACCGGCGCGCGCGCCCGCTTCGATCGCCATGTTACAGACGGTCATGCGGCCTTCCATCGACAGCGCGCGGATGGTGGAGCCGCCGAACTCGATACAGTAGCCGGTGCCGCCAGCGGTGCCGATCTTGCCGATGATGGCCAGCACGATGTCCTTGGCGGTGACGCCGGCCGGCAGCACGCCGTCCACCTGCACCAGCATGGCTTTCGATTTCTTTTGCAGCAGGGTTTGCGTGGCCAGCACGTGCTCGACTTCGGACGTGCCGATGCCGTGCGCCAGCGCGCCGAACGCGCCGTGGGTGGACGTGTGCGAGTCGCCGCAGACCACGGTCATGCCCGGCAGGGTGGCCCCCTGCTCCGGTCCGATCACGTGGACGATGCCCTGGCGCTTGTCGTTCATGTTGAAGTACGTGAGGCCGTAGGCCTTGGCGTTCTTGTCCAGCGTTTCCACCTGCAGGCGCGAGACCGGATCGGCGATGCCGTCCACGCGCGCGGTGGTCGGCACGTTGTGGTCGGCCACGGCCAGGTTGGCCGAGACGCGCCACGGTGCGCGGCCGGCTTCGCGCAGGCCGTCGAAGGCTTGCGGGCTGGTCACTTCGTGCACGAGGTGGCGGTCGATGTAGAGGATCGTGGTGCCGTCTTCTTCGGCCTTGACCACGTGCGAGTCCCAGAGTTTGTCGTAAAGCGTCTTCATCATGATGTGTGCTGCTACAGCCTGTGTGAGTGATGCTGTTTGATTATGCCATAGTGTGCAAATGGAAAGCAGCCGCCGGAGGCTGGCCTCGTGAGCCCGCGCGGTTCCGCCTGTTCCTGCACTGCCTGTGACTCCTGAAAAAATTCTGTAAAAAAAAAAGCCTGCGTGGACGCAGGCTTTTGATGTTGCTGGCTTGGTCTACCGACTCAAGCCGCCATGCGTACACTACCTCGACAACCATCCATTAGGAACGATAGGCCTACCACCAGTACCAGTTCGCCTTCGGCCGAACGTGCGGTACCGGTAATGCCCTCGACGGTAATCGCGGTCATCGGTTTAATTACCAGGTCGGCAGTGCCATCGACCGCTTCCACGGCCAGGATGTATGGCTGTGGTGCAGCGACAACAATACCGACCTTCTCGCGGCAGCTCTCATACCCGAGCGAGTCGGCCAGCGAGCGCACCGGCAGTGGCCGGCCCTGGTCCTTGAGGACCGGGGCGCCGCCCACCTCCATGAACACTTCCGGCAATTCCACCACGCGTTGCACCACCGCCATCGGCAGCGCCAGCGCTGCACCGGAGGTGGATACCAGCATGGTCGGCACGATCGACAACTCGATCGGCAGGCGGATCGAGAACTTGGTGCCCTTGCCGAGGCCGGACTCGATGTTGATCGCGCCACGGTTTTTCTCGACAGCGGTTTTCACCACGTCCATGCCCACGCCACGGCCCGACACGCTCGACGCCACTTCCTTGGTCGAGAAGCCCGGCAGGAACACCAGCTGGTAGCACTCCTCGGTGGTCAGGTTGGCCGATTCGCTGATCAGCCCCTTTTGCTGCGCCTTGGCGCGCAGCATCACCGGGTCCATGCCCTTGCCGTCATCCTGCAGCACGATCATTACGCTGTTGGCTTCCTGCCACGCCTTGAGCGAAATATACGACTTGGCAGGCTTGCCGGCAGCTAAGCGATCGGCCGGCGACTCCACGCCGTGATCGAGCGAGTTGCGCAACATGTGCACCAGCGGATCATACAGGCTGTCCACGACCACGCGATCGACTTCGGTCTCCGCGCCTTCGATGGTCAGTTCCACTTCCTTGCCCAGATCCTTGGCCAGCTCGCGCACCAGGCGCGGGAACTTCTGGAACAAACGTCCCACCGGCTGCATGCGCGTGGCCAGCGTGGCGCGCTGCAATTCGGTCGAGTAGCGCGACGCCCGCTCCAGCGTTTCTGCCAGCGTGGCCATCAAAGTCTGTGCCTGGCCCTCGAATTTGAACTGCATCAGGCGCTCGAGCAGCACGGCTGCCTGGTTGGCAGCCTGCACCGATTCACCCGCCACTTCGAGCAAGGCATCCAGTTTAACAGCATCGATGCGAATCGACTCTTCTTTGGCGGGGGCGCTCTGCGGACGTTCGTCGCGTTTCTCTGGTGCTTCGCGGCGCGCGGCGGCGACCGGCACAACTTCCGCAGTGGCTGCGGCGGCAACCGGGGCGGCAACGGCAGCCACGGCAGGTGCCGGTGCGGCAGCCACAGCCGGGCCTGCAACAGCTGCTGCCGGACGGGTATAACTACCGGCCGGCATCACTGCTTCGTACATGGCTTCCCAGTCGAGGCCGTCCGGCGACGCGGTGGCCACAGGGGCCACGGCTGCCGGCGCAGCAGCGACCGGCGCGGCGACAGGCGCCGGTGCAGGTGCTGCGGCCGGGGCGGCAACAGGCGTGCTGTCAGCCTTGCCGGCGATGGCGTCGTTGAGCAAACTTTCCAGGTCTTGCGGCAGGGCCGGCAGGCTGCCCGGCTCGGCGCCGTTGTTCAGTTCGGCCAGCTGGTCGGCCACGAAACCGGACGCTTGCAGCGCCGCCTCGATCGCCAGCGGCGTGACGGGCGCGGCGCCGGTGCGCAGCGCGTCGAACAGGTTTTCGGTCAGGTGGCAAGCCGTCACCATCGCCGGCAGGCCCATGAAACCGGCGCCGCCTTTAATGGTGTGGAAGGAACGGAACACCGCGTTGAGGGTTTCCTTGTTGTCAGGATCGCGTTCGAGCGCCAGCAAGTGCTCTTCCACGTTGACCGCAAGATCCATCGCCTCGACGACGAAATCCTTGAGCATATCGTCCATTAGAACCCCAGATCGGCAAGCAGATCGTCCACGCTGTCCTGGCTCAGCGCCACGGTCGGCGTCGATGGACCAGTCATCAAGGTCACTTCCTTCTGGGCGATTTTCTCGCGCACGTCAGGTGGTGCGTTGTCGCGCAGCAGTTGCGCCAGTTCCGCCTCGACGGTCTTGGTGATGATCACCACTTTCTTGATCAGCTGGCCGGTGATGTCCTGGAAGTCCTGCGCCATCATGATTTCGAGCAGGCGGGCCTTCTCGGTTTCGGTGGCGGCCGAGACAGCAGCGGCGAATGCTTGCGAATCGCCGGCCAGTTGCTTGAACTGGTCCAGGCTCAGCTTGCCCGCGAACAGGTCTGCCCAGCGGTTTTCCATGTCTTTCGACTGCTTCGACAGCGTGTCCTGGTCGGGCATGGCTTCGTCGAGGGTGTTGAGCACCTTGTTGGCGGCCTGCTCGGTCAGCGTGGCGACGTATTCGAGGCGGTCCTGGGCGTCGTTGATCTGCGACGACGCTTCGGTCAGCGCCTTGTCGTAGCCCAGTTCGCGCAGCGAGTCGTGCAACAAGCGCACGATGCCGCCCAGGCGTTCGAACATCGGCTTGTCGGTTTCATCGCCCTCGCCGCCTTCGGCACTGGGTGCGGCTGAGACAGGTGCGGCGGTCACAGGGGCCGGCGCCGGCGCGCTCACGGCGACACCGGAAGACACCTGGTCGAACAGGCTTTCCAGGTCGTCTTCGGCTGCTGCGGGAGCCGGGGCTGGCGCTGGAGCAGGCGCGGCTTTCTTGCTTTGGGCGGACACTTCTTCAAATAAGGCGTCGAAATCGTCAGCGGCGTTGGTCATAATCCGTGCTTCTCCATAATTTGTAAAATTGCTGCCCCACGATGATGATGCACGGCAATAAAACACTATCGCGAGTGTAGCAGGGCCGCGCCGGATGTGCCAAACCCGCCACGGCGATTACCGGGACGGCGTCACATTCCGTTGTATTTGGAGATACTATCACCGGATGTCGGCCCAACGGGCAGCTTGTGACACAAAATTAATGCTTGAGTGCAAAAAAAGAAGCCTCAGCCAACACCTTTAAACATTCGGTACGCCAAGTAAAATCGTTATGTTTGAGAATCATCAACTCTTTCCATACTAGCAATAATGTAAATCACGTCTACAATGAAACGCGTGCCGTCTCTTTCCGGGAGCTTGCCATGTACCGAAAAATCCTGATCACCACCGACGGATCTTCCGTCTCCAGCAAGACCGCCTGCGCCGGCGTCACGTTTGCCGAGCAACTGGGCGCCGAAGTGCTGGTCCTGTTTGTCGCCCCCGCCTACCAGTATCCGATTTACGTGGAAATCATCCCTCCCAGCTATCCGAGCGAGGAAGAATACCGCGCCGCCCTGCTGCGCGCTGGCGAGGAACATGTGCGCGACGTGGTGCAAGCGTGTGCGCGACGCAACATTACATGTACCGCGCTGACCACATTTGCCGAAAGCGCCGCGACGGAAATCGTCGCCGCCGGCGTCAAGCATGGGTGCGACCTGATCTTCATCGGCTCGCACGGACGCAGCGGCTGGGGCCAGTTGCTGCTGGGCAGTGTAACCAACAAGGTGTTGTCACAATCACGCATTCCGGTACTGGTACACCGCCTGATCGCCGAGCCCGAGTACAAAAAATAGGCCGCCGTGTAATTTTTTGTAGTAGCATCACAAGATTACTTCAATCGCAATACTTTTTACTTTCCAACACTTCGCGCGTGAGCGGCCCACGATGATCCGAATAGTTATTGCCGACGACCACACGATCATGCGCGAAGGACTCAAGCGCATTCTCGATGGTGCTCCCGACATCGACATCGTCGGCGAAGCGATCGACGGCTTCGAGGTACTGAGCCACGTGCGCCAGGGCGGCTTCGACCTGCTCATGCTCGATTTGTCGATGCCAGGGCGCAGCGGGGTCGATCTGATCCGCCAGATCAAGGCCGAAGCGCCCAAGCTGGCCATCCTGATTCTCACCATGCACGAGGAAGAGCAATACGCGGTGCGGGCCATCCGCGCCGGCGCCCACGGCTATCTGACCAAGGAAAGCGCCGGCACCCAGCTGGTCGGCGCGATCCGCAAGGTCGCTTCCGGCCGGCCCTACATCAGCACCGAGGTGGCCGAGCAACTGGCGCTCAACATCATGATGCCCAATGAGAGCCTGTTGCATAAACAGCTGTCCGACCGCGAATTCGAGGTGTTTTCCTTGCTGGTGGCAGGCAAGTCGATCACCGAGATTGCCAACGGCTTGCACCTGAGCGTCAAAACCGTCAGCACCCATAAAACCCGCATCATGCAACAGATGGGGATGACATCGCTGTCCGAAATGGTTCAATATGCCGTTGCGCATCGCCTGCTGTCGCCGTTCAAAACCTGATCACTCCCCCTTCCGGTAGGATTTCTCCTACAAACCTGCGTACGCTCCTACGCTGATATTCAGCCATTGCTGATATCCAGCCCCGGCCCCTGTTGGCATACTGAAATCACTGTTTCATGCTGCACGGCTACAAGAGTGCCGTGCGAGCCGCTCACCGCTGCTTCAGCCACAACCGGGCGGCCTTCCATCCACTGTTTCGAATGTGCACACAGGAGCTCACCATGCTGTCAACGCAAGCGTCTGAAATTCGCCCGGTCACGACGACCCTGCAATCGTCGTCGATGGAAGCCGGCCGCCAGCGTCAGGGGCGCCTTTGGTCCAACCTCAAGGAAGTGTGCGATTTGCTGCACATTCCGTCGGCGGTGTCGGTCACGACCGAGGAATTGTTGTTCCAGCACGTGCAGTTCAAAACCGGCCAGCGCATCCACACCATCGGCCAGCCGTTCGACACCTTGTACATCGTCAACTCCGGCTTCCTGAAAACCGTGCTGATCGACGAGTTCGGCAACGAGCAGGTACTGAGCTTCCCGATGAAGGGCGACATGCTTGGCGTCGATGGCATCCACACCCGCCATTATTCGTCGGAAGCGGTGGCGCTGTCCGATTGCGACCTGATCCTGCTGCCATTCAAAAAGCTGACCGCGCTGGGCCGCGTGCACCTGGAACTGGAAAACATGATGTACGGCGTCATGAGCCGCGAGCTGGTGCGCGAACAGGCCATGATCGGCATGCTGGGCGCCCTGTCCGCCGAAGCGCGCGTGGCGCGCTTCCTGGTCACGCTGGCCGACCGCTTCGCCCATATGGGTTATTCGGCCAAGCTGTTCAACCTGCGCATGACGCGCCACGAGATCGGCAGCTACCTGGGACTCACGCTGGAAACCGTGAGCCGCACGCTGTCGGCCTTCAACGAAATCGGCCTGATCAGCGTGGACCAGCGCACCATCGGCATCAAGGATGCCGAAGCGCTGAAAACCCTGCGCCGCCTGCCCCCCTCGCGCACCCGCGCCAAGCAGCTGGCGGCGGCCAAGAGCAAAAACGAAGCAGCCACCCCGGCGCAATTGCTGGCCGCAATGTGAACATGTAGCACGTAGCACGCTCCAACCCAGCCTTGCGCCCGGCCTCCAAGCCGGGCTTTTTTATATTGTCTTGGTTTTTTATCATTTGGCCGAGTTTGCACAAAATAGCGCTTGCATTCCGTCCCGCCTTCTACAATAATGAATGCAAATACGAATCATTCTTATTTAAAGGAGAAATGACGATGCCTACCGCCCTGCCCATGACCCAACCCGTAATGAATGTCCGTCCTGCTCCCGCCGTCGTTTCG
Source organism: Duganella sp. Leaf61 (assembly GCF_001421905.1). Lineage (NCBI taxonomy): Bacteria > Pseudomonadati > Pseudomonadota > Betaproteobacteria > Burkholderiales > Oxalobacteraceae > Duganella > Duganella sp. Leaf61. The sequence goes on from NZ_LMLM01000012.1 coordinate 74,091, forward strand.
GTGGTCTCGGCCGTATCGCCAATCAAGCGTATCAGCAGCGCCGGCCTGATGGATGGTGGCCGCGAACTCGAAATCGAACATGCGGGGCGCGTGTACCGCCTGCGCGTCACCCAGCTCAACAAGCTGATCCTGACGGCATAAGATCACTGTGCGTGAAACCGGGCGCGCCACCGTGTGCGCCCACTCTCCCCTTCGAGTTTGCCAGCCAATGTGCATAGCCAGCTGAACTCTCTTTTTCCGACCCAGGAGCGTTTGATGGCCATAGACCTAGACCGTAGCAATCCGATTTTCCTCGCGCCGTCGCAGGGCGGCCATCATCCCGAGCTGATGCTCTCGGCGGTGCTGCACCTGATGTCGCACTACACGGCCGGCAACGACCACGGCGGCGGCTGCGTCAAGCTGGCCTCCGTGATCGAGCGCCACCTGAAAGCACTGGCCAGCCTGCCCGACCTGGCGCCGGTGCTGCGCGCCACCTGCCAGCAACTGCATGAGCAGTGGGCAACAGTCGTCGAACGCAACCTGCAGGAGCAGGACAAGACCAATTTCCTCAGCCGCATCATGGCACGTGCCCGCAGCACGCCTGCCACGGCCTGACGCGGAGCTCATCACCATGTGCGAGAAACACGATCCCCTGGCGGCGATTATTGCCGCCGCCATGCCGCAAATGGCCGGCCGTCCTGCGGCCGGCCCCGAGACCAGCGGGCCGGTGCAGCCGCCCCAGCAGGTGCTGCGTCCCGTCAAACCGGTGATCCACAACGTCGCCAGCGCCAACGCCGAGGCGCAAGCCTCCCGCCGCCGGCGCCTGTGGGAGCTGGGCCATGCCTGCCACTGCCCGCTGGTCGGGGTCGGTTTCCCGCTGGGCGTGCTGCGCAAGCTGGTGGACAAGGTCACCAACGGCAAGGTGCTGGCCGACGACTACGAAGTACACGTTGGTGCCGTCACCGAGTGCGCCACCCGCAACCGCCTGTCCGAAGCGCTGCAAAAGGAACTGGAACGCCGCTACGCCCCGGTGCTGCTGCGCTTCCGCGCCGCCAAGACCACCGAGCAGGTGGCCGACCTGTGGCGCGCTGCCGTCGCTGCTGGCGATGTGGCCGGCGCGTTCTGGGCCGGCCTCACCCACCCGCGTTGCAGCCCCGAGGTGGAAGAGCAGATGTGCCGCGACCTGCACATGGTGCAGCACCAGGCCGGCGCCTGCGTGCGCGCCGACATCACCAAGTTCAATGCCACCTTGCTGGAGAACACCCGCCTGGCGCAGGAACTGGCCAAGTCGCAACAGCGCGCCGCCGCCCTGCTGGCGGAAAAAAGTGCCGATGCCGAAAAACACGCGTCGCAACTGATGCAGCTGCGCGCCCAAGTGGTGGGCAAGGACAGCCTGGTCGATTCGCTGCGCACCGAGCTCGAGCAATTGCGCGAATCGATCCCGGGACTGGAAACCCGCGCCCGCCTGGCCGACCGCCTGCAGCAAATGGACGAGCGCGAGCGCATCATGCGCCAGCAAATCGCCGACCTGCGGCTGGAGCTGGCGCGCGCGGTGGAAGCGCCGGCGCCGATGCCGATCCAGGAAGAAACCCGGCAAGTGGTCGAGCACGTCATGAAAATGCCGCTGCGCCTGAGCGAGCGCGCCGTGCTGTGCGTGGGCGGACGCAGCGGCAATGTCGCCACCTACCGCGAGCTGATCGAGCGCGAGGGCGCGCAGTTCTCGCACCACGACGGCGGCCTGGAAGACAACGCCAACCGCCTCGACGCCAGCCTGGCCGCCGCCGACCTGGTAATCTGCCAGACCGGCTGCATCAGCCACAGCGCCTACTGGCGGGTCAAGGATTACTGCAAGCGCAACGGCAAGCGCTGCGTGTTCATCGACAACCCCAGCATCTCGAGCCTGGCGCGCGGGCTGGAGCAGGCCAGCGCGGACTGATCCTGGCGCACGAAAAAAAAAGCCACCGGCAATCACCGGTGGCTTTTTTTATTTTGCGCCAGCCCTGCAGCCAAGGCGCGCGAGCAGCGGCTCGGTATGCCGGGTCAGCTTCTTTATAACCTGTCTCCGAAGAACCAAGGCGCGCAAGCGATGCCGCATCCCGTTCCGGAACAGTTCCTAGTAAACGTCGCGCCGGTAGCGGCCCGTCGCTGCCAGCGCATCGAGCGCTTCCAGGCCCAACGCTTCGGCCAGTGCGGCATCGACGCCTGCAGCCATGCCGTCGAGGCTGCCGCACACATAGATCGCCGCACCTTCCGCCACCCATGCGCGCAACTTGTCGGCGCGGGCCGGCAGCAGGTCTTGCACGTAACGTTCGGCGCCGCCATCGCGCGACCAGGCCAGGTCGAGGTCGAGCAGCCCCCTCTGGCGCAGCGCCTCCAGTTCCTCGTGATAATGGAAGTCGTGGGCGCTGTTGCGCTCGCCGAACAGCAGCCAGTTGCCTCCCTGTCCGGCGTGGGCACGCGCACGCAGGTGGCCGCGCAAGCCGGCAATGCCGCTGCCGTTGCCGATCAGGATCAGGCGGCGGCTGGCGTTGCCCTCCAGGCGGAAGCGGCGGTGCGCGCGCAATCGCAGCGACACCGCCTCGCCAACCTGCGCCTGTTGCGTTAGCCAGCCCGACGCCACGCCATGGCTGCCGTCGGCATGGCTGTGCAGGCGCACCAGCAGGTGTGCGCGGCCGTCCGCCGGGATCGAGGCGATCGAGTATTCGCGCGGGCGGTCGGGCTCGGCCGGGGCCGAGACCTGCACCAGGTCGCCCGACTGCCAATCGGCCGCCTTCAACGCGCCCGGCTGGCTCAGTTCGAGGTGATAGACGGGGGCGCCGGCGCTGCCCGGATTGAGCAGCCGGCGTTCGGACAAGGTCCACGACTGGTACGACGGCGCGCTCCAGTCCGGTGCGTCGCTGGTACCGGCCAGGTGGCTCAATTGCTGGCGCCACAGGCCGATGGCGGCATCGGCGCTGCGATCGACCTCGATGCGCGGAAACAGGCTCTGCGCGCCCTGCGCTTGCAGCCAGCCGTCAAGCGCGCGGCCGAAGCCGCAAAACTGGTGGTAGGCGCGGTCGCCCAGCGCCAGCACCGCGTAATGCAGTTGCGGCAGCGGCAGCGGGGTCGTCATCAGGCGCCCGGCAAACGCGGCCCCGCCATCGGGGGCGTCGCCCTCGCCATAGGTGCTGACCAGGAACAGCACGCGCTCGGCGCGTTGCAGGTCCTCGGCTTGCAGGTCGGACAATTCGCTCAGTTGCGCCGGAATGCCGGCCAGGCGCAGCGTGGCCAGGGTCTGACCCGCCAGTGCTTCGGCGTTGCCGGTCTGGCTGGCGTAGGCAACGATCCAGCCCGGTGCGGCGGCCGCCTCGGCCTTGGCGCGGGCGGCGGCCAGGCGCCTGCCGCGCTCGCGCAAATACGGTATCAGGCATACCAGGCCATAAGCGGCGGCCGAGGCGGCCACCAGCATCAATCGGTTGGGGTCGTTGGTCCAGATCATTCGTCCAGCATGCTGCGTAAATGGGTACTCAGGTATTCGTGGTAGCTGACATGGCCGTGTTCGATGGTACGTTCGACGAACCGCGCTGCCAGCCCTTGCCGTTCCGCCAGCGCCAGGCCGTCCACGCGGCCCAGCACGGTCAAGGCGGTGGACCAGGCATCGGCCGCCATGCACTGCGCATGGACCACTGTCACCGAGGCCAGGCCGTTCGAGATCGGCAGACCGCTGCGCGGGTCAATGGTGTGGGCGTAGCGCACGCCGTCACGCTCGAAGTAGCGGCGATAGTCGCCCGAGGTGGCCACGGCCAGGCCGTGCAGCGCCAGCACCAGCTCGTCGTTGCTACCCTGCTGCCCCTGCTCCACTTGCTCCAGCGCCACCCACCATGGCTGGCCGTCCGGCTTGACACCAGCGCCGCGCAACTCGCCGCCCACTTCAACCACGAAGTGGGCAATGCCCTGGCTTCTCAGGTAATACGCCAGGCGATCGACGCCGTAGCCCTTGGCCACGGCCGACAGGTCGAGTTCGATGCCGCCGGGCTGGAAGGCGCGCCGCACCGGTGCCGGCGCCAACTGCATATCCTTGCGCGCGGCGGCCAGTTGGGCGCGCGCGGTGGCGATGGCGTCAAGCGTGGGGGCAATAAAATCGGGTTGGTCGAACCTGCCGTGCGGGCCGAAGCCCCACAGGTTGACCAGCGTGCCCGCGCACGGGTCGCAGGCGCCGCCACTGGCGCGCGCCACGTCCAGTGCGAACGACAGCACATCGAAAAAGGCGGGCGGCAAGTCGTGCCAGCTACCCGCCGGGGCGCGGTTGAAACGCCCGAGATTGGAATCGCTTTCCCAGTGGCTCATTTCAGCCACCACGGAATCGAGCTGCTGTTGCAGCCCCTTTTGCAGATGGGACACCGTGACAGTCGGCGCGGCCACCAGCCGCACCGACCAGCTGGTGCCCATGCTGCGCCCCGCGAAATCGCGGAGCACACCACCTGCGGGCGCCGGGTCGTCCGAAATATGATGAGGCAGAATAACCCGGCGCATCACCCTTATTCCGGCAGGATTTCGATGGTGGCGGCGTAGCTGGCGCGACGCGCAGGCATCTGCGGCGGCTGGCCCGGCTTGGACGGCGTGGCTGCCGGCCAGCTGCTGCTTACCATGTACATGCCGGCGGCCGGCAGTTCGAACGTCAGCTCGCCGTTGGCGTCGGTGTTCTTGCGGATTTCGCCCAGCGTGCCGCGATAACGCACGCCGCCCGGGATCAGGCTCACGCCCTGGTTGGCGGCCGGCTTGCCGTCCAGCAGGAAGCGCCAGGTGGCTTTTTCGCCCGCGCGCAGGTCGTTCGGGTGGGTGACCGGCACCAGCTCCAGGCCCACGCCGGTTGGTTTGAATACCGCCAGGTCGGGCTCGCCGGTGGTGACGAAAGTTTCCAGGCGGCTCTGGGTACGCGACACTTTCAGCTCGGCGGCATCGGCTGGCACGTCCTTGGCGAAGGTTTCTTCGGTGCCACGGAAGCGTTTCATTTCACCGGCCTTGTCCTTGTAGCTGGCAAACACGCTTTGCGAGACCAGGGCAACCTTGTAGGTGCCCGGTTTTGGCAGCTTGAGGTCGAAACTGTTGCGCAGCTTGCCGTTGGCGACGTTCTGCATTTCCACCTTGCCGCCGTCCGGGCCGGTGATGGTGATGCCGTCGAGCTTGAGCGGCACGTGATCGACATCGAACAGGCCTTCGGACACGGCGGCGTCGATGGTGACCCAGTTGTCGCGGCTCTCGACGATGGTGGACGTGGGCAGCAGCCACGGCTTGTGAGCGTGTGCGGTCATCGTTGCGCCAGCCAGGGCCAGCGCAATCAGGGTCTTGTTAAATTTGTTCATGGGGTTTTCCGCTTATGGTTTCAGTTGGACCACGACCGCGCCCAGTTCTTCCTTGCCCTGGCCGCTGGCCTTCTGCGCCGACTTCGGCGGCCATTGCAGCGGTACTTTGACCACTTCGCGGCCGCCCGCTTCGCGCGAGGCTTCCACGAACAAGGTGTACTGGCCGGCTGGCAGCTTGTCCAGGCCTGCCTTGGCGGCCGGGAAGGTCAGCGAAATTTCGCCCGGCGCCTTGGTCGCGCCGCTGACGCCGTCGAGCGGCATGGCCAGGTCGCGGCCGGTCTTGCGCCACCATTGGCGCATGTCCTTGAGCCACTTGGTGCCGGCGTTATCTTTCTTGCCCGTGTCGTACAAAACGGCCAGGTTGGTAACCACTTTCTGGTCGGCGTTTTCCAGCCAGGCGGCGATGTACGGGCGGTGGTATTCAGCGACGTTCAGTTGTGGCACATCGATTTTCAGGGCCAGTTCGGCGCCCATGGCCGAAGCACTGGCCAGTGGCAGACTCAGGGCGATGGAATAACGTAATTTCATGGAAGTCCTGGGGGGTTGTAGATACAGTTAGTGGATAAACAGCAAAGCAATGACAACAGGAATCAAAACACCGAGGCCCACCATTGGCCAGGTGAACGGCCGCTTGGCCGCGTGGAACTTCAAAATCAGCAAACCGGTAATGCAAAACACCAGGCACATGACGGCAAAGATGTCGATGAACCAGTTCCAGGCCGTGCCCGTATTGCGGCCCTTGTGGACATCGTTGAGCCAGGAAATCCAGCCACGGTCGGTCTTCTCGAACTCGGCGGCACCGCCTTCGAGCTCGATGCGCACCCAGGCGTCGCCGCCGGCACGCGGCATGGCCAGATAAATCTCGTCGGCCGACCATTCGGCCACGCGCCCGCCGGCCTGCACTTTCCAGGTGTCCTTCAGCCATTGTTCGGCGGCTTGCGGCAGCGGTTCCTTGGCGCCGTCGTGTTCCTCGGCATAGGTGCGCAATTGCGCTACCAGCGCGGCCGGCGCCGTGGCTTCGAGCCGGGTGATGGTGGGCTTGGCCTCGATTTGCGATGCGTGGTTGAGCGTGATGCCGGTGATGGAAAACAGGAACATGCCCAGCAGGCACAACGCCGAGCTGATCCAGTGCCACTGGTGCAGGTGCTTGAGCCATACCGCGCGACTGGCTTGGGCGGCACTGGTGGCACTGGTACCGCTGGTGGCAGGGCTGGCAGGTGGTGCGCTCAAGGGTAATCCTTCAGGAAATTTAACGTGCCAAGATACACACAAACAGAAATGATAATAATTATCATTTAGGATGTCAATCAACCCGATGTAACTGCTATGTAAAGTTAGGTGTGTACGCTAACGGACATGCCCGCCGATACGGCCTACGCTGAGGCATACACCCTATATTTTCCGTGGAGGCGCATCATGCCGCTGTACTCGCAAGACCAGATCCAGACCATCGCCGACAAGATCAAGGACGTGCGGTTTGGCATGTTTACCACTTGTGACGCCGACCAGATGCTCACCAGCCGGCCACTGACCACCCAGCAGATCGACAACGAAGGCAACCTCTGGTTCTTCACCAGCGACGAAGCCGCGTTCACGCTCGACTTGCCCACGCATCCCGACATCAATATCAGTTTTTCCGACCCCGAGCGCCAGCTCTACCTGTCGATCTCCGGACAGGCGTTCCTGGTCAAGGACCAGGCCAAGGCACGCGAACTGTGGACGCCGGCGGCGCGCAGCTGGTTCCCCAAGGGCGTGGAAGACCCGCACCTGACCCTGATCCGCGTGCGTATCCAGTCGGCCGAATACTGGGACGCGGGCTCAAGCAAAATGAAGCAACTGGTGCAACTGGCCAAGACCGCCCTCACCGGCCGCTCGGCGATCCACATGGGCCGCTCAACCACGATTTGCCTGTAACGATTTCCTTGCCTCACTAGCGGCCATCGCGGCGCGGCGAGGCTGGCACTTCCACCACGGCGTCGCCGCTGGTGACAAACAGCCGCTCTCCCGCTTCCGGCACCACCGCATGGCCGCCGGTAAACGCGCCAAAGGCCGGCAGCACGATGCGCTGGCCGTTGGCCATGAAGCATGGCAGCAGCACCGACTCCCAGCCTGACCGCAAGCGATAAACCGGATGCACGTGACCGGCCATCAGGTAGCCTGTGGCCAGCAAGTCCGGGTGGTGGCAGAAGGCAAACGGTCCCAGATGCATCGGCTCGTCCGCCATGGCAATCGACAACCACAGCGGCGGATCGCCCGCGTGCATATCGTGGTTGCCGCGCACCAGCGTGAGCGCCAGCGCGGGATTGAGGGCGCGCCAGCGCTGCATGGCCGCCATGGTCGACACCGCGTGCGCGGCCTTGGCATGCAGGAAGTCGCCGAGGAACAGCACCTGGCGCGCACCATGGCGCGCCACCAGGCGGTCGAGCGCGGCCAGGTTGGCGGACGTGGTACCGGCCGGCACCGGCACCCCCAGCGCGCGGAATGACGCCGCCTTGCCAAAGTGGATATCGGCAATTACCAGCATCCGCTCGCGCGGCCAGTACAAGGCCTTTTCGGGCAGCAGCCAGACCAGTTCGCCGGCCAGTTCGATTGCCAGTGCGCCGTGGTGATCGGGCAGCGCGCTCATGGTCCGGCCGCCTTTTCCAGTTCGCGCACCATGCGCGCCACCCGGTCCGACAATTTTTCGGTACTGAGTTTTTCGCGGAAGCGTTCGACCATCAGCGCAAAGCCGAACGGCGTGGCGCGCCTGGTCTGGTGAAAACTGATGTGGCGCGCCTGCAACTCTTCCAGCGTGGCGCGCAGGCGCGTGAGCTCCAGTTCCTGCTCCAGCACTTCGCGCTGGGCTTGCGTCAGCAACAGGTTGCCGGCATCGTGCTGGCGGAACACGGAAAAGAACAGCGCCGACGAGGCCTGCAACTGCCGCGCGCTCTTGGGCTGACCGGGAAAGCCCTGGAAGATCAGGCCGGCGATGCGGGCGATCTCGCGAAAGCGCCGCTGCGACAGCTCGGTCGCGTTCAGGCTGGCAAGCACGTCTTCCAGCAAATTATCGGTGCCGAACAGACCGGCTTTGGCGCCATGGCCCACGTCCAGCAGCGCCGTCCAATCGAGTTCCTGCGCGGCCAGCAGCTCGAAGCCATAATCGTTGACGGCAATCGAAAACGTCACCGGCGTTACCCGCGCCACGCGCCAGGCAATCAGCGACGCCAGGCCGACGTGGACCGAGCGGCCTGCAAACGGAAACATGAACAGGTGGCGTCCTTCACGGCTGTGCATGGTCTCGATCACGGTGGTGTCGGGCGTGGGGAGCGCCGACCATTTTTGCTGGGTGGCCAAGAGTGGCGCAATCGCCTGCATTTCCGGGCCCAGTGTTTCGGCGCCGTCAATTGTCGCCAGGCGCAGCTGCTCGAGCGCGGCGTGGGCCAGCTCGGACGACATCGGCATCCTGCCGCCCTGCCAGCGCGGTACGGCGCCACGGGTGCCGGTGGCGCGGCGCACGTAGGCCGTCATTTCGTGCAGGCGCACGAATTCCAGGATGCGGCCGGCAAACAGGAAATGGTCGCCCTGTTTCAGGCGCGAGATGAACGATTCCTCCACGCTGCCCAGCCGCCCGCCGCTCACGTATTTCACTTGCAGACTGGAATCGGAGACGATGGTGCCGATGCCCATCCGGTGACGGCGTCCGATGGCGGCGTCCGGCACGCGATAGACGCCCTCGTCGTCGGGCAGCACGCGCCGGTATTCGGGATACACGGCCAGGGTCTGGCCGCCACGGGCGATAAAATCGAGCGCCCACTGCCATTCTTCTTCGGTGAGATCACGGTACGACCACGCGGTGCGCACCTCGGCCAGCAATTCCGCCGAACGGAAGCCGCCGCCCAGCGCAATGGTCACCATGTGCTGCACCAGCACGTCGAGCGGTTTATACGGCACCGGCCGCGCCTCGATATCGCGCGCGGCCACCGCTTGCCGGGCGCCGGCCGCTTCCAGCAGTTCCATGCTCTGAGTGGGCACCAGCGTCAGGCGCGAAACGCGGCCTGGTGCGTGGCCGCTGCGCCCGGCCCGTTGCAGCAAGCGGGCGATACCCTTGGCGCTGCCGATTTGCAGCACCCGTTCCACCGGCAGAAAGTCCACGCCGAGGTCCAGGCTCGACGTGCAGATGACAGCTTTCAGTTGCCCGCTCTTGAGGCCCAGCTCCACCCAGTCGCGCACCTGCTTGTCGAGCGAGCCGTGGTGCAGCGCGATCACCCCGGCCCAGTCGGGACGGGCATCGAGCATGTTCTGGTACCACAGCTCGGCCTGCGAACGGGTATTGGTAAACACCAGCGTGGTGGCGTGGCATTCGATTTCGTCAATCACACGCGGCAGCATTTGCAGGCCCAAATGGCCGCCCCACGGAAAGCGCGACGGATGCTCGGGGATCAAGGTATCGACCACGATATCCTTGGCGACATGGCCCTCCACCGCCACGCCGTCGGGCATCAGGGCCTCGCGCGCTTGCGCCAGGTTGCCCAGCGTGGCCGACAGGCCCCACACCACCAGGCCCGGATTCCAGTGGCGCAGGCGCGCCAGCGCCAGCTGGGTCTGTACGCCGCGCTTGTTGCCCATCAGCTCATGCCATTCGTCGATGATCACCATGTCCAGCTGGGCGAACTGGACAAGCGCATCGGCCTTGCTCAGCATCAGGGTCAGGCTTTCGGGCGTGGTGACCAGGGTGTCGGGCAGGCGCTTGTTCTGGCGCGCGCGCTGGGCCGAGCCGGTGTCGCCGGTGCGTGCCTCGATCTGCCACGCCGGCAGCAGGTCGGTGGCCGATTCCTGCAAGGCGCGCAGGGTGTCGGCTGCTAGCGCCCGCATAGGCGTCAGCCACAGTACTTTCAGGCCCACGCGCGGACGCTTGTGCAGGGCGGCGCGCTGCAAGGCGGCAAACCAGACCGCGTAAGTTTTACCGGCACCGGTGCTCGCGTGCAGCAGACCCGACTGGCCGGCCATCGCGGCTTGCCAGACGTCGCGCTGGAATGGAAACACTTTCCAGCCGCGCGCGGCGAACCACGCTTTGGCCTGGGTGAGTGAGGGGCCGGTGGATTTGGCGACCGGGTTGGCGCCCCGCCTGGCAGGGACTTTGGCCGACAGGTTGGTAGCTGACCTGGCGGAAGACTTGACCGAGGAGTTGGCGACTGACCCGGCGGGAACCTTGGCTGACGAGCTGACATCGGTTTCGGCGGCCGGGTTGATTGGCGGGTTGGCTTCCGGTCCGGCTTGCGCTCTCGCGACCGGGCTGCCAGCCGGATCGATGGCTGGTGCGGAAGCGGAATCGGCCAGCGGCTCGGTCATTTCGCTGGCGGCGGTGACGACGGACTTGTGGGCAGGCATGGCGACAAGCGTATCGGCGCGGCTTTCGACCGTTGCACTGGCTGGCGCAGGACGCGGCCTGGCCAGTTGGGCGCGCAAGCTGGTGCGGGGACGCGCCGTCATGGAGCGACCAGCAGGCTTTTCAGGGCGTCGAGCGTATCGGCCTGGTCCACGGTCTTGTCCTGGCGCTGGCGCAGGATGCGCGGGAAGCGCACCGCGATGCCGGACTTGTGGCGCGGCGAGCTGGCGATGCCTTCGAAGCCGATTTCGAACACCATGCTCGGTGTCACGCTGCGCACCGGGCCGAATTTTTCGATCGTCGTGCGGCGGATCGCGTGGTCCACCTTGGCGATTTCGGCATCGGTCAGGCCCGAATAGGCCTTGGCGAACGGCACCAGCTTGCGGCCACCCTCGCCTTCGCCTGCTTCGTCCCAGACGGCGAAGGTGTAGTCGGTGTACAGCGAGGCGCGGCGGCCGTGGCCGGCCTGGGCGTAGATCAGCACGGCGTCGATGCTGTACGGGTCGATCTTCCACTTCCACCACGTGCCGACGTTCTTGGTGCGGCCCACGCCGTATTGCGCATCGGCAGCCTTGAGCATCATGCCTTCCACGCCGCGCTGGCGCGATTCAGCGCGGATCTCGGCAAGTTGCTCCCAGCTGTCGGCGCGGATCACGGGCGCCAGTCGCAGTTGCGGTGCGCCCTGCTGCACTTGCAGCGTGGCCACCAGCTGTTCAAGCATGGCGCGGCGCTGCGCTTGCGGCAAGGTGCGCAGGTCGCGGCCTTCGTATTCGAGCAGGTCGTATGCCACCATCACCGCCGGTAATTCGCCGAGCAGCCGCGCCGAAACCTGTTTGCGGCCCATGCGCTTTTGCAGGTCGGCAAACGGCGCCGGGGCGTCGCCGCCGTGCCAGACCAGGATTTCGCCGTCGATCACCACACCGTCGGGCAGGCGCAGCACGGCCAACTCCGGGAAGCGCTCGGTAATCAGGTCCTCGCCGCGCGACCACAGCCAGTTCTGGCCTTCGCGGCTGACCAGCTGGGCGCGCATGCCATCGTATTTCCATTCCACCTGCCACCGCGACAAATCTCCGAGCGCTTCCGGTTCGCGCTCGAGCTGATGGGCCAGGAAGAACGGATACGGCTGGCCGCCGCGCTGCGCGTGTTCCTCTTCGGTATGCTCGGCGATCAGTTGCTGGAAGCCGGCAGCCGTCGGCTTGACGCTGCCGTCGGTCCAGCCCATCAGGCGCTGGGCGATCAGTTTGCTGTCGAGACCGGCGATGGCGCTGAGCGCGCGCGTGACCAGCAGGCGCGACACACCGACCCGGAAGCCGCCGCCGATCAGCTTGGTCAACAGGAAGCGCTCGCGCGTATCGAGCTGGTCCCAGTACAGCAGCAGCGCGCTGCGCACGGTGCCGGGGTCGGCGCCGCGCAATGGCGCGATGCCGAGTTCGATCCAGTCGGCCAGGCCGATTTCGCTGGGCTGATTCGGAGGTGGCAGGATGTGGGCGATGGTTTCGGCCAGGTCGCCGACGGCGTGGTAGCACTCGTCGAACAGCCAGTCGTCCAGGCCCGAGTATTCGATGGCGAACTGGCGCAGCAGCTTGGTCGGTACAGCCTGGCGCGGCTTGCCGCCAGCCAGGAAATACACGGCCCAGGCCGCGTCGGCCGGTGCAGCAGTACGAAAATACTGTTGCAGCGCATTGAGCTTGCGCGTGGTGGACGTGGTTTCATCGAGCTCGGCGTACAGCAGGGCGAAGTCACGCATGGCGAGCTCCCACTGGTGGAGCGTCAGTGGACACGGCTTCGGCAGACGCTGCCTCGGTGGTTGTAGCATCGGTATCGGTTGCGGTATCGGTTGCAGCATCAGTGGCCGCACCGGCAGCAGCGTCGTCGGCCTCGTCATCGCCATATTCCGTATCAAAACCACTGGCCTGCAGGCCCTGCTGCTGCAACCAGCGCACCAGGACCGCGATCGAACCGTGAGTGACGATCACCCGTTCGGCGCCGGTGGCGGTAATTGCCTGCATCAAGCCGGGCCAGTCGGCGTGGTCGGACAGTACGAAGCCGCGATCGACGCCACGGCGGCGGCGTGCGCCGCGCAACTGCATCCAGCCGCTGGCAAACGCGTCGGAAAAATCGCCAAAGCGCTTGACCCACGGCGAACCGGCGGCCGACGGCGGCGCGATCACCAGAGATCGCTTGATGTCTTCCTTGTCGACGTCGCCCACCATCACCGTGGGGGGCAGCCACACGCCGCTGTCGCGGTAAACCGTATTAAGAGTTTGCACGGCGCCATGGCAGACGATGGGGCCGATGTCCGCTTCCAGGCCACTCAAAATGCGCTGCGCCTTGCCGAAGCTGTAGCACTGCATCACGCTGGCGCGTCCCTGCGCAGCGTTGGCGCGCCACCAGTCGTTGATGTCGTCGTACACGTCCTGCTGCGGCTGCCAGCGGTAGATCGGCAGCCCGAACGTCGATTCGGTGATGAAGGTATCGCAGCGCACCGGCTCGAACGGCGTGCACGTGCTATCGGCCTCGACCTTGTAGTCGCCGGAGGCCACCCACACTTCGCCCCGGTACGCCATGCGCACCTGCGCCGAACCGAGCACGTGGCCGGCCGGGTGCAGCGAGATGGTGACGCCGTTGTGCACCACGGTCTCGCCATAGGCCAGGCCGTCGATGTGGATATCGCCGAGCCGTGACTTGAGCACACCGACACCGGGCGTGGCTGCCAGGTAGTGGCGATGGCCGCCGCGCGCATGGTCGCCATGGGCGTGCGTGATGACGGCGCGCTCCACTGGCCGCCAGGGGTCGATATAGAACTGGCCCGGCACGCAATACAGTCCTTCCTTGCGCACCACCACCATGTCGGACGTCATTGCACACATACGCGGCTTTCAGAACAGGATAACGCCATTCTGTCGCCGCCCGCCGGCGCCGTCTGTCAGGCACCGCACCCAGCCCCGTGGCCGGGAACGCCTTCACCGCCTCAGGCAGGATCGATGTACTCGGCCATGAAGTGCAGGTCGTCGTCTTCCGCAGCGTCGATGATCACGCGGTCGGCGCCGACCATCAGCAACGTGGCAAGACAAATAGCGCCAGCCGGCACGGGTGGCGGTAACGCGGGATCGCCACCGTGGACGGTGGCGGTGAAGGTGGGCTTGCCCGTGCGGGACGGGCTGACGCTGCGTTTGCTGGTGGCCATGGGAGTTCCTCAAAAACGCCGGTGCGGCGTATGGAATCCAGAGTATCGCGCACGATTGCGGGGCGCCATCGGACACTGCCTAGTATGCTGTAGGAGGAACTGACGGCAAACGCTTGCTTGCGCTAACATATGCGTTTTCTCCAGTTTCCGAGCCGACCATTATGACTTTTACCCTCAACGACACCGCCTACGGCACCGACACGCCCGCGGCCAAGCACGCCATGTTCGACGACCTGCGTTCGCAACTGACCGGCCTGGTACACGGTGAGACCGACCTGATCGCCAACTCCGCAAACTTCAGCTCGCTGGTATTCAACGCCATGCCGGGCCTGAACTGGGCCGGCTTCTATTTCCTGCAGGGTGACGAGCTGGTACTGGGACCGTTCCAGGGCAAGCCGGCCTGTATCCGCATCAAGAAAGGCCGTGGCGTGTGCGGCACCACGGTGGTGGAGGGAAAATCGATTGTCGTGCCGGACGTGCACGCGTTCCCGGGCCATATCGCCTGCGACGTCAATTCGCGGTCGGAACTGGTGGTACCGGTACGCCGTCCCAACGGCGAAATCATGGGCGTGTTCGACCTCGACAGCCCGCTGCCCAACCGCTTCGACCAGGATGATGCCGACGGCATCGAAGCCCTGGTGGGTATCCTGGAAAAAACGCTGGCCTGAACTGGCGCAACGCAAGCAGGCTAATAGCCGCGCTTGCGCTGCTCCGAGGCCTCGCGCAGCATCCCTTCCAGCAATTCGGCGCGCATCCGTTCTTCGGCGGCGCGCATCTCCGGCGTGAATTCACGCTGCTCGCGGCGCTCGCACACCTCGCGGATTTCGACGGTGACGTCGCCCGCGTGCGGGTACGGGCAGCCGCCGGCCCAGGCAATCGCCAGGTCCAGGGTAGCGGCCTGGATGATCCAGTAGCCCGCCACCAGTTCCCGCGTATCGGCAAACGGTCCCGCCATCAGCGAGGTATTGGCGTTGGCAAAGTGCACCCGCGTGGCCGTGCGCGTGGCACTCAGGGCGCTGCCGGCCAGCAGCACGCCGGCGCGCGCACTGCGTTCTTCGTGGGCGCGCATGCGCGCCAGCGCTTGCGCCGGTGGGGCAATGCCGAACTCGGCCTCGAAGTCCGACCGCAGGAACACGACGTACCGGGTCCAGTCCGGATTGCGTTCCGGCACACTGCCGGGCGCGGGGCCGTGTGCCCTGCCGTCGGCGAAAGGCACCTGGTCGCGGATTTCATAAACCGCGCCGGCGTCGAACAACGGCCACCAGCGCACCTGCTCGATCACGTCGGCGCGCGACGGCGACTGCACCAGCGTAAAACCGGCCACGATCTCGCGCGGCGGGTAAGGCCCGGTATCACGGCTCCACACGCCATCGCGACGCACCAGGCGCAGCGCGCTGTCGCTGGGGCGCATGAAGACGCCCGGCTCCAGCGCCGGCGGCTGATCGCCGCGTTCGGTACTCTGGTTGGCGCGGCGCAGTACCACGAATTCCATGCATGACTCCTGGGTAATTTCTTAAAAGCATTATCCCAAGTGATAGCACGCCTCGGCAAGCTTTCGTGGGCCGACCAGGGCTATCGGCAGGTACGAGGCCGGTATACCGTTGTTGCGCCGGTACGAGCAAGGGCTCGCGGGCGTGCTTCAGCCGGATTCCTGCGCGATTCCAGCTGCATTGCGGCTCAACTCAGGCGGGATTCAGGCCGGTCAGCCGCAGCCACCGGGCCCCTGCTGCGCCATGGCGCGCATGATTTCCTCGGTGCTCAAATCGCGCTGGTGGGTAGCGATGGCCCAGTAGTGGCCGAACGGATCGACCAGCATGCCGTAGCGGTCGCCCCAGAACATGTCCTGCGGCGGCATTTTGGCCTCGCCGCCAGCTGCGATGGCCTGGGCATAAGCCGCATCGACATCGGCCACGTACAGATGCAGCGTAACCGGGCTGCCCTTGAGCGCCTTGGGGCCCATGCTGCCATGCTCGGGAAAATCGTCCACCAGCATGATGGTGGAGTCGCCGATGCGCATGCTGGCATGCATGATCTTGCCGTCGGGACCGGGCAGGCGCATGGTTTCCACGGCATTGAATGCTTGTTGGTAATAGGCCATCGCTGCTGCCGCGCCCTCGCAAACGAGGTGGGGAGTGATGGTATGCATGGCCGCAGGAACGGGCCGGGTCGCGTCAGGCTGGGCGGAAGTCGTCATGATGATCTCCTTTACGAGCCATCCACTTTACGCCCACCGCCTGCGGCACGACTGAAATCGACGCGTTTTTTGCGTTTTCGAGACAACGAGCCGGACCATCAACAGGACCGGCGCGCCATTCAAAAAATCAGAACGTATAGTTCACACGGGCGTACACAAAGCGTCCACCGCGGCCAAACGGCGCCCGGTTGGAGAACGGCGCCGCCGCGTTCGAGGTCAGCGACGACGGCAGCGAGTCCGGGTAGATATCGAACAGGTTGTCGGCGCCCAATGCCAGCTGGGTTTGCTTGGTGATGGCGTAGCGGCCCTCGGCGTTGACGATGGTCTTGGCAGAAACGGTCACGTCCGTCGCGGCGGTGGTACCGGCCGAAATGATTTCGCCGTAGCGGGTGGCGCTGGCGCTCACGCCCCATGCTGCCTGCTCCCAGTTGACCGATGCCGTGATCTTGTTTTTCGGCTGGCCTTTTTCCAGGCTGATCACGTTGGCGCGGCCGAACAGCACCGGCGCCGGGTTCAAGGCAGCGAGTTCGGCCGTTTGCGGCACGCGTTTGACTTCGGTCTTGTTGTAGTTACCGGCCAGGGTGAAGTCGAACTTGCCGTAAGCGGCCGAGCGCCATGGGTAGTTGGCCACGATGTCGATGCCGTCGGTGCGGGTATCGACGCCGTTGATGAAGAAGCGGGCGCCGCCGATGCCGGCATAACCACGCGACGCCAGGTAAGTACGCACATTGACCGCGTTCAGGTTTTCCGACAACACGATGCGGTTATCGATATTGATGCGGTAAGCGTCGGCCGTGATGCTCAGCGCGCCAACGCGGAACACCGCGCCTAGCGAGAAGTTGACCGATTTCTCGGCGTCGAGCGGCTTGGCGCCCAGGGCGACCGCAGCAGCGTCGGTCGGACGCAGGGTCACGATATCGAACGGCACGCCGTCAATAAAATTGGTGGATGTGGACGTGTAGAGCTGCTGCTGCGGCGACGGTGCACGGAAGCCGTTCTGGATCGAACCGCGCAGGGCGAATTCCGGCACGAGGTCGTAGCGGGCGGCCAGCTTGCCGGTGACGTTGCTACCGAAGTCCGAATAATGCTCGGCGCGCGCTGCCAGCGAGGTCAGCAATTTGTCGGTCAGGTTGGTTTCCAGGTCGATGAAGGCGCCAGTGGAATGGCGGCCCTTGTCCACTGCGTTTTCCGGACGGTAGCCCGGGAAGCCCTGGGCGCCTGCCGCCGATGGCGTGCCGTTGGCCAGCAACACGCCGCCATAGCGGTAGGAATCGGGCTCGCCGGCCCACAATTCATAATTTTCCCAGCGCGCCTCGGCGCCCACGGCCACGTTGAGCGGCTTGGACAGGAAGGCCACATCGACCGGACGCACGGCCGAGAAGTTGGCCGACAGTTGTTCGTAGGCGAAGCCGCCAGCGTCGAAGTCGGTCTTGCTGGCCGCGCCGATCGAGCGGTTGAGCGTGTTGGTGACGTCAAACGCCATCTTGTTCTTGCCGTAGGTCAGCGAAGTGTCGTAGTCCCAGCCCTGGCCGCTCCAGGTGGTGCCCAGCGCCGCGCTGAAGTCGGTCACGGTCGGTTCGATCACGGGCAGGAAGCCGTCCGGGTAGATCGCCGCCACGTTTTCGTCCTGCAAAGGACGGCGGAAGAACGCCGCCGATTCCGACTCGCGCCGCTGATAGCTGGCCCAGCCGTAGATTTTCTGGCCGCTGGCCAGGGTCTGGCCCGCATTGGCAAACAGGGTAGCCTGCTTGAGGTTGGGGTCGCCGGACCAGGTGTCGTAGCGGTTGGCGGTCAATTCACGCGGATCGAAGGCGCCGGTAGTGGCGTTGCCGACGCGCGGGTAGAACTGGCGCGTATCGTAGGCGCTGCGCTCGCTGTGTTGCTGCTGTTTCAGTTCGGCCGCGACGGTCAGGAAGCCGTTGTCGCCCAATTCAAAACCTTTCCAGCCACCGACGGTGTAGGTTTGGCCGTCGGTACGCTTGCGTTCGGTCGGTACCGACAGGCCCAGGCCGGTCGGCTGCGCCACCGGGTTGAAGCTGTATTCGGTCTTGCGCACGCCGCCGGTGGCGCTCAGGGCGCCGCCGCTGCGGTTTTCACGCAGGCGGAAGTTGATCACGCCGGCGATCGCATCGGAACCGTACTGGGCGGCAGCGCCGTCACGCAGCACTTCCACGGTATTGATAATGCCGGACGGCAGGGTATTGATGTCGGTCGAGGCCGAACCACGGCCGATGGTGCCATTCACATTGACCAGCGACGACGCATGGCGGCGCTTGGAGTTTACCAGCACCAGCACCTGGTCGGGCGCCAGGCCGCGCAGGGTGACCGGGCGCACGGTGTCGGTGCCATCGGTCAGGCCCGGGCGCGGGAAATTCAACGCTGGCAGCACTTTCGACAGCGACTCGCTCACTTCGGTCACGCCGTTGTTGCTCAGGGTTTTGGCGGAAATCACATCGACGGCCGAAGCGGTATCGAGCACGGAGCGGTTCGAGACGCGGGTGCCGGTGACCACGACCGTGGCTTCCGGGGCTACGGCGGGGGCATCGGCCGATTGCCCATGGGCGGTACCGGCGGTGGCAAACAGCGTGCCGATGGCAACACTGAGCAGGCGGCGTTGCAGCTGTGGCTTAACCGAAAATTTATTCATATATGACCAATCATCGTTGCGGGTTGTTTTTATGTGAAAACAATATAAGGCTTGTACTTGTATAAAGGAACGAACGATTAGGCATAAGCTTTTATAAAAAAAGTAGTTGCATGGAGGTGGGGGCAATCTTTCCTATCCAATCGGTAAGTATCGCAGTGCAGCATCCGCGCGTATCCTTACCCCTTTGGAAACTCATCATACATCGTACAACGATGTGTTACGCACCCATCATGTCCAAAGATAACGTCAATCTGTCACGCCGCACCATCCTGATGGCGACTGCGGCAGCGGTTCCCCTGGTGACCGCCCCGATCTATAAAGCAAAGGCCGACGGCCTGGAAGGCACCGACCTGCAACGCTACCAGCCGGTGTTTTTTACCGCGCCCGAGTGGCAATTCCTGCTGGCCGCCTGCGACCGTCTGATCCCGGCAGAAGGCCGTGGCCCCGGCGCGCTGGAAACCAATGTGCCCGTGTTTATCGACCAGCAACTGAAGAACGGCCTCGGCGACGATGTCTATATGCAGGGTCCGCACCAGGCCGATGCGCCGGCCACCATGGGGTTTCAGCAAACCCATAGTCCGCAGCAGATGTACCGGATCGGCATCAAGCTGGCGCAACAGGCCAGCGTGGCCGCGCACGGCAAGCAGTTCCAGCAACTGTCGGCCGCGGACAAGGATGCGCTGCTCACCAGGCTGCAAAAAAACGACATCGACTTCGCCGCCCTGGGCGACCCGTCATTGAAAGCTTCGCAGTTTTTCGGCCAGATGCTGGGCGACGCCAAAAACGGCTACCTGGCCGACCCCGCCTACGGCGGCAACAAGGACATGAAGGCCTGGGTAGCGATCGGCTTCCCCGGCGCCCGCGCCGCCTTCACCGAATGGGTCGATACCCATAACGTCAAATATCCACTGGGGCCAGTGAGCCTCTCTGGCAAGCGCGCTTGATGAGGCACTAAAACCTACTGCGCGATCGCCTATCGCCCTTGCGTTGCTCAGCGTACGTTCGTACGCCTGCGCTACTCAGGACGATAACCGACCGCTCGCTACGGTTTTAGAGGCCTCCTAAACAACAGGTACCTTATGCAAAAAATTACCAATGACGACGTCGATGTCGTCATCGTCGGACTCGGCTGGGCCGGCTCCATCATGGCCATCGAACTGGCGCAGGCTGGCCTCAAGGTACGCGCGCTCGAGCGCGGCCCGGACCGTCCACCGGAAGACTTCGCCTACCCGAAGCCGGCCGACCAGTACGCCTACGCGATCCGCAACAAGGTGTTTGCCACCCCGCGCGACGCTGCCCTGACCGTGCGCTACAACACCGGTGAGACCGCCCTGCCCACCCGCAAATGGGGCGCGTTTGCGCCCGGCACCGGCGTCGGCGGCTCCGGCCTGCACTGGACCGGCGTGCTGATCCGTCCTACGCCCACCGATATCAAGCTCAAGACCTATGCCGACCAGGCATACAAGCGCGGTGCGCTCGACCCCGACATGCGCGTCAAGGATTTCCCGTTTACCTGGGCAGAGATCGAACCGCACTACGACAAGTTCGACAAGATCTGCGGACTGTCCGGCAATACCGGCAACCTGAACGGCCAGATCCAGCCCGGCGGCGACCCGTTCGAAGGTCCCCGTTCCAGCCCCTACCCGCTGCCGGCGCTGCACGACACCTACAACAGCTCGCTGTTTGCGGCCACCGCGAAAAACATGGGCTACCACCCGTTTCCCAATCCATCGGCCAATGTCTCCTCCGCCTGGACCAACCCGTACGGCTCGCAACTGGCGCCGTGTAACTACTGCGGTTATTGCAGCAAGTATCCGTGCCTGAACTATTCGAAAGCCTCGCCGCAGACCACCATCCTCGACGTGGTCAAGCGCATGCCCAATTTCGACTACAAGGCCAACGCGATGGTGATCCGCGTCGATCTGCATGCCGATAAAAAGACCGCCCGGGGCGTGACCTATATCGACGAGCAGCAGCGCGAAGTGTTTCAACCGGCCAAAATCGTCGTCCTGTCGAGCTTCCAGTTCGCCAATGTGCGCCTGATGCTGTTGTCCGGCATCGGCAAGCCATACGATCCGATCACCGAGACCGGCACCATCGGCCGCAACTACGCCTTCCTGTCGAACGGCGCGGCGACCTTGTTCTTCAAGGACAAGCATTTCAATTCGTTCGCCACGGCCGGCGCCACCGGCGAAATGTTCAACGACATTTCGCCCGGTAACTTTGACGATGGCATCAGGCTCGGCTTTCTCGGTGGCGCCAAGATCCACAGCTCGCAATCGACGGGCGCGCCGATCGGCACCGCGCTGCCGTCAGGCACGCCCAGCTGGGGCCAGGGCTGGAAAGAAGGCATGGTGGACTGGTATGACCGTTCGATGAAGATCGGCATCACCACCACCTGCATGTCGTATCGCGGCCACTTCCTCGACCTCGACCCGACCTACAAGGATCCGTGGGGCCAGCCGCTGCTGCGCATGACATTCGACTGGCGCCAGAACGAACTGAAATTGCAACGCTACCTGCGCGAGATCGTCGGCAAGATCGCCAAGGAAATGAAGCCGGACTTCATGTCGGAGAGTTTCCTGGGTCTCGATTCGCACTGGGACATCACCAAGTACGTATCCACCCACAACGTGGGCGGCGCCATCATGGGCGATTCGCCGCGCGACTCGGCGCTCAACCGCTACCTGCAATCGTGGGATGTGCACAACGTATTTGTCCCGGGCGGCAATGCGTTCCCGCAGAACTTCCAGGCCAACCCGACTGCCACCATCGGCGCCATCACGCTGTTCGCGGCCGAGGCGATCAAGAACCACTACCTGAAAAACCCTGGCCCGCTGGTGCAAGTATGAACATGAAAAATACCGTGAAAAAATTCGCGCCATTCCTGACGTTTGCTGCGGGACTGATCGCTGGGGCCGCGCATGCCGCGCCCGCGGAAACGCTGGTCCAGCGCGGCGCCTACCTGGCCCGGGCCGGCGACTGCATCGCCTGCCACAGCGCGCCCGGCAAGCCGGCGTTTGCCGGCGGCCTGGCCATCGACAGCGGCCACGGCATCATCTACTCGACCAACATCACGCCCGACAAGCAGCACGGCATCGGCACCTACACCGAGCAGCAATTTGCCGACGCGGTGCGCAAGGGCGTGAAACCCGACGGCACCCACCTGTACCCGGCCATGCCGTACACCAGCTACGCCAAGGTCAACGATGCCGACATCAAGGCGCTGTACGCCTACTTCCAGGCGGGCGTCAAACCGTCGGCGTACGCGCCGCCGGCAACCAATATGGACTTCCCGTTCAACCTGCGCTGGGGCATGGGCGTGTGGAACTTCATGTTCGCCTCCGACCAGCCGTTCAAGGCACAGCCGGGCTGGAGCGCGCAGGTGCGCAACGGCGCCTACCTGGTGGAGGGACTGGGCCACTGCAGCAGCTGCCACACGCCGCGCGGCTTTGCCATGAACGAAAAGGCCAGCGACAGCTCGGAAGCGAAATTCCTCGCCGGCGGCGACTTGAATGGCTGGCCGGTACCCTCGCTGCGCGGCCTGCCGCGCTGGAACGAGGCGGCCATCGTCGATTACCTGCAAACGGGGCGTAACACCACGTCCGCCGCGGCCGGTGAAATGACGGCCGTGGTCGAGCACAGCACCGCGCACCTGAACGATACCGACCTGCACGCGATCGCCGCTTACCTGGAAACCCTGCCACCCGCCGCGCCGCGCACCGCCACCATCAAGGCCCAGGGCGTGGCAGCGACGGCAAAAAAACTGACGGTGGCCACCAACCTGACCCTGGGCGAGCGCCTGTACCTCGACAACTGCGCCGCCTGTCACTTCGTGACCGGCAAAGGCGCAGCCCGCGTGTTCCCGGTGCTCGACGGCGCCACCGTCGCCAACGCCGACAGCCCGGCCGCGCTGATCCACGTGATCATGCAAGGCGCGCGCACGCCATCGACCGACAAGGCGCCGTCGATCCTGGTGATGCCGGGCTTCGGCAAAAGGCTTGATGACAAGGAAGTGGCAGCACTGGCGTCGTTCGTGCGCCAGGGTTGGAGCAATACCGGCGCGCCGGTGACCGAGCGCGAGGTGGCGAAAGTGCGGGCGAAGGCCACGCAGGAGTAACCTCGCTGGTCCTGCTGCGTGCCAACGGCGCAGATCCGTCAGTTAGCAGAGACGCCGCGTGCACGCGTATTGCGTGAGCACCCTGCGTCCCTTCGCATGCAACGGGCGGCAGCCGCAATCGAACATGCGCCATTAACCGTGCAGCACCTGTACGTAATCGTCGAGCGCGGTGCGTACGGCGCCTGTGCAGCGGTCGACCTCAAGATCGTGTACCTTGCTGGCCAGGCGGTCGGTGGCAGCGATGATGATATTCGGTGACACCTTGCCGTCGCGTTCGAGCGCGGTGGCATATTCGCGGATATCGACCAGGAATTGCCTGATGGAGGGATGGGTGCGCTGATCCCAGGCGGCGGGCGTGGCGAGCCACGCCGCTACCGCGTGTTCGAGATCGGCAATCGCGCGAAACAGGTTTTCGCGCGCAGCCGTGGAGGCCTGCCGGCTGGACGGCGTGACGGTGGTTACGCGGGGTCCGGAGTAATTGTGCATGATCGATGGCGGCAAGGTACGGAGGATACGACATCCGGCAAACCGCCCGCAACGGGGCCAGGCCAGGGCCCGGACGCCGCTGCGGGCTTGCTGCTGGTGGTATGGCGGCAGCGCGCGTCAACGGTTCTTGTGACTTTGGCGGCCGGCTTCCGCATGTTGCTCCGGCGTGCCACCACGGGTGCCAGCGGAACTCGCGCTGGAACTGACACCAGAACTGCTGCGGCTGCCCGAACCTGCGCCGCTTTGCTGGTTGCCCGTGTTTTTATGGCTTTGGCGGCCAGCTTCGGCATGTTGTTCAGGCGTGCCGCCCCGGGTTCCGCCGGACGAGCTGCCGCCGGAGGAACTTTGCTGATTACTGGTGTTTTTGTGGCTTTGGCTGCCAGCCAGACGCGCTTCTTCGGAGTCGAACTCGTGGGCGTTGCCGGAGGCGTGCGCAGCACGGCCGCCTTCGGCAGCGATCTCGCGTTGACGTTCGGGATCCATCGAGGCGAAGCCCCGACCGCCGCCTTGACTACCACCTTGGGTGCCCGACTGCTGATTACCTTTGTTACCTTGGTTCGAATTTGCCATGACAAGTCTCCTGAAAATCCTCGCGTCCGCCTATCGGCCGCGACAGGGTCTCCATAATGCGCAGCCGTGAGTGGGGCGAACATCGGCTTGCGGCTTGGGATCAAGTAGGAACACTCCGACGACGCCGGCGATGTCGCTACGCTAAAAAAACATAGGTTGGCTTGGTGAATTTCGCAATTGCCTGCAAGGCAACATGCCAGCAAAATGCCAGGCTACCTTAAAAGCGCACACGTCCCATCCAATAGCGCCCCCCCCCCATCGGAGACACCATGCCAGCGCCTGTTCGCAACATCCGCAACACTCCCAAGATACGCACCGTCGGCTTCATCGTTGCCACCCTGTGGTGCGCCGCCGCCACGGCGCAAACCATTACCGTCACCTCGCCCGATGGCCGCAACGCCGTCACCATCGACAGCGCGCAGCTAACCTGGTCGCTCGCCCGCGACGGCAAGCGCATCATCGAGCCGTCACCGCTGGGCCTGAAACTCGATATCGGCGCCATCGGCCGCGGCGCGCGCCTGGTGGACCAGCAACAAACCACCGTCAACGACTCGTACCAGATCGTGCTGGGCAAGGCCAGCAGCGCGCCCGACCACTACCGGCAACTGGCCCTGACGTTTGACGCCAGCGCCGCGCTGAAGTTCCAGCTGCTGGTGCGCGCGTACGACAACGGCGTGGCGCTGCGCTACGTGGTGCCGGAACAGCCAGGTGTCAAAGCACTGAACGTCAAGGCGGAAGACACCCAGTTCAACTTCGCCAAGGACTATGACTGCTGGGGCGCCAACATGGGCCGCTTCGACACCAGCTTCGAAGCCGAGTACGACCAGATGAAGGCTTCGAAAATCCGCAATTTCCACAACGTCATCGCGCCGCTGGTGTGCAAGACCGGCGCTGGCAACACCACGTTTGCGATTGCCGAATCGGACGTCAAGGATTACCCGGGCTTCTTTCTGTCCGGCCGCGGCGACGCCGGCCTGGGCGTGGGCGTGACGCTGCCGCCGCGCTTCGACAACGACCGCGACTTCCGCTCGCGCAAGACGGTGTCGGCCAGCGTGCAGTTCAAGGGTGACGGCTTTAAAACGCCGTGGCGCGTGGTGATGCTGGGCGACGCGCCCGGCGACCTGACCGCTTCCGCGCTGATCCCCACGCTGGCGGCGCCATCGCGCATTGCCGACACCAGCTGGATCAAGCCGGGCAAGACCTCGTGGGACTGGTGGAACGACTGGGCCGTCAACATTCCCAATGCCGGCGTGAATACCGCCACCTACCGCGCCTTTGTCGATTTTTCGAAAGAGATGAAGCTCGACGATATCCTGATCGACGAAGGCTGGTCGGTGGGCAGCGACATCGAACCCAATCCGAAGGCCGACGTCACCCGCGCCAAGCCGGAAATGGACATGCCTGCGCTGATGCAATATGCGCGCGAGCGCAACGTGGGCGTGTGGCTGTGGGTGCAGTGGCACCAGCTCGACCGCCAGATGGACGCCGCCTTCAAACAGTACGCCGCCTGGGGCGTCAAGGGCGTCAAGGTGGACTTCATGAACCGCAACGACCAGGAGATGGTGGACTGGTACCACAAAGTGCTGGCCAAGGCCGCCGAGTACAAGCTGATGGTCAACCTGCACGGCGCCTACCCGCCCGATGGCCTCAACCGCACCTGGCCCAACTACATCACCCAGGAGGGCGTGCTGGGCGCGGAGAACAACAAGTGGAGCGCCCGCATCACCGCCACCCACAACGTCACATTGCCCTTTACGCGCATGATCCTGGGGCCGATGGACTACACGCCCGGGGGCTTCCGCAACGCCGCGCCGGCCAACTTTGTCGCCCGCAACCACGAGCCGATGGTGCTGACCACGCGCGGCCAGGCGGTGGCCATGTACGTGGTCTACGACAGCCCGCTGCAAATGGTGTCCGACGCCCCGGCTGCCTACAAGAACGCCGACGGCACCTGGGCCGATGGCGCGCAATTCATCCAGCAGGTACCGACGACCTGGGACGAAACCCGCATCCTGGCTGGCGACATCGGCCAGTACATCGTCTCGGCACGGCGCAAGGGCAACACCTGGTACCTGGGCGCGATGACCAACGAAGCCGCGCGCACGATCAAGGTGCCACTGGCATTCCTCGGCAAGGGAAGCTTCACCGCGCAGGTGCTGGAAGACGGCAAGGACGCCAGCCACCTGCGCGCCAGCACGCGCCAGGTGTCTGCGGGCCAGAGCCTGACCTTGAAATTGGCGCCCTCGGGCGGCGCGGTTGCCGTCATCACGCAGTGATGCGCCCAGACGACACGTTTTGCGCCGGGCGGCTACAATAGTCGTCACTAGTCTGCCAACCGATAAGGAGATTTACCCATGAGCGATAACACCGTCAAGATCGATATCGGCCTGTCCGAGAAAAGCCGTTCCGAGATCGCCGCTGGCCTGTCCGGCCTGCTGGCCGACAGCTACACCCTGTACCTGATGACCCATAACTTCCACTGGAATGTCAAGGGTCCCATGTTCAACTCGCTGCACCAGATGTTCATGACCCAGTACACCGAGCAGTGGGGCGCCCTCGACCTGATCGCCGAACGGATCCGCGCACTGGGCTACCCGGCGCCCGGTACCTACGCCCAGTTCGTGCAACTGGCCACCATCAAGGAAGTGGAAGGCGTGCCGAAAGCGATGGACATGGTGCGTCACCTGGTAAACGCCCAGGAAGCCACCGCCCGCACCGCGCGCAAGCTGCTGCCGCTGGTGGGCGAAGCCGACGACCAGCCGACCGCCGACCTGCTCACCCAGCGCCTCGACGTGCACGAAAAAACCGCGTGGATGCTGCGCAGCCTGCTGGAAGAATAAAAGTTACCTGAGAGTTACACGAGCCCGTCGCCCGGCGGGTTCGCTGCAACCAGCCCGTCCTGCGGCTGCAATTTTAAATTCTCCCACCTAACATTTTCTCTAACTTTTGCTGTACGATACCTGACTCATCCGTCAATTAAGGTCGGATGCATGGTTGTTTTCGCCATCCACGAGGTGCTGCGGAAATCGTATATTTAGGGCAAGAGGATCAAGGCGTCTGCTTCCTTCGTGTCCCGATCTCTTGGAGACGGAATGGGAGCTTTGCCCCTACCATTGAACAGTGCTGCGCAGCAGGAACTTCCGGTGCGCCAGCCGCGCCACACCCGCATGCTGGCATTGTTGTGCATCGCTGCCGCCCTGGTGGCCACGGGTGCTGAAACCTGGCGCTGGTCACGCAGCGCGCTGCACCGCGAACGTCCTACCTTGCCAGTCCACACCGGGGCGCCGATTACCGGCGTCACCGAGCTGTCGCACAGTATTCTTCCGATGCCCGCAGGCGTGCCGTCCGCGCACGCCAGTTCGCTCGCCACCCTGCCCGGTGGCGGCCTGGTCGCGTTCTGGTGGGCCGGCAGCCGCGAGAGCGGTCCCGACGTCAAGGTCTATGCCTCGCGCTGGGCCGAGGGCAAGTGGAGTCGCTACTGGGAAGTGGCCAGCCGCGACTCGCTGGGCCAGGCGCTCGGCTACGGCGTGCGCCGCATCGGCAACCCGGTGGCGTGGACCGCACTCGATGGTTCGCTGCACTTGTACGTGGTGGCCACGGGCCTGGGCGGCTGGGCAGCCGCACGCCTGGTGCAAATGCAGTCGCACGACCAGGGCGCCACGTTTACCGTCAAGCGCGTGCTGCCAATGTCGCCGCTGTTCAATACCAGCACGCTGGTGCGCTCGGCGCCGCTGGCACTGGCCGACGGCAGCTGGTGGCTGCCCGCGTATTTCGAGATCGGCTACAAGTATCCGATGCTGATCTCGTTCAACGCCCAGGGCGAACCGCAGCGGGTTACCCGCATCGGCACCCGCACCCAGTCGCTGCAACCGAGCTTGGTATCGATGTCGCCCACCGAGGTACGGGCCTGGATGCGCGACGACGGCAAATCGCGCCGCGTGCAGCAGGCCGTGAGCCGCGATGGCGGCCAGACCTGGAACGATGTCGAAGCGACCGCCCTGTTCAACGACAGCACGGCCCTGGCGGTGCTGCGCCTGTCCAATGGCAGCCTCCTGATGCTGCACAACCGCGAAGACATCGACGGCAGCGCCCGCAGCGCACTGACGCTGTCGCTGTCCACCGATGCGCGCACCTGGCGCCCGCTGCTCGACATCGTCGACGGCGGCGCCGGCGACGAATTCTCGTACCCCGCCATGAGCCAGGTCGGCGACGAACTGCACATCAGCTACACCTACCAGCGGCGCGCTATCGCCCACCATCAATTCAAAATCAACCTGCAGGGGGAGACCAAGTGAACCTGCCCGATCTCATGCTGCAGATTGTCTACGGCCGCCTGGCGTGGGCGCTCGTGGCATCAGCTTTACTGCTGGCGCTGCTGCCTGTCACCGCCCGCCGCACCAAGGTGCTGATCGTGGCCGCCACCGTGGCGCTGATGGCCCTGCCCGGCCCGGCCTCGCCAGCCTACTGGCTGACGCTGGCATTACAGTATCCGAGCGGCCTGCTGCTCGGCTTTGCCGTGATGGCGCTGCGCGCCCGCTGGCATGGCAGGCAGCCGCGTTTCGCCATGCGTCCCGGCCTGGCGCTGGGCCTGGCGGCAATCGGCCTGCTGTTGTATCTCGATACCTTCGGCGTCCTGGCGCTGGGACTGTACTATGGCGGCTTCAACCCGGTGGCGGCGCCGCTGCTGGCCTGCGCCGCCGCCGTCGGCTTCGCCGTCAATGCGTGGCGCGGCCACGCTGCCGCGCCGTCGGCCGCGATGCTGATGGCACTGCTGCTGTTCTCGGTGCTGCGTCTGCCGACCGGCAACCTGTGGGATGCGCTGCTCGATCCGCTGCTGTGGTCCTGGGCACTGGGCTCGACCATCGTGGCCGCCCGCCGCCGTCTGGCAGGGCGCCGCGCCTTGCACCGGCAACCGGCGCAGGCCGTCCCGGACCTGGTGGCAGCGCGGGCTGTCCGGGCGGAATGATGCGACACTTTAAGCAATACGATATAAACAATATAAATAACTGAATCAAGGAGTGGGTATGGCAAATAACAAATGGTACGGTCACCCGGTCATCGCGGTGGGCATCCTGATCAACGTGTTCGTGATGATCCTGGCGATCGTCTGGCGCAACGACCCGCCGGCGCTGTGGCGCCTGGTGGTGGAAGACGGCATCGTCGAGTGGATGCAGTTCCTGTGCTTCGCGCTGCTCTCCGGACTCTTGGGCTTCCTGGCGGTGGAACAATGGCAGCGCAACCCGAAAATCAACCTGCCACTGCTGGCATCCGTCTTCCTGTGCGCGCTGGTGGGACTGGCTGCGCTCGAGGAAATCAGCTGGTTCCAGCGCATCCTCAACATCGCCTCGCCCGAGTTCTTCCTGGAGAATAACAAGCAGGCCGAGACCAACATCCACAACCTGGCCATGGGCAGCGGCAGCCTGCACAAGGTACTGCTCCTGAAAATCATCGCCATCGTCGGCCTGACCCACAACATCATCCTGCCGATCGTGGCGCTCAAGCGTCCCGGCGTGCAGCGCTGGGTGGAGAGCCTGGGCCTGTACCTGCCGCCGCTGTTGCCATCGGTGATCTACATCGTGCTGGTGGCGATTTCGCACCTGGTGATCGACCATCCGCGCAAGGGTGAGCTGGGCGAGATGTTCGGCGCCGTGCACTACCTGGTGACGGTATTTGCCGCCTACTACCTGGGCGCCAACTACGGCCGGCCGGCGGTGTTCCAGGATGCGCCCGATGCACGCCGCGTCTCCACCCTGTTCTGCATGCTGCTGGTGTTCCTGCTGATGACCGGCTGGATGCTGTCGGCCGGCGCCGGCGCCGGCAGCTACATCGCCAGCCACCCAGGCTTCGGAGCCGAATGATGCCAAGGCGTGAAGACACTTTCCTGCAGCGCAGCGGCGCCCGGCTCGAACGCCTGACCCGCTGGGCCGGCCCCTACGCCGCACTGGTGCAGTTGCTGCTGCTCGGCGCCGCGCTGCTCACGCTCTCGCGCCTCGGCCTGATCGCCTGGCAGTGGGACCGCGTGGCGGCCACCGGCATCGTCGGCCGCATCCTGGTGCAAGGCGTGCGCGCCGACCTGATTTTGCTCGGCTATTTTCTGGCGCTGCCGCTGTTGCTGGCGCCGTTGCTGGCCTATCAAAAAACGCTGCGCATCTGGAAAGCGGTCTCGGTGACCTGGGTGACTTTCGCCCTGATCTTCATCGTCTTCATGGAAGTGTCCACGCCGCAGTTCATCATGCAGTTCGATGTACGCCCAAACCGGCTGTTCGTCGAATACCTGTCGTACCCGAGCGAAGTGATCGCCACGCTGTGGAACGGCTTCCGCATCGCGCTGGTGCTGGGCGTGCTGGCCACCATTGCCTTCACCATCGGCATCTACAAGCTGCTCCAGGCGGCATCGATCAACGTCACCACCTGGCGCGCCTGGAAGGTGCTGGCCGTGTGGCCGGTGCTGGTCGTGCTGGTGTTCGTGCAGATCCGCTCGACCACCGCCCACCGCCCCGCCAATCCGGCGCTGTTCGCGCTGACCGGCGACTCGATGGTCAATTCCATCATCATCAATTCGCCGTGGTCGGTGCTCGACGCCATCTACTCGATGAGCAAGGAAGCCAATTCGTCGGAGATCTACGGCGAGTATCCGCGTGAAAAAGTCTTCACCACCGTGAAAAGCGCGCCGTGGCTGCGCGACCTGCAGTTCACCAATCCCGAGCTGCCCACGCTGCACAAGCAGACCGCGTTTGTCCAGCGCGAGCGCCCGTTGAACCTGGTGATCGTGCTGGAGGAAAGCCTGGGTGCGACGTTCGTGCAATCGCTGGGCGGCCTGCCGGTGACCCCGGAGCTGGAAAAGCTCAAGACTGAGGGCTGGTGGTTCGAGCAGTTGTACGCCACCGGCACCCGCTCGGTGCGCGGCATCGAGGCCGTGGTGGCTGGTTATGCCCCAACGCCGGCGCGCAGCGTGGTCAAGCTGTCGCTGGCCCAGCAAAACTTCTACACCCTGGCATTAGGCCTGGGCCAGCAGGGCTACCACACCGAATTCGTGTACGGCGGCGAGGCGCACTTCGACAATATGCGCGGCTTCTTCACCGGTAACGGCTTCCAGAGCGTGGTCGATCGCAAGTCGATGAAGCCGGTGTTCGAAGGCAGCTGGGGCGCCTCCGACGAAGACCTGTTCGACAAGTCGCTCGAACGCCTGAAGACCCTGCACGCCGACGGCAAGCCGTTCTTCAGCCTGATTTTCACGTCGTCGAACCACGAGCCGTTCGAGTTCCCCGACGGCCGTATCAAGCTCCATGATCCGGAAAAGCAGACCGTCAACAATGCGGTGATGTACGCCGACTACGCGCTGGGCCGCTTCATCGCGCAAGCGAAAAAAGAGGCGTACTGGAAGGACACCGTGTTCCTGATCGTGGCCGACCACGACAACCGCGTGTACGGCGACAGCCTGGTGCCGATCAAGAAGTTCCACATCCCCGGCCTGATCCTCGGCGCCGATGTGCAACCGAAGCGCGTCAAGACCATCGCCAGCCAGGTGGACCTGGCGCCCACGCTGTTGTCGCTGATCGGCGTCTCGAGCGAACACCCGATGATCGGCCGCGACCTGGCCCGCGACAGCGACACCCCGGGCCGTGCCCTGATCCAGTTCGACAATTATTTTGCCTGGCTCGACGACACCTCCGCCACCATCCTGCGCCCGGGCCAGGAACCGTTGCTGGGCGCCTATGACTTCGGCACCGGCGTGATGACGCCGCAAGCCAAAGCGCCGGACCCGGCCAAGGTGGACCAGGCCATGTCGCACGTGATTTTGCCGTCGATTTTGTATCGGGAGCAAAGGTACAAGTTGGCGAAGTGATTCATTGTTGCTGAATCGATCGCTGTATCTGCCGCCCAGGTCGTTGACTGGGCGGCATTTTTTTGTCTTCCAGGCGTATCAGGATCGGATCTTGGTATGCTATCCGTGCAATCCGAGAAGGTCGGGGAGCGGGCAGTAAGGTGGGCCGCCTTAGAACGCGGTAAAATGCCAGGTCATACACGAGAGACGTTTCCCCCTCGCAAAACCAGCACATCCGTCCCACCGCACCACCGAAAACGAAACAATGACCACCGTCCCCACCGAAATCAACGCTGCTGCTGTCAAGAACGCTGTCACGAAGAATCCTGCCGAGAAAATCACGCCAATGATGGCCCAATACATGGGCATCAAGGAACAGCATCCCGACATGCTGGTGTTCTATCGCATGGGCGATTTCTACGAGCTGTTCCACGAGGATGCGGAAAAGGCGGCGCGCATTTTGGGCATTACGCTGACGGCGCGCGGGTCGTCGGGCGGGCAGCCGATCAAGATGTGCGGTGTGCCGTTCCATTCGCTCGAGGGCTACCTGGCCAAGCTGGTCAAGATAGGCGAATCGTGCGCGATCTGCGAACAGATCGGCGATCCGGCCACCAGCAAGGGACCGGTCGAGCGCAAGGTCATGCGCGTGGTTACGCCGGGCACCTTGACCGACGCCGACCTGCTGCCGGAAAAAGCCGAGCGGCCATTGTTGGCGATGTGCATCATCACCCAGCGCAAGGTCGCCACGGCCGGCCTGGCGTGGTTGTCGCTGGCCAGCGGCGCGCTGCGGCTGATGGAGTTCTCGGGCGATGTCGCTACCGTCAACACGCGCATGCTGCAAGAGCTCGAGCGCATCGCGCCGGCCGAGGTGCTGCGCGGCGATAACGCCGACCTGTTCGAGGAGGCGCTGACGTGTCACGTCAACCGCGTGCCGGACTGGCATTTCGACGTGGTGAGCGGCCACAAGTCGCTGCTCGACCAATTGTCGGTCGCCACCCTCACCGGCTTCGGCGCCGACAATCTTGGCGCGGCTTTCGGTGCGGCCGGCGCGCTGTTGCGCTACGCGCAATCGACGCAAGGCCGCGGCCTGCAGCACGTGCGCACGCTCACCACCGAAACCGAGAATGAATTCATCGGGTTGGACGCCGCCACGCGCCGCAACCTGGAGCTGACCGAGACCATCCGCGGCCAGGAATCCCCTACCCTGTTCTCGCTGCTCGATCACTGCCGCACGTCGATGGGTTCGCGCCTGCTGCGCCACTGGCTGCACCACGCGCGCCGCGACCAGGGCATCGCCCGCTCGCGCCACGCGGCCATCGCCGCGCTGGGCCAGTCCGATGTGACGGGCGCGCTGTCGCACACGCTGGCGCAGGTACCGGACATCGAACGCATCACCACGCGCATCGCGCTGCTGTCGGCGCGCCCGCGCGATCTGGCCAGCCTGCGCGACGGTCTCAAACAACTGCCGGCGCTGCGCCATGCGATGCAGCGCGCCTTGACCGAAGGCGGCCTGCTGGCCGCGATCCACCACGACACCGCCACGCCCGAAGCCTGCCTCGACCTGCTGCACCGCGCCGTGGCGCTGGAACCGGCGGCCATGGTGCGCGACGGCGGCGTATTCGCACGCGGCTTCGACGCCGAACTCGATGAATTGCGCGCGCTGTCGGAAAACGCCGGCCAGTTCCTGGTGGACCTGGAGACGCGCGAGCGCGCCCGCACCGGCATCGCCAACCTGCGCGTTGAATACAACAAGGTGCACGGCTTCTATATCGAAGTGACCAACGGCCAGGCCACCAAGGTGCCCGACGACTACCGCCGCCGCCAGACCCTGAAAAACTGCGAACGCTACATCACGCCGGAACTCAAGGCCTTCGAGGACAAGGCGCTGTCCGCGCAAGACCGTGCACTGGCGCGCGAAAAGATGCTGTACGACGTGCTGCTGGGCGACCTGGCGCCGTTCATCGGCGAGCTGCAAACCATCGCCAAGGCGCTGGCGCAGCTGGACGTACTGGTGTCGCTCACCGATCACGCCTTGCGCCATAACTGGTGCGCGCCGCAGCTGGTGGAAACGAGCTGTGTGAACATCGTCGAAGGCCGCCACCCGGTGGTGGAAGACCAGATCGAACGCTTCATCGCCAACGATTGCCGCTTCGTGGACGAGCGCCGCCTGCTGTTGATCACCGGCCCGAACATGGGCGGTAAATCGACCTTCATGCGCCAGGTGGCGCTGATCGTGCTGCTGGCCTACGTGGGCAGCTATGTGCCGGCAGCCAGCGCGGCGATCGGTCCGATCGACCGCATCTTCACCCGCATCGGCGCCACCGACGACCTGGCCGGCGGCCGGTCCACCTTCATGGTCGAGATGACCGAAGCGGCGGCGATTTTGAACGGCGCCACCGCCAATTCGCTGGTGCTGATGGATGAAATCGGCCGGGGCACGTCCACCTTCGACGGGCTGGCGCTGGCGTGGGCCATCGCCCGCCACCTGATCGACACCAGCCGCAGCTTCACGCTGTTCGCCACCCACTATTTCGAGCTGACGCAGCTGCCCGACAATCACCCTACCGCCGCCAATGTCCACCTGTCGGCCGTGGAGCACAAGGACAGCATCGTGTTCCTGCACGCGGTGCAGGACGGCCCGGCCTCGCAAAGCTACGGCTTGCAGGTGGCGCAGCTGGCCGGCGTGCCGCAGCCGGTGATCAAGGCCGCGCGCAAGCACCTGGCGCGCCTGGAAGCGCAGGCGCTCGACGCCACGCCGCAACTGGACCTGTTTGCCGCCCCCACCATCGACGCCAACGACGATGCGGTGGAGACGCCTGCCGCTGCTGCGGAATCGCCGGCGCTGCGCGAGCTGCTCGATGCACTCGACGATCTCGATCCCGATGCGCTGACCCCGCGCGAAGCGCTCGAACAGTTGTACCAGCTCAAGCGCCTGACGGAGACGGCGCAGGCATGATGCACGCCGCGCGCGCAGCGGTACGACTGGTGGCCCGGGTACGTCTCGCGCGCACCGGGCTGGCGCTGTCGTTCGCTGCCTGCGCCTTGTGGCTGGCGCCCGCGCATGCAGAAAGCAAGGCCGAATCCAGGGCAGGCGGCTTCCAGTTCGGCGTGATCGGCCACTCGTTCAAGACCGGCGCCGACGAAACGGTGCTCAAGCGGGCGATTGCCGGCGCCACCCAAGGCAATCCGGCGTTCGTGGTGGCCACCGGCGTCAAGGCCGTCAGCGAACCTTGCAGCGACAAGCTGTACACCGGCCGCCACGCCCTGCTCAATGCGTCGAGCGTGCCGATGGTGGTGTCGCTGGCCGGCAGCGACTGGAGCGCGTGTCTCAATTCCGCCGGCCGCTCGAACGCCATCGACCGCCTCAATCGCCTGCGCGAACTGTTCTACCGCGACAGCGAAACGCTGGGCGCCAAGCGGCTGCCGGTCACGCGGCTGTCGAGCAGCGCCAAGTTCCGCAGCTACGCGGAAAACGCCCACTGGCAGGTGGGCAAGGTGCTGTTCGCCACCATCAACCTGCCCGCCAATAACAACCACTACCGCGCCGAAGCGGGCCGCAACAGCGAATACGAAGACCGGCTGGTGGCCAACCGCGCCTGGCTGCACCGGCTGTTCAACCTGGCCGTGCGCCAGCAAATGGAAGGATTGGTGCTGTTTTCGGATGGCGACGTGGGACTGGAAGCGGAACCGGGCTTTTCGCTGCTGGCACGCTTCGAATCGAAACGCGACGGTTTTGCCGAACCGCGCAAGCAGATCAAGACGCTGGCCTCAAAATTCAAGGGGAAGGTGCTGCTGGTCGATACCCAAGTGGTGCAGGCGGCAGAGAAGGAGCCGTCGATCCACTGGCAGGACAACGTGGGACATCTGAACCTGGCCGCCGACTGGACCGAAGTACGCGTGGCGCCCGCAAGCGCCACGCTGTTTGCCATCAAGGGCCCTGCCGAAACAGCGCCCTGATCGCTATTTAGTGAATCGGGTGGATCGCAACGTGATCGCCTTCTTCGCCTTCATCATCGTCATGACCGTGGTGATGGCCATGGGCGCCGTGCACGTGGCCGTGGGCGATTTCTTCTTCGGTCGCTTCGCGCACTTCCGCCACTTCCAGCGAGAAGCGCAGGGCCATGCCGGCCAGCGGGTGGTTGCCGTCCAGGACGACCTTGTCGTCGGCGATGTCGGTCACGGTGAAGATCAGTGCTTCGTCGTCGCTGTCGCTATCGGGCGTGCCCTCGAATTGCATGCCGACTTCCAGTGGCTCCGGCAGGCGATTGCGTGGCTCGACCTTGACCAGGGCGGCGTCGTACTCGCCGAACGCGTCTTCCGGTTCGATCTGGATGATGGAGGAGTAGCCGACTTCCTTGCCGTCGAGTTCTTCTTCGATTTTAGGCAGGGTGTTCTCGTAACCGCCGTGCAGGTAAACCATCGGCTGGCGGCCGTCTTCGATCAGATTGTCCTGGGCATCGGACAGTTTGTAATTCACAGTCACGACCGTGTTCTTGGCAATCTTCATTTGGAATTCCTTTCAGTTATTAGCCCCCAAATTATACCCTGTCTCGCCAGCCGCCCGAGCTACGCCATCGGGAGGCGACAACGGGTGGACGTGGACAATGCGCGCGCCACATAACCATATAACGAATCATTCCAACCCCGGCGCGCCGTACGCCCTACAATGGCGGGCATGACCCTCGCCTCCTCCGTTGCCTTCTCCGATAAGCTGGCCCAGTGGCTGTTGAACAGCATCGAACTCGATGCCGCCGCCCTGCACGTGGGCCGGTATTGCGGTCCGTGGCGCGCGTCCACTGCCGGCCGTGCGCTGGCCAGCTTCCACCTGGTGCTGGCGGGCGACTGTTACCTGCATATTGCCGGCGAAGCGCCCATCCACCTGCGCGCGCGCGACGGCGTGTTCCTCACGCGCGATGTATCGCACTTCCTCAGCCCCTCGCCCGATCCTGCCGCACCGATCGCGCGCCAGCCGATGCAAACGCTGTCGGTGCCGGCCGCGCCGACAGACACCGCCAACGCCGGCCTGGCCTGCGGCTTTTTCAGCTTCAGTGGCGCGCTCGGGCCGCTGGTGATCGGTTCGTTCCCCGATGTCCTGGTGTGCCGCAGCGACGAGCCGTCGCTGGCCCACACGGCCTCGCTGTTCGACCTGATCCTGGCCGAAGCGGGCGATCCCGAACGCCCTTCCCCGCTGATCGCGCGCCTGGTGGAACTGCTGTTCTTCTACCTGATCCGCCATGCCGCACGCCAGGAAACGCTGGGGGCCGGCATCCTGGCCCTGGCCCAGCGCGGCGAATTCATGGACTTACTCGACCGCATGCTGGCCAGCCCCGGCGACGACTGGAGCATCGCGCGCATGGCGCAGGCAGCAAACATGTCGCGCGCGGCTTTTTGCAAGCACTTCACCGAGGCCGGCGGCATCCCGCCCGCGCAATTCCTGCTGCGCCTGCGCATGCGGCTGGCCAGCCAGCGCCTGGGCGCCGGCGACTCGGTCGAGCAGGCTGCCGGCCACGTGGGCTACCAGTCGTATGCGGCGTTCACGCGCGCCTTCAAGCGCGTGGTGGGCGAGCAGCCGGGCGCATACCGCCGGCATGGTCGAGACGTTCGAGCATAAAAACCAGCCGTTTGGATATGGTGCGCGCGTGCGTACCGGCTGATAATATGGCTTCATCCTCACGGAAAGGTCATCATGTCCCGTCTTACCCTGCACACCCTCGACAGCGCGCCGGCCGACAGCCGACCCTTCGTTGAAAAAGCCATCGCCAACAACGGCTACCTGCCCAACCTGATCGGCGTGCTGGCCAATGCGCCGCAGGCACTGGAAACCTACCTCACCGTATCAGGCATCAACGCCCGCACCAGCCTCACGCTCGACGAGCGCGAAGTTGTGCAACTGACGGCCGCCAACATCCACGGTTGCGACTTCTGCACCGCCGGCCACTCGGCCATCGCCCTCAAGAAGGCCAACCTGGCACCGGAAGTGGTGCGCGCCCTGCAAACCAACGCCCCCACCGGCGTGGCCAAACTCGACGCCGTGCAGCGCTTCGCCACCGCCGTCATCGCTCGCCGTGGCGCCGTGGACGACGCCGACCTGCAAGCCTTCATCGACGCCGGCTACAACCAGCAGCAGGCGCTGGAAGTGGTGCTCGGCATCAGCCTGGCCACGCTGTGCAACTTCGCCAACAGCCTGGCCGGCACGCCGGTCAATCCGCAGCTGCAACCCTACCTGCCCGGCGCGGTTTAAGCATGGCAGCGCTCCACGACTGGCTGGCGCGTTACGCGGACACGCTCGACCAATCCGAATCGCTGGCCGACGAAGTGATGCCGGCGCTGGCCGCGCATGGCTGCTTCAAGGCCGGCGTGCCGGTGGCAATGAACGGCGCCGGCGGCGATGTACGCGACGCCATCCTCGGCATCGCCGACATCGCCCGCCATTCGTTGACGGCGGCCTTTGTATATTGGGGCCAGCGCAGCTTTATCGAATACCTGCTTCAAAGCCCCAACGCGGCGCTGCGCGAGCGGCTGCTGCCCGACCTGCTCGATGGCACGCTGGCCGGCGCCACCGGCCTGTCGAACGCGATGAAATTCCTGTCCGGGATGGAGCCGCTGCAAATCAACGCTGTGCCCGACGGCGACGGCTGGAACCTCGACGGCAAGCTGGCCTGGATCACCAATCTGCGCCCGCAGCGCTTTGTCGCCGCTGCCGCCGTCGCACCGGTCAACGCTGCGCCGCCGGCGATCGTGATGTTCGAGAGCCATGCGACCGGCGTGCACCGCAGCGATAACCTGCAATTGATCGCCCTGCGCGGCAGCCACACCGCCGCCGTGCGCATCGAGCAGGTGGCCGTGCCGCCTGCGAACATCATCAGCGCCGACGCACCAGCGTGGCTGCCACGCGTGCGGCCTGCTTTTCTGGGCATGCAGTGCGGGATGTCGATCGGGCTGGCGCAGGCCAGCCTGGACGCAGCAGCCAAGGCCGCAGGCGCCGCCACCGGGCGCGGCCAGCTGGCCGACGACATTGGCGCCGCGCGCGAGGCGCTGGCGCAGCACACGGCGCAACTGCTTGACGGCGTGGTCAGCGGGCGTTTCGTGACCGAGGCGCCGGCCATGTTCAAGCTGCGCATCGGCCTGGCCGGCATCGTGCGCGACGCCGTCACGCTGGAGCTGCACGCCAAGGGCGGCCATGCCTATCTGGAAGCGCAGCAGGACGGCTTTGCGCGGCGCCTGCGCGAATCGGCCTTTATCCCCGTGATCACGCCGAGCATCACGCAGTTGCAGGCGGCGCTGGCCAAGCACGCGGGCAGCAGCCGATGAGCATCCTGCAAACCAGCGGCAGCATCGACGGCGGCTGGGCCTTGCAAGGGCAAGGCCTGGGCTTTGCCTATGCCGGCGCCGCGCCGACGTTCGAGCACATCGACATCGGCGTGCGCCCGCGCGAAATCGTCGCCCTGCTGGGCGGCAGCGGCTGCGGCAAATCGACGCTGCTGCGGGTGCTGGCCGGCTTGCAGGCGCCGTCCAGCGGCACCCTGACCTTCCTCGATGCGCCCTTGACCGCGCCGAGCCCGCGCAGCGCGCTGGTGTTCCAGCAAGCGAGCCTGCTGCCGTGGCTGAACGTCACCGCCAACGTGGGCTTCGGCCTCGATTTTTCGCGCCAGCCGAAGATCGCGCGCGCCGAACATGACCTGCGCGTGCAGGCCGCCATCGAAGCGGTGGGCCTGGCCGGCAGCGAGCGCCGGTATCCGGCCGCGCTGTCGGGCGGCATGGCGCAGCGCGTGGCGCTGGCCCGCGCACTGGCGCGCCAGCCGGCGCTGCTGTTCGCCGACGAACCGTTTTCCGCGCTCGACGCGATTACGCGCGCCGAGATGCAGACGCTGCTGGTCGACGTGGTGCACCGCTGGCACAGCGCCGTGCTGCTGGTCACGCACGATATCGACGAAGCGATCCTGGTAGCTGATCGCATCGTCCTGATGGGCGGCCAGCCGGGGCGCATCATGCACGAATGGCAGGTCGATCTGCCGCGTCCACGGCTGGCCGATGCGCAGGCAATCGGCGCGCTGCGGCTCGATATCCTGGCGGCGCTGCACGGCGTGCGCGCCGCCGCATAATATATTCAACCATTTTCGAAAGTCTTCCATGACCGATACCAGCAACCCGCTCCACCTGTGCGCTTCGTCCGATTGCGACTGCGGCATGACCCGCCGCGACTTCCTGCGCATGTCGGCGCTCAGCACCGCCGCCGGTGCCGCGCCGCTGCTGTTTGCTGGCGACGCCATGGCCCGCCAGGCGCCCAAGGCCGACGACCAGCCGGTCAAGATCGGCTACCTGCCGATTACCGACGCCACGCCGCTGCTGGTCGCCCACGGCCGCAAGCTGTTCGAGGCGGAAGGCTTGCAGGCCGAGGCGCCGCGCCTGTTCCGCAGCTGGGCGCAGATCGTCGAGGCGTTCGTGTCGGGCCAGGTCAACGTGATCCACCTGCTGTCGCCGGCCACCATGTCGGTACGCTACGGCGCCAAGTTCCCGGCCAAGGTGGTGGCGTGGAACCACGTGAACGGCTCCGCCCTCACGGTGGCCAAGGACATCAACCAGGTCACCGACCTCGGTGGCAAAACGGTGGCGATTCCGTTCTGGTACTCGATCCACAACATCCTGCTGCAGCAAATCCTCGCCAAGTCCGGGCTGTCGGTGGTGACCAAGGGCCGTGAAGGCACTATTGGCGCGCGCGAAGTTAATTTAGTCGTGTTGCCGCCGGCAGAGATGGTGTCCGCGCTGGCCAGCAAATCGATCGCCGGCTTCATCGTGGCCGAGCCGTTCAACGCGCTGGCCGAGACCAACGGCGTGGGCAAGATCCTGCGCTTCTCGGGCGACGTCTGGAAGAACCATGCGTGCTGCGTGACGTTCCTGTCCGAGCGCGACATCAATACCCGGCCGGAGTGGGCGCAGCGCGTGACCAATGCCATCGTCAAGGCCCAGCTGTGGACCCGCACCAACCAGCTCGATACCGCGCGCCTGCTGTCGAACACCGACTCGCACCGCTACACGCCGCACGCGCTGCAAGTGCTGTCCAAGGTGCTCACCGTGACCGATTACGCCGACTACGAAAAACGCGGCATCATCGTCCACAAGAACTGGAACCAGCGCCGCATCGACTTCCAGCCGTACCCGTTCGCGTCGTACACCGAGCAGATGGTGCGCGCCCTGAAAACCACGCGCCTCGAAGGCGACACCGGCTTCCTCGACAAGCTCGATCCGGCCTTTGTCGCGCGCGACCTGGTGGACGACCGCTTCGTGCGCAAGGCCATTACCGCCGTCGGCGGCCCGGGCGCGTTCGGCCTGCCGGCCAACCTGCTGCGTACCGAAACGCTGGCGGTCTGAGGATGGCAAAACCGTTGAACCGCCCCGCGCGCGCGGCCCTGGCGCTGGCCGGTTTCGGCGCGGCGCTGGCGCTGTGGCAGCTGGGCGTGACGTCGCTGGAAAAAGAGACGCCGATCGCGGCCTCGTTCGCGCCGCTCGAAGCGTTCCGCGCATTATTTCAGCTGCTGCAGGGCGACTACATCTGGCGCGACATCGGCCTCAGTTTGCGGCGCGTCGCCTACGGGCTGGCGGCAGCGGTGGCCATCGGCGTGCCGCTGGGGGTGCTGGTCGGCAGTTCGCGCCGGGTGGCGGCCGCGCTGATGCCGCTGTTCCAGCTGCTGCGCATGGTGTCGCCGCTGTCGTGGATGCCGCTGGCGGTGATGACGCTGGGCGTGGGCGACGCGCCCGTGTACTTCCTGCTGGCGTTTGCAGCCGTGTGGCCGATCCTGCTCAACACCGCCACCGGCGTGGCGCGGCTCGATCCCAACTGGCTGCTGCTGGCGCGCAGCCTGTCGGCCACACCGACGGAGACCGTGCTGCGCGTGGTCCTGCCCGGCATCACGGCCGACATCCTGACCGGCGTGCGGCTGGCAATCGGCATCATCTGGATCGTGCTGGTACCGGCTGAAATGCTGGGCGTGTCGGCGGGCCTCGGCTACTTCATCCTCGATGCGCGCGACCGGCTCGCGTACAACGAACTGATGGCGGCGATCGTGCTGATTGGTTTGCTGGGCTTTGCGCTGGACTGGCTGGCGCGGTGGGCGCACGCGCGCTGGCTGCATACGCGGTAAGCCATCGACCGGCCCGGGGTGAAGTTCAGGCCCCGGGCTGGTTATAATGGCGTATGCAAAAATTACCTCTCCTCGGCGATATCACGCCGGCGCAGTTCCTGCGCGACTACTGGCATAAGAAGCCCCTGCTGATCCGTAACGCCATCCCCGGCTTCAAGCCGCTGCTGACGCTGGACGCACTGGCCAAGCTTGCCTCCACCAACCATGCCGAATCGCGCCTGATCACGGCCGTCGACGGCCAGTGGGACATGCAGCACGGTCCCATCGAAACCCTGCCGGCGCGCACCGAGCGCGAATGGACCATGCTGGTCCAGGGCGTGAACCTGTTCGACGCCAAGGCCGACGCTTTGCTGCGCCAGTTCCGCTTCCTGCCCGACGCGCGCCTGGACGACCTGATGGTCAGCTTTGCCACCGATGGCGGCGGCGTCGGTCCCCACTTCGATTCGTACGACGTGTTCCTGCTGCAAGCCCAAGGCCAGCGCCGCTGGCGCATTGGCCCGCAAAAAGACCTGAGCCTGATCGAAGGCTTGCCCCTGAAGATA
The DNA here is from genome assembly GCF_001421905.1 of Duganella sp. Leaf61. Classification (NCBI taxonomy): domain Bacteria; kingdom Pseudomonadati; phylum Pseudomonadota; class Betaproteobacteria; order Burkholderiales; family Oxalobacteraceae; genus Duganella; species Duganella sp. Leaf61. The sequence continues at coordinate 116,487 of NZ_LMLM01000012.1, forward strand.
CTGGCGAATTTCACGCCCGACGAAGAGTTCGTGCTCGAACCGGGCGACATGCTGTACCTGCCGCCCCACTACGCCCATGACGGCGTGGCCATCGGTGACTGCCAGACCTATTCGATCGGCTTCCGCTCGCCGTCGTACCAGGAGCTGGGCGAAGGCTTCCTGCAATTCATGGCCGACTCGATCGACCTGCCGGGCCGCTACGGCGATCCGGAACTGCAAGCGACCAACAAGCCGGCCGAAATTCCACGTGATATGCTGGACACCATCATCGAAGAGATGAACAAGGTGCGCTTCACCGAGGACGACATCACCATTTTCCTCGGCGAGTACATGTCCGAACCGAAGCACAACGTGTTCTTCACCGGGCCGGCGAAACCGCTCACGTTCGGCAAGTTCGGCGACGCGGTGGCGAAAAAAGGCCTGGTCCTGTCGCGCAAAACGCAGATGCTGTATCGCGGCAAAAACGTCTTCATCAACGGCGAATCGTTTGGCGTGGGCCGCGCCGACAAAGCCACCCTGGAGCTGCTGGCCAACCAGCGCGCCCTGACCGGGGAACAGTTTGCCGGCGCGTCCGACGACGTGCTCGAAGCGCTGTACACGTGGTACCAGGACGGCTGGGTGGAGCTCGGTTGATGTCGGCGCCGCCAACCTTCCCCGCCCAATGGCAACCGTTGGTGGACCAGGCCGCCAGCGCGCTGCGGGCACTGGCCCTCGATGAGCACGCCAAGGAAAAATTCTGCAACGACCCGCTGTTGCAGCCGCTGATGCACAAGGTGTCGCAGCGCTACGTGGCGGGCCAGACCGTGGCCCAGGCACTGGCGCGGGTCGAGACCATCATTGCCCGCGGCCATGCGGCCTCGGCCGAGTACATGGGCGAGAGCGTACGCGACGAGGCATTTGCCATGGCCGAGACCGAGGTCTTCATGGACCTGGTTGCCGGCATCGGCCAGCGCAACCTCAACTGCTCGATCTCGCTCGACCTCTCGCACGTGGGCTCGCTGGTGGACGTGGAACTTGGCTACCGTAACCTGCGCCGCATTGCGCTGGCCGCCGCCGAGATCAACCGCGAGGTGATGATCTCGATGGAAGGCGTGGACCGCGCCGACGACATCTATGCCGTGTACACGCGCCTGCACCAGCAGGACAGCTTGCACAACGTCGGCATCACGGTGCCGGCGCGGCGCCACCGCACGGCTGCCGACCTGCCGGCGATGATGAAGCTGCCGGGCCGCATCCGGCTGGTCAAGGGCGCCTACCTGGACCCCGACGAGCAGTCCTTGGCAGCGTAACAGCGCGGAGCTGGCAGCCGCGTACCGGGGCTTTGCGCGCGCGTTGCTGGCAAGCGGCCACAAGTGCTCTATCGCCACCCACGACCGCGCCATCCAGGAAGAACTGGTGGCGCTGATCCAGCAGGAACGCATCGATCCGCGCTGGTACGAATTCGAATCGCTGATCGGCCTCGGCACCGGGCAGATCGACGGCTTGAACGCACGCGGCTACCCCACCCGGGAATACGCGGTATTTGGCGCGGAGCACTTTTTATATGTACTCAATCGCATTGCCGAAGAGCCGATCCGGGTGTACCAGGCCGTCGTCGATGTGATGCAACCCGGTTAATAAGACGTGCCTATGTGTGTTGGCTACGAATTATTACAATTTGTCTTGGTTTAACGGCTAAATTGATCAGGAACCGGACCCGATTTTGGCCCGGTTCCGGGTAAAATGCGCATGTTCGAGCGAAAGCTGGTAACGTCACGATCCGGGCGTTTTGCGGATCGAAAACGTAATGTTGCGATATCGCAAAATAGTTCCCTGATAGGGATGTTGTCCTATTGCGACGCACTAAAAATCGCTATAATATTCGGTTAGGAAGTTTCCGTTGTCTGGCAGGCACCATTTCAGGTACGAAAAGCCTTCGAAGACGACCTAATGAGCGATAATTACCGGTAATTATTCATCGCAACACTGTGTTTAAATTTGAATTAACTAAGGAAAACAAATGAAAAAATCCCTGCTGATCGCTTCCCTGCTGGCCGTAGCTGCTCTGACCGCTTGCTCGAAAAAAGAAGAAGCTCCTGTTGCTCCAGCTCCAGTAGCTGCTCCAGAAGCCGCTCCAGTTGTGACCCCAGCTCCAGCTGACGCTGCTGCTCCAGCTGCTGCTGACGCTGCTGCTGCCGCTTCGCAAGCTGCTTCGGCCGCTGCTGACGCAGCTGCTGCTGCTTCGACCGCCGCTTCGGCTGCTGCTTCGAAGTAATTCGACAGCATTCTAAAAACCGGCCTTCGGGCCGGTTTTTTTTCGCCCGCGTTTTTATCGCGGCGCGATTATATAAGACGTAAAAAAACCGACGCCAGGCCGGTTTCTTTTTGCAGCGCAACATCGCGCTGCATGTTTGATGAACGATTATTTGAGCTGATCGTACAGCACGCCCATGATCTTGTCGCCGACCGGGGTCGCCACCGCCGCACCGGCATTGGTGAGCACGGTAACGGCGCTGGTATTGGCTTCGCCGGCCTTGACCTGGATGCGGTAGCGCTGGGCTTCCTTGTCCGCTTCCGACGACGAGCCCCAGCTGAACAGCTTGCTGAAGAAACCCTTGCTCTCGACCGTATCGTCGATGTAGCGCACGAAATAGGTGCCGGTGGTGCGGTCGCGGTCTTCCACGGTGAAGCCGGCGCGGTCCAGCGCCAGGCCCACGCGGCGCCAGGCGCGGTCGAAACCTTCATCGACCTGCACGTAGCGGTCGGCGCCGGTGCCGACCAGCGATGCGTGCTGAGGCTGTACCACGGCCGAATCGACGGCATTCTTGACGCTTGGCGCATCCTTCTTCTCGTCGGCATTGCCCAGGCGGGTCATCAGCTTGGCCAGGAATTCCGCTTCCAGTCCTGGATCGTTCGGACGCGAGGTCCAGATCGCGGTTTCCTTTTGCGCGCCTTGCAGCACTTCCTGCACGCCACGGTGGCTGATGTAGATTTCGCTGGCGCCGTCGGCGCGGCGTTCGATGCGGGTACGGAACTTGTCGCGCTCGCCGGTCGAATAGACCGAATCGAAGACCTTGCCAATGGTGTTACGAATAAAATCTTGCGGAATCTTGGCGCGGTTTTCGGTCCAGTCGGTTTCCATGATGCCGGCCGCCGGAACTTCCTGAGACAGCTTGAAGCCTGCATCTTCCCAGAACTGGGTCAGCTGCGGCCACAGTTGCTCGGGCGTCTGCTTGATCACCAGCCAGCGCTGATTACCATCGCGTTCGACCTTGATATCGTTGATCGAGGTAGGCACCACGGTGCCAACCGCCGGCTGACCAGGCACCACGGCAGTGCCATCGGCCACCGCAGCGGCCGAGCGCGCGGCGTTGTAGCCGGAAGCGGTGGCCACGCCGTTGGTGGAATCGGGCTGGGCGTAGCGACTGTCTTTTTGCAGTTGCGTCAGATCGGGCGGCACGTCGAGCGGAACGGCCTTCTTGGCACCCTTGTAATCGACCTTGTCGTTGCCGATGACCGAATTGATCATGCCGCAACCGGTGAGGCTGGCCATCAAGGCACCCGTCACCAGGGCGCGCTGCGAAGTAATAAAAGCTGTCTTGCGAATAGTCATGTATTTATATGCAGCAAAAGTTAATCCCAGCGATTCGGGACGGGATGCTTTTTTTGAACCAGGGTAATTACAGGACGCCGGCCTCAACCAGGGCCGCGCGGACAGCGGCGTGGCAATCGTCGGCCAGCGGCACCAGCGGCAGGCGGATACCGGCTGGCATCTTGCCCATCTCGGCCAGGGCCCACTTGACCGGCACCGGATTCGGTTCGATGAACAGCTTCTGGTGCAGCGGGAACATCAGGTTGTTCAGTGGCACGGCCTTGGCAACGTCGCCGGCAATGGCGGCCGCGCACATCTCGGCCATGGCTTTTGGCATGACGTTGGCGGTGACCGAGATATTACCGGCGCCGCCGGCAAGCATCAGCGCCATGGCGGTGGGGTCGTCGCCGGAATAGACCGCGAAGTCGCTTGGCGCCAGGCGCAGCAGGTCGAAACCGCGCGCGATATTGCCGGTGGCATCCTTGACGCCCACGATGTTGGGGATCTTGGCCAGGCGCAGGATGGTGTCGTTGCTCATATCGGCCACGGTACGGCCCGGCACGTTGTACAGGATCACCGGCAAGTCCACCGCCTCGGCAATCGCCTTGAAGTGCTGGTACATGCCCTCTTGCGTAGGACGGTTGTAGTAAGGGACCACTTGCAGGGTGGCGTCTGCGCCGGCTTCCTTGGCAAAGCGCGAGAGCTTGATCGCTTCGGCGGTGGAGTTGCCACCCGCGCCAGCGATGATCGGGATGCGGCCCTTGGCATGCGCAACCGTCGCCTTGATCAGCGCGCAGTGTTCTTCCACGCTGACGGTGGCCGATTCGCCGGTGGTGCCGGCGATGACGATGCTGTTCGTACCTTCGGCAATGTGCCAGTCGATCAGCTTGTTCAAACCCTCGAAGTCCAGACTACCGTCTGCGTGCATCGGGGTGACGATTGCTACTATGCTGCCCTTGATCATAGGAAATAACTGCATAAAGTATTAAAACAACGATTGTAGACGATGACTCGGAACTATGGTGCTTTTCACGGCGATTACAAACATAAATTCGAGTGAACGTTCAGGTCTCAGAATGGCGGTAACAGGGCTGCAGACCGCGGAAACTCGGGCTTGACGGCGCAGATGCGCTGCACCATGGCCTGCTTGGGCGTCTGCGTGACGCCATCCTCGAAAGCCACCACGCGCAGGCCGTGTTCGGCTGCCAGCGCCAGCAATTCGCCCGCTTGCAGCAGGAAATCGGGATTCGACGGCTTGCCGAACTGAGCATTGCCGTCGGCAAAGGTTTCGTAGATCAGCACGCCGTTCGGCGCCAGGCTGCCCAGCATGTCCGCCAGCAGCGGACGGTGCAGGTAGTTGGTGACCACGATGCCGGCAAAACGCTCCGGGCCGAAAGGCCAGACCGCGCCCGCCTCTTCCAGGTCGATCGGCGTGATGGTGATGCCGGGACCAGCGGCCTCGACCAGCACCTCGGGATTGCCGTCCAGCGCCAGCACGGCATGGCCCAGGGTAACCATGTGGCGCGAATGGCGGCCTTTGCCGCAAGCGAGGTCCAGCACTTCGCCGCCGGGGACCAGCGGTGCGTAGCGTTGTACCCAGGAAGAAATGTTATCGCTCATGATGTGTTTACAGGTTGGACTTCAGATCGGACTCAACGCAGGATGGCGACCAGGGGCGACACCATGACCTTGAACATTTGCTGCACAAAAAGGATGCCTTCCATCAGCGGACCGGTCAGCAGGCCGAACTGCAGCATCACGATCAGCGCGATAAACACGACCACACCATACCGCTCGATCTTGGCGTAGTGATACGCGTAAGGCATGGGCAGGATGCCAGTGACGATGCGACCACCGTCGAGGGGCGGCAAGGGAATCAGGTTGAACACGCACATGGCCGCATTGACCAGCACGCCGGCCTCGGCCATCTTAACAAAGAAATCGGCGCGGTCCTGGCCCAATCCGAGCATGAGCACCACCCACAGCACGGTCCAGCCAAAGCCCATGGCGAAGTTGGCCCCCGGACCGGCGGCGGCAACGAAGGCCATTTGTTTCTTGGGATTGCGCAGGCGTTCGTAATCGACCGGCACCGGTTTGGCATAACCGAGCGGTGGCAGCCCTATCACGGCAAGCAGCAGCGGCAGCAGGATGGTGCCGAACGGGTGGATGTGGCGCGCGGGATTCAAGCTCAGGCGCCCCAGGTCGGCTGCCGTGGAATCGCCGAAGTAACGCGCTACATAGCCATGCGCGGCTTCGTGGAGGGAGATCGCAAAAAGGACCGGGATGGCGTAGACCGTGGCGGTCTGGATGATACTGTCAATGTCCATGGGGCATGATTCTACCAGAGGCGGCATGAGGAATCGGTGCGCCGGCCGGGACCGGCGCGCGGTGAAGCTTACAGCCCAGGAAGGAAGCGATCAGATGCCGAACACGGAAGCATCGCCCCGGCCCTGGCGTACCAGCTCGGCTTCGGCGCCGGTCAGATCGATCACGGTGGTCGGCTCCATGCTGCAGGCGCCGCCGTCGATCACCAGTTCCAGTTGCTTGCCAAGGCGTTCGCAAATGGTGTCGGCATCGTTGAGCGCCTCGGTTTCGCCCGGCATGATCAGGGTGGTGCCAAGCAGAGGCTGGCCCAGCTCGGCCAGCAAGGCGTTGATGATGGCGTCTTCCGGCACGCGCAGGCCGATGGTCTTGCGCGACGGATGGCTCAAGCGGCGCGGCACCACTTTTGTCGCTTCAAGAATAAAAGTGAATGGCCCCGGCGTCGCTGCCTTGAGCAGGCGGAACTGGCGATTATCGACGCGGGCGTACACGCCCAGCTCGCTCAAATCGCGGCACAGCAGGGTCAGGTGGTGCTTCTCGTCGATGCCGCGCAGGCGGCGCAGCCGCTCCACGGCCCCCTTGTCGTCCAGGTGGCATACCAGCGCATAGCAGGAATCGGTCGGCACGGCGACAATGCCGCCGCCGTGGATGATTTGCGCGGCCTGCTTGATCAGGCGGATCTGCGGATTGTCGGGATGGATCTGGAAAAATTGGCTCATGACGTCGGCTTATTCCTTCTTGCTCACGCGCGCAGGTTTTGCAGCGCGGCAATGCGTTGTTCGAAGGGCGGGTGGGTGGAGAACAGCGCGCTCCAGCCACGGCCACTGGTAATACCGGCCGCTGCGATCGATTGCGGCAGCGCGCCGGGCGGCACGCCGTTCAGGCGCGCCAGTGCGTGCTGCATCGGCATGGTGCTGCCCAGCAGCTTGGCCGAGCCGGCGTCGGCGCGGAATTCGCGCTGGCGCGAGAACCACGCCACGATCAGCGAAGCGGCCAAACCAAAAATCAGTTCGCAGACGAACACGGTGGCCATGTAGCCGATGCCCACGCCCTGGCGGTCGGTGTTTTTCAGCAGCACCTTGTCGACAAAGAAGCCGACGATACGCGCCAGGAACACCACGAAGGTGTTGACCACGCCCTGGATCAGGGTCATGGTGACCATGTCACCGTTGGCGATGTGGGCCACCTCGTGACCGAGCACGGCTTCCACTTCCTGCTGGTTCATGCTCTCGAGCAGGCCGGTGGAGACGGCAACCAGCGCCGAATTTTTAAACGCGCCGGTGGCAAACGCGTTCGGTTCGCCCTGGTACACGGCCACTTCCGGCATGCCGATGCCGGCGCGCTCGGACAGCTGGCGCACGGTATTGACCAGCCACAGTTCGGTGGAGTTGGACGGATTGTCGATTACGCGCGCGCCGGTGGACCACTTGGCCATCGGCTTGCTGATCAGCAGCGAGAAGATCGCGCCAGTAAAGCCCACCACCAGCGAAAACGCCAGCAAGCTGCCCAGTTCCAGCGTGTTGCCGGCACCGGGACGGCCGATGCCCAGCAGCGACAGGACGATGGACAGCACCAGCATCACGGCGAGGTTGGTGGCGATAAAGAGGACGATGCGTTTCATAAGGTATTTCTCCGTGCGGACAAGATTGCCCAGATCATAAGGTATGACCGGGGTATCGCAAAATCAAGAGGCGAGCTGAATCGCGGTCGAAGCCGCCCGGTCAGAACCAGTCGTGCCAGACGGGGGTGACATTGCCCGGCAAAGGCGGCAGCGCGGCGAAATCGACGCGCGACTCGCCCGGCGCATGAAAATCCGACCCGCGCGAGGCCAGGAAGCCGTAATAATTGGCCAGTTGCGCATACTCGGGATACTGGTCCGGCGTATGGCTGCCCGTCACCACTTCGATGGCGGCGCCACCGAGCTGCTTGAACTCGTCGAACAGCTGGCCCTGGGCCAGCTGGCTGAAGCGGTAGCGGCCCGGGTGGGCGATCACCGCCACGCCACCGGCAGCGCGTATCCAGCCGACGGTGTCGGCCAGCGTGCCCCACGAATGCGGCACATAGCCGGGCCGGCCTTCCGACAGATACTTGCGGAATACTTCGGGAATGTTGGCGCAAGCACCAATCTCGACCAGATAGCGGGCGAAATGGGTGCGCGACATCAGATCCGGGTTGCCGACGAATTTTAAAGCGCCCTCGTAGGCGCCGTCGATGCCGGCCAGTTCAAGCTGGCGCGAGATTTCGCGGGCCCGGTGGTCGCGTCCGGCGCGCGTGCGCGCCAGGCCGGCGGTCAGCTCGGGATGGTGCTCGTCGATGTTCAGGCCGACGATGTGCACGGTTTCCCTGGCCCAGGTGATCGAGATTTCCACGCCGGTGATGAACCGCATGCCCTGCTCTTCTGCCGCCACGCGCGCGGCGGCAATACCGCCCACTTCGTCGTGATCGGTCAGCGCCCACACGTCCACGCCGGCCTGGCGCGCGTACGCAGCCACGGCCTGCGGCGTCATGACGCCGTCGGAAACGTTGGAGTGGCAGTGCAGATCGACTTTGAGCATGATTTTTTGGGCGACGTAGAAGCATTCATTGTACGCTGCCTGCGGCTTTTCCACGCAAGCTGGCGTGCTGATCAGTCCTTGAGAAAATCCTCGATCAGGCGCGCCAGCGCCACCGGCTGATCGTGGTGCAACATGTGGCCGGCGCCGACGATGGTTTCGCGGCGCAGCTTGCGCAAATGGCCCAGGCGACGGTCGAGCTCCACGCGTCCTTTCGGTTGCGATCCGAGCCAGTCCCACATATTGGTCTGGTCGGCCTCCACCCACAGCACCGGCGCGGTAATCGCGTCCCAGCACGCCAGGATGTCTTCCACGTGGTACGGCAAGGGACCGGCCTGCTTGTGGATGGGGTCGCCGAGGATTTCCCACTGGCCCACGTCGTTTTGCGCCGACCAGTGCTGCGCCAGGAAGGCGGCGCGTTCGTCCGACAGGCGCGGATTGGTCTTTTGCAGGCGTGCTGCCACGGCAGACTGGGTGGGATAGCTGCGCAGCGCCGATTTTTCCAGCAAACCGTCGAGCCACTGGGCATAGCGGCCCGGGGTTTGCTCCGGACGCGGCGCGCGCAAGCCCGCCCCTTCCAGGTTGATCAGCTTGCGGACGCGTTCGGGACGAGCGCCCGCATACAGGCCCACCACGTTGCCGCCCATGCTGTGACCGAGCAGGTTGACCGCCTGGCCCGGCGCATAATGGCGCAGGATGGCGTCGAGATCGGCCAGGTAGTCGGGGAACCAGTAGGTGTCGGCGCCGCTGCGCTCGGACAAACCAAAGCCGCGCCAGTCGGGCGCGATCACGTGCCAGTCGCCCTGCAAGGCATCGACCACGAACTGGAACGAGGCGCCCACGTCCATCCAGCCATGCATCATGAAGATTTTTGGCGCGCCCTCGTTGCCCCAGTGGCGCACGTGGCAGCGCAGGCCACGTATGGTCAGAAATTCGGAGCGCGATGGCGTGAGGGTCATGGTGTGTGCCTTGAAATTAGCGGCCCCGGCGCAATATCGGATGATTGCTGGCCGCAGACATTGTTGGAACCAAAATAATAGCACGACCGTTCGTTGCACGTGCTGGCCCCGTGCACGCGTAAAATAGCGGGTTATCGTGGCCACGCTTTCACGCCGCCAAAACAGATTGGATACTAATATGAGCATTACCCTGTCCCAGGACACCCTGCAGAAATTCATTTTCGACAACGCTGCCGTGCGCGGCCAGTTCATCGACATCTCGGCCACGTGGCGCGAGGTACTGGCGCGCCACGCCTACCCGACGCCGGTCAAAAAGCTGCTGGGCCAGATGGTGAGCGCGGCGGCGCTGCTGTCCGCCAACCTCAAGTTCAACGGTTCGATCATCATGCAAATCCATGGTGACGGTCCGGTGCGCCTGCTGGTGGTCGAGTGCGACTCCGACCTGCGCCTGCGCGCCACCGCCAAGCTGGCGCCCGACGCGGTGATCGCCGACGACGCCTCGCTGGCGTCGCTGCTCAACGCCACCGGCAACGGCCGCTTCATCATCACGCTCGACCCGGCCGACAAGGTGCCGGGCCAGCAGCCGTACCAGGGCATCGTACCGCTGGACGGCGAGGACGTGGCGACCATCATCGAAAACTACATGTTGCGCTCGGAACAGCTCGACACCAAGCTGTGGCTGGCCACCGACGACACCACCTCGCGCGGCCTGCTGCTGCAAAAATTGCCGGACCACGGTGGCAAGGCCGGTGTCGCGCCGCTGTCGGCCGACGAAGCGCTGGAAACCTGGAACCGCGCGGTCATGCTCGGCGGCACGCTGAAGGAACAGGAAATGCTGGAGACCACGGTGGACGTGCTGATGCAGCGCCTGTTCTGGGAAGAAACTATCCGCGTGTTCGACCCCCTCACGCCGTCATTCCACTGCAATTGCACCCGCGAAAAAGTGGGCAATATGCTCAAGATGCTGGGCCAGGAGGAAATCGACAGTGTCGTGGCCGAGCAAGGCCACGTGGGCGTCAACTGCGACTTCTGCGGCCAGCACTACGACTACGACAAGGTGGACGTGGCCCAGCTGTTTGCCACCGATGCGCCGGTGGAAGCGTTGCTGCCACCGGGCGAAGCCAAGCACTAAGCCGAAGAAGTCAGCATCAAGTCAGCTCGGCCTGCTTTTCTTGCTCGGCCGAGCTGGCGTAACGTTGCGCCAGCACCGCGCACACCATCAACTGCAACTGGTGGAACAGCATCAAGGGCAGCACCACCGCTCCCAGCGTGCCCCCGGCAAACAGCACCTTGGCCATCGGCACGCCGCTGGCCAAACTCTTCTTCGAACCACAGAACACGATTGCAATCTGGTCTTCGCGGCTGAAGCCCAGCTTGCGGCTCAACCTGGCAGCGGTGAACATCACCAGCGCCAGCAATATCACGTCGATCAGCAGCAGCCCGGCCAGCGAACGGCCCGACACCTGGTGCCACAAGCCCTGCCCCACCGCCTCGCTGAATGCCGTGTACACCACCAGCAGGATCGAACCCTGGTCCACCAGCCGGGTCATCGCCTTGTTGCGCTCGACCCAGGCGCCGATCCAGCGCCGCGCCACCTGGCCGGCAATGAACGGCAGCAGCAACTGGGTGGCGATCTGGCCGAACGATTCGAGCGACGAACCGCCCTGCATCTGCGCACTGGTCAACAGGCCAACCAGCAGCGGCGTAATGAAAATCCCCAACAGATTCGAGGCCGACGCGCTGCAAATGGCGGCCGGCACATTGCCGCGCGCGGCCGCCGTAAACGCGATCGACGACTGCACCGTCGATGGCAGCATGCACAGGAACAATATCCCCAGGTAGAGGTCGGGCGTAACCAGCGGCTCGAGCAGCGGGCGCAAACCAAGGCCCAGGAGCGGAAACAAGGCGAACGTAAACAGCAGCACCAGCAGGTGCAGGCGCCAGTGCGTGATGCCGGCAATCACCGCCTCGCGCGAGAGCTTGGCGCCGTGCAGGAAAAACAGCAGGCACACGGCGGCGTGGGTGACATTGTCAAAGACCACGGCGGCCTGGCCGGTACAGGGAAAGAGGCTGGCAGCGGCGACCGTGACGATCATGGCCAGCGTGAAGTTATCGGGGAGGTATTTCGGTCGAGCCATTGAGTGAACTATCTAGAACATTTGATTGCAAGGATGTCGATGCCGCCCAGCATGCGGACCGACGCGGCGCTGCGCACCAGGTCCACCCGCTCCTGGCACTCGCCGCGCACCAGGCTGTGCTGGGTGCGGGTGCACGCCGTCAGCGTGCCGGCGCTGCTGCTCTGGCAGTCGAACTGCTCGGCGCGCATGCGCACCAGCGCTTCGTCCAGGGTCATGCCCGGCTGGATCGTGGACGTGACGAAGTTACCGAGCTTGCCCTGGTTGACGGTGTAGCAGCCACCGAGGGACAAGGCCAGCGCCAGGGCAGCAAGGACGACAGGGATGCGCATGGTGTGATTCCTGGTTATTTCCATCGGGCACAGTGTACCAGCCCCGGGATTTTTGCGGTCATGCTGCCGTCACCGAGCAGTCACTGAGCAGTCACCGAGCGGTCATCACGCGGTCACATGCGAAACCTATCATGCGCCACGTTGCGATTCACTTAATCTGGCTACAAGGTAAACATGAACAAGAAATTATCCGTAATGCGCTCGGCATGCTTCATCGCTTTGAGTCTCCCGATGCTGGCCATGGCTGCCAATATTGCCGCCGCTGTTGCCGAGATGGCCGAGGCCCCTGCCGCAGCCGAGGCCGATGCTGCCACCGTGGGCGCCGCTGGCGCGCCAATCGCCACCGTGGAAATCTCGACCCGCAAGACGCGCTCCTCGGTGGAAATGAGCAAGAGCGACATGCAGAAAATCCTGCCAGGCATCAACCCGCTGAAAGCCCTGCAAACCCTGCCGGGCGTGAGCTTCCAGACCGCCGACCCGTGGGGCAACAACGAACAAAACCTGTCGCTGTTCATCCACGGCTTCTCCGGCCAGCAACTTGGCTACACCATGGACGGCGTGCCGCTTGGTGACCAGCAATACGGCAACTACAACGGCCTGTCGCCACAGCGCGCCGTGATCAGTGAAAACGTCGGCAGCGTGATCCTGTCGTCGGGCGCCGGCGACCTGGCCACCGCGTCCACCAGCAACCTCGGCGGCACCATCGAGACCTTCTCGAGCGATCCCACGCCAACCCGCAACCTGGCCGTGCAGCAAACCGTGGGCAGCCACACCACCTCGCGCACGTTTGTCCGTTACGATACCGGCGCGTTTGGCGACGGCAGCAGCGCCTACATCTCGGCCCTGCACCACGAACAAAAGGCGTGGGACTTCGATGCGCGCCAGGGCGGCGACCAGTTCAACGCCAAGTACGTGAACCAGGGCAGCCTGGGCAAGCTGACCCTGTTCCTCAACTACTCGGACAAGATCGAACCGAACGAAGACAGCACCGTGCGCTCGGCTAGCGAAAAGTACCAGCCGTACACGCGCCCGTTCATGTACCCGAATTTCCAGGAAGCGGTGAATTACCTGTCGCCCACCGGCGCCACGCCGACGGCCGAAGGCAATAACTACCGCAACTACTACAGCGATGCCCAGCGCACCGACTACCTGACCTACGCCAAGTTCGACATGAACGTCAGCGACAACACCACCTGGTCGAACCAGGTGTACTACCACAACGACGACGGCGTGGGCGTGGTAGCGGGTCCGATCGGCGTGGCCGGTTTGCCGGGCCTGTTCTCGGTGTATTTCCCGGGCCAGAATCTGAAGCAGGTGTTCGGCAACTCCGGTTACGCCACCCGCACCACCGAATACAAGATCAACCGCGCCGGCTGGCTGTCCACCGTGCGCAGCGAGATCGGCAACCACAAGCTGCAAGCGGGCATCTGGTTCGAGCGCAACCGTTCGGAAGCGTACCGTCGCTGGTATGCGCTCGACGTCAACAACCCGAGCTCGCCATACGACCGCCCGAGCAATCCGCTGATCACCCAGTACGGCAGCGAGATCGACAACAAGGTCGTGCAGTTGCACCTGCAGGACGAATGGCGCGTACGCGACGACATCGCGCTGCAGGCCGGCTTCAAATCGAGCCTGCAGTTTGCCGATGGCCAGTTCCCGGTGCAGCCCAAATTGGGCGCGATTGCCAACGGTTCCACGGCCCTGCCGGTCGGCAAGATCGAAACCAAGAAATGGTTCCTGCCGCAACTGGGCGCGCGCTGGGACATCACGCCGCACGACCAGGCGTTCTTCAATGTGCAGAAAAACATGCGCCAGTTCGTTACCTACGGCGGTGGCGGCGCGTCGCCGTGGAGCCTGGCCAGCCAGGCCGCGTTCGACCTGTTCCGCGACACGGCCAAGCCGGAAACTTCGGTCACGTATGAAGCGGGCCTGCGTACCAGCCGCCAGCTGAACTGGGGCTCGATCTCGGCCTTCGATGGCCAGGTCAATATCTACCACGTCAACTTCAAGGACCGCCTGCTGACCATCAGCCCGACGCCGGTGATCTCGTCCATCATCGGCGGCAACCCGGTGCTGGCCAACGTGGGCAGCGTCAAGACCGACGGCATCGACCTGTCGGGCACGCTGCACTTCGGCCGTGGCTTCTCGTTCTACAACGCGCTGTCGTACAACCGCGCCGAGTACCAGGACAACTACAGCAACGGCAGCGCCATCGTGCCGACCGCCGGCAAGACCATTCCCGGCAGCCCGGAGTGGATGAACAAGTTCGTTGCCACCGCCACCGTGGCCGACACCGAGCTCCAGCTGATCGGCGACTACGTGGGCAAGCGCTACGCCACCTACACCAACGACCTGGCGGTGAAGAGCTATTTCCTGATGAGCCTGGGCGTGTCGGGCAAGCTGCCCTTCCTGAACAGCAACTGGATCAAGAACGCGCGCTACCGTGTCAACATCAGCAACCTGGCCGACAAAAAGGGTGACCTCAACGTTGTAGTGGGTGCGGCCAGCGGCACGTACAATACGTTTCCGATCGCACCACGCCAGGGCTTCCTGACGTTGATGGCAGACTTCTGATTTTTTACCATGCCGCTGCCGGGAGGCTTGACCCGGCGCGGTTTATCGAGACAGACTCCGATGACCAAACCAATTTTTGCATCACCGCTGCCGGGCAGCTTGTCACGGCGCGGTTTTATTCAGACAGCCGCCGCAGTTGCCACGATCACCGGCGCGTCGCTGTTGCTGCCTGCTTCGGTGCTGGCGGCAACGCCGGCTGCTGGTGTTGACCAGTCCGGCATGCCGGGCATTGCGCCGCTGGGGGCTGGCGGCATCGCCGGTGGCAAACGTCCATTGGTATTCGGCCACCGCGGCGCCAGCGCGCTGCGTCCCGAACACACGCTGGCCGCGTACGCCAAGGCCATCGTCGATGGCGCCGATTACGTGGAACCGGACCTGTGCAGCACCAAGGATGGCGTGCTGGTCGCACGCCACGAAGCCTACCTGAGCGAGACCACCGACGTGGCCAGCCACAAGCAATTCGCCAGCCGCAAAACGCGCAAGACCATCGACGGCGAAGCGCACGACGGCTGGTTCGTTGACGACTTCACGCTGGCAGAACTCAAAACCCTGCGCGCCGTCGAGCGCATTCCGCAGTTCCGTCCCGGCAGCGCCGAGTACAACGGCATGTTCCAGGTGGTGACGTTCGAGGAAATCATCGACTTCGTCGCGGCCGAAGCGGCCGCGCACGGGCGCATCATCGGCATCGTGCCAGAACTCAAGCACTCGACCTATTTCGCCAGCGTCGGCTTGCCGCTGGAAGACCGCTTCCTGTCCATCATCGCCGCGCACGATTACACGCGCCGCAACCCGGTGCAAATCCAGTCGTTCGAAGTAGCCAACCTGAAATACCTGCGCAGCAAACTGGGCACCCGCGCCAACCTGCGCCTGATGCAACTGGTGGTCGGCGAAGACGTGCGGCCGATGGACGTGGCAGCAGCCGGCGGCAAGCTGACCTTCGCGCAGATGTGTACCCCGGCCGGCCTGCGCGACATCGCTCAGTATGCCGACGTGGTAGCGCCCCCGACCCGTTCGATCATCCCGCTGAAAAAAGACGGCAGCCTGGCAGCACCGTCGTCAATGGTTGAAGACGCCCACAAGGCCGGCCTGCGTATCGAACCGTGGACCTTCCGCCCGGAAAACCGCTTCCTGGCCGCCGACTTCCGCAACGGCGCCGACACCGCCCGCAACGAAGCCGGCTCGATCGCCGAAATGAAACGCTACATTGCCACCGGCATCGACGGCTTCTTCACCGACGACCCCGCCCTCGGCCGCGCTGCGCTCGCGGGCTGACCGTTGTTTCAGATGCCTGGTTTGCTGTGGCGACTGGTGTGCCACAGCGCCAGGATCTCGACGCGATTGCCGGCGATTCGGTAGTACAGATGGTGGTGGATTTTAGCGAGATGGACGCGCCGGACATTTGCCAGTCTGGCGTTTTTCGCGATAGCGCCAACCTTGGGCAACATGGACAAGAGTGTGAATGCGCGTTCGAGTTCGAGCTGAACGGCATCCGGTGCGGCAAGGCGGTGCTGCTGCCACCAGGAGGCTAACTGCCGTATCTCGGCAGCCGCACGATGGGTAACGCTGATGGAATATGGCGCATTCAAGGGCCACGCAAACTGGCAAGCAGTTCTGCGCCCGAAATCACTTTACCGCGCTCAGCTTCCTGGATCGAAAGCATCAAGGCAGCTTCTTCTTCGTCGCTCAGCTCGAACGGTTCATCGGCCTCATGCGCGAATACCGATACGACGGTCCCCTCATCGAACGGCGCACCGTCGACGACTACCTGGCCAGCCACGATTTTTCCGGTAATGAGCTTCATGTCAAAAATAATAGCACTGGTGGCGCGGATGTCAAAGTCTCACCCAATTCATCCGCGCCGTGCTGCTGGTGCTCTGTTGCCTGCGCTGAACTCTTAGCGGCTGGCCTGGCGCGCGGTGTCGGCGCGTGGCAGTGCTGCGGCCAAGTCGATCCATGGCTGCGGTGCTGGCTTGTTGCGCTCACGGACGGCAAAGAAGCTCACCACCTGGTCGCTGTTTTGATCGAAGAATTCCACCGACGTCACCCCTGCCCGCTTGACCACCCAACCGCTGGCAAACGCGCTGTCGCGCAGGTGCAGGTTGAATTCGGGATCGAGCACGTTGAAGTAACCGTCCGCTTCCGCCACCTTGTTCACGGTGCCGCTGTAGATCTGGATAGTGGCGCCGTTACCGAGGAAGGTCATGAACTTGATCTGGTTCCTGGCCGCGCCTTCGAGCAGCGTGCGCACTGCTTGCGGCGTGATGCGCTCGGCTGCGCCCGGTGGCGCCAGGCGCATCGCCTGTTCGCGCGAGACGCCAAACTCGGTCAGCAAACGGTTGAACTGGTGGACGTCGTTGATCTCGTTCCACGCCAGCTGGAATTCCTTGACGTCGATTTCGCTGTCCGGCTTCTCTCTGGCCTTGATTGGCGCGGCCGCTACGTTCAGATCCGGGCCCTGGTTGGCGTTGCGGAAGTCGGTCACCAGTTTATCGAACACCGGTGCGCCGGCGTCGCTGCGCACGTAGAGCTTGTGCACGGCGTTGCCGCTGGCGTCAAAAAATTGCAAGCTGCGCGCCACCACGCCATCCTTGCCCGGCTGGGCGACAGCAAACGCGTACTTCCATTTATCGAACCAGAAGCGCAGGTCGATCTCGCCGCCCAGGTAGCCGCCGGCGATGTTACGCATGCGAACTGCGCGCTCTTTTTCCTTGTCTTCGTCCAGGGTCTGCACGTCCTCATCCGGTTTCAGCCGGGTGGCAACGCCGGTGCGTTCGATCACGCCGTTTTCATTGCGCGTCAACGCCATGACCTTGCCCAGGTCGAGGGCGCGGCGCATGATCTCGCGCGGCGCGGTGCCGTCGTCCTGCAAGCGGGTGACGGTCTTGCCCAGTCCTGTTGCCAGCAAGTCCGCTTCGGAGACGCCAAGTTGCCTGGCGGCGTCGCGCGCAGGCAAGCGCGGCTGTTCGGCACGCAGCTTGTCCCACTGTTCGACGAGGTTGGCGGCGCTGCCGTTTACCGAAGTCAGCAGCAAGGCGCTGGCCAGCGCCAGTGCGTATCGATGATGGTGTTTCATGGGTGGCTCCGTTAAAAGATTAGTAAATGACCTTCAGGGTGAATGCGTAATTGCGGCCGGGACGCGCCATGCGTTCGATATCGTCGCGCGTGGCCACGGTCGTACCGCCCGGCAAGCCGCGCGCGGAGGCGAAGTCCCAGTACTTCTTGTCGCCGAGGTTGTAGGCGCCGGCGCTCAGTTCGACGTGCTTGCTGATGTTCCAGTAGGCGGTAAAGTCCATCACGCCGTAGCCGGGCGTGAGGAACCGTTCGGCGGTCACGCCACCGATGACGTCGTTGCCGGCGCGCTGGCTGCGCACGCCACTGACGATGAACGCCGCGCCGCCGCGCTTGGCCGGATCGTCCCAGGCGAAGGTCGCGTTGGCCTTGTACGGCTGCACCGAGACCAGAGCGCCCTTCTGCCCCGTCAACTGGTTCTCCGCATTGCCGCGCGACAGGCCGGCAGCCAGGTTGACGCTATAGCCCTTCATGCCTTGCAGCCATTGGCCCAAGTGGAAGTTGCTGGAGAATTCGCCGCCCCAGATGCGCGCCTTGCCGATGTTCTCGGGACGGAACAACCCGAAGGTGATGGTCGGGAAATTGACCGGATCGGCCGGCTGCGTGGCGTACTCGATGAAGTTGTTATAACGGGTATAAAACATCGACGCGCTGAACTCCACGCCCGGCGTGGCCGTGCCTTTCAGGCCCAGCTCGAAGGCGTTGCTGGTTTCCTTTTGCAGGTTGGCGTTGCCCAGCACCGCGTAACCGACGCCGGCGCCGGTGTAGCTGAACGAATCGTAAGTTCCGGTGCGCTCGGCCGAACTCGGCAAGCGGGTGCCGCGAGAATACTGGGCGTAGGTAGTCAACGTGGGCGTCAGTTCCACCGACAGGTTCAGGCTCGGCGTGAAGTACGAGTCGCTTTCCTCCTTGACTTCACTGGCGGCATTGGGAATGGCGATCGCGTAGTTCTGCAAATTCTTCGGCGTCAGCTTGCGATGTTCGGCGCGCAGGCCTGGCGTCAAGGTGGCCTGGTGGCCGGCCAGCGGGAAACCGAACTCGCCGCGCACATAAGCGGCGACCTTGTCGGTATCCATGTCGGCCATGCGATTCTTGCGGGTAATCTGGTGCGCACCGGTGCGCACCACGGTGCGGTCTTCATACCACGGGCGGCGCGACTCCTGGGTTTCATAGTTGGCACCGTAGAACAGCGACGATGCCGTGCCCAGTTTCTTGCTGGCCTCGATGACCAGTCCACGGCTGTCGTTGTAGTAGCCGGTCTCGATAAAGCGCAAGTAAGGCTGGCCGCCGCTCACGTAGGCGGCGTTGGTCTGATCCACCACCGACGCATCCTGCTTGTACACGTGGGTTTTCAGGCTGTCGAACAGAGCCAGACCGGCGTCGGTCCAGTTGTGCTCGATGCTGTAGCGGTTGCGCTTGGTGGTCGAATCCTGGATCGCGCCTTGCGGATACAGGGCGCCCGTCTTGTTGTTGTAGACGCGGTGATGGTCGGCCTTGTAGCTGTCGATGGTAAAGCCGAGCTTGTGGCCAGGCGCCACTTGCCAGTTCAGCTTGGCAAGGATGGCATTGCTTTCCCAGTCATCGGGATTGACCGGCACACTGCTCTTGCTATCGAGTTCATCGCCCTGGCGGTGCACGCCCACGACCAGCGCCTTGAGGCTGGGGCTGATCTCGGTGGCAGCCGTGAATGCATGCATGCGCGCGTTCTGCTCGCCCGAGTAGCCGAACTTGTATTCGCCGTACACCTTGCGCGTGCCATCAAGATACTGCTCCGGCGACTTGGTCACGAACGATACCGAGCCGCCCAGGCCCGGCGTGCCGCTGCCGGCCGGGCTGGCGCCCGATCCGATGCTCACGTAGTGGAACGTCTCGGGATCGAAATAATCACGGCCGATGCCGAAGGCATTCATGGTGTTGCCGTCCGGCTTGGGCGCAGCGTCAGGCAAGGAGATGCCGTCGAGCTCCATGCTCACGCGGTTGCCTTCCACGCCCCGGATATTGAAGCCTGTATTGCCGGCGCCGTCCCACACGTTACCGCTGCCGCTGGCCGCACCAGGCACGCTGATCAGCGGCGAGTAGCGGGCGATATTGGCCATGTCCACCGCGTTGTTGCGCTCGATCTGCTCGGCGCCGATCACGGTGGTGGTGCCCTTGCGGGTGGAGGCCGGATCGTCGCGCTTGGCCTGGACCACGATTTCGCCCAGCGCCGGTGCACCTGCCGCAGCGGCCACGGCAGCGACTTGCGCCTCCTGTGCACGCGCCGGCAGCAGCGCCACGCCAAGCAAGGTCAACAAAGCAGATTGCACAGCCACGCGCATCAGGCGCGGACGCGGGAATTGAACAGCAGCGGCGGATTGCCGGGCAGGAGTAGCAGCCATAAAGTATCCAGAGAGAGTATGTGAACGGCTGGCTCTCGGGGGGTTACGATTGCTGGCAAAGAATCATATTAACAATAATGATTCTCATTTACAAGCAATAGTTGGTGCTTGTTGGTCACTATTGTTTTTCTACAACTCTCCTGCGGCGTACTTTTGCGCGGTCCGCTACCCCGCCAGATAATTGTTCTTCACCCGCACATAATGCTCGGCCGAATACTTGAGGTAGGCGATCTCCTCCGCGCTCAGCGCCCGCGCCTTCACGGCCGGGCGGCCGATGTACAGGTGGCCGCTTTCCAGCACCTTGCCGGGCGAGACCAGGCTGCCGGCGCCGACCATTACCTGGTCTTGCACCACCACGTCGTCCATGATGATCGAGCCCATGCCGATCAGGCATTCGTTACCGATGGTGCAGCCGTGCAGGATTACCGAGTGGCCGATGGTGACGTAGTTGCCGATGGTCAGCGGCGAGCCGTCGGGTTTCGATGCGCTCTTGTGCGAGACATGGCCCATGGCAAAGTCTTGCACATTGCTGCACTCGCCGATGACGATACGGTTGACGTCGCCGCGCAGCACGGTGTTGCACCATACCGAGCTGTCGCGGCCGATCTGGACGTCGCCGATCACTTGCGCCGATTCGTGGACGTAGATGTCTTCACCGAGCACGGGGCTGGTACCGAGGTAGGATGTCAATGGCATAAGGGCTTTCAGTAAAGTTAAAGACGGCCGGGAACAAACGACAGGAACGCGAACTCGGCCTGGTAGCCGGCCGCCTTCGGACTGCACGCGTACAGGCCGCAGGCCACGCTGGCGGCAGCGCCGCGTTCGGCCAGGTGGGCGATGCGGATCTGGGTCCAGGTTTCGCCATCGAACGATGACTCGACGATGCAGTCCGCGGCCTCGGCGCGGATGCGGAACCACACGGTGTCGATGTGCTTGGGCAGCGGCTGGGTGGACCAGTCCGAGTAATGGCCGTTGGTGACCACGGCGCCCAGGCGGTTATCGCCGTCCGGCTCGAACTCCACCGACGTCTTGAGCCAGCAACCATCGGACAACCGTACCATCAGGCCGGCCTGGTCGTACTGATGCACTGGCTTCGACGTGACCCGGGTGGTGAGCACGAAGTCGCCGTACGCTGGCAGATGGAGGAAGTGGCCGTTATCCACCTGGAAACCATAGTGCGTGCGCTGCCAGAAGTCGGTATTGGCATCGGGGGCGATGCGCAGACAGCGGGCGGCGGCGTCAATGCGCCAGTTGGCCGGCTCGCAGTGCCATTGCAAGCGGCTGTCGAGCCCGGCGTTATCAAAAATCAGGTCCAGCGCGGTATCGGTCATGCAGCATCCTCGTCAGGGAAAACGCCAGTGTAACCCGGTCAAGCCTGTAACAACACCGTCGCGCCGCGCGCGATCGCTTTCACTACTTTCATCACGTCCCAGTTGGTCAGGCGGATGCAGCCGTGCGACTGGGTCTTGCCGATATTGGCCGGCTCGGGTGTGCCATGGATGCCGTAGTGATCCTTGCTCAGGTCGATCCAGGCCACGCCCACCGGGTTGTTGGGGCCGGGGGCGATGCGCGCCTTGACGTCGCCCGGCTTGGCGTCCCAGAACAGCTTGGGGTTGTAACGGTAGTCGGGATTGACGGCAATGCCCAGCACGGTCCAGCGCCCCTCCGGCAACGGGTCGTGCTTGCTGCCGGTACTGGCCGGGAACTGGGCGATCGGCATGCCGCCAGCGTCCAGCAAGGTCAAGGTGCCCTCGATGGCATCGACCAGGATGGTGGCGGCCTTGGGCAACGGCGGTGCGTTGACGACATTGGGCACCAGCAGTTGCTCGCCGGCGCGTTTGAACGTCTTGCCGGGATTGAGCTTGCGCAGGAGCGCCGGGCTGCTGTGGAATTTTTCACCGAGCGCTTCGAGCAGGTTCGCGTATCCGAGCCGGGCCAGCTTGGCCTTGTCGCCCATGGCGGCGGGCACTGGCGCATACGGTCCGGCGATGTCTTCGGCGGTGAGCGTGTAGACGTCGAGCGTGGGCGCCTGGTCGGCCTTGAGTGCGGCCCAGGTGGCGTCGTCGAGCTTGCCGGTTACGGGCAACTGGCGCAGCTTCTGGAAACCGGTGACAGCGCGGCGCAAGTTGCTGCCCACCGTGCCGTCGATTTCGCCGGACGAAAAATGGGCGCGGTCAAGCAGCACCTGGGCGCGCAAAATATTGTTGACGACAGGTGGCGCGATAGTGGGACTCGCAGCAGCGTTGGCAGAGACAGCGGTGGCAGCGCCGGCATGGAAGGCAACCGACAGGAGCAGTGCAGGAATCAGGAATTTCAAATCGAACTCGGTGCTTGAAGCGGACCCGTATTGTAGCCGCTGGTCGCTATGCGGGCAGGTCCGTTACACCAGTAGCGCGCCGAGACAGGCTCCAGAGCAAGGCGCAGCGACGAAGACAGTACGCCAGTACGGCGAGGAGCTGTAACGCCGTTATGGAGGCTGGTCAGGCGTTCTAATCCTGCTTGCGGTATTTTTCCAGGGTATAGCCGAGCCGGCTGCGATTGACGTCGAGCCAGGTCCACAGCGCTTCAACCTGCGGGCGGTGCGCGCGGTAGTAGGACTCGTTGAACGCCAGCCATACGCGCGTGCTGATCAGCGGCTGTGGCAGTTGCACGATGGCGCCCTTGTAGCGGTCCAGCATGAGCTTGAGGTGCTTGGGCACCACGGCTGCCGCCACCACGCCATCGACGCGGCCAAGCCGCAGTTTTTCGATATTGCGCTCGAGATCGCGGCCGCCGTCATCGATGTTCAGGCCGGCCTCGCGCAGACGCGCAGTATAGCTTTGCCCGAGCGCCACGCCCAGCACCTTGCCTTTGAAGTACTGCATCGGATCGGTGGCTGCGGGCAGCTTGTCCCTGGCGCGCACCAGCACCACCAGGGTGTTGTGCATGGCGCGGTCAAGGTCGATGTTGCCCTTATTGTCGCGCGGCAGCGCGATGCCGGCCGGATAAGCAGGCATTTCACCGAGCGGCGACATGTCGATGTCGCCATTGGCCAGCGCCACGCGCAGGCGCGCCGGCGGCAACCGTACCAGCGTGGGCGCACAGCCGAAGCCGGCGGCCTGGGCGGCGTCGCGCATCAGGTCCACGCCGGCGCCAGGCGGCTCAGGCACCTGCTCGCCCTCGCCCATCCAGTACGGCGGGCGGTGCTGGTCGATGTAGCCGATGCGCAGGGGAATGCAGGTGTCAACAGCGCTGGCGGGGGCAACGGCCGCAACAACAGCGGCAGCGGCAAACACCGGGCCGGACATCGCGCCCAGTGCGAGCATCGTCCACAGCATGATGGCGCGCCAGAGCATGGTCAATGGGCCGGCGCGGGACGGGCAGGAGCATCGGCCGACGGCGGCGCCGCCAGCGGCACGTTCGGCACGGAATGGCCCTTGCCGACGATTTGCACGAAAATCTCGTTTTCCTTGATCATGCTGAGCTCGTAACGGGCGCGTTCTTCGACGGCGCCGGTGCCGTCCTTGAGGTCGCGCACTTCGGAATCGAGCTTGGCATTGCGGGCCAGGAGCTCCGCATTTTTCTTGTGGGCCGCATCGACTTGCGCCTCGAAATCGGCCACGCGCAGCCAGCCGCCCTTGCCCAGCCAGAGCGGGTACTGTATCAACAGCAGCAGGACTGCCAGGCCTAGTGTAATCAGACGCATGGAATAGGGAGTATAAAAAAGCGGCCGGGAAGTTCCGGCCGCTCGGTACAGAATTACTTCAGGTTGTAGAAGGCGTCGCGGCCTGGGTAGGAAGCGATGTCGCCCAGATCTTCTTCAATGCGCAGCAGCTGGTTGTACTTGGCCATGCGGTCCGAGCGCGACATCGAGCCGGTCTTGATCTGCAGGGCGTTCAGGCCAACAGCGATATCGGCAATGGTCGAATCTTCGGTCTCGCCCGAACGGTGCGAGATCACGGCCGTGTAACCGGCGCGCTTGGCCATTTCGATGGCCGCAAAAGTTTCGGTCAGGGTGCCGATCTGGTTGATCTTGATCAGGATCGAGTTGGCGATGCCCTTCTGGATGCCTTCTTTCAGGATCTTGGTGTTGGTGACGTACAGGTCGTCGCCCACCAGTTGCACCTTCTGGCCCAGTTCCTTGGTCAGGATCGCCCAGCCGTCCCAGTCGCCTTCGTGCATCGCGTCTTCGATCGAGATGATCGGGTACTTGTCGCACCAGGTGGCCAGCAGGTTGGTGAACTCGGTGGCGGTGAGCGACAGGCCCTCGCCTTCCAGTTCGTACTTGCCGTTCTTGTAGAATTCCGACGCGGCGCAGTCCAGGCCCAGCGCGATCTGGGTGCCTGGCTCGTAGCCGGCTTCTTCGATAGCCTGGATGATCAGCTTGATGGCTTCCTCATGGTTGGCCAGCGATGGCGCGAAACCGCCTTCGTCGCCCACGGCGGTGCTCAGACCCTTCTTGTGCAGGATCTTTTTCAGGGTGTGGAACACTTCCGCACCATAACGCACGGCTTCCTTGAACGACGGTGCACCCACCGGAATGATCATGAATTCCTGGATGTCCAGGTTGTTGTCGGCGTGCGCGCCGCCGTTGATCACGTTCATCATCGGCACTGGCAGTTGCATCGCGCCCGAACCGCCGAAGTAGCGGTACAGTGGCAGGCCCGCTTCTTCGGCAGCAGCCTTGGCCACGGCCATCGACACGGCCAGCATGGCGTTGGCGCCCAGGCGGCTCTTGTTTTCGGTACCGTCCAGGTCAATCAGAGTGCGGTCCAGGAACGCTTGCTCATTGGCGTCGAGGCCCATGATCGCTTCCGAGATTTCGGTGTTGATGTTTTCGCAGGCTTGCAGCACGCCCTTGCCGAAGTAACGCTTCGGATCGCCGTCGCGCAGCTCGATCGCTTCGCGCGAACCGGTCGATGCGCCCGACGGCACAGCCGCACGGCCCATCACGCCCGATTCCAGCAGCACGTCGCATTCGACGGTTGGATTGCCGCGCGAGTCGATGATTTCACGGCCGATAATATCAACAATAGCACTCATTTAATTCTCCAAAGTTAGACGAAACAGAGTCCGCTCGATGCATCTTGCGCGCATGTGCGAGTGAAATAATAACGGGAATATAACCCAGTGCGGGCGCTTATGGCTACACGCGCGCACCGGGCAGACTGCTTTGGTGGAGGCTGCCAGCGCTTTTTACGCCGCCTCTCCTTGTGGTTGACCATCGGCAGGGCGATTGCCGCCAGCAGCCTTGTGAGCCAGTGCCGCCTTGATGTACGAGGTGAACAGCGGATGGCCGTCACGCGGGGTCGATTTGAATTCAGGGTGGTACTGCACGCCCATGTACCACGGGTGGGCGTTGTCGCCGGTGCGTGGCAGTTCCATGATTTCGCACAGGTCTTCGGTCGGCGTACGGGCCGCTACCACCAGTCCCGCAGCTTCCACGCGCGGCAGGTAATGGTTGTTGGCTTCGTAACGGTGACGGTGACGCTCGGTGACCACAGCGCCGTAGATCTCGGCGGCCAGCGTGCCCGGCTTGATCTCGCAGGTTTGCGCGCCCAGGCGCATGGTGCCGCCCAGGTCGGAATTCTCGTCGCGTTTTTCAACCTTGCCGTCCTGGCCTTGCCACTCGTCGATCAGGGCGACGACCGGTTGCGCGGTGTCGAGGTCGAACTCGGTGGAGTTGGCGGTGGTCAAGCCTGCTTTATGGCGCGCATATTCGATCAGCGCCACCTGCATGCCCAGGCAGATGCCCAGGTAAGGGATCTTGTTTTCACGGGCAAACTGCGCCGCCATGATCTTGCCTTCCACGCCGCGCTTGCCGAAGCCGCCCGGCACCAGGATGGCGTCGTACTTGGCCAGGTCGGCGCAACCGGTGGTTTCGATTTCTTCCGAATCGATGTACTCGATGTTGACTTTCGATTCGTTGTGGATGCCGGCGTGGCGCAGCGCTTCGGTCAGCGACTTGTACGACTCGGTCAGTTCCACGTATTTGCCAACCATGCCGATCGACACTTCCGACTTCGGATGCTCGAGCGTGTAGATCAGTTTGCTCCAGACCGACAGGTCGGCCGGCGCAGGGTTGATGTCCAGCGCTTCGCAGATGATCGCGTCGAGGCCCTGGTCGTGCAGCATTTGCGGCACTTTGTAGATGGTATCGACGTCCCACACGGAAATCACGGCCTGCTCTTCGATGTTGGAGAACAGCGAAATCTTGGCGCGCTCGTCGTCGGGAATCGGACGGTCGGCACGGCACAGCAGCGCGTTGGGCGAAATGCCGATCTCGCGCAGTTTTTGCACCGAGTGCTGGGTAGGCTTGGTTTTCAGTTCGCCAGCCGACGCGATGTACGGCACCAGGGTGAGGTGCACGAAGGCGGTGTTCTTGCGGCCGGCGCGCAGGCTCAGCTGACGGGCGGCTTCGAGGAACGGCAGCGATTCGATATCGCCCACGGTACCGCCGATTTCGCACAGGGCCACGTCGTAGCCTTCGGCGCCACGACGGATGTAGTCCTGGATTTCGTTGGTGATGTGCGGGATGACCTGCACGGTTTTACCGAGGTACTCGCCGCGGCGCTCCTTGCGGATCACGGATTCGTAGATCTGGCCGGTGGTGAAGTTGTTCACCTTGCGCATGCGGGTGGAAATGAAGCGTTCGTAGTGGCCGAGGTCGAGGTCGGTTTCAGCGCCGTCGTCGGTGACGAAGACTTCACCGTGTTGCATGGGGCTCATGGTGCCAGGATCGACATTGATGTACGGGTCGAGCTTGAGCATGGTGACTTTGAGGCCGCGCGATTCGAGGATCGCGGCGAGGGAGGCGGCGGCAATCCCTTTACCAAGGGAAGACACAACGCCACCGGTGACGAAGACAAATTTGGTCATTGCAGATGGTGCCGAACGGCACGTGCGGGAAATTGAAATTATATCCTAAAACCGCCAAATCAGCAGCATTGCCCCCTGAAAATTCGGCTTTGACCATGCTGCGCGACTGTGGCAAACCGTACAGACAGCTTGCATAAACAAGATCAGAATGACAACTCACAAATGCACAGGAGATAACCATGAGCTATACCGAACGCGATCCATACGGCATGTACGTGGACAACGGCCGCAAAGGCCCGGGTCCTGAATTGATGGGTGCCGACACCCTGATCGGCGACCACGTGCACAACCTGCAAAACGAACACCTGGGCGAGATCAAGGAAATCATGCTCGACATGCGCACCGGCAAAATCGCCTACGCGGTGATGGCCCACGGCGGCGTGCTGACCATCGGCGAAAAACTGTTTGCCGTGCCTTGGGAAGCATTGACGCTCGACACCGTCAACAAGCGCTTCACGCTCAACCTCGACAAGGAACGCATCGAAAACGCCCCCGGCTTCGACAAGGACAACTGGCCCAATATGGCCAACCAGACCTGGGCGTCGCAAATCGACAGCTACTACGGCACCACCCGCCGCAGCAGCCTGAATTCGCCGATCGACTGATCCCGATGCATCTTTAAACGCATTGGCAGCACCAGCGCGCCCGCCGTACGCGGCGCGCTGAAAACACTTTATTTTGGACTTCAAGCATGGCGATACGTATGACTACGTAGCGATGAAACCTTAAAACAACACTAATAATGTTTGGTCCGCCAAACCGTGAGAAATTCTCATGTTGTTATGAGTAATTTGACTAGAATCAAATTTTGCTCATCGGAGATGCCACGTGTTTGCAGTTACCCATTTGCGTCAAGCCGTCCTGCTCAGCCTGTACGGCGCCTCGACCATCACCGCCCTCGCCTTGGTCCCTGCAGTGCACGCCCAGACCCTCGCCACAGCCGAAGCCGACGTTGCTCCGGCGCCGCTGCAATCGGTGACCGTGGTCGGCTCGCGCCGCGCCACGTCGTCGTCCACCGACACCGTGGTACCGGTCGATCTGATCCCGATGAACAAGCTGGCAGAACAAGGCGGACAGTTCGACCTGGCCCAGACCCTGACCTACATCTCGCCATCGTTCAACTCCACGCGCCAGAGCGGCGCCGACGGCGCCGACCTGGTCGATTCCGCCGCCCTGCGCGGCCTCGGTTCGGACCAGACCCTGGTGCTGGTCAACGGCAAGCGCCGCCACACCACCGCGCTGGTCAACCTGTTCGGTGCGCGCAATCGCGGCAACACCGGCACCGACCTCAATGCGATTCCGATGCTGGCCATCAAGGACGTGCAAATCCTGCGCGACGGCGCCGCCGCCCAGTACGGCTCGGACGCGATTGCCGGTGTCATGGACATCAGCCTCAAGAAGAGCAAGGGCTGCGAAGCGATTGCCGGCTACAGCCAGTACTCGGCCGGCGACGGCGAAAACTGGATGGGCTCGGCCTACTGCGGTTTCGACCTCGGCAACGGCGGCGTGCTGGCCCTGACCGGCGAATACCTCGACCGTGGCCGCTCCAACCGTGCCGAGCCGGACAATCCGCGCATCATCGGCGACACCAAGACCGAGAGCCAGACCATCTACGCCAACGGCGAACTGCCTACTACCGGCAACGGCCGCCTGTACTTCACAGCCGGCGCACAAAAACGCGATGGCTCAAGCGCGGCATTCGCGCGCGGCGGCGTCGGCTCGGACGATATTCCAAGCCGCAACTCCGCTGCCATGTACCCGAACGGTTTCGTGCCGTTCATCAATGCCAGGATCGAGGACCGTACCGCCATCCTCGGCCACCGCATCCAGCTGGGCGAGTGGAACACCGACATCTCGCAGACGTACGGCTACAACAAGATGAAGTACGACATCAGCAACACCATCAATGCCTCGATCGCCAACCTCGACCTGCAGAACGGCGGCCGTGGCGTCAGCGCCAGCCAGTTCAACGCCGGCGGTTTCTCGTTCCAGCAACTGACCACCAACCTCGACCTGAGCCGCTACTACGACGGCATCATGGGCAAGGGCATGAACGTGGCGTTCGGCGCCGAATACCGCCGCGAGGAATTCAAGATCTTCGCCGGCGAAGCCGGTTCGTACATCGACGCCGACGGCGTGGGCAACGGCGGTAACGCCGGCAGCCAGGGCTTCCCCGGCTTCCAGCCCGGCGATATCACCAACGCCAAGCGCCACAGCAACGCCGCCTACCTGGATCTGGAAGCGGACTTCACCGACCGCGTCAAAGGTCAGGCCGCCGTGCGTTACGAGAAATTCAGCG
The DNA here is from genome assembly GCF_001421905.1 of Duganella sp. Leaf61. NCBI lineage: Bacteria > Pseudomonadati > Pseudomonadota > Betaproteobacteria > Burkholderiales > Oxalobacteraceae > Duganella > Duganella sp. Leaf61. The sequence goes on from NZ_LMLM01000012.1 coordinate 145,536, forward strand.
ACTTCGGCTCGACCGTAACCGGCAAGCTGGCTGGCAGCATCCGTGTTGCCGATAGCGTGCTGCTGCGCGGTTCCGCCAGCACCGGCTTCCGCGCACCGTCGCTGCAGCAAAGCCATTTGTCCACCACCTTCACCGACTTCATCGGCGGCGTGCCGAAGGAAGTGGTGCTGGCGCCCAATGGCGGCGTGGTGGCCAACGCGGCCGGCATTCCAAAATTGAAGGAAGAAAAATCGACCAGCTTCACGCTGGGCACCACCTGGACTCCTACCCAGGCGATCTCGCTCACGGCCGACCTGTACCACATCAAGATCAAGGACCGCATCGTGCTGTCGGGCCGCTTTACCGCCGACAACTACCCCGACCTGTCCGCGCGCCTGGCCGCGCTGGGCGTGGGCGAGGCGCAGTTCTTCGTCAACTCGGCCGACACCAAGACCCAGGGGATCGACCTGACCGCCTCGCACAAGGCGACCGTGCTGGGCGGCCGCCTGAACACCTTCCTGGCGATGAACGTCAGCAAGACCGAAGTGACCGACGTCCATGCCCCGGCTTCGCTGCGCGGCTTCGAAGACGTGCTGCTGTCGGAAAAGGAACGCCTGTATATCGAGCAAGGCGCGCCGCGCTCGAAATTCACGCTGGGCTTCAACTATGGCCTCGGCGCGTGGGACACCGACCTGAAAATCATCCACTTCGGCCCCCAAACCCTGGGCACCTTCAGCGGCACCGCCGAAGGCGTACCGAACCAGCGCTACAAGTCGAAAACTTCGGCCGACCTGGCGTTTACCTACAACATCAACAAGAACATGAAGCTGACGTTTGGCGGCAACAACCTGTTCGGCGCACGTCCTACCGCGCAGGACGCGGACCAGACCGACAATGGTTTCAAGTACGAGAGCGTGCAGTTCGGTTTGAACGGTACGTCGTACTTCAGCCGCCTGTGGGTCAAGTTCTAAGGGGTAAGTTCCAAACTCGTTGTAGTTTCACCATCATAAAGCCGCCGTCCCCGCCAAGGAATGGCGGCTTTTCAGTTTCATGGCCGAGGTAACGTTTGCTTACATGGCGTTAACGCCATCCAACTTCCTGCCGCAATACACTATACTCATATTTACTCCAAGCAACGGAACATCCCATGCGTCCCGCCATCGTCCTCATGTTTTTCGTCACCGTGCTGCAAGGCGCGCTCGCCTACGCAGCGCTCGGTAGTGCGCCGTCCGATTTCGGCGGCACGCCGGTACGCGCCGCGCGCAGCCTCGCAGCAGCCGGCAATAGCAATGCCAACGCGGTTTATACGGTCAGCCAGAGCACGCTCGACAGCGGCACCATCGTGCGCGAATACACGGACGCGGCCGGCAAGGTGTTTGCCGTCAGCTGGACCGGTCCCACCCTGCCCGACCTGCGTACCCTGCTGGGCAGCAAGTTCACCGCGCTGACCGACGCCACCGGCAGGCGCACCCAGGCCGGCCACTCGCAGCTGGCGCTCAACCAGTCCGACGTGGTGATCGTCTCGAACGGCCACATGCGCTCGTTTGCCGGACACGCCTTCATCCCGTCGGCAGTGCCGGCCGGCTTCGACACCACCACGATAGAGTAAGGAAGTTCCGCATGACCAGCCTGTTGCAACGCGCTCGCGCGGTATTGAACCCTGCCCGCCCGGCCCTGTTTGCTGCTGGCGCCTTGCTATGCGCCGCGCTGACCGCCTGCGGTGGCGGTGGTGGCGATAGCAGTGCCACTACCACTACACCGACCACAACCACGACCACGCCGACTGTCACGGCAGCTGCACCGGTGGTCAGCATCAGCGCCACACCTACCGCCACCACGGTAGGCCAGGTAGTCACCCTGACCTGGAGCGTGAGCAATGCCACCGCCGCCAATTGCACCGCGTCCGATGCATGGAGCGGCACCGTGGCCACCAGCGGTTCGCAAACCGTGACTGCCGGCGCGGCCGGCACCGCGCGCTATGCGCTCACGTGCAGCGGCGTGACCAACAGCACTTCCGTCACCATCAGCTCGCCGCCACCGGCGCCCACGGTCAGCCTGACATTGGCGCCGGCCGCCATCAACACCACCCAGACGTCGGTGCTGAGCTGGTCGTCGGCCAATGCCAGCAGTTGCACCGCCAGTGGCGCCTGGATCGGCAACCGCGCCACGTCCGGCTCGGTCACCGTATCGTCGGCAACTGCCGGCAACATCACCTACAGCCTCACCTGCACCGGCAGCGGCGGCGAGGCCAGTGCCAGCGCGCAGCTGGGCGTGACCGCCGTCCTCAGCAACAGCGTGCCGATCACGGTGGACAACGGTCCGGCCGGCGCCAGCGGCGTGATCAACGTGCCTTACGTGAACGTGACCATCTGCCGTCCCGGCACCACCACCTGCCAGACCATCGACCATGTGCTGCTCGATACCGGCTCCTATGGCCTGCGCGTGCTCGCTTCCGCGCTCGACAGCAGCCTTGCCCTGCCGTCGGTGCAGACCGCCAGCGGCGCCGATGCCGGCGAATGCGGCAAGTTCATCAGTGGCTACACCTGGGGTTCGGTGCGCCAGGCCGACGTCAAGATGGCCGACGAAACGGCGGCCGGCATCTCGGTACAGGTGATCGGCGATACCAATGCCAACTTCGCCGCCACGCCTTCCAGCTGCAGCAGCGCCGGCAACAACCTGGGCTCGATGAGCGCCATTGGCGCCAAGGGCATCCTTGGCGTGGGCCTGTTCAAGCACGATTGCGGCAATGCCTGCGCGCAGTCGGCGATCAGCGGCGTGTATTACGCCTGCACGGCCGGCACCTGCACGTCCAGCGCCATGCCGCTGGCGTCGCAGATCACCAACCCGGTGTCGTCGTTTGCCGTCAACAACAATGGCGTACTGGTGAGCTTGCCGGCGGTGGGCCCGAGCGGACTGACATCGGTCAGCGGCACGCTGGTGTTTGGCGTCAACACGCAAAGCAATAACACGATTGCCAGCGAGACGATTTACAAGGCCAACAGCAGCGGCAATTTCAGCACCACCTACAATGGCAAGACCTATAACGCCAGCTTCATCGACAGCGGCTCGAACGGCTATTTCTTCACCGATCCCGATATCCGCACCTGCTCGGGCGGCGACTTCTTCTGCCCTGCCGCCACGCTGGCGCTGTCGGCCACCAATACGGCGTCGGACGGCAGCGCCACCGGCGTGGTCAACTTCAACATCGTCAACCTGGTGCAACTATCCTCGAGCGTGCGCGCGGCGCAAGTGGGCGGCACGCTGAGCAGCTCGGCGTCGTCAAGCACGTATTTCGACTGGGGCTTGCCGTTCTTTTACGGACGGCGGGTGTTCGTCGTGATGGAGGGCGCGTCGGTGGGCGGTCGCGCCGGGCCGCTGTGGGCGTATTGATCAACTGTCACGGGGCCGTCATGTAATATGGTTAAACTCGCTACCTTGAAATTTAATTACTTCGAGGTATGCGATGAAAACGAATCTGGTGCTGCTGGCAGCAATGACGGCAGCCGGCCTGGCTGGTTGTGGCGGTGAAGCAAACCTGGTACCGCCCGTACAGGAAGGCACGACCGTTGCGCTGGCGTTGATGGAGACCACCGATCTCCACGCCAACGTGATGAGCTACAACTACTACTCGCTGTCCGAGGACACCAGCCTGGGCCTGGAGCGCACCGCCACCCTGGTGGCTGCCGCCCGCGCCGAGAACCCCAACAACATCCTGCTCGACAACGGTGACACCATCCAGGGCACCCTGCTGGGCGACCTGCAGGCAGTGACCAAGCCGGTCGCCTGCAGCGAGACCATGGCCATCCACAAGGCGATGAACGCCATGAAGTTCGACGGTGGCGGCTTCGGCAACCACGAGTTCAACTATGGTCTGCCGCTGCTGAGCCAGATCACCAATACCGACTTCGGCATTCCCGGCGTGAACAAGCCAGCCGGCAACTGCGGCGCGCCAACCTTCCCGCTGGCGCTGACCAATGTCACCGGCGTGGCCAGCGGCAAGCCGATCGTGCAACCGACCGCCCTGCTGCCGCGCACCTTCCGCGCCACGGCGCCCGATGGCAGCGCGCTCGACGTCAAGATCAATATCGGCATCATGAGTTTCGTGCCGCCGCAAATCCTCGAATGGGACCAGAAAAACCTGGCCGGCAAGGTAGCGGTCACCGGCGCCGTGGAAGCGGCCAAACAATACATTCCGGAACTGCGCAGCAAGGGCGCCGACCTGGTGGTGGCGCTGTCGCACGGCGGCCTCGACCCCAGCGCGTACAGCCCGAAGATGGAAAACCCCAGCTACCACCTGGCCGGCACCGGCATCGATGCCCTGCTGATCGGCCACTCGCACCTGATCTTCCCCAAGGGTAAAGAGACTGGCGCGGCCGCGCTGGACGCCTCGTTTGCCGCCTTCCCGGCCGGTGCCAAGATCGACGCTGTCAACGGTTTTGTCAATGGCGTGCCGACCGTGATGGCACAAAGCTGGGGCCGTCGCCTGGGCATCATCAAGCTGACCCTGGTGTACCAGGGTGGCAAGTGGGTGGTGCAACCCGCCAAAACCAGCGTGGAGTCGCGTGGTTTCAAGTACACCGACGGCAAGACCAACGTCGCTGCCGATCCGGCTATCGCACCGCTGGTGGCCACCGAGCACGCAGCCACCATCGCCTACGCCAGGCAGCCGCTGGGCGTGGCCACCGACTTCGAGATGTCGTCGTATTTCTCGCTGGCGGGCGACGTGACCGCGATCCAGCTCGTCAACCAGGCGCAACTGGACTACGTGAAAAATTTCATCGCGACCAGCACCGACGCGACGATTGCCAGCTACAAGAACATCCCGGTACTGTCGTGCAGCGCGCCGTTCAAGGCCGGCCGCAACGGGCCGTCGGACTTCACCGATGTGGCGCCAGGCGCCACGCCAGCCGCGCCGGTGGGCCTGCAAGTACGCAACCCGGGTGACCTCTATTTGTACAGCAATAACAACCTGCAGGCGGTCAAGATCAAGGGCGCGGACCTGAAGGCATGGCTGGAAACGTCGGCCAAGCAATTCGGCGCCATCAACCCTGCCCTCACCACCGAGCAGGACCTGGTGCCGAGCTACGCCACCATCTACAACTACGACGTGTTCTACGCCGAGAACAATGCGCTGACGTACCAGATCGACGTCACCAAGCCGGCGGGCAGCCGCATCGTCAACCTGGTGTACCTGGGCAAGCCGGTCGCCGACAGCGACGACTTCATCGTCGCCACCAACGACTACCGCGCCGGTGGCGGCGGCGCCGTGCCCGGCATCGACGGCAGCAAGACCATCATCAAGTCGCCGGACGCCAACCAGACCGTGGTCAGCAACTACCTGGCGGCGCGTGGCAAGGCTACCGGCAAGGTCAGCCTAGTCGATAACGGCAGCGCGCGCAGCTGGAGCTTCGTCAAGGTGGCCACCGCTGGCCCGGTCATCCTGCGCTCGGCGCCGGGTCACCTGGGCCTGGCGAAAAGCGCCGGCATCACGGCAGTCACGGCCGAGGGTGGCCTCGACGCCAGCGGCTTTGCCAAGTATGCGATCGATCTGAGCAAGTGATGTTGTCCCCGGGCCGGCCGGTGCCGGCCCGTTAACCGTGCTAACCATGCGAGGTGCAACGATGAAAACTTATCCGGGTGCGATGCTGCTGGCGATCGTGGGTTCGGTATGGCTGTCGGGCTGCCAGATGCAGCGCGAGAAGCCCACTGATGCCCAGATCGAGGTGGTGGGCATGAAGGCCATCCAGGAAGCGGACGCCAGCGCCGAGCGCAAGCTGATGTCGTGGTCGCAGCAAAACCTGCCAGTGGCGCAGCGCGAACTGGCGCTGGTGTACCAGCAGCGTCCGCAACAGCGCAAGGACGCGCTGCGCCTGTTCGAACAGGCCGCGCGCGGCGGCGACATCGAAGCCGCGTACGAGCTGGGCGAGATGCTGCGCACCGGCGTGGTCAACGTGCCGCCGCAACCGCTGGCCGCGTCAAGCTGGTACACGCAGGCCGCGCAACAGGGCCACGCGCGCGCCGCGCTGGCGCTGGCGCTGCTGTACAAGAACGGCACCGGCGTCGCCCGCAACGATTTGCAGGCGGCGCACTGGCTGCAAACGGCCAGCGATGGCGGCAATCCGCACGCGATGTTCCTGCTGTCGTACTTTTACCGCGACGGCCAGGGCGTGCCGCAAGATGCCGCCAAGGCACGCGCGCTGCTGGAAGAATCGGCCGAACACGAATATCCGCCCGCGATCCAGGAACTGGCGATGACGGTGGAACTGGGCGACGAACACAGTCCCAGGGACCTGCACCGCGCCAGCCACCTGCTCAAAGAAGCCACCGAGCACCGCCATAACAACTGGAACCGCTTCTAGTTCTTATTCGCCGGCCAGGCGCGCCATTTCGCGCTCCATGTTGTCGATGGCGCGGTCGTTGTACTGGTCGGCAAAATACGGGTCGCAGAACAGCTTGTTCGCTTCGGCCTTGCGGCACAGGTGCGCCAGCGCGCCGGCACGCTGGCGGCGGTATTCGTCGTCGGCCAGGTGCGCGTATTCCTGCCGGATGGCTTGTGCATAGTTCTGATAGACCTCGTCGTCCTGGCCCAGGATGGCCAGGTCCACGCTCAGCAGCACGGCCTTGAGCGGATGCTCGATCGACGCTTCCTGGAAGTGGTCGGTGGCGCGGATCAGCGCGGCGGCAGGGTCCATTTCCTGGCCCAGGTGGCTGCCCAACCAGAGCTGGGCGCTGGCTTCCTCGTTGCTGGGCGCGCCGGCCTCGCGGCCGTGTTCGTACTCAGCGTCGTGGAACCAGAACGCCTGCTTGACGATCTCGATATCGAGCGCGGACGGCTTGGTGTTGGCGGCCCAGGCGCGAATCTCCGACAGGCCGTGTACCAGGTGGTCGAGGTTGTGATAGTGGCGCGCCATGCCGCCATACGCGGTGGCGCCGGTCAGCCGCGCGAACCAGGCGTCGGCGTGGTTGATGGCCGACTCATCGGCCTGGGCGTAGTCCCACAGCAGTTCCCACTCGTTGCGCAGCCAGCCCAGCACCCAGGCGTGGTAGGCCGGACCCGGCACAAATGTCTTCATGATCCAGTTCCAGCCAATCGGACCTTCCAGCGCCTTCACAAAACTCGAGCTGACTGAACCCAGGTCGCGCGGAGGCATGACGAAAATCGTCTTGGCGCCTTGCAGCACATCGACATTGGTTTGCTGGATCAAGTTTTCGTAGTCGAAATCGGCGGTGGTGCGGATGCCGCGGATCAGGTATTCGGCGCCGTGCTTGCGGGCTGCGCGGGCCGTGTAGTCGCCGCGCACGATCACCACCTGCACATTGTTCCAGCCCTGCTCGGCGCAGCTGAGCGCGATGATGCTCTTGCGCTCCTCGGCCGTGAACTTGGGTTTCTTGGCGGTGTTCTCGGACAGGAACACCACCACCTCGTCCGCCATCGACCGGGCTTCGTTGATCACCCACATGTGGCCGTTGGTGATCGGGTCCAGGGTTCCCGAGAATCCGATTTTTTTCATGGTGCCGTCCGCATATCAAAACGGCATTTTAGACCGGCGTGGGCCTCGCCGTCTCGGGAAAATCGATTTTGATCTTGAGCCCGCCCAGCCGCTCGGAGCTGTCGAGCGTGAGCACGGCGCCATGGCGCTCGGCAATCGACTTGATGATCGCCAGTCCCAGGCCGCTACCGCCGGCCTGGCTGCCGGGCACGCGGTAGAAGCGGCTGAACACGCGCTCGCGCTCGTCCGGCGGAATGCCGGGCCCGGAATCCTCGACGCTGAGCAGCACCCGGCCCGGCCCGGCCACGCCCTTGACCTTGGCTTCGGCAGGAATGCGGCGCAGCTCGATATCGACGGTGCCGCCAGCCGGCGTGTACTTGATGGCGTTATCGACCAGGTTGCGCATCAGGATGATCAGCGCGTCGGGCTGGCCGTCAACGGCCACATCGTCGGCGTGCTCGAGCCCCAGATCGATCTGGCGCGCCTGCGCCAGGCCCGCCATGTCGCCCAGGGTGCGCTTGACCAGGTCGGACAGGTTGACGCGATCGAGCCGTACATCATCGACCGAGCCTTCCTGGCGCGCCAGCACCAGCAACTGTTCCACCAGCCGCGTGGCGCGTTCGATGCCGGCCGTGACGCGGCCAATGGCCACGCTGCGCGCCGCGTCATCCTGCGCCCGCTCCAGGCTCAGCACCTGTAATTTCAACGCGGCCAGCGGCGAGCGCAGCTCGTGCGCGGCGTCGGCCACAAAATGCTGCTGCGCCTCGAAAGCCGTGCGCACGCGCCCGAACAGTAAATTGAGCTCGTGCACCAGCGGCAGCACTTCGTCCGGCAAATCGTTTTCGGACACCGGCGACAAATCGTCGGCCTGGCGCGCCGCCACCTGACGTTTGACGCGCGACACCGGGGCGAGCGAGCCGCTGACCACCCACCAGACCACCAGCATCAGGATCGGCGCCATCACGGCAATCGGTCCCACCGTGCGCAGGGCCAGGGTACCGGCCATGCGCTGGCGCACCGCCATGTCCATGGCGACCTGCACGGTCTGGTTACTGGTTTGCACCGAGAAAATCCGGTACGTGGTGTTGTTGGCCTTGACGTTGGAAAAGCCGAGCACGGCGCGCTGCGGCAGCGCCGCCCGCGATAGCGAGCGGAACACTTGCGCGCCGTCCGGGGTCCACACCTGCACCACCAGGTCGTCATTGCCGGGATCGGGCGAGGCGTCGGCAGCCTTGTTGGTGAGCGTGGCGCTCGAGCGCAGCGACATCGCCATCTGCTGCATGTGGTAATCGAAAATCTGGTCGGCGTCGCTGAGCGCGCTGCGATAGGCGATGGCCGCCTGGGCAATCGCCGCCATGGTGATGGCTGCCAGCAGGAACCACAGCAGGCGTCCGCGCAGCGAGTGCGTGACCACCGGCACCCGTGGCATCGGCGGCAGCTTCACCTTCATTCTCATAGCTTGGGCACCATGTAGCCGAGGCCGCGCACGTTCTGGATCAGTTCGGCGCCAAGCTTCTTGCGCAGGCCGTGGATATACACTTCCACCGCGTTGCTGTTGACTTCATCCTTCCAGCTGTACAGCTTTTCTTCGAGCTGGTGGCGCGACAGCACGATGCCGGGCCGGGCAATCAAGGCCTCCAGCACGGCCCATTCGCGCGCCGACAGGCTTACCTGCTTGCCATCGGCCAGCACTTCGCGGGTTTGCGGATTGACGCTGACGCCGCCGTGCTCGAACACCGGCTCGGCGCGCCCGGCCGAGCGGCGCAGCAAGGCGCGGATGCGCGCCAGCAGCTCGTCGAGGTCGTACGGCTTGAGCACGTAGTCGTCGGCGCCGGCATCGAGGCCGGCAATCCGTTGTTCCTTGGCGTCGCGCGCGGTGGCCACCAGCACGGGCGTGAGTTCCTTGCGCGCGCGCATCGAACGCAGCACCTCGAGGCCATCCTTGCGCGGCAGGCCGAGGTCGAGCAACACCAGGTCGTAGGTTTGGGTTTGCAGCGCGGTGTCGGCCATGTCGCCGTCCTTGACCCAGTCCACAGCGTAGTGCTCGGCGCGCAAGAGGTCGAGCACTACTTCGCCGATCATGGTGTCGTCTTCTACCAGCAGAAGTCGCATGGTGTGTTCCTTTTCTTGTTGTTGGTGCGTTCTGCAGGCCGGGTTAACCCAGGCGTACGGGAATGAAGATTGTATCGCCGCCGCGCTGGATCAGCAACGCCACAGACTTGCCGGACTTGTCCACCACCTGGCGCACCTGGTCCACGTTGCTGACCGCATAGCCGTTGACCGACAGCAGCACGTCGCCCGGTTGCACGCCTGCGCTTTGCGCGGCGCCGCCGGCGTCTTCGATCAGGAGGCCGTTGGCGATGCCGCTGTCGCGGCGCTCGTTGGGGTCAAGTGCACGCAGCGACAGCCCCAGCTTGCTGCTGGCCTGCTCGGCACGGTCGCTGGTGGGCGCCACGGCAGCAACCTTGTCGCTCAGGTTGCCGAGCTTGGCGTCAAGCGCAATCAGCTTGCCCTGGCGCCACACTTCCAGCTTGACCGTGCTGCCCGGCTTGGTCAGGCCGACCATCGCCGGCAAGTCAATCGAGCTGACGACCTTTTTGCCATTCATGCTGCGCACCACGTCACCAGCTTTGAGGCCGGCCTTGTCGGCCGGGCCGCCGCGCTCGACATTGGCGATCAGCGCGCCTTCAGGCGTGGCCAGCTTGAACGAATCGGCGATATCCTGGCCCACTTCCTGCACCGTCACGCCAAGCTTGGCATGTTCGACCTTGCCGGTGGCGACGATCTGGTTGGCAATCGTGGTGGCCACGTCGATCGGGATCGCGAACGACAGGCCCTGGTAGCCGCCGGTCTGGCTATAGATCTGCGAATTGATGCCAACCACTTCGCCACGGGCATTGAACAGCGGACCGCCCGAGTTGCCGGGATTGACGGCCACGTCGGTCTGAATGAACGGCACGTACTGATCGTCGGGCAGCGAACGGCCCTTGGCGCTGACCACGCCGGCGGTGACCGTGTTATCGAGGCCGTAAGGGGAACCGATCGCCAGCACCCACTCGCCCACTTTGAGGTTGTCGGTCTTGGCCAGCGGCACCACGGGCAGGTTCTTGGCATCGATCTTCAGCACGGCGACGTCGGTTTTCGGGTCGGAGCCGAGCACCTTGGCGCGGAACTCGCGGCGGTCGGTCAGTTTGACTGTCACTTCGCGCGCATCGCGCACCACGTGGGCATTGGTCAGGATGATGCCGTCAGAGCTGATGATGAAACCGGAACCCATGCCGTGGGTAGGCACTTCGCGCTGGCCACCACGAGGACCCTGCCCCTGGAAGCGGCGGAAAAATTCCAGGAACGGGTCGTCGCCAAACGCTTCGGCACGGCCTTGCCCTTGTGCCTGGCCATCATATGACGCCTTGGTACTGCCGCGCACGTCGATATTGACCACCGCCGGACCGTTGTTGGCAGCAACCACCGAAAAATCAGGCAAGGAGATGGACGGCGCGGCCACTGCGGCCGGGGCGCCGGCATTGGCGGACGGCGGCGCCGTGACCGCCGCTACCGGCGTGCCGGCAGCAACTGCGTTGCTCTGCTTGACGGCAACTGCGCCACCGGCGCCGATGGCAGCCACGATGGCCAGCGCGGCAACGGTGCGTTTGAAGGTTTTCGATCCGGTTGGGGTAGTCTGGGACATGTTGCACTCCTGAATTGAACTAGGATTTTAGATGTATTCAATATGAGGCAAAAAACTTAGACCCTACTTAATCAAATTTCCACCGAAACATATGCTTACAACAGTGCTGACGGCGGACGCAGGTCAGGGAGGATCCGTAAACGTACCACTGGCCGGATCAACCGGCCAGTGGGGTCTTACCTCGAAATCAAGCGCTTACGCGGCCTGGCGTTGCTCCAGGGCGGTCACGTTTTCGCTGCCGCTTTGACCATCGATGACGATTTTACGTGGCTTGAGCGCTTCGGGCACCTCGCGCACCAGTTCGATGGTGAGCATGCCGTTGTCGAAGCTGGCGCCGGTCACCTTGACGTGGGTGGCCAATTGGAAACGCTGTTCGAAGTCACGCGCGGCGATGCCGCGGTGCAGGTAGGTGCGCTCGGTGGCGTCCTTCTGCTTGCGGCCAACGACGTGCAGCGAATCGCGCTCGAAGGTGATGTCGATCTCGTCGCGGCTGAAGCCGGCCAGCGCCATCACGATGCGGTACTGGTCATCGGACACGAGTTCGATGTTGTAAGGAGGATAGCTGGGCGACGAATCGGCGCGCTGGGCGTCGTTGAGCATTTGGGCCAGGCGGTCGAAGCCGATGGCGGAACGGTACAGCGGGGTCAGGTCGAAAGTACGCATGGTAAATATCCTTGTCAAATTAAGCGATAAATGAAGTCCCGTCGGAAGCGTTCCTCGGGGCCGGTGGTCCCCTGCTGGGCAACCACTGAGTACGATATAGGGTGGTGGTCGCTGGCTTTCAAGAGCTTTTTTTGCGATTTTTTTTGCGGTTTTTCCAACTGCCCCTGCGTGCTAAACTCTTTCTCTTGTTCAATCACGATCCGAGTCCTTCATGCCTTTCACCCGTGCCGTACTTGCCGTCCTGCTCGCTACTACCTTCAGCGCCCAGGCCGACACGATTTCCGAACAGCCTTACCCGGGCACCATCGTCCTCAAAGTGGACGCCTCCAATACGGCACAACAGATCTTCCGCGTCCGCCAGACTATTCCGGCCAAGCCCGGCAAGCTGACCTTGCTGTACCCGCAATGGGTGGTGGCCAATCACGGCCCCAGCGGCGCGCTGAACCAGTTTGCCGGTCTCAAAGCGAGCGCGAACGGCAAGCCGCTCGACTGGCGCCGCGACCCGCTCAACGTGTGGGCCTTCACGGTTGACGTGCCGGCCGACGCCAATGCGATCGACATCGAATTCCAGTACCTGTCGCCGGTGGAAGCGAGCCAGGGCCGCACCACGTTTACCAACGACATCCTCGGCGTGCAGTGGCAGTCGCTGGCGATTTACCCGGCCGGCTACCGCAGCCGCAACATCACGATCCAGCCCAACCTGACCGTGCCACCGGGCTGGCAGTTCGGCACCGCGCTGGAAACGGCCGCGCGCAACGGCGACGAGATCGCCTTCAAGCCGCTCGACTTCGAAACCTTCCTCGATTCGCCGCTGTTTGCAGGCCGCTATTTCCGCCGCATCGACCTCGATCCGGGCGCAAAAATCCCGGTCCACCTGAACGTGGTAGCCGACAGTCCGGAACAGCTCGAAGCGACGCCGGAACAGATCGCCCCGCACCGCGCGCTGATCCAGCAATCGTATAAACTGTTTAACTCGAAACACTATAAACACTACGATTTCCTGTTCGCCATCAGCGACGAATTCGGCGGCATCGGCCGCGAGCACCACCAGTCGAGCGAAAATGGCGTCAAGGCCGGCTACTTCACCGACTGGAACAAGTGGGAAGCGCGCCGTGAACTGCTGCCGCATGAATTTGCCCACTCGTGGAACGGCAAGTTCCGCCGTCCGGCCGGCCAGGACGTGCCCAACTTCAACACTCCGCTCGACAACTCGCTGCTGTGGGTGTACGAGGGTCAAACCCAGTACTGGGGCGCCGTCCTTGCGGCCCGCTCGGGCCTGATCAAGCCGGAAAACACGCGCGACCTGCTGGCCGCATCGGCCGCCCGCCTCGACAACGTGCGTGGCCGCACCTGGCGCGCGGTGCAGGACACCACGTACGATCCAATCATCAATGCCCGCCGTCCGCAAGTGTGGAACAACTGGCAGCGCGGCGAGGACTACTACCAGGAAGGCCAGCTGATCTGGTTAGATGCCGACACCCTGATCCGCGAACTGTCGGGCGGCAAGCGTTCGCTCAACGATTTCGCGCGCGGCTTCTTCGGCGTCGATGACGGCATCAATGTCGCCAAGCACTACACGTTCGACGACGTGGTGGCCGCCCTGAACGCCGTGCAGCCGCACGACTGGGCCACCTTCCTGCGCAGCCGCGTGGAAAGCCACGGTCCCGGCGCGCCGCTCGACGGTCTCACGCGCGCCGGCTGGAAACTGGTCTATACCGACAAGCAGACGCCATTCCTGAAAGCCCAGGAAGACCTGAGCAAGTCGGCCAACTTCCAGTACTCGCTCGGCTTCTCGGTGGGCGCCGAAGGCAAGCTCGAATCGTTCATCTGGGAAGGCATAGCCTTCAAGGCCGGCCTGTCGGGCAACTCGACATTGCTGGCAGTGAATGGCCGCGCCTACAAGCCCGAGGTGCTGCGCGCGGCGATCACGGCCGCCAAGGACAGCAAGGAGCCGATCCAGCTGCTGGTGAAAAAGGGCAACCTGTACACCACGTATGCGATCGACTACCACGACGGTTTGAAGTACCCGCGCCTGGAACGGATCAAGGGCACGCCTGACCGCCTGGAAGCAATTCTGCAGCCGTTGAAGTAAGATGGCTCAACGCCCAAACCTGAGGACACTATGAGCAATAACACTGATATCCAATTGAGCGGCCCTTTCAAGGCTACCGACGGCGCCGGCCGTGCCCACGACGCCAAGGCGATCCGTATCTTCGATGAAGGTTATGGCGCGATCGACGTGTACGTGGACTTTGCCGGTTCGGTCAGCGGCCTGCACAAGGACAAGTCCCTGATCGACGCCGTGGTGGCGCAACTGCGCACCGTCGGCTACAAGGGTCCGGCCCTCACCGCCGGCGACCCGGTGCTGCAGGAAGGCAAACTGCTGGTGCTGGAAGCCCCGGACGAGTTCAACACCTTTGCCGCTGGCAAGGGCTGGAAGGATTTGGCCGAGGAATTTGGCGACGAATAATTTTTCAATCTCAGGCTAAAAACCCGTCATTCCGGCGCAGGCCGGAATCCGGTTTTCAGCCTATGACAGATAGCGGCGGCTCCATGCCGCGATCAAGTCCGCCACATACACCGCATCCTCGCGCCGGGTCAGCAAATGGTCGGCGGTATCGAGCGACACGAAACTTTTCGGGTGCCTGGCGGCAGTCACAATTTCCATGGCATTGGCCACCGGCACGGTATCGTCGCCAGGTGCGTGCATCACCAGCAAACCGCGCTTCAAGCCCGCAATCTTCGGTTTCAATGCATACTCTTCGGCATCGTCGAAAAACTGGCGCTTGATGCGGAATGGCCGTCCGGCCAGCGGCACCATGGCCTCCCCTTCCTGCCTGATCAGTTCCAGGTACTTGCTGCCGAACAGGCTGGGCATATGGGTCGGATCGCTGGGCGAACCGATCGTCACCACTGCCGTGGCCTCCGCGATCTGCCCGGCCGCCGCCAGCATGGCCGTGCCGCCCAGGCTATGGCCGATCAACAACTGCGGCGCCGCATGGTGCGTGCGCAAAAAATCGGCAGCGGCCACCAGGTCGGCCACATTCGAAGAAAAATTGGTATCGGCAAAATCGCCCTCGCTGCCACCGAGGCCCGTAAAATCGAACCGCAGCACGGCGATGCCATGCGCCGCCAGCGACTGCGCCAATCGATGGGCGCCAATCGCATCCTTGCCGCAGGTGAAGCAATGGGCAAACAGCGCGTACGCGCGAATATCGCCATCGGGCGCGTCAAGCTTGGCGGCCAGCTTGAGGCCGTTGGAGATAAATTCCTGTCTTTGAGAACGCATGCAAACTCCTGCAACTTCGATGAAGGCGTACTCTGACGCATAAGTGGCGGCGGGACAAGTCCAGCGTTCACCATTACCAACCTTCGGGTATCTCGCAAACACCGCAAGTAAATCGACCTTGCACCTCAACGCTAACGCAGATTATACTGTACATGCATACAGTATCAATTTACCAACTCGTTTTGTGCGCCCATGTGCACAAGTTTATTTTTACCTTTTACGTTCGTTCTCGACCACCCGTGCAGCCATGCTTACGCCACCGCTCCCCATCACCACCGCAGCTGCGCAGGCTGGCCGCCTGGCCATGCGCGATGTGTGGCGTGCCAGCGAATTGGCCATTTCGCGCTCCACCACTTGCAGCACCGGGCACGACCGGCTCGATCGCGAACTGCCCAACCAGGGCTGGCCACGCTCGGCGCTGATCGAGCTGCTGGTGCAGCAACACGGCATCGGCGAAATGCAATTATTAAAGCCCGTGCTGGCCAGCCTGGCCGCGCGCCAGCGCGTGGCGCTGGTGCAGCCGCCTTATTTGCCGCACGCCATGGCGTGCCGGGCCTGGCAAGTCAACGACCGCAACCTGCTGTGGCTCAAGCCGGCCAGCAGTGCCGATGCGCTGTGGGCGGCCGAGCAAATCCTCAAGAACGGCTCGTGCGGCGCGGTGCTGCTGTGGCAGGCCAATGTACGGCCCGAAGCGCTGCGCCGGCTCAACCTGGCCGCGCAAAGCACCGATACCTGGCTGTGGCTGCTGCGACCCATCGCGGCGGCAGCCGACGCTTCGCCGTCGCCGCTGCGCATGACCTTGCGCCCGGCCGCGGGCGGTGTTTCGGTGGACATCATCAAGCGCAAGGGTCCCCATTGCGAGCAACCTTTTTTCATTCCCCTCGGTGATATGCCGGTACCGCTGCATATCCCCCTGCAACCTGCCTCCCACGATCATGAAACTGATGTTAAGCGTCCACCTGCCGTTGTTGCCGCTCGAAGCGCAACGACCGTGCTGGTCTGAGCCGGCGCCCATGGTCGTCGTCGAGCACGGCCTGGTGCTGGCCATGTCGCGCCAGGCTGCGCAGGCCGGCGTGCGCCTGGGAATGCGCGGCGGCGGCGTGGCGGCCATCGCGCCCCAGACCATCCTGCTCGACCGCGCGGCCGACAAGGAAGACCTGGCGCTGGAAGCGATTGCCACCGCGCTGATGCAATACACGCCCGACATCACGTACCAGCCCGACTGGTCGCTGCTGCTGGACGTGAGCGCCAGCCTCACGCTGTTCAAGGGTCCGCATGCGCTGTGTCTGCGCGTGCTGCGCAGCGTGGCAGCGCTCGGCTTCACCCTGCAACTGGGCACCGCCCCCACGGCAGAAGGCGCCTGGCTGCTGGCGCGCAACGAGCGGCGCAAGGACCAGCCCAAGGGCCGCCGGGTGGCGTCGATGGAACGCCTGCAACAGCGTCTCAACCAGCTGCCGTGCGAGCTGATCCCGGCCGCCGCACCGTTTCACGGCTGGCTCACCGACATCGGCGCGCGCGACCTGGGCGCCTTGCGCCGGTTGCCGCGCGCAGGGCTGCTGCGGCGCACCGACAAAGACCTGCTGGCCGCGCTCGACCGCGCCTATGGCGAGGCGCCGGAAATGTTCGAGTGGATCAAGCCACCGTTGCAATTTTGCGCGCGCATCGAAACCTTCGAACGCGTCGAGCATGCCGACGCCTTGCTGCACGGAGCGTCGAGCCTGATCCAGCAACTGGTGGGCTGGCTTACCGCCATGCAGCAAGCGGTGCGCGCGTTCACGCTGTACCTCGAACACGAGCGCGGCCGGGCAGCAGTAGCGCCCACGGCGCTCGAGATCATGCTGGCCGAACCGGCATGGCACGAGTCGCACCTGGTGCGTCTGCTCAAGGAGCGCCTCGGCAAGGTGGAACTGCATGCGCCGGTGATCGCGCTGCGGCTCGAAGCCGTCAAGATCGAAGCCATGCTGCCCCCCAATGCGTCGCTGTTTCCCGAGCCGGGCGGCACGCCGCAGGACTATCACCGGCTGCTCGAACTGCTCACCGCGCGCCTCGGCGCCGACAACGTGCTCACGCCCGCCACCGTGGACGACTACCGCCCCGAAATCTGCAACACCTGGCTGCCGGCCACGGCCAGGCGCCCCAAGCCGCAACTGGAGGAAGTATTCGACGGCCGGCCGTTCTGGTTGCTGCCGAAACCAATCGCGCTGCTGATGCGCGACAACCGGCCGTTTTACGGCAGCGCCCTCAAAATCCTCTCCGGCCCCGAGCGGCTGGAGGCTGGCTGGTGGAACGATCAAACCGCCGCGCGCGACTACTTCGTCGCCCAGGGCAGCGACGCCAGCTGCTACTGGATCTACCTCGAACGCACTACCGATGCGCGCTGGTTTTTGCATGGGCTGTATGCCTGACCATGGACAAGCCGCCTATTCCGCCTATTCCGCCAGTGCCGCCAGTGCCGCCGGCACCCGGCAATGGCCCGCCTGCCGGTAGTCTGCCCAGCGGACTACCGGGTAGTCTCCCCGGCGGTTTGCCCGCTGGTTTGCCTGGCAACTTGCCTGCCGGCGGTGTCCCCGCCAGCAGCTTGCCCAGTTATGCGGAACTGCAAGTGTTCAGCAATTTCAGCTTTCTGCGCGGCGCCTCGCCGCCCGAGCAGCTGGTGCAGCGCGCCCACCAGCTTGGCTACAGCGCGATTGCCATCACCGACGAATGCAGCCTGGCCGGCGTGGTGCGCGCCCACGTGGCGGCCAGGGAATGCGGCCTGCACCTGGTGATCGGAAGCCAGATGGCGATTACGCCCGAGGACGGCAGCCCGCCGTTCAACCTGATCATCATCGCCACCAACAAGAACGGCTACGGCAACTTGAGCGAACTGATCACCGTGGGCCGCATGCGCGCCGACAAGGGTACGTACCTGGTGCGTCCGCGCGACATCGCCCAGCCCGTTGGCGACCTCGTGCATTTGCGCGGCCTGCCCGACTGTCAGTTCATCCTGGCGCCGCGCTACTGCGCGCCATACGAGGAGGTGGAGCGGCACGCGCAATGGCTGCTGCACAACGCCCCGGGCCGGGTGCGCATTGCGCTCACGCTGCACCACCGCGCGCGCGACGCGCTGCACCGGCGCATGATCGAGGGCATTTCCGAAGAATTCGCCATCCCGGTAGTGGCCACCGGCGACGTCTGCATGCACCTGCGCTCGTACAAGCCCTTGCAGGACACCATGACGGCGATCCGCCACGGCATTCCGGTGGCGCAGTGCGGCTACAAGCTGGCGCCCAATGCCGAGCAACATTTGCGTTCACGCGTGCGCCTTGGCAACCTGTACCCGCGCGCGGCGCTGGACGAGACCGTGCGGCTGGCGCGCCAATGTACATTTTCGCTCGACGAGCTGCGCTACGAATACCCGCACGAGCTGGTGCCGGACGGCGAAACGCCCACCAGCTACCTGCGCAAGGAGACGTATATCGGCGCCCACTGGCGCTACCCGCACGGTATCCCTGACAATGTGCAGGCGTCGCTCGAACGCGAGCTCGACATCATCGCCGACCTGCAATACGAAGCCTATTTTTTGACCGTATACGACATCGTGCGCTTTGCCCGTGGGCAGCAGATCCTGTGCCAGGGACGCGGTTCGGCCGCCAACTCGGCCGTGTGTTATTGCCTCGGTGTGACCGAGGTCGATCCGTCGCGCGGCACCTTGCTGTTCGAACGGTTTTTATCGAAAGAGCGCAACGAGCCGCCCGACATCGACATCGACTTCGAACACCAGCGCCGCGAAGAAGTGCTGCAATACGTGTACAACAAGTACGGCCGCATGCGCGCGGCGCTGACCGCCGTGGTCATCTCGTACCGGCCCAGGAGCGTGCTGCGCGACGTGGGCAAGGCGCTGGGCGTCGATCTGACGGTGGTGGACAAGGTGGCCAAGGCCTCGCATAGCTGGGGCGGCCGTGCCGACCTCGAACAGCGCCTGCTCGACTGCGGCTTCGATACCAGCTCGCCGGTCGTGGAAAAATGGAACTACCTGGCCGACCTGTTGATGCACTTCCCGCGTCACCTGAGCCAGCACCCGGGGGGCTTCGTCATCTCGCACACCAAGCTGTGCCGCCTGGTGCCGATCGAGAACGCCGCGATGGCAGACCGCAGCATCGTGCAGTGGGACAAGGACGATCTTGATGCAGTGGGCCTGATGAAAGTGGACTTGCTGGCGCTGGGCATGCTCAGCTGCATCCGCCGCACGCTCGATCTCGTGTCCGAGCGGCGCGGCCAGCGTTTCGAAATGGGCGACATTCCGGCCGAAGACCCGGCCACCTACGAGATGATCTGCCAGGCCGATACCATCGGCGTATTCCAGATCGAATCGCGGGCGCAGATGTCGATGCTGCCGCGCCTGCGGCCGCAAACTTTTTATGACCTGGTGATCGAGGTGGCGATCGTGCGGCCTGGCCCGATCCAGGGCGACATGATCCACCCGTATTTGCGGCGGCGGCAAGGTATCGATCCGGTGTCGTACCACAGCGACGCAATCAAGGGCGTACTCGAGAGAACACTGGGCATTCCGATTTTCCAGGAGCAGGTGATGCAGATCGCCATCGTGGCCGGCGGCTTTACACCGGGCGAAGCCGATGAGCTGCGGCGCGCCATGGCAGCGTGGAAGCGCAAGGGTGGCTTGCAACCATTCAAGGACAAGCTCAAGGCTGGCATGGACGCGCGCGGCTATCCGCCCGAGTTTGCGGAAACCATCTTCAACCAGATCAAGGGCTTCGCCGAATACGGTTTCCCCGAATCGCATGCATCGTCCTTTGCGCTGCTAGCCTACGTCTCGAGCTGGCTCAAATGCCACGAACCGGCGGCCTTTCTGGCCGCCCTGCTCAACTCGCAGCCGATGGGCTTTTACTCGCGTTCGGCGCTGGTGCAGGATGCGCGCCGCCATGGCGTCGAAGTGTATGCAGTCGATGTGGCCGTGAGCACCTGGGAAGCAGCGCTTGAACCTGCAGCCAACGGCATGCCAGCCGTGCGCCTGGGTCTCAACAACGTCGACGGTATGGAGAAAGACGCCGCCTGGCGTATCGAAGAAGCGCGCGCGGTGGCGCCGTTTGCCGACACGTCCGACCTGGCCGCACGCGCCGGCCTCGATGCGCGCCAGATGACCCATTTGGCCAGCGCCAGCGCCCTCGCCTCGCTGGCCGGCCACCGCCGCCAGGCCATGTGGCAAGCCGCGTCCAGCGTGCCCGACAAGGGTCTGCTGCGCCCGGCCACCGTGGTGGAAGAAGCCATTGAACTCGAGGCGCCATCGGCTGCCGAAAGCGTGGTGGCCGACTATCGCCACCTGGGCCTCACGCTAGGCCGGCACCCGGTCTCGTTCCTGCGCGAGCGCCTGTACAAGATGCGCTTCACACCCTCGGATGTGCTGATGGGGTTTACCAACGGCCAACTGGCGCGCGGCTGCGGCATTGTCACCGTGCGCCAGCGGCCGGGCACGGCCAAGGGCGTGGTGTTCATCACACTGGAAGACGAGGCCGGCACGGTCAACGTGATCTGCTGGAAAAGCCTGGTGGAACAGCAACGCCGCGAAGTGATGGGCGCGCAACTGCTGGGCGTGTACGGCGTGTGGCAAACGGAAAACAATGTGCGCCACCTGGTCGCCAAGCGCCTGGTGGACCTGTCCCACCTGCTGGGCGCACTCGACACACGGTCGCGCGATTTTCATTGAGGGCGACACACCCGCAGCGCACCGAGTGCGGTACCATACCGGTTGGAAAATTTAACCAAATACCAACCACCGGACACGTCTTGAAGCACGCCCCCAAATTCCTGCTTTGCCTGCTCCTGGCTGCCACGACCGGCACCGTGTCGGCAGGACCGGCGCAGCAGCTGGCCGCCATTACCGCCAGCGGCGAACTGCGCGTGGGTACGCCTGCCGATTACAAGCCCTACACGTATCGACTGGGCCAGAGCAGCGCATACCTCGGGCTCGATATCGACCTGGCGGCCGGCCTGGCCAGGCGCCTCGGTGTCAAGCTCACCATCGTCCCTACCAGCTGGCCTGCTTTGCTGGCCGACTGGAATGCCGACAAGTTCGACATCGCCGTGGGCGGCATTTCCATCACGCCGGAGCGCCAGCAGCATGGCCTGTTTTCGATCTCGTACCAGCGCGACGGCAAGACCCCGATCACGCGCTGCGAAAATCAGCAACGCTTCCAGACACTGGCGCAGATCAACCAGCCGGACGTGCGCCTGATCGTCAACCCGGGCGGCACCAACGAACGCTTTGCCCGCAGCCACGCGCCGCGTGCACAACTGACGGTCTACCCGGACAATGTGACCATCTTCGGCCAGATCGTCGCCGGCAAGGCCGACCTGATGATGACCGACGCCATGGAAACCCGGCTGCAACAACGCCTGCATCCGGAACTGTGTGCAGTGCACCCGGAGGCGCCGTTCGACAGCGCCGACAAGGCCATGCTGCTGCCGCGCGACCCGGCTTTCAAAGCCGTGGTGGACCAGTGGTTGCAGGAACGTCTCGCCAGCGGCGCGCTGCAACAGGATGTCGAACACTGGCTGGCATTTCCGTGGACGCTGGAACCGTTGCGCCAGGCCATCGACCAGCGCCTGCTGCTGGCCGAACCGGTCGCGCGCGCCAAGTGGAACAAGCAGGCGCCGGTCGAAGACCTGCCGCGCGAGGCACTGGTGATTGCCGCCGCCGTCGAACAAGGCCGCGCGCTCGGTCTGCCGGCGGACCGGGTGGAAGCGGTATTCCGCGCCCAGATCGAAGCGTCGAAAACCGTGCAGCGCGAGCTGTATGCACGCTGGAGCGCCCAACACGCCGGCCGCTTCGCCGACGCCCCCGACCTGGCCGCCGAGATCCGTCCCAAACTCGACCTGATCACCACCCAACTGCTGGCGGCGCTGGCCGCCAACCAGGCCATTCTTGCAGACGCCACGCGCCGCAACGAGGTCGCGCAAGCGCTGCGCACGCTCGACGCCACCGCGCTGAGTCCCTCCGCCGCGCGGCAAGCGCTGGCGCCACTAATCACCAACAACTAAGGTTCTCTTTTGCAAAATATCGAACTCATCGGCGCAATCCTGTTCGCGCTGGCCCTGCTCCACACGTTTGCCGCGAAATCGTTCGAGGTGCTGGCGCACCGCCATCCGCGCCACGCCGGCCTGTTCCACCTGCTGGGCGAAGTGGAGGTGGTGTTCGGCTTCTGGGCGTTTGTCCTGATCGTGTTCATGGCGCTGACCAACGGCGGCCAGGCCGCCATCGCGTATGCCGAATCGCGCCACTACACCGAGCCGCTGTTCGTGTTCACGGTGATGGTGGTGGCGGCCTCGCGCCCGGTGCTCGAAGCCGTTCAGCAACTGCTGCTGGCGTTCTCGCACAAGCTGCCCGTGCGCACCGAACTGGCGCTGGCCTGGTTGGGCCTGGCGCTGGTGCCGCTGGCCGGGTCGCTGATCACGGAACCGGCTGCGATGACGCTGGCGGCGCTGATGCTCGCACCGCTGGTGTTCCGCCGCGGCATGCCCGAACCGCTCAAGTACGCCGCGCTGGGCGTGCTATTCGTCAACGTCTCCATCGGCGGCACCCTGACGTCGTACGCGGCGCCGCCGGTGCTGATGGTGGCCGCCACCTGGCAGTGGGACAGCGCCTTCATGGCCAGCACCTTCGGCTGGAAGGCGGTGATCGCGGTAGTGATCAACGCCACCGTGGTAAGCATGCTGCTGCGCCCGCACCTGCGCGGCAAGGCGGCCAATGACGACAGCATCACGGCCACCGCCACTATCGAAAAAGCGCCGCCGGTGCCGCTGGCGGTCACGCTGATCCACCTGGCTTTCCTGGCCGGCGTGGTCGTGTTCGGCCACCACCCGGTGCTGTTCCTGGGCCTGTTCATGCTGTTTCTCGGTTTTACGTCCGCGTACCAGCGCTACCAGTCGCCGCTGATCATCAAGGAGGCGCTGCTGGTCGGCTTCTTCCTGGCCGGGCTGGTGGTACTCGGCGGCATGCAGCAATGGTGGTTGCAACCGATCGTCGAGAGCTTGTCGCCGCTGGCCCTGTTCTTCGGCGCCACGGCCTTGACGGCAATTACCGACAACGCCGCCCTCACCTACCTCGGCTCGCTGATCGACGGCATCTCGCCGCAGGCGCAATACATGTTGATGGCCGGGGCGGTGACCGGCGGCGGCCTGACCGTGATCGCCAACGCGCCCAACCCGGCCGGCGTGGCGCTGCTGCGGCGCGGCTTCAACGACGAGTCGATCGGCATGGCGGGACTGCTGCTGGGCGCGCTGGCGCCAACCGCAGTAGCTGCTGCCGCCTTCCTGCTGCTCTAGGCAATGTCCAGACGGGCCTGGGGCGCCAGCGCCGATCACCAAAGGTCCGCATACAACGTGCTACCGGAGCCGCACCGCCGACTTCAACGCGGTATGCGGCACCAGCAAAACATGGACGCCGACCAAATGCCCGCCCGTCCACAGCGGCTGGGTGTGCTGCTTGCCGTGCTGCGCGACGAAGGCTGCCAGGTGCTCGACAAGGCCGACGACTCGGACTACGGAAAATTCGGCTGGGTGATCGACCCCGAGGGTAACAAGGTCGAACTGTGGCAGCCGCCGCACGGGCAATAGGCACCAGCCGCTCATGGGCTGCCGGGCAGGCTCCAGGCTTTAGCCGCGCCGGTGCCGTGCGAAAAACTCCAGCATCATGCGGGTGGCGTCCGGGCCGGCCTTGGCGTTGAATTTTAATGCCGGGTCGCCGCCGCTCCAGGCGTGGTCGAGGGCGTCGATGCGGGCCACGCGCAGCAGCAATTTGCGGCCGTCGTAAAAATCGTCGATGCGATGGGCGTTGTGCCGGGCGTTGCTGCCTTGCGCCTTGTGCGTAATTTTCGCCGGTGCGTCAGGCGCCAGTCCATTGAAGGCCAGCCCCTGGCGGGCCAGTTGAACCTGGTTGATCGGACGCACCACGCTGTCGCCCTCGCCCGCAATCAAGATCGTGGGCATGCCGGGAAAGCGCGCGTGACGGGCCAGCACTTCGCGCACGGCCAGGTCGGCGCGCAGGGCTGCGCCATGTTGCATCACGCCCAGAGCGCCCATCGTGCTGTGGCCGGCGCCGAACACGGGGCCGGAGTGCAGGCCCACGGCAGCAAACAGTTGCGGGTGGTTCAGTGCAAGGATATTGGCCATGCCGGCGCCAGCCGAAATCCCGGCGACATACACGCGCGAGCGGTCGATCGCATACGCGCCCGCCACCTTATCGATCATGGCGACGATGGTGGGAACGTCGCCGCCGCCCTCCTGCGTGGCGCGGTCGTACCATTTCCAGCAGCGCTGGGACTGGTTGCTGACCAGTTGTTGCGGGTACAGCACGGCGTACCCCTTGCGCTCGGCCCACTGGTTCATGCGCGTGCCCTGGGCGAACTGGGTGGCGGTCTGGTGGCAGCCATGCAGCATGACGATCAGCGGCAGGCCTTGGGCTATTGCTTCCTCGGGGACTTTCTGCGGAAGGTACAGCCAAAAGCTCATGCGGCGGGTGTTGGCGCTTTCGACGTGGGACGTGAGCCATTTGCCGGGCGCGATGTTGCTGCTGGCCGGTGGTGGCGTGACTCTGCCGGGCGAGGACCGGGAGGTCGATGCTGCTGGCTTTGAAGTCGATGCTGGCGGCTTTGCGGACGAAGGCGCCGGCCTGGGCGATGCAGTGGACGATGAAGCCGCCGGCTTGGCGCGGGCCTTGCGCCTGGGCGGCGCCGGCGTCAGCATCGCCGTCATCAGCTTGTTGACGGCAGCGCCCTGGCGCGCGGTCTTGATCGACGTGCGCATCAGGCTGCGGAATAAACCAGCGGCTTTCTTCATCGAACCTCCTGTAGTCTCCCAGTCTAAGCGGAAACCACCTGCGCACGATCATTACCGTTGCATCGATTCCCACACTTTTTGCAGCCGCTTCACCGACACCGGCATCGGCGTGCGCAGTTCCTGGGCAAAGAGCGATACCCGCAACTCTTCCAGCATCCAGCGGAACTCGACCAGTTTCGGGTCGGTATTCTTGCCGGCGCTCTTGTCGCGGTGCAGGCGCTGGTATGGCGTGGCGGCCAGTTGCCAGTCGGCCATGAGCTTGGCGTCGCGGGCGGGATCGGCGCGCAGCTTTTCGATGCGCACGTTCATCGCCTTCAGGTAGCGCGGAAAGTGTGACAGCTGGCTGTAGTCGTTGTCGGACAGGAAGCGCTTATGTACCAGGCCCTGCAACTGGCCCTGCATATCGGTTGCCGCTGCCTGCGGCAAGCCTTGCAGGCGCTTGGGCAGGCCGTGGAACTCGGTCAGCACTTGCGACAGCAGGCGCGCCACTTCGTTGACCAGCAGCACCAGGCGCGACTTGCCTTCGTCCTTGCGTTTGGTGAAACTGGCAGCATCGGTCGGCAACGGATCTTGCAGGCAGGCGATGTCGAGCGCCTTGTTGATGATCTCGTCGCGCAGTTCTTCCTGCGTGCCCATGGCCATGTATTGCATGCCCATTTGCTGCAGGTTCGGGATGCTTTTCTCGATGAACTTGATTTGATCCTTCATCTGCAGCGCGAACAGGCGGCGCAGGCCCTGGCGGTGGGTGCGCGCTGCCACGGTCGGGTCGTCGAAGACTTCGAGGTCGCAGTGGGTACGCTTGTCCACCAGCGCGGGGAAGCCGATCAGCGTCAGTTTGCCTTGCGGGATTTCGAGCAGTTCGGGCAGTTCGCCAAAGGTCCAGTTGCTGAGGTTGGTCAGGTTGGACGGTTCGGCAGCGTCCACGCCACCGTGTGGCGCCGCACCGGTGCCCCCCTTGCCGCCCGTCGCAGTGACAGGCGCCGCAGCACCTGCCTTGCCGCCGGCGGCTGGCCTGGCGCCGCTGGCCGGCTGGGCAGCCGACAGCGCGGCGGATGTTACCGTGGTGCCCGACGTCTCCGCCATCTTCTGGAAACTCTCGCGCGCCTGCATGCCGAACTCGGCTTGCAAGGTGGCCAGGTTGCGGCCCATGTCCAGTTGGCGGCCGTGCTCGTCGATCACCTTGAAATTCATGAAGTGGTGGGCGGGCAAGGTTTCCGGCTTGAAGTCGGTGGTCAGCACGGCAATCGTCAGTTGCTTGCGGATGTCGGCAATGATGGCGTCCACCAGGTCGCCACGGCCGAACACGCCCGCTTCGTGCACGCGCTCGCAGAATTTCGCCGCGTAGTCGGGCAGCGGCACGCAGTGGCGGCGCAGCTTTTGCGGCAGGGACTTGAGCAGCAGGTGCACTTTTTCCTTGAGCATGCCCGGCACCAGCCATTCGCAGCGCTCGCGCGGCAACTGGTTCAGTGCGTACAGCGGCACGGCCAGGGTCACGCCGTCACGCACGCTGCCCGGTTCGAAGTGGTATGTCAGGCCCAGCTCGAGGCCAGTGACCGACATGATCTTCGGGAACAGCTCGGTGGTAACGCCAGCCGCTTCGTGGCGCATCAGTTCGTCGCGGTTGAGGTACAGCAGCCGTGGCTCGGCGGCGGTGGCGTCCTTGTGCCATTTTTCGAAACCGGCGCCGTTGACCACGTCGGCCGGAATCAGCTTGTCGTAAAACGCTGCGATCAGTTCATCATCGACCAGCACGTCCAGGCGGCGCGACTTGTGTTCGAGGTTTTCGATGTCCTTGATCAGCTTGTGGTTGTGGGCGAAGAACGGCGCGCGCGTGTCGTAATCGCCACCGACCAGCGCATCGCGAATGAAGATTTCGCGGGCCTCGGTCGGGTTGAAAGCGCCGTAGTTGATGCGGCGCTGGCTGTACACGACCAGCCCGTACAGCGTGGCGCGTTCGGACGCCGTCACTTGTGCCAAGCGCTTTTCCCAGCGCGGCTCGCCCCACGATTTTTTCAAGAGGTGGCCGCCCACTTTTTCCAGCCATTCCGGCTCGATGCGGGCCACGCAGCGCGCGTACAGGCGCGTGGTATCGACCAGTTCGGCCGCCATGATCCACTTGCCCGGCTTTTTCAGCAGCGACGATCCCGGCCAGATATGGAACTTGATGCCGCGTGCGCCGAGATACCCGGCGCCCGGCTCGTCTTCGCTCTTGAAGCCGATATTGCCAAGCAAGCCGGTCAACAGGGCCAGGTGCAGGTTCTCGTACGTGGCCGGCAATTCGTTGACGCGCCAGCCCTGTTCCTTGACCAGCGTGACCAGCTGCGAATGGACGTCGCGCCACTCGCGCAGGCGCAACTGCGACAGGAAGTTGGTGCGGCAGTTGTCCATCAACTGGCGGTTGGTTTTCTTGTGCTCGATGGCGTTTTCGAACCAGCGCCAGATTTTCAGGTAGCTGAGGAATTCGGATTTTTCATCGGCGAATTTTTTATGGGCTTCGTCCGCCGCCTGCTGGTGTTCCATCGGGCGGTCGCGCGGGTCTTGCACCGACAGCGCGGACGCGATGATCAGCACTTCGCTCAGGCACACGTTGTCGAGCGCGGCGAGGATCATGCGGCCCACGCGCGGGTCGAGCGGCAGCTTGGCCAGCTTCTGGCCCAGTGGCGTCAACTGGTTGTATTCATCGACGGCACCGAGTTCCTGCAGCAGCTGGTAGCCATCGGCAATCGCGCGCGCCAGCGGCGGCTCGATGAACGGGAAACTTTCCACGTCGGTCAAATGCAGCGACTTCATGCGCAGGATGACGGACGCCAGCGACGAGCGCAGGATTTCCGGCTCGGTGAACTTGGGCCGCAACAGGAAGTCCTGCTCGTCGTACAGGCGGATACACACGCCATCGGCCACGCGGCCGCAACGGCCGGCGCGCTGGTTGGCGGCCGACTGCGCGATCGGCTCGATCTGCAGCTGCTCGACCTTGTTACGGTAGCTATAGCGTTTGACGCGGGCCAAACCGGCATCGACCACGTAGCGGATGCCGGGCACGGTCAGCGACGTCTCGGCCACGTTGGTGGCCAGCACGATGCGGCGCGCATTGCTCACCTTGAACACGCGCTCCTGCTCCTCGGCCGATAGGCGCGCGAACAGCGGCAGGATTTCCACGTGCGGCGGATGGTGCTTGCGCAGCGCTTCGGCGGTGTCGCGGATTTCGCGTTCGCCGGGCAAAAAGACCAGCACGTCGCCGGAACCGAGGCGCGCCAGTTCATCGACCGCATCGACCACCGCATCCATCAGGTCGCGCTTTTCGCGCGCGGCGGCCGTGCGCTGGCCTTTACCCTCGGCGTTGGCGATCGCTGCGGCATTGCCGCCCGGGTTGGCCTTGTTGGGCACATCGCTGTCGATCGGCCGGTAGCGCACTTCCACCGCGTACAGGCGGCCCGATACCTCGATCACCGGCGCCGGCTTCTCTGGCGTGCCGAAGTGGCGCGAGAAGCGGTCGGCGTCGATGGTGGCCGACGTGATGATGATCTTTAAATCGGGACGGCGCGGCAGCAACTGCTTGAGGTAACCGAGCAGGAAGTCGATGTTCAGGCTGCGTTCGTGCGCCTCGTCGATGATGATGGTGTCGTAGGCTTTTAATAACGGATCGGTCTGGGTTTCGGCCAGCAGGATACCGTCGGTCATCAGCTTGACCGACGCGCCCTTTTGCAGGGTATCGGCAAAACGCACCTTGAAACCCACGTGCTGGCCTAGCGGCGAATTGAGTTCGGCGGCAATCCGCTTGGCGGTGGACGACGCGGCGATCCGGCGCGGCTGGGTGTGGCCGATCAGCCCCTTTTGGCCACGGCCCAGTTCCAGGCAGATTTTCGGCAGCTGGGTGGTTTTACCGGACCCGGTCTCGCCGGAAACGATGATCACCTGGTTCGCCTGCAAGGCGGCGGCGATCTCGTGGCGGCGGCCCGAGACGGGCAAATCTTCGGGGAAGGTGATCGGCGGCAGCGGCGTACGGAAATTGCGCTCGGCCTCGCGCGCCTCGCGTGCGGCTTCGCGGGCGGCCTGCTCTTCCGGTGTCAGGCGCGCGCGCGACGCATTCTTGCCGTCCCCCTCGGCCCTGGCGGACGGACTACCGCCAGGCGCACCGCGGCCACGGCCGTCATTGCCAGCAGCGGGACGCCGTTGGGACGTGCGAGCCCCCGGATCTTCGATGCCAGCAGCCGGGCGCTGTTGCGGCGCGCCCTTGCCGCGCGGCGCCCCGCCCGGGTTCGGGACCTTTGCCGGCACCGGCTCCGTCCTGACAGCGACTACGCCTTTTAATGCCTCGGCAAACGGGCTGGCAGGGGCTTGCGGGCGGCGGTCTTGCGGGCCACGGAGTGTATTGGGGGGGCTTTTAGGCTTGTTGCTGGCTTCTGACATTGTTTTTTACAAGTATAGGGTGCGGAATTCGCGCACCGAATTATAATGCCGGTAATGGAAAACCCTACCCAATTCGTCCAATGGCTGCGTTCAGTCGCGCCCTACATCCACGCCTTCCGCGGCAAGACCTTCGTGGTGGCCTTTCCCGGTGAACTCGTTTCCGCCGGCGCCTTGCAGGTGCTGGCCCACGATCTGTCGCTGCTGCACGCGCTCGACATCAATGTGACCGTGGTCTATGGCTCGCGCCCGCAGGTGGCCGAGCAGTTAGCCCTGCGCAACGTCGAAGGGCGCTTCCACAACGGCGTGCGCATCACCGATACGGCCGCCATGGAGTGCGCCAAGGAAGCAGCCGGCGAGCTGCGCCTCGATATCGAGGCCGCATTCAGCCAGGGGTTACCCAATACGCCGATGTCGAATGCGGCCATCCGTATCATTTCCGGCAACTTCATCACGGCCCGTCCGCTGGGCGTGATTGACGGCGTGGACCTGGAACTGACGGGCGTCACACGCAAGGTCGATGCCGAAACCATCCATTCCATCCTCGGGTCCGACGGCCTGGTGCTGCTGTCGCCACTGGGCTTCTCGCCCACCGGCGAGGCATTCAACCTGACCATGGAAGACGTGGCGTGCAGCGCGGCAATTGCCCTGCATGCCGACAAGCTGGTGTTCATCACCGAAACGCCGATGATGACCGACGCCGGCGGCACCGAAATCCGCGAACTGTCGTCGCACATGGCCGAAGCCGTGCTCGACGCCGGCTTCCTCGACGACGCCACCGCGTTTTACCTGCGCCACTGCATCAAGGCGTGCGACAACGGCGTGGAACGCTCGCACATCGTGCCGTTCGCGATGGACGGCTCGGCCCTGCTCGAACTGTTCACCCACGATGGCGTGGGCACCATGATCTCGCACGAAAACCTCGAATCGCTGCGCAAGGCGACGATCGAGGACGTGGGCGGCATCATCAAGCTGATCGAACCGCTGGAAGCGGACGGCACCCTGGTCAAGCGCGGCCGCGAGCTGATCGAGCGCGAAATCGACTACTTCTCGGTTATCGAGCACGATGGCGTGATCTTCGGCTGTGCGGCACTGTACCCTTTCCCGGAGCACAAGATGGCCGAAATGGCATGTTTGACGGTGAACCCCGAAGTGCAGGCCCAGGGCGACGGCGAACGCATTTTGAAACACATGGAAAACCGCGCACGCGCGCTGGGCGTGACCAAGCTGTTCGTGCTCACCACGCGCACGTCGCACTGGTTCCAGAAGCGCGGCTTCGTGCCGGCCACGGTCGATGCGCTACCGAAGGATCGCCAGCACATGTATAACTGGCAGCGCAAATCCCAGGTCCTCATTAAATCTTTATAATGACGTCTTTACGTTACAGCTTTAGGAGCAAGACAGATGGCCCGCACCGTACATTGCATTAAACTCAACAAAGAAGCCGAGGGCATGGATTTCCCACCAGTTCCTGGCGAAATGGGCAAGAAGATCTACGAGTCGGTTTCGAAAGAAGCGTGGGCCGCGTGGATGAAGCACCAGACCATGCTGGTCAACGAAAACCGCCTGAACCTGGCCGACCTGCGCGCCCGTAAATACCTGGCGCAACAGATGGAAAAACACTTCTTCGGCGACGGCGCCGATGCGGCGATGGGCTACGTGCCACCGACCGAGTAAGTCCGGATGCTGGCCGCCGAGGCGGCCAGCAAATCCTTAGAACTTCAGGGTTTTCACGCCCTCGGCCATCCCCAGCAGGCACACATTGGCGCCGCGCGCGGCAAACAGCCCCACCGCGATCACGCCCACGATCTGGTTGATCTGCGCTTCCAGCGCCACCGGATCCGTAATCGACAATCCCGATACATCGAGCAACTGGCCGCCATTGTCGGTCACGAACGCCTCATCCGTGCCCGGTTTCAACCGCAGCTTCGGCACGCCGCCCAGCGCGCTCAAGGCGCGGGCCACGGCTTCGCGCGCCATCGGCACCACTTCCACCGGCAGCGGGAACTTGCCCATCACGTCCACCAGCTTGGAGCCGTCGGCGATGCAGACGAACTGCTTCGATACCGATGCGACAATCTTTTCACGCGTCAATGCCGCGCCGCCGCCCTTGATCATGGCGCCGGAAGCGTCGATCTCGTCGGCGCCGTCGATGTACACGGCAATCGCCGGCACGTCGTTGAGGTCATACACCGCGATGCCGTGGCCGCGCAGGCGGGCGGCGGTCGCTTCCGACGACGCCACGGTGCCCTTGATGCGGTCCTTGATCTTGGCCAGCTCATCAATGAAGAAATTGGCGGTGGAACCGGTGCCGACGCCGATGATTTCGTTGTCCACCACGTAGTCGATGGCGGCGCGCGCTACGGCTTGTTTCAGTTCGTCTTGGGTCATGATTTTTAACAATTAAAGGAAAGCGGGAGGAATCAGTGGCGCTATTTTAACGGATAGCTGCCAAGCAAAACCCTATTATGCGAGAATGCCCCATACATACAAGCCAGGAGGTGACATGACTGACGTTACACCCGAGCGAACAAAAACCGTGTTGATTGTCGATGACAGCCGCGTCTCACGGATGATGGCGCGCCAATATATTTTGCATCTGCAACCCGGCTGGAACGTGGTGGAAGCCGGCACTGGCGAAGAGTCGCTGGAGAAGGCACGCGCGGCCCTACCCGACCTGGTGCTGATGGATGTCAATATGCCCGGCATGGGCGGCATCGCCGCCGCCGAGCAATTGCGGCGGCTGGCGCCTGCCCTGCCAATCTCCCTGCTGACCGCCAACGTGCAGTCCGCCACGCGCGAGCGGGCCGAGGCGCTGGGGCTGGGTTTCATGGAAAAGCCGATCACCGAGGCGCGCATCGCCCAGTTGCTGGCGCTGGCGGGAGGCTGACATGGTGGAACTGTCCGAGCTGGAAAACGACGCCCTGATCGAGATTTTCAATATCGGCGTGGGCCAGGCTGCCGCGTCGATGAGCGCGCTGGTCAGCGAAGAAGTGCGCATGTCGGTACCGTCGATCAGCTTCATCAGCCGTGCCGACGCCGCGCGGCTGCTGGGCAGCCGGCTGGCGGCCGAGGCCGAAGCGCCGGACCGCATTTGCGGCGTCAGCCAGCACTACGAGGGCGCGTTCGATACCGACGCCATCCTCATGTTCCCCGAAGACAAAAGCCTGGAACTGGTGCGCCTGATGGTCGGCGAAACCGTGCCCCTGCAGGAGCTGACCGACATGGAGCAGGAAGCCATGTGCGAAATCGGCAACATCATCCTCAATGCCTGCATCGGCACCCTGGCCAATGTCTTCGAACAGGAACTGCGCGGATCGTTGCCTGAATACCACGTTGGCACCAGCGACGAGATCCTCGGCGTGTCCGGCAGCGAACCCGACAGCGTGGTGCTGATGCTGCACATCGACTTCGCGCTCGACAAGCACCAGATCCTCGGCTATGTCGCTTTCGTGCTCGACATCTCGGCGCTGCACGACCTCAAAGAACAAATCAACCGCTACATCGCCCGTGCGATGGGGCAAGCCTGAGGTGGCTGGCTTGACGATGGCACGTGAACCCTCGCTCGATTTGCTGCACAGCGTACTCAACGCGGTGACCCTGGGCGCGGTGGTGCTGGGCCCCGACCGCCGCGTAGTGCTGTGGAACGACTGGATGAGCGAGCACGCGCAGATTCCGCAGCAGCAGGCGCTGGGCGCCGACTTGCTGGCGCTGTTCCCGGCCCTGCGCGGCAGTCGGGTGGACGCCGCCATCGACCAGGCGCTGCACCACCATTTTCCGTCGCTGCTGTCGCAGTCGCTCAACAAGGCGCCATTCCCGTTGTACGCCAATGCCGCAGCGGCGCGCCTGGACGAACGCCTGCAACAGGCGGTGGCGGTGACGCCGGTCGATGTGGTCGACGGCGGGCGCCACTGCCTGATCCAGATCACCGATGTCAGCATCGCCGTGGGCCGCGAAAAGCTGCTGCGCGAACAAACCCTGGTGCTGCGCTCGCAAACCTTTGCCGACGGCCTGACCGGCATCGCCAACCGCCGCCACTTCGACGTGGCGATCGAACGCGAACACCGGCGCGCCCGCCGCCATGGCACGCCGCTGTCGCTCTTGATGATCGACATCGACCACTTCAAGGCCTATAACGACCACTATGGCCACCAGAAGGGCGACCAGTGCCTGATCCAGGTGGCGGCCGCGCTGTCCGGCATGCTCAAGCGCTCGGCCGACCTGATGGCGCGCTACGGCGGCGAGGAATTCGCCATGATCCTGCCCGACACCGATACCGCCCAGGCCACGCAGATGGCCGAAACGATCCGCGCCCGCGCCGAAGCGCTGGCGATTGCCCATGCGCACGGCGGCGCCAGCGGCGTGGTGACGGTCAGCATCGGCGTGGCCACCCGCAGCGTGGCATCGGCAGTCAACATCGACACGCTGATCGGCGCCGCCGACCGCGCGCTGTACCGCGCCAAGAAGAACGGCCGCAACCGGGTGGAAGCACAAACGCCCGGCTAGCCCCCACAACCAGGAGACATCACTTGCCCGATACCGCCACGCTCGCTACGCCCCTACGGCGCATTGCCGACCTGCCCGGTCCGCGTCCGTGGCCGCTGGTGGGCAACCTGCTGCAAATGCGGCCGCTGCGCTTCCACCAGGATGTCGAAGCCTGGTGCCGCGAATTCGGGCCACTGTTTCGCATGTCGCTCGGGCCCACCCAGGCGCTGGTGGTGTCCGATCATAAACTGGTGTCGGCCGCGCTGCGCGACCGCCCCGACGGCTACCGCCGCCCCGCCGTCACCGAGCACATCGCCAAGGAAATGAAGGGCCGCCCCGGCGTGTTCCTCGAAGAAGGCGCAGCGTGGCGCGAGCAGCGGCGCATGGTGATGGCGGCGCTGGCGCCGCACGCGGTCAAGGCCTATTTCCCGTCGCTGGTGGCCGTGGCGCTGCGCCTGCAACGGCGCTGGGCCAGCGCAGCCGACAGCGGCGCCACCATCGACCTGGCGGACGACCTCAAGCGCTACAGCGTCGATATCGTGGCCGGGCTGGCGTTCGGCACCGAGGTCAATACCATCGATGGCGGCGAGGATGTGTTACAGCGCCACATGGACCGCATCCTGCCGGCCGTGTCGAAACGGTCGCTGTCGCTGTTTCCCTACTGGCGCTACGTCAAGCTGGCGGCCGACCGCGAACTCGACCACAGCATCGCCGCCCTGAACACCGCCATCGACGCCCTGGTGGCCGAAGCCCGCGCCCGCCTGGCTGCCGATCCGGCGCGACGCGAACGCCCCGCCAACCTGCTCGAAGCAATGATCTGCGCGGCAGAAGACGATGGCACCGACCTGGCCGAAGACGCCGTGGCCGGCAACGTTACCACCATGCTGCTGGCCGGCGAAGACACCACCAGCCATACGCTGGCCTGGATGTTATACCTGCTGCAGCAAAATCCGGCAGCGCTGGAAGCCGCCCGCGCCGAAGTGCAACGCGTGGCGCCTGCTGCCGCAGCGTTCACCATCGAGCAGATGGACGCGCTCGACTACATCGACGCCTGCGCCCAGGAAGCCATGCGCCTCAAACCCGTGGCGCCGTACATTCCGCTCGAGGCGCTGCGCGACAGCGTGGTAGGCGATGTCGCGGTGCCGGCCGGCAGCCTGGTATGGCTGGTGATGCGCCACGACAGCATGAGCGACGACCACGTGGCGCGCGCCGCGCAGTTCGATCCTTCGCGCTGGCTCGACGGCGGCGTTATGAACAAGCAGGTGTCGATGCCGTTCGGCGCCGGCGTGCGCACCTGCCCCGGGCGCTACCTGGCGCTGCTGGAAATCAAGATCGCCACCGCCATGCTGCTGGGCAGTTTCGATATCGCGTCGGTGGCGACCGCCGACGGTGCCGAGCCGGAGGAGTTGTCAGGCTTTACCATGTCACCAGTCGGCTTGCGCATGCAGTTGCGCAAGCTCTCGCCACCATCCGGAAAGTAATCAATGCGCTTCAAGTTCGAAACCAGACGACACGGCCGCTGCCTGGCGGAAGCCGAACATCGTGGCGACCAGGTCGCCATCGATATCTGGTGGGACCAGAACACCGACCCCAAGCGCGTGGAATACCTGCTGCACATCAAGGACTTGCCGCTGCCCAAGCAGATTCCCGAAGGCGGCGCCTTGCAGGACGCGGTGCGCATCGCCGTCAACCATTTCGAAACTTTCAAGGTCAAGGACGGCGACGACTTCGAATTCCATTGCAGCCGCATTACCATGCGCTGGGACGGAAAACTGTAC
The DNA here is from genome assembly GCF_001421905.1 of Duganella sp. Leaf61. Classification (NCBI taxonomy): domain Bacteria; kingdom Pseudomonadati; phylum Pseudomonadota; class Betaproteobacteria; order Burkholderiales; family Oxalobacteraceae; genus Duganella; species Duganella sp. Leaf61. Next base: position 181,146 of record NZ_LMLM01000012.1, read on the forward strand.
AACAAGATGGGCGGCTAGCGCCTTTGCAAGATGGGCGGCTGATCACGTGGCGCGGTGGGCCGCGAATCCCGTCACGCCCGGCGCCAGCTCGTCGCGCAAGGTCAGCGCCGGAATCGCGTAGTCGCCCGCGTTCTGCGCCCGGAACGCAATCGGCGCAGTGCTGGCCAGCGTGTCGAGGCGCTGTGCCAGTTGCGCGCACAGTTCCGCGAATTTGACCTCATCGACCTTGCCGGTGCGGTACACCACGAACGGCGGCAGCACATCGAACCCCGGATAGAACAGGATGCCGTGCTGGATCGGGAACAGCAGGTCGTCGATCGGGCCATTGATGCCGCGCGCGCTGTAGTGAGATTCCCAGCCGCCCGTGGTTACCATCAGCATGGCGCGCTTGCCGGCCAGGTTGCCCTCGCCGTAACGGTTGCCCCAGCGCTGGTCCGAGTGTTCGCCCACGCCATAGGCAAAGCCGTTGGCGTACACGCGGTCCACCCAGCCTTTCAAAATGGCCGGCATCGAAAACCACCACAGCGGAAATTGCAGGATCACGGTATCGGCCCAGCGCAGCTTTTGCTGCTCGAGCGCGATGTCCGCGCTCTGCCGACTGCTGTCGTAGGCCAGGCGCGAATCGGCAGACGCGTCGAAACGTTCGACCGCTGCGCCATCAAGACTGTCGTGCGCATCGAGCGACGGCTTCCACTGCATCGCGTACAGGTCGGACACCTGCACCGCGTGTCCGGCCGCCTCCAGGTGGCGCACGGCAAAATCCTTGAGCGCGCCATTGAGCGACTGCGGTTCGGGGTGGGCGTGGACGATCAGGATGTTCATGCTGGTACTCCTTTGAATAAGAAGCACACAGCGTAAAGTTTGCTCAGGTATATTGGAAATGAATTCCCAACATAGCAGGTATTAGAATGCTTAATCTTCGACGGCTGGACCTGAACCTGCTCGTTACGCTGGACGTGCTGCTGGCCGAGCACAACGTCACGCGCGCGGCGCAGCGGCTGAACCTGTCGCAGCCGTCGGTGAGCGTGCACCTGGCCAGGCTGCGCGACATCTTCGGCGACCCGCTGCTGCTGCCCGGACCGCGCGGCATGAAGCCCACCGCGCGCGGCGAGGAGCTGCGTGAGCCGCTGCGCCTGGCCCTCGAAGCGCTGGGACAGGCGGTGGCGCCGGCCAGCGCCTTCGATCCGGCCAGCGCCACCAATACCTGGCGCGTGGCCGCCACCGACTACGGCGAATCGACCATCGTGCTGCCCGCACTGTCCAGCCTGCGCCAGCAGGCACCCGGCACCCGGCTGGCGGTGCTGGAACTGGCGCCCGACCGCATCACCCGCCAGGCCGAACAGGGCGAGATCGACCTGGCCTTCCACACCAGCGCCGGCGCGCCGCCGGGCCTGCGCCGCCGCACGCTGTTTGCCGAGCGCTATGTATTGGCGGGCCGGGTGGACCACCCGCGCCTGCAGCGCAAACCCACGCTCAGGCAATTCTGCACGCTCGAACATGTGCTGGTCTCGAACAGCGGCGGCGGCTTTTACGGCGTCACCGACGAGGCGCTGGCGCAAGCGGGCCTGACGCGCCGGGTGGCGCTGTCGGTGCCGCACTTCCTGTTCATGATCGCGGCGCTGGCTGCCACCGACCTGGTAGCAATGGTGCCGGAGCGGCTGGTACGCGGCAACCGGTCCTTGAAAGCCGTCGCCCCGCCGATCGAGGTACCGGGCTACGAGATGGCGATGCTGTGGCACGAACGCGCGCACCGCGATCCGGCGCACCAGTGGCTGCGGGCGCATATCCAGAGCGCGGTAGCCTCGACCGGCTGAACGCGCAAAGACGCTCGATAGAGCACTGCTTGCGGCGCCTCAAAGCGCGAATCAGCGCCTGCAGTATATGCATAGGATATGCATAATCCTGAAACATACATCGAATTCGATCCATTCAAGGCCAAGCTCAACCGCGCCAAGCATGGCGTCAGTTTTGCCCAGGCGGAGGAAGCGTTGCATGACTTCATGGCGGTCACGATCGAGGATCCGACGCGTTTGGCGAGCAACGCTTCGTCACGCTGGGGGCCGATGGCAACGGACGATTATTGATCGTGGTACATCATGCGCGGCGAGCACATACGGCTGATCTCCGCGCGCAAGGCCAGCAAAGGCGAGACGAGGACATATCATGCGCAATGATTACGATTTTACGGAAGGAAAACGCAGTGCAGTGGTGCCAGCCACTGGCAAAAGCCGCATCACCATCATGCTTGACGACGACGTGCTGGCGTTTTTCCGCGAGCAGGCCGAGGCGCAGGGCATCGGCTACCAAACGCTGATCAACGCCGAGTTGCGCAAGGCGATGCAGCCGTCGAAAGGTGCGGCGCTGACCGTGGCCAGCTTGCGCAAGGTGCTCAAGGAAGAACTGGCGGCGCTCAGAACCATCACCGCCTGAAAATAAAAAAACGACGCCGCAGCGTCGTTTTCGTCAGCAAGTCGAACCAGCCTAGATGCGCAAGCCGCTGGCCGCCTTGGCCAGGTCGGTGATGCGTTCCCAGTCGCCGGCGGCAATCGCGTCTTTCGGCGTCAGCCACGAGCCGCCCACGCAGGCGACGTTCTTCAGCTTGAGGAACTGGCCGGCCGTCTCTTGCGAGATGCCGCCGGTCGGGCAGAACGTTACGTCCGACAGCGGGCCGTAAATGGCGTTCAGCATGCCCACGCCACCGGCCGGCACGGCCGGGAACAGTTTCAGTTGCCTGAAGCCGTGTTCGCGCGCAGCCATGACCTCGGACGGCGTCATCACGCCCGGCAGCAGTGGCAGGCCGCTGGATTTTGCAGCCTGGATCAGGGCGGCGGTCAGGCCCGGCGAGACACCAAAGACAGCGCCGGCATCGCGCGCAGCAGCGAATTCTTCCGGCGCAGTCAGGGTGCCCACGCCCACGATGGCGCCTTCCACCTCGGACATGGCACGGATGGCGCCCAGGCCATGTTTGGTACGCAGGGTCACTTCCAGCACCCGGATGCCACCGGCCACCAGCGCCTTGGCCAGCGGTACCGCGTGTTCGGGTTCGTCGATCGCGATCACGGGGATCACGGCGGAAGTACGCATAATGTCGAGCAGAGTCATGGTCATGATTTACGCTTCTTTCTTCATCGAGAAATCTTCATCGGAACCCGGCACGGTGTTACCGACCGGATCTTTGTCATGCAGGCCGACGACGGTGGGAATCGGCGACGGCAGCGGGAAGGTCGTGGCGCCCTGCTCCGCTTCACTGACGCTGTGGCGGAACATGGCAAACAGCTCGCGGCCCATGCCCACGCCGTTCGGGGTCAGGTCGGCCGTGGCTTGTTCCCGCGCATTCCAGACGCTCGCTTCCACTTTCGCTTCGAGCGTGCCGGTGCGGGCGCACACGCGGATGATGTCGCCATCGCGCACGCGGCCCAGCGGTCCGCCGGCCAGGATTTCCGGCGACACGTGGATTGCCGCCGGCACCTTGCCCGACGCGCCCGACATGCGGCCGTCGGTGACCAGCGCCACGTGGCGGCCGGCGTCCTGCAGGTTGGCCAGCGCCGGCGTCAAGGCGTGCAGTTCCGGCATGCCGTTGGCGCGCGGCCCCTGGAAACGGAGCACAGCAACAAAATCGCGGTCGAGCTGGCCGGCCTTGTAGGCGTCCATGAAATCTTCCTGCGAGTTGAATACCAGCGCCGGCGCTTCCACGGTCTGGTGCTCGGGCTTCACCGCCGATACTTTCATCACCGCGCGGCCCAGGTTGCCCTTGACCAGCACTGTGCCGCCGTCCGGCGAGAACGGCGCGGTGATCTTGCGCAGCACCGCTTCGTCGCCCGATTGTTCCGGCGCCGGTTTCCAGACCACGCCTTCGCGCCCAACCTCGCCTTCGCCCAGGAATGGTTCGGTGGTGTGGGCGCGCAGGCCCTTGCCCAAAATCGTGGTGACGTCGTCGTGCAGCAGGCCGCCGTCGAGCAGTTCGCGGATCACGAAACCGGTGCCGCCGGCGGCGTGGAAGTGATTGACGTCGGCATTGCCGTTCGGGTAAATGCGGGTGAGCAGCGGCACGACCTTCGACAGCTCGTCGAAGTCGTCCCAGTCGATCACGATGCCGGCTGCCTTGGCAATGGCCACCAGGTGCAGCGTGTGGTTGGTGGAACCACCGGTGGTGAGCAGCGCGACAATCGCGTTGACAATCGATTTTTCATCGACCACGTGGCCGACCGGCAGGTATTCGTCCGATTGCGCACTGATCACGGCGGCGCGGCGGGCAGCGGCCTTGGTCAGCTCGGCGCGCAGCGGCGTGTTCGGGGTGATGAAGGCAGCGCCCGGCAGGTGCAGGCCCATCACTTCCATCAGCATCTGGTTGCTGTTGGCAGTGCCGTAGAAGGTGCAGGTGCCGGCGCCGTGGTACGACTGCGACTCGCCTTCGAGCAGTTCGGCACGGCCGACCTTGCCCTGGGCATATAGCTGGCGGATCTTGGCTTTCTCGGAATTGGACAGGCCGGTGGTCATCGGGCCGGCCGGCACGAACACGGCAGGCAGGTGGCCGAAGTGCAGCGCGCCGATCAGCAGGCCCGGCACGATCTTGTCGCACACGCCCAGGTACACGGCCGCGTCGAACATATTGTGCGATAAGGCGATGGCGGTGGACATGGCGATCGCGTCACGCGAGAACAGCGACAATTCCATGCCGGGCTGTCCTTGCGTGACGCCATCACACATGGCGGGCGTACCGCCGGCAAATTGCGCCACGGCGCCCACTTCGCGCACGGCGTCCTTGATCAGCGCCGGGAAGCCTTCGAACGGCTGGTGCGCGGACAGCATGTCGTTGTAGGCGGAGACGATCGCCACCGACGGTTTTTTCAGTTCCTTGAGCGAGAGCTTGTCGTTGGCGGGAAACGCCGCAAAGCCGTGCGCCAGGTTGGTACATGCCAGGGTGCCGCGCTGCACGCCCTTCACGCGCGCTGCTTCGAGATGCTCAAGATAAGCGCCACGCGAAGGTTTGCTACGCGAAATGATGCGCGCGGTGACGGATTCCAGTACGGGATGCAAGGCCATGTTGATTCCTTATCGATTAACTTATGAAATTTTACTACAAAATGGCGCAGCCAGCGATTTTTCGTGAGGAATTCGTGATCCCGTCTAGCGTGGCGAGCTGTTTTTTCTTACTTGGCTAGCTGATTAGTGTGCAGAAAAACCGACCTTCCCACCCGATAAAATTCCATAATTTCAACAGAACCGTAGTGAATTTACCGCTTTTTCCTGTATTATTCAACCATCTTATTCTTACTTCCATTCGACGCCCAACACTATGCGCCAACCTGCCCTTACCTCGACCGCCAGCTACCAAGCCCTCGCAGCCCACGCCGTTGACGCCCGCCAGTGGCAGATGCGCCAACTGTTTGCCGACAATGACCAGCGCTTCCCGCAATTGACGGTCGACGCCGCCGGCCTGTTCCTCGACTACTCGAAGAACCGCCTGGACGCCGACACCATCGCCCTGCTGGTGGATCTGGCGCGTGAACGCGGCGTGGAGACGCAGCGCGATGCCATGCTGCGTGGTGACAAGATCAATCTTACCGAACATCGTGCCGTACTGCATACCGCCCTGCGTTTGCCGCGCGGCAAAAGCCTGGTGGTCGATGGCCGCGACGTGGTGCCCGATGTGCACGCCGTACTGGACCAGGTGCGCGACTTCACCGACAAGGTGCGCAGCGGCGCCTGGCTCGGCTACAGCGGCAAGCCGATCACCGACATCGTCAACATCGGCATCGGCGGCTCCGACCTGGGCCCGAAAATGGCGGTACTGGCGCTGCGCTCGTTCGCTCACCCACGTTTGAAGATGCATTTCGTCTCCAACGTCGATGGCCATGACATGGACGCCGCACTGGCCCTGGTCAACCCGGAAACCACGTTGTTCATCGTTGCCTCGAAAACCTTCACCACGGCTGAAACCATGCTCAACGCGAACACCGCGCGCACCTGGTTCCTGCAAAGCGCCACCGAGGCGGACCTGGCGCGCCACTTCGTGGCCGTCTCCACCAACCTCGAGTCGGTGCAGGCGTTCGGCATCGACCCGGCCAACATGTTCCCGTTCTGGGACTGGGTGGGCGGCCGTTACTCGGTGTGGTCGGCAATTGGCCTGTCGGTGGCGCTGGCAGTCGGCTTCGGCTACTTCAGCGACTTCCTCGCTGGCGCGCACGCCATCGACGAGCATTTCCGCGAGGCGCCGCTGGAACAGAATATGCCGGTACTGCTGGCCCTGGTCGGTTTCTGGAACCGCGAGTTCCTCGACGCCGGTTCGCTGTCGATCGCACCGTACCACCAGGACCTGAACCGCTTCCCCGCCTACCTGCAACAGCTGGACATGGAAAGCAACGGCAAGCGCGTCACCCGTGGCGGCGCGGCGGTCGATACCGCCACCTGCCCGGTCGTGTGGGGTGAATGCGGCACCAACGCCCAGCATGCGTACTTCCAATTGCTGCACCAGGGTACCGACATCACGCCGATCGACTTCATCGCCGCACTGCGCGCCACGCACGACCTGCCGGGCCACCACGACGCCCTGCTGGCCAACTGCTTTGCCCAGTCCGAAGCCTTCATGACCGGCAAGACCGGCGACGAAGTGCGCGCCGACCTGACCGCGCAAAAACTCTCCGCGACCGAAATCGACGAACTGGTGCCGCATAAAACCTTCCCCGGCAACCGGCCGTCGAACACCATCCTGATGGACCAGTTGACGCCGCTTACCCTGGGTGCGCTGATCGCGCTGTACGAGCACAAGACCTTCGTGCAGGGCGTGATCTGGGACGTGAACAGTTTCGACCAGTGGGGCGTAGAGCTGGGCAAGGTCCTGGCCAAGAATATCCAGGCCGAACTGCAAGGCGAGATCAAGCCGGAACGCCACGACAGCTCCACCAATGGCCTGATCATCATGGCCAAGGCGGCGCAGCACCTGTAACCAAGGATACGCACATGGACACCACCCCGATCATCCAGGTCGCCTGCGACGCCGTCATGCAAACAGGCGAATCGCCGCTGTGGCATGCCGACGAGCAGGTGCTGTACTGGGTCGATATCCCGGCCCGGACCGTGCACCGGCTCGATCCTGCCAGCGGCGCCCACCACGCATGGCTGCTCGAGAGCGAACCGGCCAGCCTGGCGATTGCCGACCAGGGCGGCCTGATCGTTGCCACCCGCAACGGCGTGCTGCACCTGGACACCGCCAGCGATGCCGTACGCACCACGCTGATTGCTCCTGCCCCCTACGACACGGCCATCACCCGCTTCAACGACGGCAAGGTCGATGGCGCTGGCCGCTACTGGATCGGCACCATTTACGAGCCGCGCGACAAGCCGGCTGCCGAGATGTACGTGCTGGAGCAAGGACAACTGCGCCGCGCGTGGGCCGGCGGCATGACCAACTCCAACGGCCTGGCCTTCAGCCCCGACCAGAAAACCATGTACCACGCCGACACCAGCGCCCACCTGCTGCGCCGTTTCCACTACGACGTGGCGACCGGCGCGGTCGGCAACGAGCAGGTATTCCGGCAATTTTCAGCCGACAAGACCAGCAATTACGGCGGCCGGCCGGACGGCGGCGCGGTCGATAGCGAAGGCAATTACTGGAGCGCGCTGTTCGAAGGTGCGCGCATCGTCAAACTCTCGCCCGGCGGCGAAGTACTGGCCGAAATCGCCTTGCCGGTACGCTGCCCCACCATGGTGGCGTTTGGCGGCCCGAATCTGCGCACCTTGTACATCACCAGCGCCGGCGCACGACCGGTCGAAGAACTGGCACAATACCCGTTCAGCGGCAAACTGCTGGCCGTGCAAGTGGACGTGGCCGGCCGGCCGGAACCGGCATACCGACAGTAATGTAGTAAAGTTTCTTGCTTTTCGAATTTCGGCGTAGTAAATTTACATATCCACCATCAAGCTCTTTTACCTCAGATCTCACTATGGCACTTACCGATTTTGACCTGGTTCTGTTCGGCGGCAGCGGCGACCTGTCGATGCGCAAATTGCTCCCCGCGATGTACGCGCGCGACGTGGCCAACGACCTGCCCCCTACCGCCCGCATCATTTGCGTGGGCCGCGCGGACGCCAGCCAGGAAGAGTTCCTGCACACGGTCGAGACCACGTCGAAGCCGCTGATCAAGTCGCCTGCCGTGGCGCCAGCCGCGTGGGCGCGCTTCACGGCCCGCATCGTGTACGTGTCGCTCAACGCCACCGACGCCGCCACCTATGCGCCGCTGGTCGACGCGCTGCGCCAGGATAGCGCGATTACCCGCGTGTACTACCTGGCCACGCCGCCGGCCATCTTCGCGCGCATTTGCGAGAGCCTCAAGGAAAACGGCCTGGTCACCGCCAACTCGCGCGTGGTGCTGGAAAAGCCGCTGGGCCGCGACCTGGCTTCGGCCAAGCAGATCAATGCCGAAGTAGGCAAGGTCTTCGAGGAATCGCAGATTTACCGGATCGACCACTACCTGGGCAAGGAGACCGTGCAGAATCTGCTGGCCCTGCGCTTCGGCAACATCCTGTTCGAACCGCTGTGGCGCCGCGAGTGGATTTCCGACGTACAAATTACCATCGCCGAGAAACTGGGCGTGGGCAACCGCATGGGTTACTACGACACGTCGGGCGCGCTGCGCGACATGCTGCAAAACCACTTGCTGCAACTGCTGTGCATTGTGGCCATGGAGCCGCCCACCTCGATCGCACCGGACGCCGTGCGCGACGCCAAGTTGCAAGTGCTGCGCTCGCTTAAAAAATTCACCCCGAGCACGCTGGCGCAAAACATCGTGCGCGGCCAGTACCGCGCCGGCCACGTCGATGGCAAGGCCGTGCCCAGCTATCGCGACGAACCGGATGCACCGGAACACTCGCGCACCGAAACCTTCGTGGCAATGAAGGCCGAGATCGACACCTGGCGCTGGGCCGGCGTGCCGTTCTACCTGCGTACCGGCAAGCGCATGGCCGACAGCCTGGCCGAGATCGTTGTGCGCTTCAAGCAGATTCCGCACTCGATCTTCGCCCAGCCCACCAACAGCTTCCAGCCCAATTCGCTGGTGATCCGCCTGCAGCCGGACGAAGGCCTGCGCATGAACCTGATGGCCAAGACCCCGGGCGACGGCATGCGCTTGAAGCAAGCCGAGCTGGAACTGGACTTCCGCGAACAGTTCAAGTCGCCGCGCATGGAAGCGTACGAGCGTCTGCTGCTCGACGTGCTGCGCGGCCAGCTGACCCTGTTCATGCGCGGCGACGAACTGGAAGCGGCGTGGGAATGGGTCGAGCCGATCCTCGACCACTGGGAATCGGACGACAGCTATCCGGTGCCGTACTCGGCCGGTACATGGGGCCCGGCCGCCTCGTCGGCCCTGATCAGCCGCGAAGGCTTGCAGTGGCGCGAAGAAGCGCTGCCGGAAGACTAGGACCCATAACGCCATGCTGCTCGACTCGATCCGCACCCAGCTCGACTCGCTCTCCAAGTCGGAGCGCAAAGTCGCGCTGGCCGTGCTCGACCATCCCGGCCAGACCGTCAGCCAGAACATCACGGCGCTGGCCAAGAGCGCGCAAGTGTCGGAACCCACCGTGGTGCGGTTTTGCCGCACGCTCGGTTACGACGGCTGGCACGAGTTCAAGCTGAAACTGGCGCAGGGCTTAGCGCTGGCCCTGCCTGGCCTGAACGAACAACCGACCCAGGACGACCTGGCGGCCGACCTGGTCAACAAGATTTGCAGTCGCTCGATCAACACCCTGCTCGACCTGCGCAACAATCTCGACCCCGACGCCATCCAGAAAGCGCTCGACATCCTGTCGAAAGCCAACAAGATCGAGTTCTACGGCCAGGGCACGTCCGGCATCGTCGCGGCCGACGCCCAGCACAAGTTTTTCCGCTCGGGCGTGCCCACGGTGGCGTACGCCGATCCGCACATCCACAGCATTGCCGCCGCCCTGCTGCGCACCGGCGATGCCGTGGTGGCCATTTCGCAGCGCGGCAACAGCCCGTCGCTGGTGCGCTCGGTCAAGCTGGCGCGCCGTGGCGGCGCCGACGTGATCGCCCTGGCGCCGTCGGGCACGCCGCTGGCCGACCTGGCCACGGTGCTGATTCCCATCGACCTGATCTTCAACATCGATCCCTATACACCCATCTCGGCACGCCTGGCCTACCTGGTGGTGATCGACGTGCTCGCTGTCGGACTGGCCCTGCAACGGGGTCCCGATTTCCGCAAAAAAATGCAGAACGCCCAGAAGGCCTTGCAAGAGTTCGACTTGCAATTCGACTCCTTCATCGGTTGATGTCATAATTTGACAAATCTGCACCGGTCCTGTGCGTCGGTGTGTTGTCGCACATGGCCATCGCCACCGTACCCCTATACTTCCCTTATGCTACAGTGTGAGTAATTCTCCAGGTGCAATATTGCATCTGGAGAATTTCATACGTGGCATGTAGTGCCCGTGAGAGTGGACATGACTACCTTTTCTGCCGCTAATTCTTCTTCCGATAACACCTTATCGGCCCGCATTCCGCTCTTGCAAACCGGCGTGCCGGGGCTCGACCAGATTTTAGGTGGCGGCTTCCCCTCGCACAGCCTGTACCTGCTCCAAGGCCTGGCCGGCAGCGGCAAGACCACGCTGGCGTGCCAGATCGGCTACCACCACGCGCACCAGGGCAAGAAAGTCCTGATCCTTACGCTGATTGCCGAAACCCACGGCAAGATGCTCAATCACCTGAGCAGCTTTTCGTTCTTCGACGAGCAACTGGTGGGCGACCGCATCGTCTTCATCGGCGCCTATCCCGACCTGCTCAAGGGCGGCTTGCGGCAATTGCTCAAATCGATCGCCACCACGCTGGCCGCGCAGCAGCCGGACATCATGATCATCGACGGTTTTCGCACCGTGCGCGACGCCAAGCCGTCCGACGTGGCACTGTCCGAATTCATGCTGTCGCTGAACTCGCTGGTGTCCACCATGCGCTGCACCACCTTTTTGCTCTCGCCTACCGAAGGCAATGTGGCCGACTCGGAAAACACCCTGGTCGATGGCTTGATCGAGCTGAGCCAGTTCGAACACGGCCTCAACCTGATCCGAGAAATCAAGGTTTTCAAGCTGCGCGGCAGCAAGCACCTGCTGGGGCGTCACGTGTTCGAGGTGGGCGCCGATGGCGTTGCCATCTACCCGCGCCTGGAGGCGGTAAGCACGGTGACCGGCGCCACCCCGGTCGTGTCGCGCCAGCGGCTCGGCTTTGGCATCGAAGGCTGGGACCGCCTTACGCATGGCGGCGTGGCCAAGGGTTCGACCACCGCGCTGCTGGGCAACCCGGGCGTGGGCAAGACCCTGATGGGCATGCATTTCATTTACGACGGACTCAAGCGCGGCGAGCCTTGCCTGATCGTCGGCTTTTACGAGTCGCCCGAGGCTTTGCTGGAAAAGGCACGCAATGTCGGACTCGACTTCCGCACCTACTACGACAGCGGCGCCCTGCAGGTGATCTGGAATCCGCCGCTGGAAATCCTGGTCGACAGCCTGGCCCACAGCGTGCTGCACAATATCGGAGCACGCCAGGTGTCGCGCCTGCTGGTCGATGGCATCGACGGCCTGCGCGAAATCGTCATGCACCCCGGGCGCTCGCGCTCGTTCCTGGCGGCGCTGGTCAACGAACTGCGCTGCCGCAACGTCACCACGTTCTTTACCCAGGAACTGGCGTACTTCGGCCAGGCCCCGGGCGATGGCGAAATTGCCGCGTCGATGCTGTTCGAGAACATTATCCTGATGCGCTATGTGGACGTAAACGGCATCAACCGGCGCCAGATCGGCGTGCTCAAGCTGCGCGAAAACGGTTACGACGCTGCCAACCACATCCTGCTCATTTCCGACCAGGGCATGAGCATCGAAGAAGCTGTCTCTGGCCCGGTCCACCTTACGCCGGCGCTATGAAGAGATGACATGAGCGACTTCCCCGCATATCCCGACGCACACCCGGATGGCAAGCTGATCCTGGTAGTGGACGACGAGTTCGACGTCCTGTCGGCCTATACCATGCTGTTCGAGTACCGCGGCTACCGCGTGCGCACGGCCGGCAATGGCGAGGAAGCGCTGGCGGTTGCCGCCAGCGAGCGGCCCGATATCGTGGTGTCCGACTACATGATGCCGGTGATGGACGGCGCCCAGCTGTGCCTGCTGTGGCGCAGCGATCCCGACCTGCGCCAGGTGCCATTCATCCTGTGCAGCGCCGGCCTGCTGCGTCGCGACGAAGTGCTGCCCTACGACACTTTCTTCCGCAAGCCGGTGCCATTCGAGGCGCTGGTGGCCGAGATCGTGCGCCTGATCGCCGCGCGCGAACAGGCCCAGCCCCGTGCATAAATAAGCAGTGTTGTACGGTGTTATCTTTCCGCTTTGTCCACGCTTGAGTACAATAAGGCAATCACTCACTCGGGCAGCGCCATGAACCAACTCGAACAACTCAAGCAATTCACCACCGTGGTCGCCGACACCGGTGATTTCCAGTCGATCCAGGCCTACACGCCGCGCGACGCCACCACCAATCCCTCGCTGATCCTGAAGGCCGTGCAAAAGGACGAGTACAAGCCGCTGCTGGAAAAAGCCGTGCGCGACAACCTCGACCGTTCGACCTCGGACACGATCGACCACCTGCTGGTTGCGTTCGGCAAGCAGATCCTGCGCGTGATCCCGGGCCGCGTCTCCACCGAGATCGACGCCGGCCTGTCGTTCGACACCGAAGGTTCGATTGCCAAGGGCCGCGAATTGATCAAGCTGTACGAAGCGGCCGGCATCGAGCGCGAACGCGTGCTGATCAAGATGGCCGCCACCTGGGAAGGCATCCGCGCCGCCCAGGTGCTGGAAAAAGAAGGCATCCACTGCAATATGACCTTGTTGTTCTCGCTGGGCCAGGCGATTGCCTGCGCCGAAGCGGGTGCGCAACTGATTTCGCCGTTCGTGGGCCGCATCTACGACTGGTACAAGAAATCGACGGGCATCGAGTACACCCCGTCGGAAGACCCGGGCGTGCAATCGGTCAAGCGCATCTACAACTATTATCGCAAGTTTGGCTACAGCACCGAAGTGATGGGCGCGAGCTTCCGCAATACCGGCCAGATCCTGGAACTGGCCGGCTGCGACCTGCTCACCATCAGCCCCGACCTGCTGCAAAAGCTGGCCGACACCGACGGCAAGATCGAGCGCAAGCTGAGCCCGGAAAACGCGCCATCGGCCGGCGCCGTCAAGATCAGCCTGGACGAAAAGAAATTCCGCTTCCAGCTCAACGAAGACCAGATGGCCACTGAAAAGCTGTCCGAAGGCATCCGCGCCTTCTGCGCCGACACCGGCAAGCTCAAGCAAATCATCTCCGGCATGCGCTAAAGCTTGGCAGCGCCGATCACCATTCGCCTGGGCCGGCGCGCCCGTGAGCGCATTGCCGCCGAGGGCCTGCGGGCCAGCGATGTGGCAATCGTGCCCGCTGCTGCCGGCGGCCCCAAGGGGCTGATCCTCAATGGCCTCGACCTGTGGCTGTTCGGCAGTTTTCTCAAGGAGGCGCCGCGGCCACGCACGCTGGTCGGGGCGTCGATCGGGGCCTGGCGCATGGCCGCTTCGGCGTTTGCCGATCCGGTGGCCGCGCACCGGCGCCTGGCGCACCTGTATGCGCACCAGCGCTATCCGGCCAAGGTGACGGCCGCGTATATCAGCGAGAACATTCGCAACCTGCTCGACGAACTGCTCGACGGGCGCGGCGCCGAAGTGATCGCTCACCCGCATCACCACGTCAACATCCTCACCGTGCGCGGCACCGGTGCGCTCGGGCGCAGCAATGGCGTGCGCTGGCGCGAGATGGCCGGCTTTCTGCTGGCTGCCGCCGGCAATGCGGTCGCCCGCCGCCGGCTGGCGACGTCGATGGAGCGCGTGGTGTTTCATCCCGCGCAAGACGATGCCCAATGGCTGCGCCAGCCGTTCGACGCGTTTGCCGCCCACTTCGTGGACCTGTCCACCGACAACCTGCGCGACGCCATGCAGGCGTCGGGCTCGATCCCGCTGGTGCTCCAAGCGGTGACCGACATCGCCGGTGCACCGCCCGGCCCGCACTGGGATGGCGGCCTGATCGACTACCACCTGCACCTGCCCTACCAGCGCGATCCCGACCTGGTGCTGTACCCGCATTTCAGCGACCACATCGTGCCCGGCTGGCTCGACAAGTCCATGCCGTGGCGGCGCGCCAACGACGCGGCCATGGACAATCTGATCCTGGTGTCGCCGTCGGCCGCATTCGTTGCCAGCCTGCCCAACGGCAAGCTGCCCGATCGCAAGGATTTCACCGCCTACGGCCAGCACCACGACACCCGCATCCGCCACTGGCTGCATGCCATTGGCGAGAGCGAACGGATGGCCGAGGCGTTCGCGCGCTGGTGCGAACAACCGAACCTGAAAGCAACATTGTCTTTTTAGGTACTTTACATTGCTGCCAAAAAGCAACAACTTCCACCGATGTTGATGACCTCCTCCGGCCCCGGGCGCATACTTGAAGCGTGCTAGCCGGCATCATAAAAATGGAGACCCCACCATGAATTTTCTTTCGCACACGCGCATCGGCACGCGCCTGGCCGCCGCCTTTGGCATCGTTTTATTGCTGGCCCTGGTCGCCACCACGGTGGGGCTGATGAACGCCCGCAGCCAGGCCATCGCCACCCGCGAGATGATGGAAAAACCGCTGGCCAAGGAACGCCTGGTGTCCGACTGGTATGTGCTGATGTACTCGGCCATCGCCCGCACCGAACTGATTGCGCGCAGCAAGGACGCCTCACTGCCTACGGTCTTTGCCGACGTGATTGCCGCCAGCAGCAAGCGCGGCGCCGAGTTGATGGGCAAGGTCAAGGAACTCGTCGCCAGCGACGAGGAACGCGTCATGTTCGACAAGATCGTGGTCCTGCGCACCAACTACCAGAACCTGAAAACCGCCGTGGGCAACGCCCGCAAGGCCGGTGACGACGCCGCCGCCGAAAAAATCTTCACCGGCGAATTCACGCCGGCGGCCAAGGCCTACTCGGTGGCGGTCGAGGGACTGCTGGCGCACCAGCGCAAGGCCATCGACGATACCGCCCACGCCATCGATGCCGCCAACGACCGCGCCAACCAGTTGCTGCTCGTGCTCACGGTGCTGATGGTGACCATCGGCTCGCTGGCGGCCTGGATCATTTCACGCTCGATCACGGTGCCCTTGAAGTCGGCCGTCGATATTGCCGCCAAGGTGGCCGACGGCGACCTCACCACCCGCTTCGACACCCAAGTCCAGCGCTCCGAAATCGGCGCACTGATGACGGCACTGAAGGGCATGAACGATTCGCTGGTCAACGTGGTCAGCCAGGTGCAGACCGGCACCCGGACGATCGCCAGCGCCTCGCATGAAATCGCCGCCGGCAATATGGACCTGTCGCAGCGCACCGAGGAGCAGGCCAGTTCGCTCGAAGAAACCGCGTCGTCGATGGAAGAACTGACCTCCACCGTGCGCCAGAATGCCGACAATGCGCGCCAGGCCAACCAATTGGCCAGGACCGCGTCGGAGGTGGCGGAAAAAGGCGGCGCCATCGTCGGCCAGGTGGTGAGCACCATGGGCACCATCAACGATTCGTCGCGCAAGATCTACGACATCATTTCCGTCATCGACGGCATCGCCTTCCAGACCAATATCCTGGCGCTCAATGCTGCCGTGGAAGCGGCGCGCGCCGGCGAACAGGGGCGTGGTTTTGCGGTCGTGGCATCCGAAGTGCGCAACCTGGCGCAGCGCTCGGCCGGTGCGGCCAAGGAGATCAAGGAGCTGATCGGCAATTCGGTGGACCAGGTCGATATCGGCTCGAAGCTGGTCAAAGAAGCCGGCGCCACCATGGACGACGTGGTGGCCAGCGTGCGCCGCGTGACCGATATCGTGGGCGAGATCACCTCGGCCACCAGCGAACAAAGCATCGGCATCGACCAGGTCAATACCGCGATCACGCAGATGGACCAGGTGACGCAGCAGAACGCGGCGCTGGTGGAAGAAGCGGCGGCAGCGGCGGCCAGCATGCAGGAACAGGCCGAGCGGCTGGCGGACGTGGCGTCGTCGTTCCGGCTGGAAGCGGGCGCGGTGTCTGTGCCGGTGGCGGCTACTGCTACTGCGCGCAAGCTGGCAGCAGTGAAACCGGTGGCAGCACGCCGTCCAGCGCCAGCATTGAAGCCGGCATCCAGGCCGGCAACCAAGCCGGCGCTGACATCGGTGCCACGCAAGCCGGCGACGGTCGGTGGCGACAAGGACTGGGAAGAATTCTAAAACGCTCCCGCGTGCTTACGTCCCCAAAAACATCTCCTGCAAATCATTGAGGAAGCGCTGCCCCAGCTCGGTCGGCCGGATCACCTTGTAGTCACGGTAGATCAGGCCCTTGGCTTCGGCTGCGTTGAGCGTCTTTTCAATCGCATTCATGCTCATGCCGGTGCGCTCGGCAAACAGGTTGGGGTCGAAGCCGCCGCGCAGGCGCAGCGTGTTGAGCATGAACTCGAAGCCCATGTCCTCGCGCGCAATCTCGTGCTCTTCCTGGACCGGCGCGCCCAGTCTGGCCTGGTCCATGTACGCGCGCGGCTGCTTGTACCTGGCCTGGCGCAGCACCCGGTGCGGGAACGACAGCTTGGAGTGGGCGCCGGCGCCGATGCCGAGGTAATCGCCGAATTCCCAGTAATTGAGATTGTGGCGCGCGCGCTTGCCCTCTTTCGCATACGCCGACACTTCGTAGTGCTGGTAGCCGTTGGCGGCCGTCAGTTCGGCGATCATGTCCTGCATGTCGGCGCTGGCGTCGTCGTCGGGCAGCGCCGGCGGGTACTTGGCGAACAGCGTGTTCGGTTCCATCGTCAAATGGTAGAGCGACAGGTGCGGCGGCTTGAACGCCAGCGCGGTCTCGATATCCTCGCGCGCCTCTGCCAACGTCTGCGACGGCAGCGCGTACATCAGGTCGAGGTTGAAGTTGTCGAAGTTGTCGAGCGCGATTTCCACCGCGCGCCTGGCTTCGCCGTCGTCGTGGATGCGGCCCAGCGCCTTCAGGTGGCGGTCATTGAAACTCTGGATGCCGATCGACAGCCGGTTGATGCCGCTGGCGCGGTACGAGCGGAATTTCTCCGCCTCGAACGTGCCCGGGTTGGCTTCCATGGTGATCTCGGTATCGGCATCGAGCGGCAGCAGCGTGCGCACGTCCGACAGCAGCCGGTCCAGGCCAGCGGCCGACATCAGGCTCGGCGTGCCGCCGCCAATAAAGATGGTGTAAATCTTCCTGCCCCAGATCAGCGGCAGCGCCATTTCCAGGTCGAGGCGCAGCGCGTCAAGGTATTCCTGCTCGGGGAAGGCGCCACCGTCCTTTGCCTCGTGCGAGTTGAAATCGCAATACGGGCACTTGCGCACGCACCACGGGAAGTGGATGTACAGCGACAGCGGCGGCAGCGCGGTCAGGTTGAGCGCGCCGCTTTTCAGGTACTTGAGGGCAACGCCGGCGGCGTCACCGAGGTCGGCGCCCCCGGCAACTGTACCGGCAGCGGTACTGGCTGTACCGGTAACCTTACTGGTAGCGCCGACGATCTTGATCGGTATCATTTCAGCTTCTCTACCAGCGCGCGCAGGGCCTGGCCGCGGTGCGACAGGGCGTTCTTTTCGTCGGACGTCAGCTCGGCGGCGCACTTGCCCAGTGCCGGGATGTAGAAATACGGGTCGTAGCCGAAGCCGCCGCTGCCGCGCGGGGCGTCGAGCATTTCACCATTCCAGCGGCCATCGGCAATGATCGGCTGCGGGTCGTCGGCATGGCGCACGAACACCAGCACGCAGTAGTAATACGCCGAGCGGTCGGTGTGCTGGGCCAGGTCGGCCACCATTTTTTCGTTGTTGCGGGCGTCGGACTTCGGTTCGCCGGCAAAGCGCGCCGAATACACGCCGGGGGCGCCGCCAAAGGCGTTGATGCATACGCCCGAGTCGTCGGCCAGCGCCGGCAGGCCCGTGATGCGGGCGGCGTGGCGGGCTTTTTGCAGGGCGTTTTCCACGAAGGTGTGGAATGGTTCGTCCGCTTCCGGCACGTCGTACTCGCCCTGGGCGTGGACCGAGTAGCCCACGGTGGCGAGTAACTGGTTGAATTCCTTGAGTTTGCCGGCGTTGTTGGAGGCGAGGATCAGGCGTTGGGTCATGGCGATGGCGGCTTCAAAATCTGGGAAGCCGCCATTGTAAACCGTTTGCCGGGTTGGAACCTCAGGCCAGGCCGAGCGCCTGCTTTTGCAGCACGATCAGGTCGGCGATGCCGCCCTGTGCCAGGTCCAGCAGGCGGTTCATGCCGTCGCGGTCGAACGCGGCGCCTTCGGCCGTGCCCTGCACTTCGATGAAATGGCCGGCGTCGTTCATGACCACGTTCATGTCGGTGTCGCAGTTGGAATCCTCGATGTAGTCGAGGTCCAGCACCGGCGTGCCCTGGTACACGCCCACCGAAATGGCGGCAACGAAGTTTTTCAGCGGGATGGCCGGTACCGCGCCGCGCGCGACCAGCTTGGAAAACGCGTCGTACGCCGCCACCATGGCGCCGGTGATCGACGCGGTACGGGTACCGCCGTCGGCCTGGATCACGTCGCAATCGAGGTGCAGCGTGCGTTCGCCGAAGGCGTTGAGGTCGAACGCGGCGCGCAGCGAACGGCCGATCAGGCGCTGGATTTCCTGGGTGCGGCCCGACTGCTTGCCGCGCGCCGCTTCGCGGTCCATGCGGGTGTGGGTGGAACGCGGCAGCATGCCGTATTCGGCCGTCATCCAGCCTTGCCCCTTTCCTTTCAGGAAGCCCGGCACCTTGTCTTCGATACTTGCGGTACAGATGACCTTGGTATCACCGCATTCGATCAGCACCGAACCTTCGGCGTGCTTGGTGTAATCGCGGGTCAGGCGCAGGGTGCGCAGCGCATCGACGGCGCGGCCGCTCGGGCGGAAGTCTGGAGTCATGGTGTAATTCCTGGCAGTTTGATGGTCCGGCAGCATAGACCACAAGCTGCACTTGCACAACCGCGCCAGGGCCTCGTACTCCAGGTAAACAATACTGAACCCACCAGCCGCAATTTTCTTTACAATGCAATATCCAGCAATTTCCAGACCATCCGGCAATGGCAGTGTGGAACGCACCCACCAGACTTATTACCTTGACAACCGGATGTGTGGATAAATCACTGTTTTGTAAAAGATTAATCGGGGATATCCATTGAGCATTTCCAGCATGACGGGCTACGCGGTCGCCACCAGTGAGAGTGCGGCAGGAACACTGACCATCGAGATCAAGAGTGTTAACTCCCGGTTTCTCGACCTTCAGTTTCGAATTAACGACGATTTACGCGCGCTTGAACCCGATCTGCGCTCGGCAATCATGGCTGCCATCACACGTGGCAAGGTGGAGCTGCGCCTGAGCTTTGGCCGCAAGGCAGCCACCACCGGCGCCCAGGCGCTGAACATGCCGCTGCTCACCGAGCTGCAACGCTTGCAGGCCGAAGTGGGCGCGCATTTCCCCGGCGCCCAGGCGATGTCGGTGGCCGAGCTGCTGCGCTGGCCCGGCGTGATCGAAGAAGCGCAGATTGGCCAGGAGTCGCTGCAGGCCGACGTTGCCGCGCTGACCGTGCGCACCGTGCAGGCGTTCGTGCTGAGCCGCCAGCGCGAAGGTGCGGCGCTCGAAGCGATGCTGATCTCGCGCATCGAGGCGATGGAAGCGATCGTCAAGCGCATCACCCCGTTGATTCCGCAAGTGGTGGCGGCGTTCCAGCAAAAGGCGGTCGAGCGCATGCAGGACGCGCTGGGCCTGGCCTGCCAGGGCTCGAATTCGTCGCTGTCGCGTCAGGATGCATTGGAACGCATCCGCCAGGAAGTGATCCTGTACGGCATCCGCATCGACGTCGCCGAAGAACTGGGCCGGTTGTCGGCGCACCTGGGCGAAACCCGCCACATCCTGAAAAAAGGCGGCCAGGTCGGCAAGCGCCTGGACTTCATGATGCAGGAGCTGAACCGCGAAGCCAACACCCTGGGCGCCAAGGCGTCGGTCAAGGAACTGGCCGATGCGTCGATGGAATTGAAGCTGCTGATCGAGCAGATGCGCGAGCAGGTGCAAAACCTCGAGTAAGACGCTTTACAGCAGCTTGTCCAGTTTTAATACCTGCACGTCCACCTTGCCGCCCACTTCCTGCAACAGCGCCTGGAAGTGCGGCGTCGCTTCATGCTCGGTCAGCGCCCGCTGATCGCGCCACGTCTCGATCATCACAAACCGTCCCGCGTGTTCGATATCTGCGTGCAGCTCGTAGCGCGAGCAGCCGGCTTCGGCGCGGCTGGGCGGGACGATTTTTTCCAGCGCGGCTTTGAGGGTGGCTTCGTGGCCCGGCTTGGCGGTCAGGGTGGCGACGACGATGAGGTCTTTCATAAATTTCCCGGTAAGTAAAACGTCCCGTTAGTATTGGGTTCGTTTGCCAAAGGAAAAGAGCCCGGCTTTAAAAATCCCGCTATCATTTGAACTCAACTACGGCAGCTCAAATCGGGAGCGGAGCATGGCGACGTCAATTCGGGTGGGCATCGGCGGATGGGATTACGCGCCCTGGCGCGAGACGTTTTATCCGCCGGACGTACCGCAAAAGAAGGCGCTCGCATATGCGAGCCGCCAGGTCACCACCATTGAAATCAACGGCACTTATTACCGCACCGCCAAGCCCGAACATTTTGCGTCGTGGCACGCGCAAACGCCGGACGACTTCGTCTTCTCCGTCAAGGCCAGCCGCTATGCCAGCAACCGCCGCGTGCTGGCCGAGGCCGGTGAATCGGTCGAGCGCTTCGTCCACAGCGGCCTGGCCGAACTGGGCGACAAGCTCGGCCCGCTGCTGTGGCAGCTCGCCCCTACCAAGCAGTTCGATCCTGACGACCTCGAAGCCTTTTTCAAATTGCTGCCGGCAAAACTGGGCACGCGCAAGCTGCGCCACGTACTCGACACGCGCCACGACAGTTTCATGTGCGACGACTACCTGAAGCTGGCGCGCAAGTACAAGGTCGCGACGGTGTTTGCCGATGCACCCGATTTTCCATCGTATGCCGACCTCACCGGCGACTTTGTGTATGCACGGCTGCTCAATGCCCAAAGCGAACGCATCACGGGTTACACCAAGCCGGCCCTGAAAAAATGGGCCGACGCGGCAAGCCAATGGCAGCAAGGCGCCGTTCCCGCTACGCTACCGCACGTGGGCGCGGCGAAAGAAAGCAAAAAGACGCGCGACGTGTTCATCTATTTCATCAACGGCGCCAAGGAACGGGCGCCGGCCGCGGCCCAACACTTGATCGGTCTTTTGTAAATTGGAGTGCACTCATGGCTCTTGGTAAAATACGTCTTTGGGCGTCCTCTTCGGCGCCTTTTACGTTTGAGAGATGATCATGAGTTTATCCCACGCTTTCGCCGGCAGTTTATTTGTGGTGGCCGCGCCGTCCGGCGCCGGCAAGTCCACGCTGGTCAATGCCCTGCTGGCACAGGAGCCGGCGATCAAGCTGTCGATTTCCACCACCACGCGCCAGCCGCGTCCCGGTGAAACCCACGGCGAGCAATACTGGTTCACCACCGCCGAAGATTTCGTCGCGCGCGCCGAGGCCGGCGAGTTCCTGGAATGGGCCGAAGTGCACGGCAATTACTACGGCACGTCGCGCATCATGGTCGAGCAGGAGATGAAAAAAGGCACCGATATTTTGCTGGAAATCGACTGGCAGGGTGCGCGCCAGGTGCGCAAGCAATTCCCGCAGGCGACCGGCATTTTCATCCTGCCGCCATCGATCGCCGCGCTCGAAGACAGACTGAAAAAACGCGCCACCGACGAGCCGCATGTGATCACCCGCCGGCTGCTTGCCGCAGGGGGTGAAATCGCCCACGCTCCCGAGTTCGAGTATGCTATCATCAACGAAGAATTCGCAATCGCGTTGTCCGAGCTTACCGCGATTGTCAGAGCGGCCCGTTGCCGGTTTGCGCAACAAGCGGCACGCAACGCCTCGCTATTTGCCCAATTGGGTATCCACGCTGAATAAAAGATTTTAGGAGCTATATCATGGCACGCATTACTATTGAAGATTGTCTCAAGAACATCCCTAACCGTTTCCAGCTGACCCTGGCCGCCACCTACCGCGCGCGCCAGCTGCTGCAAGGCCACACCCCGAAAGTGGAAGCCAAGGACAAGCCTACCGTTGTCGCCCTGCGTGAAATCGCCGCCGGCAAAGTCGGTATCGAAATGTTGAAAAAGGTCCCCATGTAAGGTGGACCCGCGTTCCCGAAGGTGGAGAATGCAACCTCAACACGACGGAACGCACACGTATGAATCTGATCCCTGCCGACCCGACACTGAACGCCACGCCCTCCCGGGCCAAACAGCCGGCTGCCATGCCGGCTGGTGCCACGTCGGGCACCCTTTCGGGTGCACATGCAGGGGATAGCACCGCCTCCACCATCGCAGCATCCTTGCCACCACCAGCTCCCCCCGTGATTTCCTCGTCGCCCCTGGCCACGCCTACCCTGACCGCCGGCGTTGCCTCGGTCACGCACCTGACCGAAAAACTGTCCGACTACATGACGGCCGCCGACCTGAAAAAGGTCAAGGAAGCCTATCGCTTCTCGGACGAAATGCACCTGGGCCAGGTCCGGAAATCGGGCGAACCGTACATCTCGCACCCGATCGCGGTGGCCGAGATTTGCGCCGACTGGAAGCTCGACGCGCAGGCGATCATGGCCGCGCTGCTGCACGATGTGATGGAAGACCAGGACGTCAAGAAGGACGAGCTGATCGAGCGCTTCGGCGCGCCGGTGGCCAACCTGGTCGATGGCTTGTCCAAGCTCGATAAAATCGAATTCCAGAGCCAGATCGAAGCGCAGGCGGAAAACTTCCGCAAGATGCTGCTGGCGATGGCGTCCGATGTGCGCGTCATCCTGATCAAGCTGGCCGACCGGCTGCACAATATGCGCACCATGGAAGTCATGGCGCCCAACAAGAAGGCCCGCATCTCGCGCGAAACGATGGAAGTGTACGTGCCCATCGCGCACCGCCTGGGCCTGAACAATATCTACCGCGAACTGCAGGACCTGTCGTTCTCGCACCTGTATCCGCTGCGCTATCGCACGCTGGCCAAGGCCGTCAAGGCGGCGCGCGGCAACCGCCGCGAAGTGGTCACCAAGATTCTCGAATCGGTGAAGAACACGCTGGGCATGGCCGGGATCGAAGCGGAAGTGTATGGCCGCGAAAAAACCCTGTTCGGCATCTACAAAAAAATGCGCAACAAGCACCTGTCGTTCTCGCAGGTGCTCGACGTGTATGGCTTCCGCGTGGTGGTCGATACCTTCCCCAACTGCTACGTGGCGCTGGGCACCCTGCACTCGCTGTACAAGCCGATGCCGGGCAAGTTCAAGGACTATATTGCGATCCGCAAGCTCAACGGCTACCAGTCGCTGCACACCACGCTGATCGGCCCGTACGGCACGCCGGTCGAGTTCCAGATCCGCACCCAGGAAATGCATCGCACCGCCGAGTCCGGCGTGGCCGCGCACTGGCTGTACAAGAATGCCGATTCCAACCTGTCCGACATGCAGCAGCGCACCCATGCGTGGCTACAGTCGCTGCTCGACATCCAGCAGCAGACCGGCGACTCGGCCGAGTTCCTCGAGCATGTCAAGGTCGATCTGTTCCCCGATTCGGTGTACGTGTTTACGCCCAAATCGAAGATCATCGCTTTGCCGCGCGGCGCCACGCCGATCGATTTTGCGTACTCGATCCACACCGGCATCGGCGACCACACGGTTTCGGCGATGATCAACCACGAACCGGTCTCGCTGCGCACCGAGCTGCGCAACGGCGACATCGTCGAGATCGTCACCGACGCGAATTCGCGGCCGAGCCCGAGCTGGCTGTCGTTCGTCCGTACCGGCAAGGCCCGTTCGGCGATCCGCCACCACCTGCGCACCATCAACCTGCCCGAATCGATCACGCTGGGCGAGCAGTTGCTGGCGCAGGCGCTCACGTCCCTGGGCATGTCGGCGCTGCTCGAAGAACACCTGACAGAGCGCCTGCTCAACGAATCGAGCGCCAAGTCGCTCGACGAGCTGTATGCCGACATTGGCATCGGCAAGCGCATGGCGGCGCTGGTGGCGCGCCATATCTTCGGCTTGCGCGGCGGCGAATCGGCCAGCGCGCCGATCGACCACAACAGTGCGACCGAGCTCGACCCGGTCACCATTTGCGGCAGCGAAGGCGTCTCGGTGCAACTGGCGCCGTGCTGCCTGCCAATCCCGGGCGACTCCATTATCGGCCAGCTGCGCCGCGACCAGGGCTTGCTGGTGCACACCACCGACTGCACGATCGCCAAGCGCCAGAAGGCCAAGGAGCCGGACCGCTGGATCGCGGTCAAGTGGGGCACCGAGATGAACCGCCGTTTCGACTGTCGCATCAAGCTGTTGATCAACAACGAAAAAGGCATCCTGGCGCGCGTGGCGGCCGAGATCGGCGAGTCCGACGCCAACATCACCTATGTCGGCATGGACGAGGACAAGGACAACGTGCTGCACCAGTTGCGCTTTACCATCCAGGTCAAGGACCGCGTGCACCTGGCCGGCCTGCTGCGCAATGTGCGTCGCGTGACCGGCGTCAACCGCATCCTGCGCGAGCGCAGCTGAACCGCCCCGGCGCCCTACTGCGGCGCCGGGTAACTGACTGCCAGAATTTCCAGCTCATCGACGCCGTGCGGCGCCTGGAAGGTGATCAGGTCGCCTTCGCGCGCCTTGGTCAATGCCCGCGCCACCGGCGCCACCCAGCTGATCTTGCCATTCAAAGGATCGAGCTCGTCGATGCCGACGATGGTGATGGTGCGCTCGGTGCCATGCTGGTCGCAATAGGTGACAGTGGCGCCAAAAAAGATCTGGTCGCTGCCGTGGTGCACGCTGGGATCGACTATTGCGGCCGAGTCCATGCGCTTGGTCAGGAAACGGATGCGGCGGTCGATTTCGCGCAGGCGTTTTTTCCCGTAGATGTAATCGCCGTTCTCGGAACGGTCGCCGTTGGACGCGGCCCAGTGGACGATACGCACCACTTCCGGCCGGTCAACGTCGATCAGCTGCAGCAATTCGTCCTTGATGCGCTGGTAGCCCTCGGGGCGGATGTAGTTCTTGGAGCCGGCCGGGATGGCCAGCGCCAGCGCGGCGGCTTCCTCGTCGTCGTCCCCGTCGGATTCTTTTACAAAGGCTTTGTTCATGACGCCTATTGTACAGCGCTGCTTTTCCGCAAACGTTTTGTTTCACGTATCATGCAGCCAGAAGAACCACACGAGGCCCGATGAAACATTTCCGACGCTTGCACCGCTGGCTGTTCGCGCCGCTGGTCTACCTGGCGGCGCTGTTGTTGCTGCTGGAAGACTGGCTGTGGGACCTGGGCGCGGCGCTGATGCGCCGCCTCACGGCCTGGCCGCCGCTGGCCCGCCTGGAACAGTGGATTTGCCAGCTGGGACCGTACGCGGCGCTGGTACTGATGGTGTTGCCGGCCGCGCTGCTGTTTCCGGTCAAGCTGCTGGCGCTGTGGGCGCTGGCCAACGGCCATGCGCTGCTGGGCCTGACCGTGATCGTGCTGGCCAAGGTGGTGGGGGCGGCGGCCGTGGCGCGGCTGTACCTGCTCACCCGGCCTGTATTGCTCACCATTGTCTGGTTTGCCCGCCTGCTGGGCTGGTTCCTGGCGCTCAAGGCGCGCTGGATCGCGCGCTTGCAAGCCACTGCGGCATGGCGTCAGGTGCAGGCGCTGGCCGGGCGCGTGCGACGCTGGCGCCAGCGCGCCAGCAGCGGCCCGCGCAGCTGGACCGGGCGCTTTCGCCGCCTGCTCAAGCGCTTTCGGGCCCGCTGGCGCACCTGACTGCGATGTCAACCACCATGCCAGATCAACGATATCACCGAGTCCACCGACCATTGCCATGAGTAGCCTCCCTGCCGCACCCGACCTTGCCACCGAACTGGCGCAGATGCGCGCGCGTTTTGACGCCATCGTTTCCAACACCCCTGGCCTGGTGTACCAGTTCGAGCGCCAGGCCGATGGCACCGTGTCGTTCCCGTATCTGAGCGACGGCTGCCAGGCGCTGCTGGGCCTCACGCCGGCCGCGCTGCACGCCGCGCCGGGCCGCTTCCTCGAACTGATCCTGCCCGAGGACCGCGACGCGTACCAGGACGCCATGCAGGCTTCGGCCAATGCGCTGTGGAGCTGGAACTGGGAAGGCCGGATCTGGGTCGATGCCTGGAAGGACGTCAAGTGGATCAACCTGCGCGCCACGCCGCACGCGCTGCCCGGCGGCGCCATGCGCTGGGACGGCATGATGACCAATATCACCGAAAGCAAGCAGGAGCAGCAGGAAGTGCGGCGGTCGCGCGCGCGGCTGGCCGAGCTGAGCGCCCACACCGACCGCGTCAAGGAACAGGAGCGCACCCGCATCGCCCGTGAAATCCACGACGAGCTGGGCGGCAACCTGACCGCCATCAAGATGGCGCTGGCCATGCTGGCAACGCGCCTGGACGGCATCGACCCGGCGCTGCGCGAGCGCACCGACTACCTCGATTCGCTGGTGGACCGCACCATCGACGCCGTGCACCGCATTTCACTCGACCTGCGCCCCGCCCTGCTCGACCTGGGCCTGGTGGCCGCGCTCGAGTGGCAGGTGCGCGAGTTCGACAAGCAGGCCGGCATCGACACCACGTTCAGCTACAACCAGCGCGACATGGGCCTCGACGAAGACCAGTCCACGGCGCTGTTCCGCATTGCCCAGGAAGCGCTGACCAATATCGCCAAACACGCCGAAGCGAGCCGGGTCAGCGTGAAGCTGGCGCGGCTGCGCCATTACGTCAGCCTGAAGATTACCGACGACGGCCGTGGCATCCGCCAGGCCGACCGCGCCAAGCCGGCGTCGTTCGGCCTGCGCGGCATGGTGGAACGCACCCGCGCACTGGGCGGCACC
This sequence comes from Duganella sp. Leaf61, assembly GCF_001421905.1. Taxonomy (NCBI): domain Bacteria; kingdom Pseudomonadati; phylum Pseudomonadota; class Betaproteobacteria; order Burkholderiales; family Oxalobacteraceae; genus Duganella; species Duganella sp. Leaf61. The sequence goes on from NZ_LMLM01000012.1 coordinate 208,150, forward strand.
CTGACGCTGAGCCACGCGCCGGGGGGCGGCACGGTGGTGGCAATCAAGATTCGCCACGAAAGCACGGGACCGGAACCGGAACCGGGTCCGGGGGCTACAATAGGCGGATAGCCGGCTGGCTAAGCAACCGTGTCACATAATGCGCCACAGAGCGCTTGCAGAAAAAGTAGAGAAAACCACCATGAGCGAAAAAGCCATCATCAAGGTCTTCATTGCCGACGACCATGCCATCGTGCGCGAAGGCTTGAAACAAATCCTGGCCGAGACGCGCGACATCATCGTGGCCGGCGAGGCCGAGAACGGCCTGGAAGCCGTCAAGCTGTTCCGCAAGTCCGAATGCCAGGTCATGCTGCTCGACATTTCCATGCCCGACCGCAGCGGTATCGACGTGCTCAAGCAGATCAAGAAGGAAAAGCCGGACCTGGCCGTCCTGATGTTATCGATGCACCGCGAAGATCAATATGCGATCCGCTCGCTCAAGGCGGGCGCGTCCGGCTATCTCACCAAGCAGAGCGCGCCGCGCGAGCTGGTCAATGCCATCCGCCAGGTGGCTGGCGGCCAGAAATACATCAGCCCGGCGCTGGCACAGGAGCTGGCCAACCACGTGGGCGAAGACCACGAAGCGCCGCCGCACGATTCGCTGTCCGACCGCGAATACCAGACCCTGACCATGATTGCCTCCGGCAAGACGGTGGGCGTGATTGCCAAGGAATTGTCGTTGTCGGTCAAGACTGTCAGCGAATACCGCGCCCGCCTGCTGGTTAAAATGAAGCTCAAGAACAGCGCCGAATTGACACACTACGCGATCAAAAACCAGTTGATCGACTAAGGGAAGACGACGAACGGGCCCGACGGGGGTAAAATGACAACGATTAGTCCCATTATGGTTGTCGGATAGAACATTTTTGATGCAGAAATGAAAGACGTTTTTCCGCGCCTGCTCCGCGCAATGATGCATCCGGCATGGGCCTATCATGCTACAACCAAGTAAACCCATAGAGGTCGCTCGTTCATGTCCAGCAAACCCACCGTCCCCGAGCAGAATCCGGCCGAGATCGCACGCGAGGCGTTCAAACGCCTGGCGCTGCGCCGGATTTCTCCCACGCCCGAGGCCTATCGCGAGATTTACAACGAAATCGCCGGCATCAGCGAACCGGCAGTAGCCAGCGCGCCCGTTGTCAGCATCGACCCCGGCCCGGAATCGGTCCTGAACCAGTTTGCCACGCGCCTGGCCGACGGCACCGGCGACCTGGCCGATTTCGGCCGCCGCTTCAACCGCGCCGTCAAATCGCGCGACTGGGACGGCTATGCGCGCATGTTGTCGCAACTGGTGGAAAAACACTTTATCAGCAAGAAGCCCGGCATCGAAACGGCCGGCATGGCCGCCGCCACCGGCGCCGAGGACGAGCAAAGCCGCGCCCTGCGCGAACTGCTCAGCCGCACCCTCACTTTTGCGGTAGCGTCGCTGCTGGCCGATGCGCCGGCATTGGCAGCCGAGGCTGAATCATTGGGCACCGCCACCCGTGACGCCCACAGCGAGGAAGCGCTGACCGAGATCGGCCAGCGCCTCAAGCAACTGTGCTTCCAGATCGAAGTGCGCGGCGCCGACAGCGCCGAGCAGCAGGAGTTGCTGCTGCGCCTGTTCAAGCTACTGCTGGAAAACGTCAGCGAACTGCTCGAAGACGACAGCTGGCTGCAAGGCCAGATCGAAGCGGTGCAACACCTGATCTCGGGCCCGCTTGACGTCCGTGCGCTCGAGGACGCCACGCGCAGCCTGAAGGAAGTCATTTACAAGCAGGGCCAGCTCAAGCACAGCCTGTCGGACGTCAAGCTCACCGTCAAGAACATGATGATGACGTTTATCGACCGCCTGGGCGCGGTGGCCGCCTCCACCGGCGACTTCCACGAGAAGATCGGTGGCTATTCGGACAAGATCAGCAAGGCCGACAATATTTCCGAGCTCAACAGCATTCTAGACGAAGTGCTCAAGGAAACCCGGCTGGTGCAGGCCGAGGCGCTCAAGGCCCGCGACAAGATGGTGCTGGCGCGTCAGGAAGTGCAGGACGCGGAAAGCCGCATCCACGCGCTCGAAGCCAAGCTCCAGCACTTGAGCGAGCTGGTGCGCGAAGATCAACTGACCGGCTCGCTCAACCGGCGCGGCCTCGACGACGTGTTCGACCGCGAAACCGCGCGCTCCGACCGCCGTGGCACGCCGCTGTGCGTGTCCGTGCTCGACCTCGACGACTTCAAAAAGCTCAACGATACCTACGGCCACATCGCCGGCGACGCCGCGCTCAAGCATCTGGTGAAAATCGTCAAGGAAACCCTGCGCTCGATGGACGTGATCGCCCGCTTCGGCGGCGAGGAATTCCTGATCCTGATGCCCGAGACCACCATCGAGGCGGCAGCATCGACCATGACCCGCCTGCAACGCGAACTGACCAAGCACTTCTTCCTGCACGATAACGAAAAGGTGCTGATCACGTTCTCGGCTGGCGTGGCGCTGCGCCGCCCCAACGAAGAGCAGACCGACCTGGTCAAACGGGCCGACAAGGCCATGTATACCGCCAAGCAGACCGGCAAGAACCGGGTGGTGATGGCCGACTAGCAGGCAAGCTTGGCAGTCCTGCCACAGAAAACATCGAGCCCGGCGCCTGCCGGGCTTTTTTTTCATTAAATTACTGCGATAAATAAATTATTTTCAGCCCTAAAGATTGGCTTTTCACGGCCGATTAAGCGCAGCCGCAGGCTGAACTTTAGGGCCGAAATGAAATTTATAGTTCGTTTCCAGGCCTAAATTTTCCCGCTGAGCAACCGAAAATCATTACAACAGCGGTTTGATTGTCTCGGCAAGTAGAGACAGACCAAAGTTGACTGCGGCATCCAGCCCATACATCAGTAAGTATGGAGAATCATCATGGCACAAGTCATCAACAGCAACATCCAATCCCTCAATTCGCAACGTAACCTGAGCAGCTCGCAAGCTAATCTGTCCACTTCGTTGCAACGTCTTTCCTCCGGCCTGCGTATCAACAGCGCCAAGGACGATGCGGCCGGTCTGGCCATTTCCGAGCGCTTCACGTCGCAAATTCGTGGTAACCAGCAAGCAGCGCGTAACGCCAACGACGGCATTTCGCTGGCACAAACTGCTGAGGGTGGCTTGAGCACCGCTGGCGATCTGCTGCAACGTGTGCGTGAACTGGCAGTGCAGTCCGCCAACGGTAGTAACTCGGCATCGGATCGTGCGTCGATCCAGAACGAGGTGAGCGCCCTGAGCAAGGAACTCGACCGCGTTGCCACCAGCACCCAGTTCAACGGCCAGAATGTACTCGACGGCAGCCTGACGTCCACCCAGTTCCAGGTCGGCGCCAACTCGAACCAGACCATCGACATCGGTGTGCAGAGCGCCAAGGCCCGCGATATCGGTAACAACACCATCAAGCCTGCCGATACCGCTACTTCGCTGTCGCAAGCGAAGACCAATGCCGCAACCAACCTCGATGCCGACCTCGGCAGCAACATGGTGACCGAGAAGCTGACCATCAAGGCTGGCGCCGGTGCTTCGCAGGATATTTTCCTCAAAGCGCAAGACAACACTGCTGGCGCAGTGGTGGTGGGCGACACGGCAAAATCGGCCGCTGCCAAAATCAATTCCGCATCCGCCACCACCGGCGTGAACGCCGAAGCGAAAACTGAAGCGACGCTGTCGAAGATTTCTGACGGCGCAGTGAACTTCCAGCTGCGCGGCGCCAATTCGATCGCCAACGATCCGAACTCGAAGGCTGTCAACATCAGCGCCAAAGTGGTGGGCGNTGTTCGTACGCGCCACGTCGGCCGAACTGGAACGGGAGTTTTTGCGACGCTGTCGAAAATTTCTGACGGCGCAGTGAACTTCCAGCTGCGCGGCGCCAATTCGATCGCCAACGATCCGAACTCGAAGGCTGTCAACATCAGCGCCAAAGTGGTGGGCGGCGATCTGTCGGCCCTGGCCCAGGCGGTCAATGCCCAGACTGCAACTACCAACATCACCGCCAGCATCAAGGTCGATGCCAGCGGCGCCAAGGAACTGCAACTGAAGGACAACACCGGCAACGATATCCAGATCGCGACCCAGGCTGGCGACGTTGCCCTGCAAAACTCGGAAATTCGCGGCCACGATGTTGGTGGTGTAGCCGGTGCCGGTGCTGTGCTGACTGCCACGGCGTCTGCCTCGGTTGGCGGCCGCGTCGAGTTTTCGTCCGACTCGGGTTTCTCGATCACGACCGACCAGACATCGTCGGCGGTCGCAGGCGGCACCACTGCCACCATCGGCAGCGACCTGCAATCGGTGGACAAGATCGACGTCAGCACCATCGACGGCGCCAACGCTGCGTTGAAAACCATCGATTCGGCGCTGAACTCGATCAACAAGAACCGTGCCGACCTCGGTGCGATCCAGAACCGTTTTGCATCGACCATCGCCAACCTGAACACGACGACCGAGAACTTGTCTTCCTCGCGTAGCCGGATCCAGGATACCGACTTTGCGCAAGAAACGGCCAACCTGACGCGTGGCCAGATCCTGCAACAGGCCGGTACTGCCATGCTGGCCCAGGCCAACTCGCTGCCGAACGGCGTGCTGTCGCTGCTGCGTGGCTAATCTCTCCGGATGAATTAGCTCAGAAAAAACATGCGCTAATCCCGCTCCCCGGCTGATGTTTGTCAGTCCGGGGATTTTTCGTAAAGGACGCATCATGACTATCGACTCAATAGGCTCAATTTCCGTCGGTCGCCCGGCGGAACGCCAGTTGGCGGGCACCGACGCCGCCCAGGTACCGGGCGCCACCCGCGCGCCGGCCAGCGCCGTCGAGACCGCCAACGCGGTCAAAGGTCCGCCGTCACTCGACCAGGTCAACCGGGCAGTATCCGAGTTGAACCAGTCGCCGCAGGCCAAGTCGCAGGGACTCGAGTTTTCCATCGATACCGACAGCAAGCGCACCGTGGTCAAGGTCATCGACCAAAGTACCAAAGAGGTGTTGCGGCAGATTCCGACGCCCGAGGCGCTGGAAATTGCCAAGGCGATGGAAGCCAAATCCACCAAGGGTGTGCTGATCCAGCAAACCGCGTAGCGCCGCGACGTGCCTATCAACAACAAAAACCAGCTTTCGGGCTGGTTTTTTTTCGTCCAGACATGTTTAAAAAATATTTGTTTTTTTACACTAAAGATTTGCGGAGTATAGTCGTATGGTGGTCGCCGGTGCCAACGCCAGCTGGCCGCATGGAGTGGAGGGACCAACAGCGGTTTGAGCGCCCCGGGACAGCGGGGTGGACCAAAGTACACCGGGCACCTGGCCCAACCCGTTCTACCTGCGGAGAACGACCATGGCACAAATTATCAATAGCAATATCCAGTCGCTGAACTCGCAGCGCAACCTGAGTAGCTCGCAGACAAGCCTGTCCACATCCCTGCAACGCCTGTCGTCCGGCCTGCGCATCAACAGCGCCAAGGACGATGCGGCCGGTCTGGCCATTTCCGAGCGTTTCACAGCGCAAATCCGCGGCAACCAGCAGGCTGCCCGGAACGCCAACGATGGCATCTCGCTGGCGCAAACCGCTGAAGGCGGCTTGGGCACCGCCGGCGACCTGTTGCAGCGCGTGCGCGAACTGGCGGTGCAGTCGGCCAACGGCAGCAACTCTGCCTCCGACCGCGCTTCGATTCAGAACGAAGTGAGTGCGCTGACCAGGGAACTCGACCGCGTCGCCACGACCACCCAGTTCAACGGCCAGAATGTACTCGATGGCAGCCTCACTTCCACCCAGTTCCAGGTAGGCGCCAACTCCAACCAGACCATCGACGTAGGTGTGCAAAGCGCCAGGGCGCGCGATATCGGCAACAATACCATCAAGCCCGTCGATACTAATACCTCGCTGTCCCAAGCGAATGCGGCAACCGCCACCAACCTCAACGCCGATCTCAGCAACTTCCTGACTGCGGACGATACACTGACCATTACTGCCGGCGCCGGTACCAGCCAGGACGTGTTCCTGAACGCGCCGCAGGCAGGGCCTCCCGTCATTTCCGGCGACACCGCCAAGTCCGCAGCGGCCAAGATCAATGCGGCCAGCCTCGCGACCGGTGTCACTGCCGAGGCCAAGACAGTGGCTACCATTGGCGACATCAAGGACGGCGCCGTCAACTTCCAGCTACGCGGCGCCAATTCCATCGCCAACGATTCAAACTCGAAACCGGTGACCATCAGCGCCAGGGTTACGGGAGGCGACCTGTCGGCCCTGGCACAAGCAGTCAATGCCCAAAGCGCGACCACCAACGTCACTGCCACCATCAAGCTTGATGCGGCTGGCAACAAGGAATTGCAGTTGACGGACAACACCGGCAACGATATCCAGATCGCGGCCCAAGGGGGCGACCAGGCATTGCTTGGTGCCACCGTACGCGGACACGATGTCGGCGGCCAGCCGTCAACCGCCACTGTGCCGCTCGACGGCACAACCGGCGCGGCAGCGGTGGTCGGCGGCCGGATCGAGTTCTCGTCCGATGCCGGCTTTTCCATCAGCTCCAGCATCACCACCGGTTCGGCGGTGACCGGCGGCGTAACGATCGGCAGTGACCTGCAGTCGGTTGACCAGGTTGACGTCAGCACGGTCGAAGGCGCGAACAACGCCCTGAAAACCATCGACTCGGCGCTGAACCTGATCAACCGGAACCGCGCCGACCTCGGTGCGATCCAGAATCGTTTTGCCTCGACCATTGCCAACCTCAATACCACGACCGAGAACCTGTCAGCTTCGCGCAGCCGTATCCAGGATACTGACTTTGCCCAGGAAACGGCCACCCTCACGCGCGGCCAGATCCTGCAACAGGCCGGCACCGCGATGCTGGCCCAGGCCAACTCGTTACCTAACGGGGTGTTGTCGCTGCTGCGTGGCTGAATATTTTTAAAGACTTACACAAAAAGACCCCGGCTGGCATTGTCAGACCGGGGTTTTTTCATGACATTACGCTAACTAGAAATATTTATTTTTACTCTAAAGTTTTAGCGATGCCAGTCGCTTTAGCGGGTGCCTGAGAAAAACTTGAGGGATTGCGTGAAACTTATTCTATGTTTCCCACCCTAAACCTTTTCATAAAGCAACCGAAAACACTTACAACAGCGGTCTGATCGCCACGGAACAGCGTGGTGGACCAAAGTAAGTAAGGGCGCCCTGCCCAACCCGTAGTACATCTGGAGAACACCATGGCACAAGTTATTAACAGCAACATCCAGTCGCTGAACTCGCAACGCAATCTGAGCAGCTCGCAAGCCAACCTGTCCACATCCCTGCAACGCCTGTCCTCGGGCCTGCGTATCAACAGCGCCAAGGACGATGCGGCCGGTCTGGCCATTTCCGAGCGCTTCACGTCGCAAATTCGCGGTAACCAGCAAGCAGCGCGTAACGCCAACGACGGCATCTCGCTGGCACAAACTGCTGAGGGCGGCTTGAGCACCGCCGGCGACCTGCTGCAACGTGTGCGCGAACTGGCCGTACAATCGGCCAACGGCAGTAACTCGGCATCGGATCGTGCGTCGATCCAGAACGAGGTGAGTGCCCTGAGCAAGGAACTCGACCGTGTTGCCACCAGCACCCAGTTCAACGGCCAGAACGTCCTCGACGGCAGCTTGACATCCACCCAGTTCCAGGTCGGCGCCAACTCGAACCAGACCATCGACATCGGCGTGCAGAGCGCCAAGGCCCGCGATATCGGTAACAACACCATCAAGCCTGCCGATACTGCTACTTCGCTGTCACAAGCGAAGACCAATGCCGCAACCAACCTCGATGCCGACCTCGGCAGCAACATGGTGACCGAGAAGCTGACCATCAAGGCCGGCGCCGGTGCTACGCAGGATATTTTCCTCAAAGCGCAAGACAACACTGCTGGCGCAGTGGTGGTGGGTGACACGGCTAAATCGACCGCTGCCAAAATCAATGCCGCATCCGCCACTACCGGCGTGAACGCCGAGGCGAAAACCGAAGCGACGCTGTCGAAAATTTCTGACGGCGCAGTGAACTTCCAGCTGCGCGGCGCCAATTCGATCGCCAACGATCCGAACTCGAAGGCTGTCAACATCAGCGCCAAAGTGGTGGGNATTTCTGACGGCGCAGTGAACTTCCAGCTGCGCGGCGCCAATTCGATCGCCAACGATCCGAACTCGAAGGCTGTCAACATCAGCGCCAAAGTGGTGGGCGGCGATCTGTCGGCCCTGGCCCAGGCGGTCAATGCCCAGACTGCAACTACCAACATCACCGCCAGCATCAAGATCGATGCCAGCGGCGCCAAGGAACTGCAACTGAAGGACAATACCGGCAACGATATCCAGATCGCGACCCAGGCTGGCGACGTCGCCCTGCAAAACTCGGAAATTCGCGGCCACGATGTTGCCGGTGTAGCCGGTGCCGGTGCTGTGCTGACTGCCACGGCATCTGCCTCGGTTGGCGGCCGCGTCGAGTTTTCGTCCGATACCGGTTTCTCGATCACCACCGACCAGACATCGTCGGCGGTCGTCGGCGGTACTACCGCCACCATCGGCAGCGACCTGCAATCGGTGGACAAGATCGACGTCAGCACCGTCGATGGTGCCAACGCTGCGTTGAAAACCATCGATTCGGCGCTGAATTCGATCAACAAGAACCGTGCCGATCTCGGTGCGATCCAGAACCGTTTTGCATCGACCATCGCCAACCTGAACACGACGACCGAGAACCTGTCTTCCTCGCGTAGCCGGATCCAGGATACCGACTTTGCGCAAGAAACGGCCAACCTGACGCGCGGCCAGATCCTGCAACAGGCCGGTACTGCCATGCTGGCCCAGGCCAACTCGCTGCCGAACGGGGTGCTGTCGCTGCTGCGTGGCTAATCTTCCGCCGCGCTAACTACGCTCCCCGGCTGACTTTGTCTGTCCGGGGATTTTTCGTAAAGGACGCATCATGACTATCGACTCAATAAGCTCGATCGCTGCGGGCCGGCTGCCGGAACGCCAGGCCGCGGGTGCCGACGCGAGCGTGGCCGGGACTGCGGGCACCACCCGTGCGCCGGCGACCGCCACCGAGACCGCCAACGCGGTCAAGGGCGCGCCGTCGCTCGACCAGGTTAACCGAGCCGTTTCCGAGTTGAACAAATCGTCGCAGGCGGCATCGCAGGGACTCGAGTTTTCCATCGACACCGACAGCCAGCGCACCGTGGTCAAGGTCATCGACCAAAGCACCAAGGAGGTGCTGCGCCAGATACCTACGCCCGAAGCGCTCGATATCGCCAAGGCGTTGCAGGCCAATACCGCGACCAAGGGCATGCTGATCCAGCAAACTGCCTGACTTTGCAATATTGATTGCACTACCGCGGCGCGCCTGGTGCGCGCCATTTTTTCTCCTTTCATGGCAAGCTTGACAGGCCGCGCCACCTGCCGACGCCGCTCCGGTTCATCCGTTCCACCCGACTTTCCATCGCTAAGTCGGAACTGGCGGGTATTCTTCCCTCTCAAGTCCGGATTGATTCTGCCGTTATTGCCTTATATTATTGTTTTACACAGGAGCGCATCGTGGGCATAGCTACCACCAATATCGGATCCGGTCTGAACCTCGACGACATCATCAGCAAGCTGATGGTGGCAGAGTCCGCGCCACTCAAGCAGTTCGACAAAAAGTCAGCCAGCTACCTGGGCCAGGTGTCGGCGTACGGCAACCTGTCGAGCGCGCTCGGTTCGTTTCAGTCCTCGCTGTCGAGCCTGACGTCGATCAACAGCTTCCAGACCATGTCGGTATCACCCGGCGACTCCTCCATCTTCACCGCCACTGCCAACGGCACAGCCAAAGCTGGCTCCTATCGGGTCAACATCAGCCAGATCGCCCAGGCGCAAACGCTGGCGTCGGGCGGTTTCAAATCGACCACAGCGGCTATCGGCGTGGGCGCCAAGACCACCATCAACTTCTCGCTCGGCGCGGTTGCCGGCGGTACCTTCGGCATCACCGGCACGACGCTGGGCGCCAGTCTGCATACTGGCGGTCTCACACCGGGCGCGCTGTCGATCAACGGCACCGCCATCGCCACCGACGGCACCACCCGCAGCGCGCGCCTGCTGGCCGATGCCATCAATGCCAAGAGCACCACCACCGGCGTGTCGGCCAAGGCCGCCCCCACCGAAACTTCGGCCACCCTGTTCGGCAGCGGCGGCGCTTCCACGTTTGGCACGGTCGATACCAGCAGCGGCGGCACTTACTCGCTGACGGTAGGCGGAGTGGAAATTGCCGTTCAGGGCGAGAACGTGGCTGCCGACGCGCCCGAGGCCGTCAGCGCGGCCTCGATCGACGCTGCACTGACCGGCAACACGGCCGTGGCGCGTGCGCTGGCCGACGCCAACATCACTGTCTCCGGGACTGCCGCCGACGGCACGCTGCAATTTAAAAATGCCGACGGCAGCAATATCGGCATTTCCGAAGCGGTGTCGGGCAGCGTCACCGGCGGCATCGGCAACAGCGGTCAGGCCAACATCGGCTCCAACACTACGGCGGTATCGTCGATCTCGCTCATCTCCAACGATGGCAGCCCAATCAACGTGGGCGGCTCCAACCCGGCCGGTGCCGGCCTTACCGCTGGCATCGGCGGCGCCTACCTGGGCGCGACCTTCACGGCCGACGCCGAACGCACCAGCGGCAATATCGTCATCGACAGCACCAACAACTCGCTGTCGGGCATCATGGCTGCGATCAACAAGGGGAATTTCGGCGTCACCGCCAGCATCGTGTCCGATGGTTCCACCGGTACCAACGCCACGCCCAACCGCCTGATCCTCACTTCTACCAACACCGGCCAGAGTTCGAGCATGAAGATCACGCTGGCCGGTGCGGGCGGCGAACCGCCCGATCCGGCCCTGGTCAGCTTGCTGGGCTACGACCCGGGCGGCGTGCAAAGCCTGAACCAGAAGGCGGCCGCTTCCGACACCAAGGCCACTGTCAACGGTATCGACGTAACCAGCTCAAGCACCGGCATTAGCGGCGCCATCACCGGTGTTACCATCAGCGCAGTCAAAGTGGGAGCGTCCACCCTCACTGTGGCCAAGGATACCAGTTCGCTCACTACGTCGGTCAACGGCTTCGTCAAGGCATATAACGACCTCAACAGCCAGATCGCATCGCTCGGTGGCTACAATGCCGAAACCAAGGCCGGTGGTCCGCTGCTGGGCGACTCCACGCTGCGCAACCTGCAAGCAACGATCCGGCGCCAGATGACTTCGTCGATTACCGGGCTGCAAGGCAGCAACCTGACCAATCTGTCGCAGATCGGCGTGACGTTCCAGAAAGACGGTACGCTGTCGCTCGACAGCAGCAAGTTGAGCAAGGCGATCGACACCAATTACAACGACATCGCCGGCCTGTTCGCAGCGGTGGGACGCGGCACCGATCCCGATGTCAAGTTCACCAGTTCCACCAGCAAGACCGTGGCTGGCGATTATGCAATCAATGTCACCCAGTTGGCCACCAAGGCCGTGTTGAAAGGCAATACTGCCCTGGCGGCGGAAACCACGATTGCGCCGGACACCACCTGGACCATTACACTCAACGACACCACGCCGCCCAACCTCGACAACACGGTGGCAGTGAGTATTCCGGAAGGTACCTACAACCCGAGCCAGCTGGCTACCATGCTGCAATCGGCAATCAACGGCGTGAGCAAGTTTTCCTCGGCCGGCGCCACGGTGGCGGCTACCATCGGCGACGACGGCATGCTCAAGCTGGAATCGACGCGCTACGGCGCCAAGTCCAACATCAACATCGTCAGCACCGACGGTACCAGCATGGCCAGCGTGTTCGGCACCGCCACGCCGGTCAAGGGCCAGGACGTGGCAGGCACTATCGGCGGCTACTCGGCCACAGGCGATGGCCAGACGCTGACCGGCGCACCAGGTGCGCCGATCGAGGGTCTCAAGCTCACCGTCGAAGGCGACACCGTCGGCAACCGTGGCACCTTCGGCTTTTCTCAGGGTTACGCCTACCAGCTCAATTCGCTGGCAGCCAACTACCTGGGCGGCACCGGCGTCATCGCCAGCCGCACCAAGGGCCTCAACGACACGGTCAAGGACATCACCACCCAGCGTGATGCGTTCAGCGCCCGGTTGGTGGACGTGGAGGCACGTTATCGCAAGCAGTATTCGGCGCTCGATACCATGATCGCCGGCCTGAACAGTACCCAATCGTATCTGACGCAGCAGCTGGCAGCACTGTCAGCGAATCGTTAAGCATTATTTACAGGAGACAGAGTATGTTTGGATCTCGACAAACTGGTGTGCATGCCTATGCCAAGGTTGGCATGGAAACCGGCGTCGTCGCCGCCAGCCCCCACAAGCTGATCGTCATGCTGTTCGACGGCGCGCTGGTCGCGCTCAACAGCGCACTGGGCGCCATCCGCAGTGGCAATATTGCCGAGAAGGGCAAGTCGCTGTCCAAGGCCATCCTGATCATCGACAGCGGCCTGCGTTCCGCGCTCGATAAAAAGGCTGGCGGCGAGATCGCCGAGGGCCTCGATTCCCTGTACGAATACATGAGCGGGCGCCTGCTCACCGCCAACATCCAGAGCGATGCCGGCATCGTCGAGGAAGTCCAGCGCCTGCTGATCGAATTGCGCGACGCGTGGAACGCGATCGCCGACAATCCTGCCGTCACCGGCCGTCCCCAACCTGCCAACTTTGCGAGCGTTTGATCCATGATGACGAATCAAGAAGCTTTATCCGCCTACGCCGCCATGGCTGCCCTCACCGAACAAATGGTACAGGCCGCCAGCGCCAGCGATTGGGATACGCTGGTCGCGCTCGAACAGCGCGTGGCGGCGCACGTGCAGGCGCTGCGGGCCGAACCGAGCCAGCCGATGACGGGCGCCGACCGCGAACGCAAGATCGAGCTGATCCGCCAGATGCTCAATGCCGACCGCCAGATCCGCGACCTCACCATGCCGTGGATGGCGCAATTGTCCAAGCTGATCAGCTCTACCGGTACCGAACGGCGCGTGGTTAACGCCTACGGCAACGTCTAAAGCCGGGGCGCGCCATGTTGCCGCGCATTGACGCCAGCATCCGGCCGGTCGGGCCTTCCGACGGCGCCGGCACTGGCGCCGCCGTCGGCGACGCTCGCCAAGGCCAGGTAGCGCTGCAAAAAGCCCTGCAAGGCCTGGTCGGCCAGAACTTGCCGGCGGTCGTGCAATCGAAGTTCAGCGACGGCAGTGCGCTGGTCAAGGTTGCCGACCAGAACGTGCGCATGATGTTGCCGACCGACGTCAAGGTCGGCGCCGAAGTCTCGCTGACCGTGCTCAGCGCCTCTCCCCGCCCCACTTTCCAGTTCGGCACCGGCACTGCCGGCGCCACCGTGGTCTATCCCGACGGCGGCGACGCCCAGCCGGCCAACTTGCCCTCGCAGGCCGCCCCGCAGGCGGGTCTGGCGCGCGGCGCGGGTTTGTCGGCCGGCGTTGCCGGCAACGCCGCCGCAACCCTTGCTGCCAGCCTGCCCGCCGACACGGACGCCGGGACGGCTACCACCGCCGGCACTGCTGCTGCCCAGGGCGGCCGCAGTGCCGAAGCGGCGCGGCCGCAAAGCCTGGCGGCCGCCTTGCTGGGCAAGGCGCCGCTCACCGCCAGCGCCGACTTGCCGGGCCTCGACCACACCACGCCGCAATCGACCCTGAGCCCCACCGCGCGGGCGCTGGCGACGATCTTGCCGGCCGGCGGCCAGATGGCGCAACTGGCGCTGATCGGCAAGTCCGCGCTGTTCGGCAATGCCGCGCCCGACACCGACAAGCTGGCCCAAAAGCTCAACGACACCATCTCGAAGAGCGGCCTGTTTTACGAATCGCACGTGACCGAGTGGGTCAAAGGTGAACGGCCGCTGGCGGACCTGATGCGCGAACCGCAAATGCAGCACATGCAGCAGTTGCAACGCCTGGCGCAGCAATCGGGCGAATCGCTGGCGCGCCTGGGGCCGGGCGGCCCCGACCTGACCCCGGCGCAAATGGTCAACCAGCAGTTGCACACCCAGGAACAAGGCCGGGTGCAGTGGAACGGCGAAGCGTGGCCCGGCCAGCAGATGCAATGGGAGGTCAAGCGCGAGCAGCGCGACGGCAGCCGCCAGCAGCAGGCGGACGACGCCCAGGAACAGGTATGGCGCAGCGGCGTGCGCTTCCGGCTGCCGATGCTGGGCAAGGTGGCTGCCACCGTGACCATGGTCGGCGACCAGGTCCACGTGCAGCTGCAAACCGACACCGATGATGCGGCCGCCACCCTGCGCGCCTACGCCGGCCAGTTCGAAGCGGCGATGGCGGCGGCCGGAGGCCTGCTGTCGTCGCTGGCGATCACCCAGCAGGACACCCCGGGAGCCGCTGATGGCCACTGAGGTGCGCAAGCCGCTGCAACAGGCGGTGGCCCTGGCCTACCAGGACGGCACGCCCGCGCCCAAGGTGGTGGCCAAGGGCCGTGGCCTGGTGGCCGAGCAGATCATCGGCGTGGCGCTGGAGGCCGGCGTGCACATCCACGAGTCGAAGGAACTTGTTTCTTTGCTCATGGACGTGGATCTTGATCAACAAATTCCACCCATGCTCTACCGCACGATTGCGGAACTGTTGGCGTGGCTTTATTATATTGAATCTGCGCAAAAGTCCGGCCAGCCACTGCCGGCGGCCCCCGACACCAGCGCTCCCATCAGCGACACTTGACCCGACTGGCTTCGATGTACCCTCAATTTCAGGACGCGGCATTGGAAAACTGGCACGATTTCGAAATCGAATCGCGCAAGGAGATCGTGTCCCTGCTGCGCAACATCGGCCAGAAAAACCAGTTGATCCGCATGTTAATCCAGGGCGAGTCCGACGTGTGTGTGACCTCGATCCTGGCCGTGGACGACGTGCGCGATACCGTTGTGCTCGACACGTCGATCGACGCCGAACAAAACAAGCGCATCGCCAACGCCGAGCGGCTGTCGTTTGAAACCACGCTCGACAAGGTGCGCATCATGTTTGCCGCCGAGCGCATCGAAGCGATCACCCACGAAGGCGAACCGGCCTTCCGCATCAGCGTGCCGCCCACCCTGATCCGCCTGCAACGGCGCGAGTTTTATCGCATGAACACGCCCGTGACCAACCCGGTGCGGGTGGTGATTCCGTTGCCGGAAGAATTGGGCGGCAACACCAGCTTCCCGCTGGCCGACATCAGCTGCGGCGGCATCGCCATCCTCGACAACAAGATGTTGCTGGGCGACGCCATCGGCAAGGTCTTCCCCGGTTGCCGCATCGACCTGCCCGAGATCGGCGCGGTCACCACGTCGCTGCAAGTGCGCAACTCGCTGGACATGACCCTGCTCAACAACAAGACAAACCGCCGGCTGGGCTGCGAATTCACCGACATCCAGCGCAGCATGCTTGCTTACGTGCAGCGCTATATCACCAAGCTCGAACGCGAGCGCAATGCCCGTATTGCCGGCATGTCGTAACGCAAACGCCAGTTAAATTCTGTATCCCTTGCGGTAAGCGGACGGCGACAACTGCAACGCCGCCTTGAAATGCTGGCGCAGCGACAGCGCCGAGCCGAACCCTGACTGCTGCGCTACCACCTCGATGGCAGCGTCGCTGCCTTCCAGCAGGCGGCGCGCCTGTGCCAGCCGCTGCACCAGTAGCCACTGCTTGAAGGAACTGCCGGTCGCCTGGCGGAAGTGGCGCGTAAAGTGGCGCCGGCTCATGGCCGCGCGTGCGGCCAGCGCGTCGATGCTGTGGGCCTGTTCGAGCCGCTCCCCCACCCACGCCAGCACGTCGGCAAAGCGGCCGTCGCTGCGCGAGACCGGCAGCGGCCGCTCGATGAACTGCGCCTGGCCGCCCTGGCGGTGTGGTGCGACGACCAACTGGCGCGCCACCACGTTGGCCAGCTCGGCCCCGCACTGCTGGCGCAGCAGGTGCAGACAGCAATCGAGCCCGGCCGCCACGCCGGCCGACGTCAGCACCGTTCCCTGGTCCACGTACAAAACGTCACTGTCGACTGTTATCTCGGGAAACCGCAGCGCCAGCTGGTCGGCGTAGGCCCAATGGGTGGTGGCAGTTTTGCCGTTCAACAGACCCGCTTCGGCCAACGGATACGCACCCAAGCACAGCCCCACCACCCGGGCGCCACGGGCATGGGCGCCGCGCAGGGCATCAAGCAGCCGGGGCGGCGCCGGGCTGCAGTCGTCGTGCCACGAGGGCATGATCACCAGGTCGGCATCCGCCAGCGCTTCCAGACCGTGTGCGGTCGCAATTGCAAAACCGGCCGAGGTGGCCAGCGGCGTGCCGTCTGCCGCGCACACGCGCACGTCGAAGCGCCCGGCAGGCGCCGCGTCGAACACGAGGCATGGCACTGACAGGTGAAACGGGGTGATGCCATTGAAGGCAATCACGGCAACTTTTGTGGGTGCAGTTGTCATGGCCCGATTGTACCGCAGACATGCCTTCAGGCCACTGGCCCGCGTGGCGCGCCCGGCTGACAATGGCTCTCCCCCACTTTCAAGGAAATCGCCATGACTGCCACTCCCCGCCGCGCCCTGCTCGTCATTGACGCTCAGAACGAATACTTTACCGGCACGCTGCCGATCGAATACCCGCCGGTGACTGCTTCGCTGCCTAATATTATGCTGGCGATGGACACGGCCAGCGCCAACGGCGTGCCGGTGATCGTGGTGCAGCACGCCACCCCCGCCGGCGCGCCGGTATTTGCCACCGGTTCGCCGGGCTGGGAACTGCACCCGGATGTGGCCGCGCGCAAGGTGGATCACCACCTGCAAAAAGCCCAGGCCAGCGTATTTGCCGGCACCGACCTGGCGGAATGGCTGCGGGCGCACCAGATCGACACCTTGACCATCGCCGGCTACATGACCCACAACTGCAATGCAGCCACGATCTACCACGCGGCGCATGCCGGCTTGAAGGTAGAGTTTCTGGCGGATGCGAGCGGATCGCTGCCCTATGAGAACGCCGCCGGCAAGGCCAGCGCGGAAGAAATCCACCGCGTGTTCAGCGTGGTGTTCCATTCGAGCTTTGCGGCGGTGGCAACCACCGCTGCGTGGGTGGCTGCCGTCAACGATGGCGTGGCGCTGGAGATGGACAATATCGTCATGTCCAACCAGCGCACAAGGAAATAAATTTCGCTGCGCCTGGCCCCGTGCGGCTGCTTGAAAGCGCCCGGGGCCAGGCGCAGCGGCGCAGACAGTGCGTTGGCACGGCAAGCCGCTGCAACAACGCCCCGGGCGCTTTAAAGCAGCCGCTATACTTGCATGTTCATGATGTCGTGGTAGGCGGTAACGAGCTTATTGCGGACCTGGATCGCCGCCTGGAAGTTGATACTCGACTTCTGCATCGTGATCATCAAATCCGACAGGCTCACGCTGTCGTCGCCCATGGCGAAGCGCTTGCCCATCTCGCTCGACTTGACCTGGGCCGCGTTGACCGAGTCGAGCGCGGTTTTCAGCGCGTCCGAAAACTCGGCCTTCGGTGCGGCCACCGTTTCGGTCTGCACCACGGGCGGCGTCAGTTGCGGGCGCGTGGCGTGCGCCTTCAGCTGCGCGATCATCGACTGGATCTGGCTGCTATCGATTCCACCTGTTCTCATTTCCACTCCTGTTTATCTCGGTGTTGCTTTCACGAAACAAATTTCACGTTTTGTCCCGGTGCGGCGTTACAATAGGCATGCCGCTGTGGCAGAGGTTATTGCCTTTATTCAGAGCTGACAGATTACCAAGAGCCTGGCAAGCACTCTCGTCCGAGCAAGACCGGAAAGAGCGCTCTGTTCACGCGATTGAATTGCCAAGGGTCAAGCAATAATAGGCATCACTCCCACGTACCCGGAATTTAACGATCATGGCCGTAGCCGAACCACTCGACCCTACCAATGCGCCGCCTGCAGCCGACGACGGCGCCGAACGCCTGCCGTTCCTGCAAACGCCGATGGGCCGCAACGTGCTGCGCGGCGCAGCGGCGGCCGCGATCGTGGCGGTGCTGATCGGCCTGTACCTGTGGAACAAGGCTCCCGATTACGGCGTGCTGTTTTCCAACTACACCGACCGCGACGGCGGCGCCATCACGGCCGAGCTCGATAAACTGAACATCAAGCACAAGTTTTCCGAGAACGGCACGGCGATCCTGGTACCTACCGAACAAGTCCACGATGCGCGCCTGAAACTGGCGGCGCTTGGCTTGCCCAAGGGTGGGAACGTCGGTTTCGAGCTGATGGAAAACCAGAAACTGGGCGTATCGCAATTCCTCGAACAGGTGAACTACCAGCGCGCGCTCGAAGGCGAGCTGGCGCGCTCGATCCAGTCGCTGGCGGCCGTGGAAAACGCCCGCGTGCACCTGGCGCTGCCGAAACCGTCCGTGTTCGTGCGCGACCAGCAAAAGCCGACCGCGTCGGTGCTGCTGACCTTGCACCCGAACCGCATGCTCGACCCGCTGCAAACGGCCGCCATCGTCCACCTGGTGGCGTCGAGCGTGCCGGAACTGATGCCCGCCAACGTTACCGTGGTGGACCAGGCCGGCAACCTGATTTCGGACCAGAACAAGAAATCGGGCCTGAACGCCAAGAACATGGATGAAACGCAACTGAAGTATGTCAAGGACATGCAGACGCAGATCATCAAGCAGGTCGAATCGATCATCATCCCAATCGTGGGCGAAAACAATGTGCGCGCCGAAGCGACCGCCGACGTCGATTTCTCGCAGATCGAACAGGCCGCCGAAACCTACAAGCCGAACTCGCCGCCGGCCGCCTCGGCCATCCGCAGCCAGCAAAGCACGGAAACCAACGGCGGCGCCCCTGCCAATCCGGGCGGTATCCCGGGCGCGCTGTCGAACCAGCCGCCGGGCACCGCTACCGCGCCGCTCGACCAGATCGCCGGCGGCGCCGGCGCCGTGCCGCCCGCCCCCGGCACGCCGCCCGGCACCAATGCCAACCAGGCCGCCTCGCCTACTCACAAGGAATCGACCACCAATTACGAAGTGGACAAGACCGTGCGCTACGAGTCGCGCGGCATGGGCGGCCTGCGCCGCCTGACGGTGGCGGTGGCAGTGAACTACAAGCGCATGGTCGATAAGGACGGCAAAGTCACGATCAAGGCCTATACTCCTG
Organism: Duganella sp. Leaf61; assembly: GCF_001421905.1. NCBI lineage: Bacteria > Pseudomonadati > Pseudomonadota > Betaproteobacteria > Burkholderiales > Oxalobacteraceae > Duganella > Duganella sp. Leaf61. The sequence goes on from NZ_LMLM01000012.1 coordinate 227,304, forward strand.
AAGAGATGGCCAAGATCAATGACCTGGTGAAACAGGCGATGGGTTACAACCAGGAGCGCGGCGATGCCGTGAGCGTGGCCAACTCGCCGTTCGATGGTGTCGATCGCCCGTTCGAGGCGCCGCTCGACTGGTGGCGCGATCCGGCCAACTTACCGATGGCCAAGGACCTGGCCAAGTTCCTGATCACGGCCCTGATCCTGCTGTACATCGTGCTGCGCATCGTGCGGCCGATGATGCGGCCCGTGTTCAAGAAAATCGATGAGATCAATACGCCGGAGCCGGAGCCGGAAGTGCCGGAGGAAGTCATCGAGGAAGGGCCGGACGAGGCGCTCATTGCCGAAGAAGAATTGCGCAAGATGGAAGAAACCACCGTGCGCTCGTACCGCGAAAACCTCGCCATGGCGAAAAAACTGGCGGTCGAAGATCCCCGTATCGTTGCCAACATCATCAAGGAATGGATAGGCGCAAATGACTGAGAATACCGGACTGCAAAAAGCGGCCATCCTGATGCTGGCCATGGGCGAGAGCGAAGCGGCCGAAGTAATGAAATTCCTGGGGCCGCGCGAAGTGCTGAAACTCGGCGCCGCCATGGCCACCATGAAAAACGTGCCGCACGAAGAAGTGGTGGGCACGCTGGAAAACTTCCGCGACATGGTGGCGGCCGCGTCCACCGTGGGTCTCGATTCCGACGAGTACATCCGCCAGGTGCTGACCAAGGCGCTGGGCGACGACAAGGCATCGGTGCTGCTGTCGCGCATTTTGGGCGGCAAGGACGCGTCCGGTATCGAATCGCTGAAATGGATGGATTCGCAATCGGTAGCCGAGCTGATCCGCAACGAACACCCGCAGATCATCGCCACCATCCTGGTCCACCTCGAGCGCGACCAGGCCTGCGAAATCCTCAGCCACTTTACCGACCGCCTGCGCAACGACGCGGTGCTGCGCATCGCCACCCTGGACGGCGTGCAGCCGGCCGCGCTGCGCGAACTGAACGACGTGCTGACCAAGCTGCTGTCCGGTAACGAGAACATCAAGAAATCGTCGCTGGGCGGCGTGCGCACGGCGGCCGAGATTCTCAACTTCATGAGCGGCGAGCAGGAAAGTTCGGTGATGGACAACATCAAGAACTACGACAACGACATGGCGCAAAAGATCATGGACGAGATGTTCGTGTTCGACAACGTGATCGATATCGACGACCGCGGCATCCAGCTGCTGCTGCGCGAGGTGCAGTCGGAAATGCTGATCATCGCCCTGAAAGGCGCCTCGCAGGAATTGCGCGAGAAGATATTCAAGAACATGTCGGCGCGCGCCAGCGAAATGATGCGCGAAGACCTCGAATCGAAAGGCCCGGTCCGGCTGTCGGAAGTGGAAAGCCAGCAAAAGCAGATACTGCAGATCGTGCGCCGCCTGGCCGACGAGGGACAAATCGTCCTCGGCGGCAAGGGCGAAGATTCATTCGTATAATTAATTCATGTCCACCATACCAAGAGAAAAGCAGACTGCATTCCAGCGCTGGGAAATGACGTCGTTTGGCGATGAACGCCCGAGCGTGGTCGCCGAGCGCGAGGCCGAACAGCGTGCGCACGCCGCCGAGCAAGCCCGCCACGACGCCGAGCAGCGCGTGTACGAGCAAATCGAAGCGCAACAGGAACTGGCCGACATCGGCCCGCCGGTGCCGCCACCGATCGTCTATCCCACCGTCGAGGAACTCGAAGCGATCCGCGAGGAAGCGCGCACGTCCGGTTACGAGGAAGGCCACGAAGCCGGCCACGCCGACGGCCGCAAGGAAGCGCTGGAAGCGGGCAAAAAAGTCACCGACGAAGCGCTCGAACACGTGCGCGCGCTGGCCGACAGTTTTTCCACCGCGCTGCGCGAGGCCGACCAATTGATCGCCAACGACGTGCTGGAGCTGGCGCTGCAACTGGGCAAGGGCATGCTCAAAAGCGCCCTGCCTGCCAAGCCCGAACTGATCATTCCGATCGTGCGTGAAGCCATCGAATACCTGCCCGTGCTGCAACAGCCGGCACTGCTGGTGCTGCACCCGGACGATGCCGAGGTAGTCAAAGCCGGCATCGGCGAGGAGCTGACCAAGGGCGGCTGGCGCGTGGTGATCGACGCCAGCATCGGCCGTGGCGGCTGCAAGGTCGATACCGCCAGCAACCAGATCGACGCCACCGCCGCCGCCCGCTGGGAACGCCTGACCCACGCGCTGGGCAAGGACATCGGCTGGCTGGACTGACATGAGTGCTGACATTCCCACACCCGATACCACCGACGCTGCGCAACATCCGGCCGAAGGCCTGATACTGCCTCCCGACGAATTGCCCGCCGACTTGCAAACCCATTTGCAGCCGGGGCTCGAGCAATTGCTCGATGGCAACCAGGAAGATGACATTGCCCCGCCCGCTCCGCCGGCAGCGCAGCAGGCAAAAAATCCCCACGCCAGCCGCTGGCAAGCCTATCTCGGCGACTGCACCGCGCTGGTCGGTTTCGTGGAGCCGATGCAAGTATCGGGTCGCGTGACGCGCGTGGCCGGGCTGGTGATGGAAGCGGTGGGCCTGCGCCTGGCCGTGGGCGCGGCCTGCACCGTGCCGCTGCCATCGGGCGGCAAGATCGAGGCGGAAGTGGTCGGTTTCGAAGGCGACAAATTATTCCTGATGCCGCAAAGCGATGTCGAAGGCGTGGTGCCAGGCACCCGGGTGTTCCCGGTGGAGCCGGCGATTCCGCGTCCCGGCACCGTCAATCACCCGCGCCGCCGTCCCAGCGACCGCGCCCGCCACCTGCCGGTCGGTCCGGAATTGCTGGGCCGGGTGCTGGACGCGGCCGGCCGCCCGCTCGACGGCCTGGGTCCGCTCAACGCGTCCGACAGCGCGCCGATCAATACCCGCCCCGCCAACCCGCTGGGCCGCGCGCCGATTGTCGATACGCTCGACGTGGGCGTGCGCTCGATCAACGCCATGCTGACCGTGGGGCGTGGCCAGCGCATGGGCCTGTTTGCAGGTTCCGGCGTCGGCAAATCCGTGCTGCTGGGCATGATGGCGCGCTACACCGAGGCCGACATCATCGTCGTCGGGCTGATCGGCGAACGCGGTCGCGAAGTAAAAGAGTTCATCGAGCAGATCCTCGGCGCGGAAGGCCTGGCCCGTTCGGTCGTGGTGGCTGCCCCGGCCGACACGCCGCCGCTGATGCGCCTGCAAGGCGCGGCGTATTCCACCGCGATCGCCGAGCACTTCCGCGACAAGGGCATGAACGTGTTGTTGATCATGGATTCGCTGACCCGCTACGCCATGGCACAACGCGAAATCGCGCTGGCCATCGGCGAGCCGCCCGCCACCAAGGGCTATCCGCCGTCGGTGTTTGCCAAGCTGCCGGTGCTGGTGGAACGGGCCGGCAATGGCGAACTGGGCGGCGGCTCGATCACGGCGTTCTACACCGTGCTGACCGAGGGCGACGACCAGCAGGATCCGATTGCCGACTCGGCCCGGGCCATCCTGGACGGCCACATCGTGCTCAACCGCCGCCTGGCCGAAGCTGGCCACTATCCCGCCATCGACATCGAGCAATCGATCAGCCGCGCCATGCATTCGATCACGCCGCACGAGCACCAGCAGCGCGCGCGCCGGCTGAAACAGTTGTTTTCACGATACGAACGCAGCCGTGACCTGATCAGCGTGGGGGCGTATGCTTCGGGTACCGACCCGGTGCTGGACCAGGCCATCGTGCTGCACGACAAGATCGAGCAATTCCTGCAACAGCAGATCACCGAAAGGGTGACCATGGACGAGAGCTTGGGGCAACTTACCACGCTGTTCAACTGATTGACGGCTCCGGCCGAGACCTATAATCGGAGTCATTATGGCTTCCAAAGCACAACTCGAAACCCTGATCGACCTAGCCCGCCGCGAAACCGACGATGCAGCCAAGCGCCTGGGCGCCTCGCTCAAAGCGGTGGACGAGGCGCGGCAAAAGCACGAGATGCTGGTCGGCTACCGCGAGGAATACGTCAACCGCTTCCAGGAAGCGCAGGCCGCCGGCATCACGCCCATGGCTTACCGCAACTTCCAGGCCTTCATGGACAAGCTCGACGTAGCCGTCAAGGGCCAGCATGACGCGATCACGCGCGCCGAACAGCGCAGCAACCAGGAAAAGCTGGCCTGGCAGACGGCCGAGCGCAAGCGCGTCTCGTACTCGACCCTGAACGAGCGCGCCGATGCTGCCGCGCTCAAGCTGGAAAACAAGCGCGACCAGAAGCAGATGGATGAACACGCAGCACGCCAGGCGTTCTACAAGCGCTGATTTCTCACAATACCACCCGGTCCACCATGCAAAACGCCCCACTTCCGTCGGTCAATGCCAGCAAGGCGGCCAACCTGCCCAAGGTCAACCCCAATCCGGGCGTCGGCAGCAGCAACGATGCTTTCAAGCAGGCCCTGTCGCAACAGCTCGAACAGCGCCAGATCATGAAAAATGCCGAGACCCGGACTGCCGAGCGCCAGGCGACCGCCAAGCCGGCCCGGCAAGAGCAGTCGATCGACCACGGCGCGCCGTCCAAGTCGGTCGAGCATGCCACCCGGGCCGCCAACGCCGACCAGAAAGATGCCCCGAAATCCGCCAACAATGACGCCAACAATGACGTCAATGAGCGCGCCGCCAGCGATGCCGAGGCCGCGCACGCGGCCGATCCGGTGGCCGACATGCTGGCCCTGGTGGCAGCCTTCAACCAGCGCACCGATGCCAGCGCGGCCAGCGCCGACGCCGATGCTGCCCTGGCGACTGCTGGTGGCGCGGCGGCAGGCGCCGTCGATGCTGCCACCCTGGCGGCACTGACCGCCGCCGAAGCCAGCACCGACACTGCCGAACAGTTGCCCGACACCGAATTTCAGGCTGCACTGGGCCGCGCCGCCGCCCCCCTGCCCGTTGCCGACAGCACCGACGCCGCCAGTACCCCGATCCCGCCGCGTGCAGAACTGGCCGGCGACGCCGCGCCGGCCAAGCATGCCCAAGGCACCCCCAGGCCAGCAGTCGAAGCGAAGACCGATGCGTCCGCCGACCCGGCCGCCACCAGCGCCACCCCGCACGCGCCAGGCACCGAACTTCCACCAAAAGTCGAGGCCGGCAGCTTCGGCCAGCAATTGGCCACCGCCGGCGCACGTGCCGACGCCCATGCCGAAGCGGACGCAGCATTGGCCGCCAGGGATGCCGCATCAGCCACGCCGGCCACGCTGGCAGCGGCCGGCGCGGCCCCTGGCGCCAATGCACCGGAGCTGGCCAGGGTAGCCACACCGGCCACCACGCTGTACAGCCGCGTGGGCACGCCCGCCTGGGACCAGCAACTGGGCCAGAAAGTGATCTTCATGGCCGCCGGCGGCGAACAGAGCGCCACCATGGAACTCAATCCGCCCGACCTGGGGCCGTTGCAGGTGGTCCTGAGCGTGAACAAGGATCAGGCCACCGCTGCCTTCACCTCGGCCGCGCCGGAAGTACGCCAGGCGCTGGAAGCGGCCCTGCCCAGGCTGCGCGAGATGATGGGCGAAGCCGGTATCACACTGGGCAATGCCACCGTCTCGTCAGGTGCCGGGCAGCAGGCTGCCGACCAGCGCGCCGGCAGCAGCGACGGCAACCGCCATGGCAGTGGCCGGGGCGGCGTGGCCGGCGACGATGGCGCCGAGGTGGCGCGCACCGTCACCACCCGGCGCTTGCCGAGCGGCGCGGTCGATACCTTCGCCTGAACCCGGTCCGGCGGTCCGGCAGGCCGCCATGACCGGTTTTGTTGCATGTTCCGCCATGGAAACACCGAGCAGGTGGGCGTTCGCCCCTCTTTTCGGTCGATCTTGCTGCGCAGGCACAACCGATAATGACATAATGGCGGAACCGATTTAACACCCAGGGGCAATTTTTGAAAGCGAACCCAAAAATGAAGGCTGATCAGAAAGTGGATGCGCCGGCAGGCGGCGGCAGCAAGAAGCTGATCATCATCATCGTGGCGGTGTTGCTGGTGCTGGGCGCCGGCGGCGGTGGCGCAGCGTGGTATTTCATGCACAGCAGTGGCGACGCGCACGAGGAAGAAGCGCCGTCCAAGAAAAAGAAGAAGGAAAAGAAAGCCGGTCCACCGGAATATTTGCCGGTCGATCCATTCACGGTCAACCTGCAGCCGGGCGAAGACGGCGCCGAGCAATACCTGCAACTGGCGTTCACGCTGGAAGTGGGCAGCGCCGAGGAAAAGGAAAACCTCAAGGTCAACATGGCCAAGGTGCGCAGCCGGGTGCTCTTGCTGCTGTCGAGCAAACGCGCGGCCGACATCAATACGCCCGAAGGGAAGATGCAGCTGGCCAAGGAAATCGTCGAGCAAACCAGCGAGCCGCTGGAGCAGCGCGGCGACAAGCAGGACGTTGTCGATGTGTTGTTTACCGCGTTCATCATTCAGTAAGTAGTGTCACCACAGCGAAGCAGGCAGTCACACCATGGCCGATAATTTTCTCTCCCAGGAAGAAGTCGATGCCCTTCTGAAGGGCGTCAACGGCGACCAGGACGATGCCCAGGCGCAGGAAGATGTCGCGGGCGTCCGCACGTACAACCTGGCCACCCAGGAACGCATCGTCCGGGGCCGCATGCCGACCCTGGAGATTATCAACGAGCGCTTCGCGCGCCTGTTGCGCGTGGGCCTGTTCAACTTCCTGCGCCGCAGCGCCGAAGTGTCGGTGGGCTCGGTGCGGGTGTCCAAGTACAGCGAATTCATCCGCAACCTGGTGGTCCCCACCAACCTCAACCTGATACACATCAAGCCGCTGCGCGGCACGGCCCTGATGGTGTTCGATCCGGGCCTGGTGTTCCTGCTGGTGGACAACCTGTTCGGCGGCGACGGCCGCTTCCACACGCGCGTGGAAGGCCGCGACTTTACCCAGACCGAGCAGCGCATCATCCTGCGCATCCTCGACATCGTGTTCGAGGCTTACACCAAGTCGTGGGAACCGGTGTACCCGGTCGAATTCGAATACATCCGGTCCGAGATGAACACCCAGTTCGCCAATATCGCCACCCCGAACGAGGTGGTGGTGGCATCGACCTTCACGGTGGAGCTCGGTTCCGTGTCGGGCCAGATCCACTTCTGCATGCCGTACTCGATGATCGAGCCGATCCGCGATTCGCTGACCTCGAGCCTGCAGGGCGAGGCACTGGAAGTCGATAAGCGCTGGATCCGCCTGATGACGCAGCAAATCCAGATCGCCGAAGTGGAACTGGTGGCCTCGCTGGGCACGGCCAAAGTCAACTTCGACGAAATCCTGAACATGCGCGTGGGCGACATCATCCCGCTGCAAATACCGGAATTCATTTCCGCCACCGTGGACGGCGTGCCGGTCATGGATTGCAGCTATGGCGTGATGAACGGCCAGTACGCGCTCAAGGTGGAAAAACTGCTGGCCAATACCGATCACTTCAAATAACACACCATGCCGGCGCCCTGGCCCCTGGCCGCGCCGGTAACCGCTACACAGGAGAGCAACATGTCGGACAATCAAGACGACCAAATGGATGATCCATGGGGCGCGGCCATCGCCGAGCAGGCCGAGGCGGAAGCCGCGGCACTGGCGGCACAGCAGGCGCAACAGGCAGCCAGCGCGGCCGTCTTCAAGGATTTTTCTGGCACGCCCAGCAAGACCGAAACCCATAACGATATCGACTTCATCCTCGACATCCCGGTCCAGCTGACGGTCGAACTGGGCCGCACCAAGATCGCCATCAAGAACCTGCTGCAACTGGCGCAGGGTTCGGTGGTGGAACTCGACGGCATGGCCGGCGAGCCGATGGACGTGCTGGTCAACGGCTGCCTGATCGCCCAAGGCGAGGTGGTGGTGGTGAACGACAAGTTCGGTATCCGCCTGACCGACATCATCACGCCTTCCGAACGCATCCGAAAACTCAATAAATGAAGCAGACCTCCGTCTCGCCACTGGCATCCCTGATCTCGACAGCAACCCTGGCGGCACTGGTCGCCACGGCAGCCCTGGCCGGCGCACCGGCGCTGGCCCAGCAAGCGGCGCCCGCCACGACCAAACCGCCACCGGCGACTGCGCCAGCGGCAGCGGCACCAGCCATTACAACAGCCGCACCGGCCAACACACCAGCAACGGCCCCGGCCGCTACGCCAGCAGCAGCAACGTCCCCAGCCGCGACACAGGCAGCACCGGCCAGCACGGCGGCCACCACCCCGGGCAACGACACGGCTGCCGCACCGGCTGCCGATGCCGCCACCGCGCCTGTCACTGCAGCCAACGACACCACCACCGCCCCCAATCCGGCCCGCGCGCCGCTGGGCGTGCCGGCCGCGCCGTATTCCAACGCCGCTACCGGCGGCGGCCTGATGCAGACCACTTTTGCGCTGGCCTTCGTCATCGCCCTGCTGCTGGGCGGCGCCTGGATGCTCAAGCGCTTCGGTCCGCGCAGCTTTGGCGGCGGCAACAACACGGTCAAGCTGGTGGGCGCGCTCAGCGTGGGCGCGCGCGAACGCATCATCGTGGTGGAAGTGGGCGAACAATGGATCGTGGTCGGCGCCTCGCCCGGCCGCATGAACGCGCTGGCCACCATGGCGCGCCAGGAAGCGCCGGAAGTCGCCCCCGGTAGCCAGCCGATGGCGGCGCCAGCCAATTTCGCCGACTGGATCAAGCACACCATCGATAAACGCAACAACAGCAAGCAATGATGCACTCCAAGCACAGCCGTAATCGCAACATCATCACCGGGCTGCTCGTGGGCGGCGCGCTGGCGCTGCCGCTGCTGGCCGCCGCGCAATCGAGCGTGGGCATTCCGGCCCTGAACGCCACCCCGGCGCCGGGCGGCGGCACCAACTACACGCTGCCGCTGCAGACCATGCTGTTGATGACGGCGCTGAGCTTCATCCCGGCCGCGCTGCTGTTGATGACCTGCTTTACCCGCATCATCATCGTGCTGTCGCTGCTGCGCCAGGCACTGGGCACGCAATCGGCGCCGCCGAACCAGGTAATGGTGGGGTTGGCGCTGTTCCTGACCCTGTTCGTCATGGGCCCGACCTTCGACAAGATTTACAACGAAGCTTACCTGCCGCTGCAAGAAAGCAAGATCAACATGAGCGAGGCGCTCGACAAGGGCGCCGCGCCATTGAAGGCGTTCATGCTCAAGCAGACGCGCCAGGCCGACCTGGCGCTGTTTGCCAAGCTGTCGCGCACGCCGGCCATGCAGGGACCGGAAGACGTGCCGCTGCGCATCCTGGTGCCGGCGTTTGTGACCAGTGAACTCAAGACCGCGTTCCAGATCGGCTTTGCCATCTTCATCCCGTTCCTGATCATCGACATGGTGGTAGCGTCGGTGCTGATGGCGATGGGGATGATGATGATGTCGCCGGCCGTGATCTCGCTGCCGTTCAAGCTGATGCTGTTCGTGCTGGTCGATGGCTGGCAATTGCTGCTCGGCTCGCTGGCCCAGAGCTTTTACTAGGGGAACGCTATGACACCGGAAAGCGTGATGACCCTGGGCCGCCATGCGATGGAAGTGACCCTGATGATTGCCGCGCCGATGCTGCTGGTCGCGCTGGTGATCGGCCTGATCGTCAGTATTTTCCAGGCCGCTACCCAGATCAATGAATCGACCCTCTCGTTCATTCCGAAGCTGGTCGGCGTGTTCGTGGCGCTGGTGGTGGCCGGGCCGTGGATGTTGTCGATCATGCTCGACTACATGCGCGAAGTATTCGGCGGCATTCCCAACCTGGTCGGCTAGCTTTTTGGCACACGCTTGACCACTCCATGATTACCCTTTCCAGCACCGACCTCAATATGTGGATCGCGGGGCTGCTGTGGCCGCTCACGCGCATCCTCGGCATGATCGCGGCCGCCCCCATCTTCGGCAACAGCGCGGTGCCGGCGCGCGTCAAGGTCATGCTGGGCGTGCTGCTGGCGATGATCATCGCCCCCACCGTGCCGGCCGCCCCGGCCGTGGAACCGCTGTCGTGGGCCGGCCTGTTGATCCTGGTGCAGGAAATGCTGGTGGGCGTGGCGATCGGTTTTACCATCCGCGTGATCTTCGCGGCAGTGGAGATGGCCGGCGAAATTTCCAGCCTCACCATGGGCCTGGGCTTTGCCACGTTTTTCGATCCCAACACGCGCGGGCGCTCGTCGGCGATCAGCCAGTTCCTGTCGCTGGTGGCCACCCTGGCCTTCTTGTCGGTGAACGCCCACCTGGTGCTGCTGTCGGTGCTGGTGGAAAGTTTTTCCACCTTGCCGATCTCGGCCACGCCGATCTATAGCGGCGGTTTTAAACAGATGGCCGACTGGGGCGGCACCGTGTTCAGCACCGGCGTGCAACTGTCGATGCCGATCGTGACGGCGCTGCTGCTCACCAACGTCGCGCTGGGCATCCTGACGCGCGCCGCGCCCGCCCTGAACCTGTTCGGTATCGGCTTCCCGATCACGCTCGGCGTCGGCCTGCTGGTGGTGGCGATGACCCTGCCCTACCTGGTCATGCCGATGCAAAACCTGTTCTTGAACGGCATCGAACACGCCCGTCTGATGCCGCGCACCTGGCACGAGCGGGTGCCGCCGGTAGTGCCGGTACCGCCCGCGCCGGTACTGCCAGGGCCGCAAATACCGGCCCCGGCCAACCCGGCGCCGCCTGCCGCGCCAGCACCTGCGCTTCGATAGGAGTAACCCGGTTGTCCCGGGCCCGCTTCTTTCGTAGACTGGCTGCACATCCACTAGCAGCCACGAGCATGCCCACTCGCCATCTCCAGTTCGACGACCAGACCGTGCGCCTCGACGCCCGCGCCGACCGCCTCGATCCGCGCGACCGTCCCTACGCGCCGCCGCTGGCCGCGCTGCCGCCGCGCTGGCCCGAAGACGCGCGCCTGCGCCGCCTGCTGCCGGCCTACGTCAGGCAGGGATTGGTGCTCGATCAGAGCGCGCACGGAGAACATGGCGCATGTACCGGCTACGGCCTGGCCGCCGTGGTCAACTTCCTGCTGTGGCAGCGCGAAGGTGCGCCCACTGCACCGGTCAGCCCGCACATGTTGTACGACCTGGCGCGCTTCTACGACGAATGGCCGGGCGAGGAATACGAAGGATCGAGCTGCCGGGGCGCCATCAAGGGCTGGAGCAAGCACGGCAGTTGCCTGGCGCCGCTGTGGCAGGCCAGCGTCCACGCCGATCCGCACGCCGCTGTCGGCTACCGCCCTGATCCGCGCTGGGCCGCCGACGCCGCCACCCGCCCGCTCGGCGTGTACTACCGGGTGGACCGCGACGCCATTACCGACATGCAGGCCGCCTTGCACGCGATCGGCGCGCTGTACGTGTCGGCCAGCGTGCACGCGGGGTGGCTCGCGGTTGCGGCCGGCAGCGGACTGGCGCAAGGCCACGATGGTCTGCCGGTGATCGGGTATGACGGCATGGCGGCCGACGCCGGCAACCACGCGTTTGCCATCGTCGGCTACAACGAGCACGGCTTCGTGGTGCAAAATTCCTGGGGCGAAGACTGGGGCGCAAGCGGCTTTGCCGTGGTGCGCTACGACGACTGGCGCAACAATGGCCTCGACTGCTGGGTGGCGGCACTAGGGGTGCCGCAGGTGGCGGCCGTATCGGCTGTCGGGCGCCAGCCGGCCTCGGCTCTCGGGACCCTGTCCAACGCGGCGCTCGCTAACGTCTCCAGTAATGCTGGCGACGTCAGGCACGCCGGTCGTGCCGGGGCCGTCGGTGGCATCGGTGGCACCGGGGCCGCCGGCGACTCGAGAAATGTCGGGGGTGCCGAGGTTACTGGGGGTGCCGGTCGAGTCGACGTTGCCACGGCCGCCGCCAAGTCGCGCCGGATCGGCGTGTCGCTGGCTGCTGCCGATCCGCCGGTGCTGGCCAATCCGGCGCTCGCTGGCGCCCTGCCGTGGTCCACCGATACCGCCTATGCCCACACGCTGGTCAGCGGCAATAACGGCGTGCTGCGCAGCAGCCGGCCCGACATCGGCCGCGCGGCCGACCTGGTGGCGGTGGCCGTGGACGAAGGCCTGGGGGCCTGGCTACGCAGCGGCAGCAGTGGCAGCAATGGCGTCAGCGGCGGCCGCAAGAAAGTGGTGATTTACGCCCATGGCGGCCTCAACACGGAGTCGGCGTCGCTACGCCGCATCCGTGTGATGGGGCCGTACTTTGCCGCCAACGGCATTTACCCGCTGTTCTACACCTGGCGCACGGGCGTACTGGAAACCTTGGGTGGCCTGCTGTACGACGCCGTCGGCGACGTGGCGGCGCCAGCCCTGGCCGGCCGCACCTTCAGCGATGCCAAGGACGGCCTGCTGGAAACCGTGGCCCACCAGGTCCGGTGGGCGTGGCGAGAAATGCAGGACAATGCAGCGCGCGCCGCGCAGGACGGCGGCGCGCTGGCCTTGCTCGCTGCTGCACTGGTGCGGTTGTGGCAAGAGCACCCGGCGCTCGAAATCCACCTGGCCGGCCATTCCGCAGGCGCCTTCGTGCACGGCCACCTGCTCGAACTGTGTCGCGCGGCCAGGCTGCCGGTGGCGTCGGTCACGCTGTACGCGCCAGCCTGTTCGCTGGCGTTCGCCCGGCGCTGTTTTGTGGCGGCGGTGACGGCCGGCGTGGTGCCGCGCGACCGCTTCTGGCTGCACCTGCTGTCCGATGCGGCCGAGCGCGACGATACCGTGGGACCTTACGGAAAATCCTTGTTATACCTGGTGGCGCGCGGTTTCGAGGAGGTACGCAAGACGCCGCTGGCCGGCTTGCAACGGACGGTCGATGCGACCGCGCTGCAACCGGACGACGACCTGTGGCGCGCGGCCGACTGGCCGCAGGTGCGTGCCTGGCGCGCCTGGGTGGCAGCGCTGCCGGCCCAGGCCGACGGCGTGCCCGCCTGCGAGGTCACCGGCATGCGCATGCCGGTATCGTTGCAGCGCGCGGTCAAACCGGCCCACAACGCTTTCGATAACGATATCGTGATCCTGACCCGCACCATCAACCGCGTGCTGGGACGGTCGCCGGGCACGGCCCTTGATGCGCCCGTAACCGATCTGGATTATTAGATGTAATTGAACAGTGACAATCCCGACAAGGATTTGAACGATTTCTGCGCCGCGTCGAGGTTGGTCGATTGCTGGGTGAACATCGAGATCGCCGCCACGTAATCGACGTCCTGCAACTCGGAGAGCACGGTCGCGTATTGCAGCTTGAGGTCGTCGCCGGCGCTATCGAGCGAATCGAGTTCCTTCAGGCGCGAGCCGACCGCTGCCTGCACCGACAGGATGTTGTCGGCAGTGTTGTCGATGCTGTTCTGCGCCTGGTTCAGCGCGTTGCTGAGGCTAGCCTGGCCGGCAGCGCCCGAACCGGGCGCACGCAAGGCCTTGATCATGTCGTCGATGGCGCTGAACACCGATTTCTTGGTCGAAGGCTCCACCGAAAACTGGTCACCGTCGGCCGGTGCACCCTTGATGTCGAAGGTCATGCCGTCGAACGCAATCGCCTGGCCGCTCACGTACGGCACCGGGACCGCCGGCACCGGCGTTGCTGGTACGGGCTGGTTCAGGGTCAGGTCGGTGATGGTGTAGGTGGTGGACGCCGGCGTACCGGGTACGGCAGGCGTGACCTGGAAATCGATCTGGTACTTGTTGCCGGTGAGCTTGGTGGCATCGGCCACCGAGCCGGGACCGATGATGCCGGTGCCGCCGCGACCGTAATTGTCCGCGGACGCGCCGGTAGCGAAACGGCCGTTGCCGGTCATATTGTTCTCGAACACCGAAGATCCGGAATCGCTGATCGCCACCTTGCGGGTGGACGCCACCTGCAACTCGCGCTGGCCCTGGTCGCCGTTATAGACCACGCCATTGGCGGTGGGCGTGAACGGCTGGGTCGTCGATTTATAGCCGGAAAACACGTAGCCGCCCACGCCATCGGACGTGTTGGCCTGGCCCAGCAAGTCGGCCATCCGGCCTTCGAGTTCGACCGCCAGCGATTCGCGGTCGGCCTGCGACAAACTGCCGGCGCCGGCCTTGACTGCCAGCGTCTTGATTTCGGTCATCAGGTTGGTGGAGCTTTGCAGGGCCACGGTTTCCAGCGACAACAAGCCCTTGGCATTGCTGCGGTTGGTAACCATCTGCTCGTTGATGCCGGCCGATTGCGTGACCTCGAGCGCGCGCGCGCTGGCGATCGGATCGTCGGCGGCGGTGAGGTTCTTGCGTCCGGTCGAGAGCTGTTGCTGGGTACGGGCCAGCGACGACTGCAGCGTGCTGATCTGGCCAACGCCGACGTCGTAAATGGTTTTGGTACTGATGCGCATGACCATGGGGCTACCTCGTCAAATAATCTGCTACGGGAACGAACATCAACGGCCGAGGCTGAGCAAGGTGTCGAACAATGTGCTGGCGATCTGCATGACCTTGCCTGCCGCCTGGTAGGCCTGCTGGTAACGCAGCAGGTTGGCCGCCTCTTCGTCGAGGTTCACGCCCGACACGCTCTGGTGCGCCTTGGTCGCTTGCACCACGGCGGCGTCGGCCGCGTTCATGCCGATCTGCGCTTCGCGCGCCTTGTTACCGACCACGTTGACCACCTGGGCGTAGGCGCCCTGGAACGTCGCGGTGCCGCCGTTCATGACATTCTTGGCCTGCAGGCCGGCCAGCAAGGCGCCGTTGCGGCTGTCGCCCACTCCGCTGGTGTTGGGGCCGATGGTGAAGGTATCGGTATCGCCGGGCGTGCCCGTGATATTGAAACTGACGCCGCCAAAGCTGATGGCTGCGCCATCGGTAAACGGTACGGCGGTGCCAGCCGGATACGTGGTGCTGTTGCCGTTGGCCGTGACCGTGACATCCTGGCCGGCCGGGAAGCCGGTCAGCGTGCCGGCCGCCTTGTCGAAGGTCAGCGTGACCGGTGCGGTCAAGGCATTGCCCGGTGTCAGGTAGTTCTGATCCACCGTACCGGCCGAGATCTTGGCGGTGCCGGTGTTGGCGATCGGCGCGGCCGTGGTGATCGGCGCGGCCAGGGCGATCTTGGCCGGGTCCTTGATCGCCACCGTCAAGTCCTTGGCCGCGCTGTAGGTCGGGCGCACCAGGAAGTTGTCGTTTTGCGCCGGGGTGCCGGTGATGCTGTAGGCCACGCCGTCGATCACCTGCGGTTCGGTCTGCGGGAACGGATTGATTTGCGTGACCTGGCCATCGGTCAGGCGCTTGACGTTGAAATTGGTGCCGTCGAAGTCGACGCTGTAATCGCTGGCGGTCAGCTTGCCGGCATCGACCACCGTGCCCTTCACCTCGGCCGTGCTTTGCGGCGCGTTGTTAGTGTTGGGATTGACGTAAGCCTGGATCGCGTTGAAGAAGGTGCCGCCGGCCACGCTGTTCTGGTCCTGACCCAGTTCGTGCTGAGCATTGAAACTGGTGGCCAGCGACGCGGCTACCTGGCCCAGCTGATTCTGCGCGCCGTTGAGCGCGGTATTGCGGAATTCCAGCAAGCCGCCCAGTTGGCCGCCGTTGAGCACCTTGTCGGGCAACGGCGTGAATTTGCCGTTCGCGGTCTGGTAGCCGACCGTCATCTTGGACGGATCGTTGGCCATTTGCGCCGTGCCCAGGGTGAACGCGTTATTGCCCACGACCAAAGGCTGGCCGGTGCCCATTTGCACGGTCAGCATATTGTTGTCGCCAGGTACCACTGTCGTCTTGACCAGCTTGTTCAGCTCGGTGATCAGCTGGTCGCGGTGGTCGAGCAGGTCGTTGGGGGCATCGCCGCCCGAGCTGAGGCCGGCGATGGTGTTATTGAGGTCGGCAATCTGGCGCGCAAACGAGTTGATCTCACCGACGTTGGAGACGACCTGGCTGTTGACGCCGTCGGAAATCTCGTCCAGGCGCGCGCTCATGCCCTGGAAACGCGCGGCCAGCGATTCGGACGTGGACAACATCGATTGCCGCGCCGCGGCCGAGGCCGGATTGGCAGTGGCATTCTGCACACCGTTGAAGAAATCCTGCATCACCGGCGACAGGCCGGCGGTGGGGTCGGCCAGCAGGTTGTCGATCTGCGAAATCTGCTTGTAATAGGTTTCCAGCGACGCCTGGTTGGTCTCGGCGCCGCGCAGCTGGTTGGCCAGGAAATTGTCGTAGTAACGGCGGACGGTGGACACTTCGGTACCGGTGCCGACGAAACCCGCACCGCTGTTTTGCGAAGGCGTGTCGGTCTGCACCACGCCCTGGCGGGAGTAGCCCGGGACGTTCGCGTTGGTAATGTTGTTGCCGGTCGTGGACAATCCGACCTGGGCCGCCAACAAACCACTTCTGCCGATGCTCAGTAGACTCATGATGGTTTCACTTTATGTTGCTAATGTTTACGGCAGCCCAGCCCGAAACTTGAATGACCCGGATTTGACAGCCTCAAGCTGGCCGGCTTAAATCGTCCCAGGGCTAGGCGCTGCAACGACGCCCTGGGTCGATTTAACCGGCCAGCGAGCGTTTAATGATGCTAGTGAGTTTATTGGCGTATTGGGGATCGGTGGCATAACCGGCCTTCTGCAGCCCCTGGGCAAACGCGCTGGCGTCGCCGGCACTGGCCAGTACTTTTTCGTAGCGCGGATTGCTGGTGATCAGGCGCGCATAATCCTTGAAGCTGTCCGCGTAGCTGTCGTAGGCGCGGAAGCGTTCGACCTTGGTCTGGGCCTTGCCGTTGACGTATTCGGTCGTGGTCGCCTCGACCACCTTGCCTTTCCAGTCAGCCGTGGCCTTGATGCCGAACAGGTTGTTGCTGTTGGTGCCATCGCGGCCCTTGATTTCGCGTTTGCCCCAGCCGCTCTCAAGCGCGGCCTGGCCCAGCATGAACTTGGCCGGGATACCGGTGGCGGCGCTGGCCTCGTCAGCGTGGGCCGACAGTTTTTCCTGGAAGCTCACCACGTGCGGCGCTTGCGAGCCGCGCCGCGCCGGGGCGGCGGTCTTGACCTCGGCGGTAGCGTCAGCCTTGGCGGCAGCGTTGCCGCCGGCAGCAGCGATGGCTTTTTGCAGCCTGGCGTCCATCAGGCTGGCCATGCCGGCAAAGCTGCCGGCATTGGCGCCGTCGGTGGGGTCGCCGGCGCCGCCCACGGCCAGCGCCTGCTTGTCGTTCTGGCCCAGCTGGCGCACCAGCATGTCGGCCAGGCCGATGCCCTTCTTGGCGATGCTCTGGGCGGTTTGCTGGTCCTGCATGCCGGTAAACATCTTGGTCTGGTCGCTATTGGTGAGACTGTCCTGCGGCGACGCCTCGCGCATGGTCTTCAACATCATGTTGACGAACATCGCTTCGAACTGGGTGGCGGCGCCCTTGAGCGCTTCGGGCGTGCCGGCCCGCGCGCCCTGGCGCAAGCTGCCCATGTCCTTGACATCGAGCGCGAATTTTCGGGAGAGGTCGTTACCGACGTTGGAGGTGTTTTGGCTGGCCATGGCGATAGTCCCGCAATCTGCTTAAATGATTTCCAGTTCGGCGCGCAGCGAACCTGCGGCCTTCATGGCTTGCAGGATCGACAGCAAGTCCTGCGGCGTGGCGCCGATGGCGTTGAGGGCCTTGACGACCTCGGCCAGCGAAGCGCCGCCCTTGACCATCATGACCTTGCCACCGTCTTTTTTGATGGCCACGTTTTGGTTCTGGGTGACCACGGTAGAGCCGCCCGAGAGCGGATTGGGCTGGCTTACCTGCGGATCGGACGAGACCGATACTGACATATTGCCGTGCGAAATGGCGCACGTCTCCAGCGTTACCGCGCGGTTCATCACAACCGAGCCGGTGCGCGCATTCATGATCACCTTGGCCGGCTGTTCGGCCGGATTGACATTCATGTCCTGCAAGGTGCCGATGAAAGTCACGCGCTGGTCGCTGCTGCTGGGCGCCTGCACGCGGATCACGCGGCCGTCGAGCGCGTAGGCTATGCCGGCGCCGTACTTGTCGTTGATGGCATCGACCACGCGGCTTGCAGTCGCGAAGTCTGCGGTGTTGAGTTCCAGGCGAATCATGTTGCCCTCGCCCAGGCTGGAAGCCACGGCGCGTTCCACCGTGGCGCCGGCGGAAATCTTGCCCACGCTCAGGTGGTTGATGACCAGCGAATTGCCGCCACCGCCACCACCGGCCTGCACCCCGACGCCGCCCACCAGCACATTGCCTTGCGCCATGGCATAGACCTGGCCATCGGCGCCTTTCAACGGCGTCATCAACAAGGTGCCGCCACGCAAGCTCTTGGCGTTACCCATCGACGAGACGGTGATGTCGAGCGTCTGACCCGGCTGCGAGAACGGCGGCAGCGACGACGTGACCATGACGGCAGCGACGTTTTTCAGTTGCAGCTGGGTGCCCTGTGGCAGGTTCACGCCCAGTTGCTGCAGCATCGACACCACGCTTTGCACGGTGAACGGAGTTTGCGTGGTCTGGTCGCCGCTGCCATCGAGGCCCACCACGATGCCGTAACCGATCAGCTGGTTGTGGCGCACGCCGGCAATGCTGGCCAGGTCGCGCAGGCGCTCGGCCTGGGCCGGTGGCGCCATCAGCAGCGACAACACCACGGTGCCGACGATGATGCCCACCACCACCGCTGCGCGTTTGCAGGCGGCGACAGCACGCTCGGCGCTGTGGGCTTTCGGGATCGATGGAAAATGTTTCATGATCGGCCTCAGAACGGCAAGATGCTCTGGAAGAAGCGCGACACCATCGACGCCACTTCCGCCTTGTCCACCTGGCTGCTGGTGCGGTACTCGACGCGAGCATCGGCCACGGCGGTGGACGACACGGTATTGCCGGTGACAATATTGTCGGGATTGACCATGCCGGAGAAGCGGATGAATTCCACGCCCTTGTTCATCGCCACCTGCTTTTCGCCGGCCACGATCAGGTTGCCGTTCGGCAGAACTTCCACCACGGTGATGCCCATGGTACCGGTGAAGGCGTTGCTGGCGGTCTGGTTGTCGGCGCCGGAAAAGCTGTTTTCGTTGTTGATCGCCAGCGGGTTGCCGAACGTGCCCTGCAACGGTTTCGGCAGGCCGATGCTGACCGCGCTGGTCTTGTTGGCAGAATTGGTGCCGGCCTTGTTGGCGGTGGTGCGTTCGGTGATGACCAGGGTCAGCACATCGCCCACCTGGCGCGCACGGCGGTCCTCGAAGATCGGCCGGAAATTGCCGCCCTGGTAGATGGCGCCGCTGGTCGGCTTGACCTGCATCTGCTCGGTTGTCAGCGGGCGCGCGGTGCGCGGCGAATCGACGATCGACGTGGGCGTGACATTGGCGCAGCCGGCCAGCATGGCGGCGACAGCAAGGACGAGGGAGGCGAGTTTCATGGCGTATTCCTTACAGCTGCGACAGGCGGGCCAGCATCTGGTCCGACGTGGTGATGGCCTTGGAATTGATCTCGTAGGCGCGCTGGCTCTGGATCATGTTGACCATTTCCTCGACCACGTTGACGTTCGACGATTCCACGTAGCCTTGCAGGATGGCGCCGAGGCCGTTGGTGCCTGGCGTATTGGTTTGCGGTGCGCCCGACGCGCCGGTTTCCACGTACAGGTTTTCACCCTTCGATTCGAGCCCGGTCGGGTTGATGAAAGTGGACAGTTGCAGCGCACCCAGCTGCTGCGGCGCCACCGTGCCCGGCACCAGGGCCGAGACCGTGCCGTCGCGGCCGACGGTGATGTTTTGTGCTTCGATCGGGATGGTGATCGGCGGTTGCAGCACGAAGCCGCTGGAGGTGACCATCTGGCCGTTGTTATCGCGCTGGAACGAGCCGTCGCGGGTGTAGGCGGTGGTGCCGTCGGGCAGCAGCACGTTGAAGAAGCCGGCGCCGTTGACCATGATGTCCTTGTCGTTGCCGGTCGCCTGCGGATTGCCCTGGGTGTGGATGCGTTCGATCGCGACGGGACGCACACCGGTACCTTGCTGCATGCCCGATGGCAGGTTGGTCTGTTGCGACGACTGGCCGCCGGGCTGGCGGATGTTCTGGTACAGCAGGTCCTCGAAGACCGCGCGCGATTTCTTGAAGCCGGTGGTGCTGACGTTGGCCAGGTTGTGCGAGGTGACGTCGAGCTGCGTCTGCTGCGCCTCCATGCCGGTCTTGGCGATCCAAAGTGAACGTATCATGATCCTTCTCCCGTAGCTTGGATGGGCGTTCGCCACAGCGGCAAACGCTCATCCCACAACAGCATTATGCGGGAGTCGGGGTCAACCCAAAGCGAGGATCTGGGTGGCTTTTGCGGCGTTATTCTCGGCGTTCTTCAACAAGCTCATTTGCATGTCGAACTGCCTTGCCAGGCTGATCATGTTGACCATGGAATCGACCGGATTGACATTGCTGCCCTCGATCACGCCATCGACAATGCGCACGGCCGGGTCGTTCTGCGCGGGCGTGCCGTCGGCCTGGCGGAACAGGCCATCGTCGCCGCGCAGCAGGCCGGCGGTCGGCGGATTGACCAGTTTTAAACGGCCGAGCACGTTCGACGGGCCTGGCTGGAATTCGTTGGACACCGTGCTCACCGTGCCGTCGCTGGCGATCGTGATGGTGGTGTCGGGCGGCACCGCGATGGGGCCGCCGTCGCCGATCAGGGTCTGGCCGCTGGTGGTTTGCAGCAAGCCGTTTTCGTTCACGCGCAGGCTGCCGTTGCGGGTGTACGCCTCCGAACCGTCGGCCGACTGCACCGCCAGCCAGCCCTGCTCGCGGATGGCGATATCGAGCGCGCGGCCGGTGGTTTGCATCGGCCCGGCCGTGAAGTTGGAGCCCACCGTGGAATCGACCACGAAGGCGCGCGTGGGCAGACCGTCCGACATGACCGGCACCGCCCGGAAGGAATCGAGCTGGGCGCGAAAACCGTTGGTGGTGGCGTTGGCCAGGTTGTTCGACACGGTGGCTTGCTGCTCCATCACGTGCCGCGCACCGGTCATCGCGGTATAGATCAGACGGTCCATGGTTTACCTCATCAACGCAGGTTGACCAGCGTTTGCAGCAGCGAGTCTTCGGTCTTGATGGTCTGCGCATTGGCCTGGTAGACGCGCTGCGCGGTGATCATGTTGACCAGTTCCTCGGTCAGATCGACGTTCGAGGTTTCCACCGAACTCGAACGCAACTGCCCCATCGAACCGGCATTCGGCACGCCGATCATCGGCTGGCCGGACGCGGCGCTTTCGGACCACGCATTGTTGCCGAGCGGGGTCAGGCCATCGACGCTGGCGAAGTTGGCCATGGCGATCTGGCCCATGGCGCGCGACTTGCCGTTGCTGTACTGGCCCAGGATGATGCCGTTCTCGTCGATCGACAAACGCTGCCACGAGCCGGCCGAGTAGCCGTTCTGGACCGAGCCCAGGTCGTTGGTGGCGCTGCCGTACTGCGTGGTGTTCTCGAACGTGGTGGCAACCGTCAGCGGCTGCAGCGAGCCGGTGTCCGGGAAGATCGGCAACTGGATCTGGAACGGCAGCGTTTGCGGCGGCGTGCGCAGGGCCATGGCGCCCGGGTCGAGGTTGCCGCTGCGGTCGAATTGCAAGGTGCCGACCTTGATTGCCGGCACCGTGATGGCGTCGGCCAGCTTGGCGCTGATTTCGTCCGGCGACTGGCCGGTAATGCTGCCGGAATTGGTCGGATCGAGCGCGGCGTACGCGGTGTCGAGCGCAGCAAGTTGGGCAGCGCTGGCCTGGGCTGGCGCGGTGGACGCGGCCGTGCGCATCACCTGGTAAGCGGCCGTGGCGTAGGTCTTGGCAGCCTGGGCAATAGTGGCGGCATCGGGCGGCGTGGCGCGGATGGCATCGTTGTAGGCGGTGCGTGCCGCGGCCACGCCGGCATCGGAATTGATGGCGGCGGCCACGCCGGCAGAAATGACTTCCTTGTTGTCGGCAGCGGCGTACACGTCCCAGACGTTGGCATCGGTCTTGACATAGTACGTGGTCATGATGTGCTGGGTACCGAGGCTGTCGTACACGTCCAGCACGGTCTGCTTGTTATAGGTTTCCGGGTCGTTGGCGTTGAACGGGTTCTTGGCAGGCACCTTCTCGGCCGAGCTCAGGTTCAGGTGGTAATTGGCCTCGGTGGTTTGCACCGGTTTCAGGTCCGACTTGTCGAGCACCAGCGGCACCGGCGCGCCGAGCTGGATCACGCCGGCGGTATTGGCCAGGTAGCCGGTCAGCACCGCGCCCTGCGCGTTGACCAGCGTGTGCTGGTTATCTTCGTGGAACTGGCCATTGCGCGAGTACTGCACCGCGCCATTGACGGTCATGCGGAAGAAACCGCCACCGTTGATCGAGACATCGAGCGGGTTGTTGGTGGTTTCGATATTCCCCTGCGTGAACTGCTGGGCAATCTTGGAGGTCATCACGCCGATGCCCGGATTTTGGCCGGCCACGCCGTTGAGCGAATTGGCATACAGGTCGGCAAACTGCGCTTCCGAACTCTTGAAGCCGACGGTGCTGGCATTGGCGATGTTGTTACCGATCACCGACAGCGATTTCGATGCAGCGTTCAGGCCGCTCAGTCCTTGTTGGAACATGGTATTCCCCTAGTTAAAGTACTTCTTTAATTTCAGCCAAGGTGAAGTGGCCGAGCGATGTGTTGAGTTTGACGCCGGCGCTGCCGGTGGACACGCTGGCCACGGCCGCCAGTTGCAGCGGGGTCGCGTTGTCGAGCGCCTTGCCGCCGGTGGTGGCCTTGACCGTGAACGTGTAGCTGCCCGCTTCGGCTGCCGTCTTGTCGTCCTTGGTGCCGTCCCAGGTGATCGGATAGGTGCCGGCGTCCGCGCTTTTCATGCTCATGGTGCGCACCGTCTTGCCGGTCTTGTCAACGATGTTGATATCGACCACGTCGGCCGCCGTGCCCAGCTCCACGCCAAACACGCTGCTGCTGGACTTGGTGCCGTCGGCGGCGGTGGCGGTGCTCAATTCGATGCCCTTGCCGGCCACCAGTACGCCTTTGCCGATCAGGTTGGTTGCCGTCATCGACTGGGCGCTGGCCTGGTCGGCCCGCAGGGACTCCAGCGTGGCGTTGACCTTGTTGATGCCGGTAACGGTGGACAGCTGCGCCAGCTGGCTGGTCATGGCGGCGTTGTCCATCGGGTTGAGCGGATCCTGGTTCTTCAGCTGGGTCACCAGCAGCAGCATGAACTTGTCCTGGTCGGCCTGGACGCTGTCGGTGGACGTGGTGCTGGTGCTCGAGCTGGTGGCCACCGAGTTGGTGGTCACGGTCTTGGGAGTATCGATAATGCCGCTGACTGCCATGATGATTCTTTCTATCAGTTCTGACCGATGGTCAGGGTTTTGTTCAACATCGACTTGGCGGCGTTCATCACTTCCACGTTGTTCTGGTAGGAACGCGACGCCGACAGCATGTTGACCATCTCGTCAACCGGATTGACGTTGGGCATGGTGACGTAGCCCTTGTCGTCGGCCAGCGGATTTTGCGGGTCGTACTTCATTTTCATCGGCGACTGGTCTTCCACCACCTGCTTGACGCGCACGCCGGTCGAGGCGCCGCCATTGGTGGGCGGCGTCGCTTCGAACACCACCTGGCGCGCACGGTAGGCTTCGCCGGTGGAGCTGGTGCCGCTGTCGGCATTGGCCAGGTTGGATGCGGTCACGTTGAGGCGCTGGGCTTGCGCGCTCATGGCCGAACCGGAAACATTAAAGATGCTGAAGAGGGACATGATCAGGCTCCTCAGTTACCGGACTGCAGGGCGTTCATCATGCCCTTGATCTGCGAGTTGATCATGGTCAGGCTGGCCTCGTAGCGCACCGCGTTGTCGGCAAACTGGTTGCGCTCGACGTCCATGTCGACCGTGTTGCCATCGACCGCGCCCTGGACCACGCCCCGGTACAGCAGCGGCGTGCCGTCGGCCAGCAGGCCGCCATCGGACGGCGGGTTCGGAAAGTGGCGCGCGGCGGTCGTCTTCATGCTGGCGGCGGCAGTCGGGCTGGCCTTTTCCACGGCCGCTTTCATGGCGCTGGAAAAGTCGATGTCACGCGCCTTGTAATTGGGCGTGTCGGCATTGGCGATATTCGAAGCGAGCACGGTCTGGCGCTTTTCGCGCAGGTTCAGGGCCGATTCGTTAAAGCGCATGTAGTCGTCGAGCTTGGAAAGCATGGTGGCCTCCGGGTGTATTAACAGGATCGATGATACGGAGTTGCTCCCGCGAACCATCAAGCGAGCAGCAGCGGCTTTTCCACCTTATTCCACGCTTCAAGCGCGGTGCGGTTCTCTATCATGGCAGCATTGAATGGAAGGCCCGCGCCATGACCCCACGTCTCGTTACACTGCTAATTTCCGCCGCGTTGCTGCTGCCGGTGCTGCCCCAGGCCCACGCCCAGGGTCGGCAAGATGCGGCCGGCATCAAGCGCACCGTTGAAGAATTTCTCAAGATACAAAGCGGCGGCCTGCCGGGCCAGGTCACGGTGGCCGTGGGCGCCATCGACCCGCGCCTGAACCTGGCCGCCTGCCCTGCCCCGCAGGCATTCTTCTCGCCGGGCGCGCGCGCCTGGGGCAAGACCACCGTGGGCGTGCGCTGCACGGCGCCAGCCGCCTGGACCCTGTATGTGCAAGCGAGCGTGACCGTGATGGGCGACTATGTCGCCAGCGCCGCGCCGCTGGTGCAGGGCCAGGAGATCGAGGAGCGCCAGCTGGTCGTGCTGCAGGGCGACCTGACCAGCCTGCCGGCAGGCGTGGCTACCGATGTCAGCCAGGTGATCGGCCGCAGCACCAATGCATCATTGCCGCCAGGCACTCCCTTGCGTCTTGATACCTTGCGCAGCAAGCCGGTGGTGCAGCCGGGCCAGCTGGTGCGGCTGGTGTCCTCCGGCAGCGGTTTCAGCGTATCGGCCGAGGCCCGCGCCATGAGCACGGCCACCGATGGCCAGGTGGTGCGGGTAAAAACCGCCTCGGGACAGCAAATCAGTGGTATCGCCAAAACCGGCGGACTGGTGGAGGTGGCGTTTTAAAGGATGGGCAAAAGCTGGAGGTCTTGGTCACGACGGCGCTAAAGTTTCTCAAACGCGCGCCGTTATAGACTCAGATCCCGGAGTATCACACTCCACCCAGTGAAGGAAGTGCTGTGAAAATCAACGATACAACATTAAAGAACACGCCAGGCTTGCCTGCAACGAACAGCCCGCCCGCCACGACCACCCGCAGCGCGGAGACGGCGGTGCAGTCGTCCACCCCGGCTGCGACCGACAGCGTACGGTTGTCGCCGCAGGGCCAGGCCATGGCGGCCAGTGCCACCAATGGCGCAGGCGCCGTGTTCGACAGCAAAAAAGTCGAACGCATCAAGCTGGCAATTGCCGATGGGCAATTCCAGGTCAATTCGGAAAAAGTGGCGGATGGCTTGCTCGATACGGTCAAGGATCTGCTGCACTCAAGACAACGTTAGGATAGATCATGACCACGGTCACCCCGCTCGACAATCTGCGCGAAGAAGCGCACATCATGACCACCTTGCTGGACTTGCTCAAGCAAGAACAGCAGATGCTGGTCTCGGCGGAGATCGAAGGCCTGGATGTGGTCACCAACAAGAAAACCGTGCTGATTGCGCAGATGACCCTGCTGTCGGCTCAGCGCCACCGCGCCCTGGGCAAGGCCGGCTTCCCGGCCGAAGAGGCTGGCATGGAAGCCTGGATCGCCGCCAGCGGCGACGACGACATTGCCCACGCCTGGAATGCGCTGCTCGACACCACGCGTGAAGCCAAGGAATGCAATCGCGTCAACGGCATGCTGATCAACAAGCAAATCAATAATACCCAGGGCGCACTGGCGGCCCTGCGGCCTTCGAACGGTGGGCAGACGTATAGTGCGACCGGTATGTCGAATCCAATACCACGCAGCAGAGGCTTTTTAGCAGGCTGAAAGATGGCCTGAAGCCGCCCAGGACGCCGGGCAGTTCAGGCCATCTTTCGGATGCGTGCGTTTTGATTATTGCGGAGCTGGCACCGGAGCTGCTGCGGGGGTTACCGTTGGAGCGGTCGCCGGCGCGCCGTCGGTCGGCAACTCGGTCACCGGATCAGGCAAGCCCGATAGAATCGTTACCGCCACCCGGCGGTTGCGGGCGCGGCCGATGGGGTCGTCGTTCGATGCGACCGGCACGTTCGAGCCGAAGCCCACTGCCGTCAAGCGGGTGGGCGCCACGCCATTTTCCACGAATAAACGCACCACGCTGCTGGCGCGTACCGACGACAGTTCCCAGTTCGACGGGAATTGCGCATTGCTGATCGGCAGATCGTCGGTGTGACCCTCGACCTGCACGTTATGGGAGTCGTTCTTGAGCAGCACGCCCACCGCGCTCAGCGCTTCCACCGACTCGGGCGTCAGGCGCGCATCGGCCGGATCGAACAGCACACTGGCATTGATTTCCACGCTGACGCCCCGGCTGTTCTGCGTCACGCGTACTTTCCCCTCCTTGACCAGCGGCGCCAGCGTGGACAGCAAGTCCTGCGCCAGCCTGGTCATTTCCTGGCGCTCCTGTTTCAGCATTTCGGCGCGGCGTTTCAGGGCGGGATTGGGGATCGGCAGATTGGGCACTTGCGTGTTGACCGGCGGCGACGAACCGGCGCCGCCGAAGGCGTCACCCAGGGCATCGGAAAACACCTTGTACTTGCCGATATTGACCGACGAGATCGCGTACATCACGACGAAAAACGCGAACAGCAGGGTAATGAAATCGGCGTACGAGATCAGCCAGCGCTCGTGGTTTTCCACTTCCTCGTCGAATTTTTTACGGGCGCGCCGATGGTACATCTCAGTGCTCGCGCATCAAGGTGGCGATGCGCTCTTCGATCACGCGCGAGTGGTCGCCGGTGGCAATATCGTAAAACACGGCAGCGGCGATTTCCTGCTGGTGCACATGCTGGTTGACGATGGCCTTGAGCTTGTTGGCGATCGGATAGAAGAACAGGTTGGCCAGGCCCACGCCGTAAATCGTCGAGACGAACGCCACCGCGATGCCGGCGCCCAGCTTGGTGGGGTCGGTGAGATTTTCCATCACGTGAATCAGGCCCAGCACGGCGCCGAGGATGCCGATGGTGGGCGCGTAGCCGGCCGCCGATTCCCACACCCGCACGGCCAGCCGTTCCTCGGTCTCGTACGCGGTGATTTCGGTGTCAAGCAACTGGCGCAGCTTGTCGGGGTTGATGCCATCGACGATCAGGCGCAGGCCCTTGGTATTGAATTTATCCTTGGAGGCCAGCATGTGGCGCTCGAGCGACAGCAGGCCGTCGCGGCGCGCGGCCAGGTTCCAGGCGCTGATGTCGCGCGCCAGCGCGGCGCGCGTGTCCGGCGGCGGCGCAAACACCATGCGCAGCATCTTCATGCCGCGCACGAAGGTGCGCAACTTCGATTGCAGCAGCACGGCGCCGAACGTACCGACCACCACGATGGCAAACGCGGCCGGCTGCACCAGCGAGGACAGTTTGCCGCCCTCCATGGTCTGGCCGATGGCAATGCCGATCAGCGCAATGACGACACCGGCTATGCTGGCCCAGTCCATGCCTTCTCCCTGAGATTGGCCCGCAGGCGCGCCACGGCTTGCGTATGCAGCTGCGATACGCGCGATTCCGACACACCCATCACGGCGCCGATTTCCTTCAAGTTGAGCTCCTCTTCGTAGTACAGCCCCATCAGGATCTTTTCGCGCTCGGGCAAGGCATCGATAGCGTTGATCACGGCCTGGCGGAAATCGGTGTCGAGCAGCGCGCGCAGCGGATCGGATTCTTCATCGGAACAGTAACGGTCAAGGAAACTGTCGTTGCCGTCGTCGTCATGGAAGTCCTCGTAGTACACCAGTTGGTGGCCGCCGCCGTCGGAGAGCATGTCCTGGTAATCGGACAGCGACAGCTTGAGCGACTTGGCCACTTCCGACTCGGTCGGTGGATGGCCGAGCTTTTGTTGCAGCGTGCTCATGGCCGCTTCGATCTTGCGCATGTTCTGGCGCATCGAGCGCGGCAGCCAGTCACTGGTGCGCAGCTCGTCGAGCATGGCGCCACGGATGCGCAGCACGGCATAGGTCTCGAACTGCGCGCCATGGGTTTCTTCGTAACGGTTGATGGCGTCGAGCAGCCCGATCATGCCGGCTTGCACCAGATCATCGACCTCTACGCTGGGCGGCAATTTTGCCTTCATGTGATGGGCAAGACGCTTGACCAACGGCATGTGCTCCGTCAGCAAGGTGTTCTTGTCCGCTTTCCCTTTGACCGTGTACATAGCCTATTGTTTTACTTTCAAGCGCTAAAATGATTGCCGCTCCCCGTCTGGAAAGAAGGCGAGCCAGCCAGCGCAAAGCGCCCCGCCAGTTGACGAAACGCCACCGATGCACCGGCCAGCGGAAACGCATCCACCACCGCGCGACCCAAACGCGCGGCGCGCTGCAGGTATTCATCGGCCGGCACCGAGCCCATCGAGACCAGGTTGACGGCCAGGTAACGGCTGGCAGCTTGTGCCATATTATCGTAAACCAACTTAGCTTCGGCTTCCGATGCACCGGTGACAAGAATTCCGAATGGCCGGCGGCCCAATTCCTGGTTCAATTGCTTGATTAAACTATAAGCCGCCTTGATCGAAGCAGCGTTGGCCGACACTTGCACCACGATCTCGGAACTGGCCATGACCGGCACCGGGAACGACTCGCCGTCGAACTCGCCATCGACAATCACCATGCCGGTCTGTTTGACCAGCACGTCGAAAGCCTTGGCCAGGCGGCGGGTTTCGTCGGGGCCGCTACGCGGCATGCCGCGCGTCATCGACGCCACGGCAAAACCCTGCGGCGCCTGGTGCAGCACCTGGTTCAACGCGCATTCCTGGCGCGCCACGTTGAGCAGGCTGGCGCCGCCGTCGAGTCCGAGCCGGCTGGCCACGCCGCGGGCGCTGGCGCACGCGTCCATCAGCAGCACGTCGTTGCCGGCCCGGGCCAGCGAAGCGCCCAGGTTGACCAGCATGGCGCCCTTGTCGTCCTGCGCGGTAGCGGACAAAAAGGTGACGATGCGGGGCTTGGGCCCCGCCAGCATGCGGCGCAGGCCTTCGGCCTGGTCGAAATCGAAATTAGCCAAGGTGTACCTCGCGCTGCGCGTTGTGCTGGCTGCCCGACATCAACAGCGGCAGTTCATTGTCCAGGTACTGGGTATTGACCACGTCGCGTTTCAATTTGAACGCGCGGTCGATCAGGTAGGCCGGATCGGCCAGGTGCAGGTCTTCCGGCACCCGCTGGCCGTTCGAGACGTAGAACAGGTTGAGCTTCTGGCGGATCACCACGTCAAGCACGTTGCCGATCGCTGCCGCTTCGTCGAGCTTGGTCATGATACAGCCGGCCAGGCCGCTGCCCTGGTAGGCGCGCACCACTTCCGACAGGGTTTCCTGCGTAGCCGTGGCGTTCAGGCACAGCAGGCGCTTGACGTCGGAACCGGCGCCTTGCAGCATCGAGACCTGCTCGGTGACCATCTGGTCGCGCTGGCTCACGCCCACGGTATCGATCAGCACCGTGTGCTTGTTGCGCAATTCCTTGAGGGCGATGCGCAGGTCCGCTTCGTCCTTGACCGAGTGCACCATCACACCGAGTATCTTGCCGTAGATGCGCAGTTGTTCATGGGCGCCGATCCGGTAGGCGTCGGTGGTGATCAGGGCCAGCTTGTCCGGGCCGTGACGCATCACGCAGCGCGCGGCCAGCTTGGCGGTGCTGGTGGTTTTGCCGACGCCGGTCGGGCCCACCAGTGCGAACACGCCGCCCTGGTCGATCAGCGCATCTTCGTTGGCCATGGCCGACAGGTTGCGCGTCAACACGGTCTTAATCCAGCGCATGCTGTCGGCGGCGTCGCGGCCGGCCGGCAGCTTGTCGATCAGGTAGCGCGACAGGCTGGCCGAAAAGCCAGCAGCCAGCATCTCGCGCAGCACGGCGGCTTTTTGCGGCTCGCGCGCCTGCGTGCTGCCCCAGGCGATTTCTGCCAACTGGGTTTGCATCATGCCGCGCATGGCGCGGATTTCGCTCATCATGTCCTGCATTTCCTGCGCGGCGCTCTGCTTGGCGCTGGCCACGGCCGAGGCGACCATGGCGCTGACCTGGTCGGCATCGAGTTGCGGTGCGCGCGGCTGGGCTGGCATGCTGGCCGGCGCTGCTGCAGCAGCGGTCTTGGTGGCGTACGACGATGGCGAGGCGACCACGCGGCGTGGCGGTTGCTGGGCGGCCTGGTGGTGCAGCGGTTGCATGGTCTGCTGAGGCGGCTGCATGGTCTGCTGAGGCGGCTGCGCCTGGCGTGGCGCCATGTAGGGCGCTTCGTCGAAATGGGGCTCGAGACGCGCATCGAGGCGCTGGCTGCGTTGCGCGATGGCGGCGTCGAAATCGAGCGACGGGGCCGGCTCGGCCATCGGCGAGTGCGGTGCCGGCATCGCCAGCGAGGCTGCATCGTCGTTGGCCAGGGCCAGGATTTCCACCATGCCATCGGCCTGGCGATTGGACAAGATTACGGCATCAGGCCCCAGCGCTTCGCGAACCTTGCGCAATGCCTCGCGCGACGTCGGCGCGGTGAATTTTTTCACGTTCATGGCCGGCTCCCCAGGAACTGGCTGACGCGGGGTTGCAAAGTAATGTAGGCCATCGATGACTCCTGTAGCTTGAGCAATGCATCGCGCGGCTGCGATGCTTCTATCACTCGGACAGTGCCATTATTGACGATGCACTCAGGAAACGATCTGATGAACAGGCGGGGAAATGGGCCGCATTTCAATGCGGCCGCGTGGAGTGATCAGGCTTGGTCACTCGGTACGAAAAACAGCGTCGAGAGTATCGGCGTGGACAAAGTTTTTTGCCCACTGATTGAGCAGGTCGGCGGGTGCATCTTCCAGCATGATTTGCACAGGCAAACTTAACGGGCCGAAGCGGGATTTAAGCATCAGGGACAGCAAGTCGGCAGAACCGCGCCGCTGTCCTTGCTCCAGTCCTTTTTGCAGACCTTTTTCCAGTCCTTGCTCCAGACCTTGTTCCAGACCTTGTTCCAAACCTTGTTCCAAACCTTGTTGCATGCCCTGTTGCATGCCCTGTTGCAGGCCTTGCTCCATGCCTTTCTTGATCCCAATTTCCATACCTATACGTTCGATAGAAGACAAGTATGTCATGTCACTCCTCCTTTCCAATTGAACAATCCCTGATCGCAGGCGCTGCTCCAGCGCTGGCGGCAAGCGCATGATCCAGTCCATCACCCGATAGAGATCGATGATACGCTGCCGATCCCAGTCGCGCTGATACAACATCTTGGTGAGTTTCCACTTGGCGATGCGGCGTCGATGCGCATCGTTACGGGTATTCTGAGCCAGCAAATGCGCTGCGCTCACCAGCGCGAACGCGTTTTCCTGGCTCGCCAAGTCCGGGATCACGTATGCGTAATCCTGCATTTTTGCGATCGGAAAATCAAGCTGCATCGTGCAGCCAAGCTGCTGCCAGCCGAAGCTGGTCGGACGCCAGTGGCGATTCTCGTCGGTCAGCAACGCCATGCTGGCCACCGGATGGCGGTAGCGGTCATACACGCGGTAGTTGTAGATGAACATGCGCTCGGCAAAATCGGCATCGCGCCAGCCCTGCACTTCCAGGTGCACCAGTACCCATTGCTCGTCGCCATCGAGCTTGC
The DNA here is from genome assembly GCF_001421905.1 of Duganella sp. Leaf61. Lineage (NCBI taxonomy): Bacteria > Pseudomonadati > Pseudomonadota > Betaproteobacteria > Burkholderiales > Oxalobacteraceae > Duganella > Duganella sp. Leaf61. The sequence goes on from NZ_LMLM01000012.1 coordinate 258,862, forward strand.
GCACGCTGACCAACTTGTCCAACAAGCGTTTGCCGAGCTCAGCATCAGCCGACAACGCCGCCAGTTCCTGGTCGAGAAACACGTGCGGCAGCGACCAGTCGATTTGCGCATGCGCCTGGGGGAAGTAGAAAGCCATGAATTCCGGAAAGTGGTGCATGACCACTTCCTTCCATGGCGAATCGTAGTCGTCGCTCATATGCCAAGTTTTAGACTTTGCACAGGGCGCGGTTTGATGCAGATCAAAGGCGCGCCGGACGGTGCGAGATTACGTCTGTCCCACCAGCGCGGTCACGCGAATGGTTTTGCTCTCCGGGATTTCGGCATGCGACAGCACTTTCAGCTGCGGCAGCGCGCGCCGCAGGAAGCGCGACAGCAAGGCGCGCAACGGGCCCGGCACCAGCAGCACCGGCGTCAGTCCCATCGCCTCCTGCTGCTGCGCCGCGTTCGCGGCCTGCTGGGCGATGGTGTCGGCCAGGCCGGGTTCGATGCCGGCGCCGTCCGGACCGCTGGCAGCCAGCGCCTGCATCAACAGGCGTTCCAGGCGGTTATCCAGGGTCATCACCGACAGCTCGTTGGTCCCCGGGAACAGTTGCTGGACAATGGCGCGGCCCAGCGCCATGCGCACCAGCGCGGTCAGGTCGCTTGGGTCTTGCGTGTGCACGGTGTGCTCGGCCAGGGTCTCGATGATGGTGCGCATATCGCGGATATGCACGCCTTCGACCAGCAGGTTTTGCAGCACTTTTTGCAGCGTGGACAGCGACACCATTTTCGGCACCAGGTCTTCCACCAGGCGCGGCGCTTCCTTGGCCAGGTGGTCGAGCAGCGCCTGCACTTCGGCCCGGCCCAGCAGTTCCGACGCATGGGTGGAAATCAGGTGGTTCAAATGCGTGGCCACCACGGTGCCGGCATCGACCACCGTGTAACCCATGCCCTGCGCCTGGTCGCGCAGGCTGGCGTCGATCCAGGTGGCCGGCAGGCCGAAGGCCGGATCGGTGGTCACCAGGCCTTGCAGCGTGCCGCTGGCCATGCCGGGATTGATCGCCAGGAACTGGCCGTTGAACGCTTCGCCCATGCCCACTTCCACGCCCTTGAGGGTGATGCGGTAGGCCGACGGTTTGAGCTCCAGGTTGTCGCGGATGTGCACCGGCGGCGCCAGGAAGCCCACTTCCTGCGCGAACTTCTTGCGGATGCCCTTGATGCGCTTGAGCAGCTCGCCGCCCTGGGTCTTATCGACCAGTGGAATCAGGCGATAGCCCACTTCCAGGCCCAGGGTATCGACCGGCATCACGTCCTGCCAGCTCGCTTCTTCCTGCTCCGGCGCCGGTGGCGCGGCGGCAGCAGCTGCGGCAGCTTCCGCCTCGGCCTTGGCCGCCTTGCCCACCGGGCCACCGGTGACTTTTTCCTTGCGGGCCATCATGTAGCCGGCGCCGAGGATGGCGCCACCGATGGTCAGGAACATCACGTTCGGCATGCCGGGAATCAGGCCCAGGCCGAAGATGATGCCGCCGGTGACGTACAGCACTTCCACCCGAGCAAACAGTTGCGACACCATCTGGGTGCCGATGTCTTCGTCGCTGGCCACGCGCGAGACCACGATACCGGCCGCAATCGAGATGATCAGCGATGGAATCTGCGCCACCAGGCCGTCACCGATGGCCAGCAGCGTGTAGATCTGCGCCGCTTCGCCGAACGGCAGGCCGTGCTGGATCACGCCCACCAGCAAGCCGCCGATAACGTTGATCACGGTGACCAGGATGCCAGCCACGGCATCGCCGCGTACGTACTTGCTGGCGCCGTCCATTGCGCCATAGAATTCCGCTTCCTGCGAGACTTCGTTGCGGCGCTTGCGGGCGTCCGCTTCGCCGATCAGGCCGGCATTCAGGTCGGCATCGATCGCCATTTGCTTACCGGGCATGGCGTCCAGGGCGAAACGCGCACCCACCTCGGCGATACGGCCCGCACCCTTGGTCACCACGATAAAGTTGATGATGGTCAGGATGATGAACACCACAATACCGACCGTGTAATTACCGCCGATCAGAAAGTGGCCGAACGCTTCGACGACTTTACCGGCAGCATCCGCGCCAGTGTGGCCTTCGGTCAGCACCACGCGGGTGGACGCGACGTTCAGCGACAGCCGCAGCATAGTCGAGACCAGCAGCACGGTCGGGAACGCCATGAAATCGAGCGGCTTCACCGTATACAGGCTGGTCAACAGCACCACGATTGCCAGCGCGATATTGAAGGTGAAAAAGATGTCGAGCACGAACGCCGGCAACGGCAGGATCATCATGGCCAGCATCATGATCAGGAAGATCGGCGCCGCCAGCGACGACTTGTTCTGGCTGGTCGCCAGGCCTTGCAGCCATGGCGGCATTTTGACGTTGCTCATTGCGCTCATGCGGGTGCTCCGTTATTCATGTTTGGTTTGTTGCCGAATTTATCGACGTAAGCCGGGTTGTGCGGATCGAGTTCAGGCGGCACGTCAAGTACCTTCGGTTCGGTCGGCCGTGGCGCGCCGCCCTTGCTGTACATGCGCAGCTGGAATACGTAGGCCAGCACTTCGGCCACCGCTGCGTACAGCGTGGCAGGAATCTCGTCACCGATCTCGGCATGCTTGTACAGCGCCCGGGCCAGGGCCGGCGCTTCGAGCATGATGACCTTGTTTTCGCGGGCGATTTCGCGGATCTTGGCAGCAGTTTCGTCGGTGCCTTTGGCGATCACTTTCGGTGCGCCGCGCATGCCATCGTTGTATTTCAGCGCCACCGCGTAGTGGGTAGGATTGGTCACCACCACGTCGGCGGTCGGCACATCGGCCATCATGCGGCGCTTGGCCATCTCGCGCTGCAGCTGGCGGATCTTGCCCTTGATTTGCGGATTACCATCCGATTCTTTCGACTCCTGGATCACTTCCTGGCGCGTCATCTTGAGCTTGTCGGCGTAGTGCCACAGCTGGTACGGCGCGTCAATGGCGGCGATCAGGCCCAGCGCGCCGACGATGTACAAAAAGCTGCTGCCCAGCATATTGAGCATGTGGGTGGTGCCCAGGCGCAGCGGCTCCACGGCCAGACCGATGACGGCGTCCTGCTGCTTCATCATTACCATCCACGCCACCACGCCCACCACGGTCGCCTTGGCGATAGCCTTGAACAGTTCCACCAGCGAGTTCTTCGAGAACATATTGCTGATGCCGTTGATGGGGTTGAGCTTGTTGAATTTCGGCACGAAGGCCTTGGCGCTGAACAGCCAGCCGCCGATCAGGATCGGCGAGATCACCGCCACGAGCATCAGGGCCAGGCCCAGCGGCAGACAGGCGATCAGCACGCGGCTGACGTCGAGCGCCACGCGGTGCAGCAAGACGTTGGAATTGAAGATTTGCTCCTGGTCCAGGGTCAGGCCCGAGACCAGCGCGGAATTGAGTTGGCGGATCAGGCTGTCGCCAAAGGTCCACAGGCCGACGCCGGCCGCCATCAACACGGTAAACGTGGCCACTTCGCGCGAACGCGGAATATCGCCTTCCTCACGCGCCTGCTCGAGGCGCTTCGGTGACGCTGCTTCGGTCTTTTCTGCGTCGCTGCTGTCTGACATGGTGTGTCTGCCGCATGGTTTATTTCGATGTTGCCATTATCGAGTGCGGCAACATCACACCATCGGTGGAATACGGCAGGTTTTCCGTGCCAGATCAGTGATTCCGTGTGGAAATTATTGGGAAGGTGTTAATTTCGCCATGTGTTCCGGGGTGAGGAAGCACCATTCTCCCTCCTCCAGGCCCAGCTCTTCCAGGGTCAGGGTGCCGATGGCAGAGCGATGCAAGGCGCTGCAATGGTTGCCGGCAGCGGCCAGCATGCGCTTGACCTGGTGGTACTTGCCCTGTTCCAACACGATTTCGAGCTGGTGCTCGCCACGCTTGACGCAAGTTTGCGCTGCCAGCGGCGCCGGCTCGTCGTGCAATTGCACGCCGCCCAGCAGCTGAGCCACCAGTTCGTCGGTGACCGGGTCTTGCGTGGTGGCCTGGTAAATTTTCGGAACATGGCGCTTCGGCGACGATTGGGCATGGATAAACGGGCCATCGTCGGACATCAGCAGCATGCCGGTGGTGTCGTGATCGAGCCTTCCGACCGGCTGCACTTCGCGCCAGGTGAATTGCTCGGGCAACAAGGTCAGCACGCCAGGATGGTGGCTGGGCTTGCGCGAACACTCGAAGTTGGCGGGTTTATACAGGGCGATGTACACGTGTTCGCGCACTACCCACTCTTCCTCGAACACGGTCAGCACCAGGCCGTCGGTTTCAAGCGTTTCTTTGTATTTGTCGTGTACGACACCGGCGATGCTCACTTCGCCATCTTCGATGAGGGCGCGGCAGTACTTGCGGGTGCCGAAACCCTGCGATTGCAGGATGCGGTCCAGGGATAATTTGCTCATGGAGCGAATTTTACAGGATGGCTGTATGCTTGGGAGGGGCACGCGCATTATTGATATACATCAAGTTCAGCAATGTTCGCGGGGTTAGACTTCAAACCGCATTAGGAATTCGCCTAACGCACTAGGAAATACTCAGCAGGAAGCTCGTCATGCCCACCACCTATATCCGCACCTTGCTGGCCCGTTCCCACGCCGCCACGCACCGCACCCAGCTCCTGATCAGCCGTTGCCGCCACGGTTGTCTGCCTGCGCCGGAAAGTCAAGCGCCAGCCACCGGCGCACCGGCCAGCAGCGCGCAAGCCGCCTGGTACGCGCGGCAACAACAACTGTTTCTGGACTGGCTGGACGGGGGTGGCATGACGCAGGAATCTGCGGGCACCATAGGAAACAGCGGCATTGCGCCGCTGTTTCCAGCACCCTGTACGGGTGCTGACGAGGAATCACAATTCTCTCAAGTCCGCATGCGAGATGCGGTAAGGTAGTTCATTCTTGGTGGATCAAGCTAAGCTTCAACTTTTGCTGACAACGAGATAAACAGTTTATATCGACCTCCCTTGGAAAGAACTACACCACCACTATAGCCGAACTGGTAGCAGATGCAAGCAAGTCGGTATTGATAATGTTAATCGGTTTGCCTTGAGCGACAGCAAACCCGGTATCTCGCCGCTCAGCGCAAGGTCGGTTTGACGCTTTCCACCGCCGATTTGATGGCCCCCGCGCCCATGGCAGCGCCGAATTTCTTCAGCACGCGCTCCGGCAAGCCCTCGTGGGTGGTGTAGTCGATGATGTCCTCGGCCCGCACCACGTCGCGTGCGACGCTGTCCACGGTGCCGTAGGCGTCTGCCAGGCCCAGGTCGATCGAGCGGGCGCCGGTCCAGAACAGGCCCGAGAACATCTCCGGGGTTTCCTTGAGGCGCTTGCCACGGCCGGCGCGCACGACATCGATGAACTGCTGGTGAATTTCATCGAGCATGGCCTGGGCATACTGGCGGTGCTTGTCGGTTAGCGGACTGAACGGGTCCATGAACCCCTTGTTTTCACCGGCCGTCAGCAATCGCCGTTCGACACCCACTTTTTCCATGGCGCCAGAAAAGCCGAAACCGTCCATCAGCACGCCGATCGAACCGACAATGCTGGCCTTGTTGACATAAATGCGGTCGGCGCCGGCAGCGATGTAATAGCAGCCCGAGGCGCAAATCTCGTCCACCACCACGTACAGCGGCTTCGACGGATAGCCGGTGCGCAGGCGCCGCATCTCGTCCACGATCATGCCGGCCTGGACCGGGCTGCCGCCCGGGCTATTGATGTGCAACACCACGGCCACCGAACCGCTGTCAGAAAAAGCCTTGTTCAGCGCCGGGATCACGATGGATGCCGCGCCACTGCCCTCGGATTCGATGGCGCCTTCGATCTCGATCAGCGCGGTATGACGGCCCAGGGTTTCCTCGGAGCCGGTCCAGCTGACGTCCATGTAGGTAGCCAAGGCCACCACGATCACCAGCAAGGTGACGGATTTAAAGAAGATGCCCCAGCGGCGCGCCGATTTTTGCTCCTTGAGCGTGGCAAACACCAGCTTTTCCAGCACGGCGCGCTCCCAGTTGCCGGCAGCAGTTGACACTGCGGGCAGTACAGGGGTGGCAGGTGGCGCATTGACGCCGCCGGCGTCGCTGTCGCCGGGCTTGGGTATATGGTTGTCGCTCATGGATTACTTAAGTTGGATAGTCAGGCCGATGGCGGCCGCACGTAGTCGTCCGGTTGCCAGAAAATCTGCTGGTCGCGCTCGACCACGGCGATTGGCCGCAGGCGGCCGCCACGGCAGGGACCGCCTGCGCACACGCCGGTCTCGGGCGCATAGATGGCGCCGTGGGTGGCGCACATCAGGTACGCGCCGCCCGACTCGAAGAATTCGCCTTCCGCCCAGTCGAGTTCGATGGGCATATGGGCGCAACGGTTCAGGTAGGCATATGGCGCGCCATCGTAGCGCACCACGAAGCCGGTGCCGGCCGTGCCGTCGGTGTTCACGGCGAAACGCACGCCCTTGCCGCCATCTTCCACGTCGGCGGTGGCGCAGACCAGGATCTCGTCCATCACGCGTTCTCGCTCAGCCATTGGTGCAGCTCGGCCACCGTCGCAGCCGAATACACCGGATTGCAGGCGGTCAGTTGTTCGACCGGGTGGGCGCCATATTGCACTGCCACCCCGGCTGCACCGGCATTGTTCGCCATTAGCAAATCGTGCGACGTATCGCCGATCATCACCGTACGTCGCATATCCTGGCCCAATTCCCGGGTCAATTCCTGCAACATGGCCGGATGGGGCTTGGAAAACGTTTCGTCGGCGCACCGGGTGGCGTCGAACAGCGACAGCACCTTGACGTCGTTCATGGCGCGATTCAGACCTACCCGGCTTTTGCCGGTGGCCACCGCCAGGAAGTAACCTTCCTGCGAAAGTTCCTGCAACATGTCGCGTACGCCGGGGAACAGCACCAGTTCGTGGTCGCGCGAGAGGAAGTGATGGCGGTAACGCTCGACCATGCGCGGGTACCAGGTCGGGTCGATGTCGGGCAACACGGCCTGCATCGCCTCGTGCAGGCCGAGGCCGATCACGTGGGCAGCCTTGTCGTCGCGCGGCACCGGCAGGCCGAGGTCGCGCGCTGCCGCCTGGATGCAACGGACAATGGTGGCCGTCGAGTCCATCAGCGTGCCGTCCCAGTCGAACACGATTAAATCAAATTGCTTTCTTGCCATGAATTCAGCCGCTGCACGCAGCGCGCCCCTAAATATTTGCGATTAGTTAATTGGTTTGCCCAAGCTTACCAAGAATCGCTCGCATTCGGCGGCTAAAGGTGCGTTCAGCGTCATGATTTTTCCGGAGTCCGGATGGGTGAACGTAATTTGATGCGCATGCAGGAACATTCTCTTCAGCGCGCCGCGCTGCGCATCGGCTTTCAACAGCGCGCGGTTGAGGGCGAAATCGCCGTACTTGTCGTCGCCGAGGATGGGGAAACCCGATGCCGACAGGTGCACCCGGATCTGGTGGGTGCGGCCGGTTTTCAGTTCTGCTTCCAGCAAGGCGAAGCCCGCGAACTTTTTGAGCAACGAAAACACGGTGTGCGACGGCATGCCTTCCGGATTGACCGCCACGCGGCGCTCGCCCTCGGCGGTGGAATACTTGTGCAGCGCCAGTTTGACGTGCTGGCGCGCATTCTTCCAGTCGCCCGCTACCATGGTGAGATAACGCTTGTCGGTATCGCCATCGCGCATCTGCTCGTGCAGATTGGTCAGTGCCGAGCGTTTTTTGGCCAGCAGCAGCAAACCCGAGGTGTCGCGGTCGAGCCGGTGCACCAGCTCCAGGAATTTGGCGTCGGGGCGCGACGCGCGCAATTGTTCGATCACGCCAAACGATACGCCCGAGCCGCCATGCACAGCCACGCCGGCCGGCTTGTCGATCACCAGGAGGTGGCTGTCTTCGAAAATCACCTTGAATTCGGCAGCCGGCACGTGGGCGGTGTCGGCTTTTTCCGCGATGCGGATCGGAGGAATGCGGACCATGTCGCCTTCGACCAGGCGATACAGCTGGTCGATACGGCCCTTGTTGACGCGCACTTCGCCCGAACGCAGGATGCGATAGACGTGACTCTTCGGTACACCTTTGCAAATTCGCAACAGGTAATTATCGATCCTCTGTCCAGCGTCTTCTTCTGAAATAGTGACGAACTGCGCCTGCAGCGGGACTTGCGACGAGGGTACTGCGCCGGTGGTCGCGGAATGTGACGGGGGGACAACATCATTTTGCATCTTCATTTAAGCTGTCTTCCCAGAAATCTCTCTAAGTCCTTCATTTTGAATATATAATCATTTCGCTGCGGCATACACTGCGGCTGGTGTAAGAAGAAAAGCATATTTTACACAGGGGCGTCCCACCTGGCCTCGCCTAATTGCAAATTCAGGGGGAAATACGTATACGCACCACCCTTGCCGATATCAAGGTTGCACCGTTGTTGTAATCGGTTAGTGGCAGGGAGGCAGGATCAGAATGATAGTATTGTAAGGATAAAGTGCGGCCAGCCGGTCAAGAGTCGGCTGGCCGATTGATGAAGTTGATAACGCTTGCCGTTTCCGCCGGACCCCATGCTTTGCTGCAAGCTCAACGGATGGCTGTCACCAGCCCTGTAACATTTCAGCCCGGCACACTGTCGTCGCTGCGATATTGATTACTTGTAGTATGTAAGCTTGAGGATTTGGCTCTCAACGTTGCTGCTCACCGCCTGTATTTTTCTGCCGTCCTTAAGGGCCGCATGGAGGGGTACAGGTGATGCGAGCCCGCGGCCTGACGTTCAGCCTCTCAGCGCCCAGTTGCGTCCGCAGCGCCGGTTACCTCCCGCGCTGCTGCTCCGCACAGAATGGGCAATACCCCCCGCAATCGTTCTGATTCTTCGCGTATACCCCAAAACCTTCGTCGCCGGCTTCCACGAGCCGACGGCATAGAGCTGGCCTACGGGTCGCGGAGTTAAAAAAATGAAACGCATGTTGTTTAATGCTACGCAGCAAGAAGAGCTGCGCGTAGCGATTGTCGATGGTCAGAAACTGATCGATATCGATATCGAAACCGCCGGACGCGAACAGCGCAAGTCCAACATCTACAAAGGCGTGATTACTCGCATCGAACCATCGCTCGAAGCTTGCTTCGTCAGCTATGGCGAAGATCGCCACGGTTTCCTCCCATTCAAGGAAGTAGCGCGAACTTATTTCAAGGAAGGCGTCGACGTTCGCAACGCGTCCGTCAAGGAAGCATTGCGCGAAGGCCAGGAAATCATGGTCCAGGTCGAAAAGGAAGAGCGCGGCAACAAAGGCGCTGCCCTGACCTCGTTCGTATCGCTGGCCGGCCGCTATCTGGTCCTGATGCCGAACAACCCGCGCGGTGGTGGTGTTTCGCGTCGCGTCGAAGGTGAAGAGCGCCAGGAACTGCGCGAAACCATGGACAAGCTCGACCTGCCATCAGGCATGTCGGTCATCGCCCGTACCGCCGGCATCGGCCGCAACGTCGATGAACTGCAATGGGACTTGAACTACCTGATGCAACTGTGGCGCGCGATCGAAGGCGCCGGCAAGTCCGCTTCCGGCGCGTTCCTGATCTATCAGGAGTCGTCGCTGGTGATCCGCGCCATCCGCGATTACTTCCAGCCCGATATCGGCGAGATCCTGATCGATACCGACGAGATCTACGAGCAGGCGCACCAGTTCATGAGCCACGTGATGCCCGACATGGTGCACCGTGTAAAGCGTTACAGCGACGACGTACCGCTGTTCTCGCGCTTCCAGATCGAACACCAGATCGAAACCGCCTACAGCCGCACCGTGCCGCTGCCATCGGGCGGCGCCATCGTCATCGACCACACCGAAGCGCTGGTGTCCGTTGACGTCAACTCGGCCCGCGCCACCCGCGGTTCCGACATCGAAACCACCGCCTTCAACACCAACTGCGAAGCGGCCGAAGAAGTGGCCCGCCAGCTGCGCCTGCGCGACCTGGGCGGCCTGATCGTGATCGACTTCATCGACATGGAAGTGGCCAAGAACCAGCGCGAGGTCGAACAACGCCTCAAGGATGCGCTGCACCACGACCGTGCCCGTGTGCAAATGGGCAAGATCTCGCGCTTCGGTCTGATGGAACTGTCGCGCCAGCGCCTGCGTCCGTCGCTGTCGGAAGGCTCGCACGTGACCTGCCCGCGCTGCTCCGGCACCGGCCACATCCGTGATACCGAATCGTCGGCCCTGCAAGTCCTGCGCATCATCCAGGAAGAGGCGATGAAGGAAAACTCGGCCACCATCCACGTGCAAGTGCCGGTCGATGTGGCAGCGTTCCTGCTCAACGAAAAGCGCGGCGAAGTGCTGAAAATCGAGAACCGTCACCGCATTTCCGTGATCCTGATCCCGAACAAGCACCTCGACACGCCGCACTACAAGCTCGAGCGCATCAAGCACGACGATCCGCGCCTCGAAGATAGCCAAGCCAGCTACAACCTGGCCGAGCAAGCGGAAACCGACATGGCCTACAGCAAGCGCCAGAAGGAAGAAGCCAAGCCGCGCCAGGAAGCCATGGTCAAGACCATCACTCCTGACCAGCCTGCTCCGCTGGTCGAGCGCAAGCCTGCCGAAACCGTCATCACGCCAGCTCCGGCCCCCGTGCCGGCGCCAGCGCCTAAAGGTTTCTTCGCCAAGCTGTTCAGCTTCCTGAGCCCGGAACCAGCGAAACCGGTTCTGCCGCAGCAGCCGACCATCGTGGTCAAGGCGCCGTCGCCGGACCGTAATGCCGACCGCAACGCCACCCGTGGCCCGCGCGGCCGTACCCGCACCGGCAAAAATGGCCGTCCGGAACGCGAAGAGCGCGAACCAGGCGCCGCCCGTCCGGCATCCGACGAGACCAAGGCAGCCGACGCCGGCCGCCCGGCCCGTCCGCCGCGTCCGCCACGCGAACCGCGTGAAGGCCGTGAAGGCCGCGAAGGTCGTGAACCACGCGAAGGCCGCGACGGCGCGCCAGCCGAAGGCCAGATGCCGCGCGAACGTGCTGAACGCGCCGAGCGTCCTGAGCGCGCGGAACGTCCCGAGCGCGGCGAGCGTCCGGAACGTGGCGAGCGTCCGCCACGCGAACCGCGTCCACCACGTGAGCCGCGTGCCGACAAGGCGCCGGTAGACGCCAAGGTTGATGAGCTGGCACTGGGCGCAGTAGCACCGGTTGCCGCAGCGTCGGCTGCCGCAGCGTCGGCTGCCGCAGCGTCGGCTGCCGTCTCGGGCACCTTTGCAGCGGGCGTGTTGGCTCCTGCCACCGGTCCTGAAGCGGAAGCCACCAGCATCCTGAAAACCGCCCCGAACGCCGGTCCGGAAAGCGATGCGCAAGACCTGGCAGGCGAAGGCGATGAGCCGCGTCGTCGCCGTCGTCGTGGCGGTCGCAACCGTAACCGCCGTGATCGTGATGGCGAAGGCCAGGACAACGAGGCAGGTGAAGGCAATGAAGGCGCCGATGGCGAGCAAGGCTACGCCGAGCACGATGGTGCGCGGGTCGCAGCCGTGGCCGCAGCCGCCGCAGTTGACGCTGCTGCTGGCGCCGAAAAAGCGCCGGCACCAGCTGCCGAGCCTGTTGTGGCAGCAGCCACGCCGGCAGCGGACGTCGCCCCGGCCGCACCAGTTGTTGCCGAGACGCCAGCCCCGGCAGCAGTGGAAGTTGCCAGCGAAGCAGCACCAGCAGTGGCAGAGCCGGCCGCTCCGGTGGCCGCAGCAGCGCCAGTGGTATCGGTAGCAGCACCGGCCGCACCGGAAGCGCCTGCAGCATCGGTGGCAACTGCTGCTGAAGCACCGGTGGCACCTGTTGTATCTGCTGCACCTGCTGCACCTGTTGAGCAGGTTGCGCCAGCAGCGCCGGCCGTGGCAGAAGCCGCCGCACCTGCGCCGGTCGCAGCAGCAGCCGAGGTGGAAGCGCCAGTTGCGCCAGCACCGGTTGCCGTATCGCCTGTGGCTGAAGAAGCCGTGGTAGCAGCCCCTGTAGCAGCGCCGGCAGTTGCCGAAGCAGCGCCAACCCCGGTTGCAGAGGCGCCAGCCCCGGCACCAGTGGCAACTTCTGCGCCAGTAGCAACTCCGGCTCCGGCGATTGCTCCGGTAGAGGCTCCTGCTCCAGTGGCAACTCCGGCACCAGCGCCAGCACCAGTCGCGGCACCTGCCCCAGCACCAGCACCTGTTGCAGCAGCGACCCCGGCCGACCTGCAAGCCGTGCTCGGCTCCGCCGGCCTGACCCTGGCGGCCACCGATCCGGAAAAACTGCGCGCCGCGCAGGAAGCTGCTGCCAAGGTGGTAGCACCGGTCCGAGTGCCACGCGAGCGCAAGCCGCTGCCGCCGCAAAACGACGAGCCAATGGTGCAGATCGACACGCGCCGCTGATCATCGCGGTGAGCTGATCACAGGGAAGCCTTCGCGCTTCCCTTTTTTTATGCGTCGGGCAGCCGGCGATAGCCGATCCGGCACGGTTGCCCTGGCCGGGTGGATGGCTACGAGCAACGCCCGCTCGTGGTATCGTAAGCACATGGCGCAGTCAGGGCAGCGCGGCACCACCTTTCAATCCCAGCAAGTTTAGAGTTCAGACCACGAGTCATGTCAGAGAAAGTCATCATGATGACCGCGCAGCGCCCCAACGCGCCGGCCATCCCCTCCCCGCTCGAAGCGCCTACCGGATTGCTTGCCGACCGCCTGGCGCGGCCGCTGCACGACCTGCGCATCTCGGTCACCGACCGCTGTAATTTCCGCTGCGTGTACTGCATGCCCAAGGCGGTGTTCAACAACGATTACCAGTACCTGCCGCATACCGCGCTGCTGTCGTTCGAGGAAATTACCCGTATCGCCCGCATCTTCATCGCCCACGGCGTCGAGAAAATCCGCCTGACCGGCGGCGAACCGCTGCTGCGCAAGAATCTCGAACGCCTGATCGGCATGCTGGCCGAACTGAAAACGGCCAGCGGCAAGCCGCTCGACCTCACGCTCACCACCAATGCATCGCTGCTGGCGCGCAAGGCGCAGTCGCTCAGGGACGCTGGCCTGCAACGGGTCACCGTCTCGCTCGATGCGCTCGACAACGCCACCTTCCAGCGCATGAACGACGTCGATTTCACGGTGGACGACGTCTTGAAGGGGATCGACGTGGCGCACCAGGTGGGCCTGGGGCCGATCAAGATCAATATGGTGGTCAAGGGTGGCATGAACGACCAGGAAATCCTGCCGATGGCGCGCTACTTCAAGGATACGCCGTACATCCTGCGCTTTATCGAATACATGGACGTGGGCGCCTCCAACGGCTGGAAAATGGATGAAGTGATTCCATCGTCGGAGGTGGTGCGCCGCATCGGCGCCGAACTGCCCCTGGCGCCGGTGGCTGCCAACTACAGCGGCGAGACCGCCTCGCGCTGGCGATACGCGGACGGCGGCGGCGAGATCGGCCTCATTTCCAGCGTCACCCAGGCTTTTTGCAGCGACTGCTCGCGCGCGCGCCTGTCCACCGAGGGCAAGGTATATACGTGCCTGTTCGCCAGCAGCGGCTACGACCTGCGCGCGCTGTTGCGCGAGGGACGCAACGACGCCGAGATCAGCACCGCGCTGGCGCACCTGTGGCGCGCCCGTGGCGACCGCTATTCCGAGTTGCGCACCAATGATACCGACGGCCTGGCGCGCGGCGCCAGGGTCGAGATGTCCTATATCGGAGGCTGACATGGCACCTGCGAACGCCATCACCGGATGGATACTGGCCGGCGGCCGCGGCACGCGCATGGGCCGCGTGGACAAGGGGCTGCAACCGATGGGCGACACCACCATGGCCGGCCACGTGCTGGCGCGCCTCAGGCCACAAGTGGGCGCCATTGCCATCAACGCCAACCGCAACCTGGCGCAGTACCAGGCGCTTGCCGGCCCGGATGTTGCCGTTGTCGCCGACCACATCGGCGGTTTCGAGGGCCCGCTGGCCGGCCTGCAAACCGCCCTGATGTATTGTGCGGCCCACTGCACCGCGCAGGGCGACACCGCGCTCGTGCTCACCGCGCCATGCGACTCGCCTTTCCTGCCGCCCGACCTGGCTGCGCGCCTGCATGCCGCGCTCGTGGCGAACGACGCCGACGTAGCGCTGGCAGTGACCATGGAAACCGATCCGGAAGACGCCAACGCAGCCCCGTACCGCCAGCGCCATCCCGTGTTCAGCCTGATCAGAGCCCACCTGCTGCCGCAACTCGAAACCTGGCTGGCCACCGGCGCGCGGCGCATGGAAGGCTGGTATCACACGCTACGCGTGGCCGAAGTGCTGTTCGACGATGCTGCAGCCTTCCGCAATATCAACACGCTCGAAGAACTGCAACGCCATGCACATGAGGCCACTGCGGCAACATCCGCACCGATGGCAAGCGGGTCCGCGACTGGAACCAGCACCGGAGTCGGCGTCGCGGCCGAAGCTGGGACTGAGGCTGGGGCTGGGGCTGGGGCTGGGAACGGTGACGACAACGATCCGTTGCCGGTGGACCAGGCGCTGCGCCGGATCGCCGCCCGCGTGGCGCCAGTGGCCGAGACCGAGACCGTGGCGCTGCGGGCAGCGCTCGACCGTGTGCTGGCAGCCGACATCATCTCGCCCATCAACGTGCCCGCCTACGACAATTCGGCCATGGACGGCTACGCGCTGCGCGGCGCCGATTTGCCGGGAGTGGAGTCGGGCGCACTTCCGGATACCGGCACGGTAACGCTGACGGTTGCCGGCAGCGCCTACGCCGGCCGCGCCTTCGCCGGCAAGGTTGAACAAGGCCAGTGCGTGCGCATCATGACGGGAGCTGCGATGCCAGCCGGCTGCGACAGCGTGCTGCCGCAGGAACTGGCGGCAGCCATCGGCAGCGACAGCGTCACCATTGCCGCCGGCGTGATCGCACCGGGCGCCAACCGCCGCTTTGCCGGCGAGGACCTGGCGCTGGGCGGCGTGGCGCTGGCCGCCGGCAAACTGCTGCGTCCTGCCGACCTGGGGCTGGTGGCCTCGCTCGGCATTGCCGAGGTGACGGTGCGGCGCCGCCTGCGGGTGGCGTTCTTCTCCACCGGCGACGAACTGCGCGCGCTGGGCCAGCCGCTCGACGACGGCTGCGTCTATGACAGCAACCGCTACACGCTGTTCGGCATGCTGGCGCGGCTCGGCTGCGAGGTGATCGACCTGGGTATCGTGCGCGACGACCCGGCGGAGCTGGAGGCCGCGCTGCGCACGGCCTGCCGCGATGCCGACGCCATCATCACGTCGGGCGGCGTCTCCGAGGGCGCGGCCGACTACACGCGCGACATCATGGCGCTGCTGGGCGACGTGGCGTTCTGGAAGCTGGCCATGCGCCCCGGCCGCCCGCTCGCCTTCGGCAAGGTCAGCGACGGCGATGCCAGCGCGTGGCTGTTCGGCCTGCCCGGCAACCCGGTGGCGGTGATGGTGTCGTTTTATTTGTTCGCGCGGCCGGCGCTGCTGCGCATGATGGGCGCCACGCAAGCAGCGGCGCGCCCGCTGCTGCTGCGCGCGCGGGCCGCAACGGCAATGCGCAAGCGCCCGGGCCGCACCGAGTACCAGCGCGGCATCGTCGCCCCCGGACCGGACGGCGCACCGCAAGTGCGGCTCACCGGCGCCCAGGGTTCGGGCATTCTCAGCTCGATGACAGCCGCCAACTGCATCGTGGTGCTGGCGCACGGCCAGGGCAATGTGGCGGCCGGCGATATGGTCGATATTTTGCCGTTCGACGGCCTGATTTGAAGGAGGCCGGACTTAAAGGGGGCCTGAATTAAAAGAACCTCGACCAACCTGCTGCGCGTCCAGCTATCGCCGCTGCGTTGCTCAGCGTACCTCCGAACGCTTGCGCTACCCAAGTCGGTAACAGGCCGCTCGCTACGGTTTGCCGAGGTTCCTATGTTTCGCCGTCGGCCTGGTCGATCTCCGGCCCCAGTAACAGCTGCGCCGCCTCGCTCGGCAGCGCTTCCACCGACTTGAGCTTGCGCGCCATCTGGCGGCTGCGGGTTTCGGCCGATTCGATATTCTTGGCGGCGCGCTCCAGCGTCAGCTTGGTGGCGGCCAGCACGTCGCCGAACTTGGCGAATTCCGTCTTCACCGCGCCCAGCACCTGCCACACTTCCGACGAACGCTTCTCCAGCGCCAGCGTGCGGAAGCCCATTTGCAGGCTGTTGAGCAGCGCGGTCAGGGTCGATGGCCCGGCAATGCTGATGCGGTGCAGCCGTTGCAGCTCGTCGGCCAGGCCCGGGCGCCGCATCACTTCCGCATATAGCCCTTCGGTGGGCAGGAACAGGATCGCAAAGTCGGTCGTGTGCGGCGGTGACACGTATTTTTCCGAAATGGTCCTGGCCTCGCCGCGCACCGCGCGTTCCAGTTCGCGCCCGGCCTGCGCCACCCCATCGGCGTCGGCGCGGTCGGCCGCTTCCAGCAGGCGCTCGTACTGCTCCTTGGGGAACTTGGCGTCGATCGGCATCCACACCGGAGATCCGCCTTCCACCTGGCCCGGCAGCTTGAGCGCGAACTCCACCCGCGCGCCGCTACCGGCAATGGTCTCGACGTTCTTGGCGTACTGCTCCGGGGTGAGCACTTGTTCGAGCAGCATTTCCAGCTGCACCTCGCCCCAGGTGCCGCGCGTCTTGACGTTGGTGAGCACGCGTTTGAGGTCGCCCACGCCCAGCGCCAGCTGCTGCATCTCGCCCAGGCCCTGGTGCACGCGCTCGAGACGCTCGGACACCTGCTGGAACGACGCCGACAGGCGCGATTCCAGCGTGGCGTGCAGCTTCTCGTCCACGGTCTTGCGCATCTCTTCGAGGCGCGCGCCGTTATCGGCTTGCAGGTCCTTGATCTTCGCTTCCAGCGTGGCGCGCACCTCTCCCATGCGGGCGGCGTTCGATTCGGTCAGGCGGGCCAGGGTCTGGTTCATGCTGTCGGCGAACAGCTTGAGGTTGCGCGTCTGCTCGTCGCGCGCGACCAGTCCTTGCGTTTCGAGCTGGCGCCGCATGCCATCGAACTGCTGCACCGTGGCCGCGTGGCTCGACTGCGCCGTGGTTTGCAACTGCACCCGCACCTCGCGCTCCACGCGTTCGATACGCTCGGCCAGGTTGGACAGGGATGCCAGCGTTGCGCCATCGAGGCCGGCACTGGTGCGCGGGCGCAAGAGCACGAGGACCAGCAGCACGATCGCTGCGAGCACCAGCGCCAGCAACACATAGAAGTGGATATCGGTCATGGAATCTTAATCGGGCTTGTTGCGCATCCAGTCGGCGGTCTGGAAGAAGGAATTCATCAGCCGCACGCGCAATTCGGTATCGATGCCCACGTCTTCCATCGCCCACGCCATGCAGCGCAGCCACTGGTCGCGTTCCTGGGTGCCGATGGCGAACGGCATGTGGCGCATGCGCAGGCGCGGATGGCCGTGCGCTTGCTGGTACAGGTCGGGCCCGCCCATCCAGCCGCTGAGGAACTTGAACAGGCGGTCGTTGGCATTCTCGAGCGATGGGCCGTGCACGGAGCGCAGCAGCTGGAACTCGGGCTCGAGTTCCATCAGGTCATAAAAACGGTCGACCATCGCACGCACGCGCGCCTCGCCGCCGATCACTTCATAGAGGGTTTTCGATTCTTCGGTCATAGCCGCCATGATAGCGTACCGCGCTCCCCCTCGTGCGCCCTCACACCAGCGCCAGCTTGTGCAGGCGCCGCGTGGACGTCCAGCCCTCGACATCGGCCAGGCTGCGGATATCGTCGCAGGCCTCGACGATGCGCCGCAGCTGGCTGCGATCGAGGCCGCTATTGAGGGTCAGGCGCACCAGCGAGCGGTTCTTCGGCGTGGCCGGTGCGCAGAACATGGCGCCCACCACGCCGCGCGCTTCGAGCAGCTTGCGCAGCGCCAGCGTTTTCGGTTCCGGGCCCGCTTCCAGGGCGATGATCTGCTCGGTGCCGTCGCTGACGTTGTAGCCGAGCGCACCGAGTTCCTCGCGCAGCGCGCAGGCCTTGATGTGCAGGGCCACGCGCCGCTCGTCGGCTGCCGCGACAAAGTCGATGGCGGCATCGAACCACGCCAGCTCGTGCCGCAGCAGGCAGGAACTGAAGATGGCAGGGCGCGACTCGGACAGGAAGTAGCCCTTGAATTTGCTGGAGCACGTGATGACGCCGGCGCGCCCGGCAAACGCCTTGGCCAGCGACGCCGTGCGGAAATGCACGCGGTCCTGCAAGCCCAGCGCGGCGACCAATCCGGCGCCGCGCGGACCGTGGGTGCCCAGCGAATGCGATTCATCGACGATCAGCACGCAGCCGGTCGCCCAGGCCAGATCGACCAGTGCCGGCAATGGCGCCACGCTGCCATTGGTGCTGTAGAGCGCATCGACCGCGATTACGCCGCGTCCGTGGCGCGCCACCTGCCGCTGCAGATGCTCGAGGTCATTGTGGCGGAACGAGACCGGCACGGCGCCGGCCGACTGCACGCCCTCCCACAGCGAGGCGTGGGCCTGCATGTCGAGGTACACCGGCAAGCCGGGCTCGGCCAGCGTCTGGACCAGGCCAACATTGGCGGCCCAGCCCGACTGCGCCAAAATCGCGTCCTCGGCACCCATGAAGCGCGCGAACTTGTGTTCGAGCCGGTGCTGGGCGCTGCCCTCCTGCAGGTACACCGCCGACATCAGCTGTTCGCTTTCGCCCCCCTGCAAGGCGTTGACCTGGGCCCGCACCAGCGCCGGCTCGCCGGCCAGGCACAGGTAATCGTTACCGGCCAAAAATACCGAGCCCGCCTGGACCGGCTGCCAGGCATGCGGGTGCTCGCCGCCGAGCAACTGTTCAATCCGCGTCACGTGATGCGCATCCATGCGCCGGCGCACGTAATCCGGCATCAGGTGTTCGGCAGCAAACAGCGAAGGGTGAAACAAGGCATTTTGGCAAGTGTTAACGTTGGTCATGATATTTTCCTGTTTTGAAATGGTTGTGTTTTTTTATGAAACTATTCCGCACCTTGATGCATAAAAATCCTAAACCAGTTGATCAAAATCAACGACCTATTTGATATGCCAGAGTGCGTTGCAAATCCGGGCGATGATAAGTCTCACAGACAAGTAAATCCTTGCCATGAAGCAACCACTGCAAGAATCCTTCAAGCGTTGGAAGACGAGCGTGCTGCAGTCGCTGCTCCAATACCATGGCCGCGAAGACCATGCCACCGTGCGCATCTTGCTGCTGGCCTGCATCGGCACGGTCGCCATGCCGCTGTACTACGTGATCTGGCAGCACTTTTTCCCGCAGGAATACGAGAGCCTGCCGCTGCGGCTGGTCGGTATCGTGCTGTGCGCGATCGGCCTGTTTGCGCGCCAGTTCAGCCGCCGCATGCTGGACCTGTACCTGCTGGTCACGCTCAGCTACATCTTCCCGTTCTTCTTCACCTTTATGTTCCTGATGAATCATGCGTCCGGCGTGTGGAGCGAGTCCCTGCTGATCGGCCTGATCGTGCTGTTCCATTTCGACACCAGCGTCGCCGTCAAGGCTTACCTGATCGGCACGGCGGCGGCGGTGGCAGCGGTGGCCATGGTGGGCGACACCGCCGTCCTCGGCAGCCGGCTGGTATTGCAGCAGTTGCCGATCCACTGGTTCACGATTGCCGTGCTCGCTGCTGCCAAGATCAGCCGCGAGGTACTGGCGCAGGAAAAACTGGCGGGACTGGGCGCCGGACTGGCGACCGTGGCGCACGAACTGCGCACGCCGCTCACCAGCGTGGACGCCAATGTGCGCGGCCTGCTGCGCATGTGCTCGGAAAGTGCGGGGCCGCTGCCGGCCGACCGCGTGGGC
The DNA here is from genome assembly GCF_001421905.1 of Duganella sp. Leaf61. NCBI lineage: Bacteria > Pseudomonadati > Pseudomonadota > Betaproteobacteria > Burkholderiales > Oxalobacteraceae > Duganella > Duganella sp. Leaf61. The sequence continues at coordinate 278,635 of NZ_LMLM01000012.1, forward strand.
ACCGTCGACGCGCTGGCGCGGATCCAGTTCGAGGTGCGCCACATGAACCACATGATCGACCTGTTCCTGCTCAGCGCCACGGCGGTGCGGCGCAGCCTGCGGCCGATCGAGACGGTATCGATGGAAGCGGTGGTGGCGGCGGTGCTCAAGCGCTACCCGTTCGTCAACGCCGGCCAGCAAAAGCTGGTGGCGCTGGAGGTACGCCGCAATTTCAGTTTTGCCGGCCAGTCCGAGCTGTCGGTGGTGATCTTGCTGAACCTGCTGAGGAATGCACTGAAAGCCATCCAGCGCGCTGGCAAGGGCCGGGTGCGGATCGTCATCGATGGCGGCCATGCGCCGCCGCGCCTGCTGTTCATCGACACCGGCTGCGGCATTCCGGCGCAGCAGATGCCGCTGATCTTCCACCGCTTTTATTCGTTCCCGCCGCACAACGGCGCCGGTATCGGCCTGGCGCTGTGCCAGGAAATCATGGATGCCTGGAGCGCCACCATCGAATGCATCTCGCGCGAGAGCGCCTATGCCATCTTCATCCTCGAATTTCCCCAGCAGCCATCACTGGCAAAATAATCATGTCACTTCCTCTCTACACCCACCCTACCCTGACCGTGCTGGTCGATGACAGCGATTCATTCCTGCGCAGCCTGGCGTTCCAGCTCGACCCCATCCACGCCAGCAAGACCTTCCACGACACCACCACGGCGCTGCACTGGCTGCGCCACGGCGACCACGGACGGCGCGGCACACCGCCGCCCCCACCGCTGCACATGAATTTCGATACCCAGAACCAGCCGGGCGACCAGTTCAACGTGGCGCTCGATATCGATGCGATCTACCGCATCGCCGGCCAGCCGCAGCGCTTTGCCACGCCGTCGGTGCTGGTGGTCGATTACTCGATGCCGCAAATGAATGGACTGGAATTTTGCGAGCTGGTGAGCGACCTGCCGTGCAAGAAAATTTTATTTACCGGCGCCGCCGACGAAAAGATCGCGGTGAGCGCCTTCAACCGCGGCCTGATCGACCGCTACATCCAGAAAAGCGACGACCACGCGCTCGATATCCTGGAACTCGAACTCACCACGCTGCAACGGCGCTATTTCACCGACCAGTCGGAAACCCTGCGCGAGCTGGTGCTGCTGCACAATTACCACTTCCTCGGCGACCCGGTGCTGGCCTTGCAGGTGCAGCGACTCAAGCAGGACCTGGGCTTCATCGAACACTACCTGTTCGCCAACCCCACCGGCATCGTGTTCCTGGACAAGTTCGGCCGCACCCGGCTGATGATGATCGAAACCGAGCAAGGCATGGCAGCGCAATACGAGATGGCGTGCGACAGCGACGCGCCGCAGTCGCTGCTCGACGCCCTGGGCGCGCGGCGCGTGCTGCCGTTCTTTTCGGATGTGGATGGCGACGGCATGTATGCGCGCCACATGGGCGACAACTGGCAACGCTATTGCGCCACGCCCCAAGTGTGCCAGGGCCGCGAAACGTATTACTGGGCGCTGTTCGACCTGCCGCCGCACTATTACGCGCAGCCGCCGCTGGCCTATACCGAGTTCCTGCGCCAGGAGCGCGAACTGGCCAACGCGGCGGCCAGCGTCACGTCAACGCGGCGCGGCCGGCAGCGTGATCGTGAAACAACTCCCTGACGCTACGCCCGCGCTGGCGGCAGCCACCGTGCCGCCATGCAGGTCCACCAGCGCCCGTACCAGCGACAGGCCCAGTCCCAGGCCGTCGCTCTTGCGCTCGGTGGACTTGTGGACCTGGCTGTAGATGTCGAAAATAGTCCCCAGTCGCTCGGCCGGGATGCCCATGCCATTGTCGGTGATGCGCACGGTGATCATTTCGCCGGCGCGGCGCAGCGCCAGCGCGATGACGCCACCCTCGGGCGTGTAGCGCACCGCGTTGCCCAGTACATTGCCCACCGCCTGTACCAGCCGCATGTGGTCGCCCATTACCAGGCAAGCCGCGGCATCGATATCGACCGTCAGGCGATGCTGCTTGGCCTGCACTGCCGACTGTAATTGCTCCACGGTGTCGGCCACCACGGTGCGCATGTCGAGCCGGACCAGTGTCAGGCGGATTTCGCCACGGCGGATGCGTGTCGTATCGAGCAAGTCCTCGGCCACCCGGCTCATGTGGCCCAGCTGGCGCTGCACCATTTGCGCCAGTTCGGCGGTGCGGACGTGGTCGAAGGCCTTGAGCTTCAACAGTTCGGTGGCGTTGTGCGCAGCCGAGATGGGGTTGCGCAACTCGTGCGCCACGGTGGCCAGGAAGGCGTCCTTGCGCAGGTCAGCGTCGTGCAGCGCCTGGCGCGCCATGAACAGCTCGGTCATGTCGCGTGACACCACCATCACTTCGCGCACCTGGCCGTCGGCCCCGAACACCGGGTTGGCCACCACGTCCCACCAGCGCGGCGTGCCCTGGGCGGTGGGACAAAAGGCGTTGAATTTGCTGACCTTGCCGTTTTTGGCGCTTTCGAAAGCGTTTTGTGCCAGCATGCGGCCGTCTTCGGGCCAGAATTCCCACCAGGTCTTGCCAAGTATCTGCTCCGGTGCGCTCAGCTCAAGCGCCACCACCCCGCCCGGATTGAGCTGACCTAATCGTCCCTGCAGGTCGAGAATTTTAATGCAATCGACAGAACTGCTGAACAGGTCGCGATTCAGTTCGCCGTCAGATCCGGTATAGGTCGCGCAGATGGAATCAAACATGGTGTGGACGGTCGCTTCTCAGGGGTAAAGAAAGGAAGCGGGGGCGGGGCATCCTGTTGGTGGGCCGATTCTACAATACTTCGCAGCGCCGGCGCGCAAGGCAGGAGGCGCCAGCCCCCTGCCCGGTCAATGCGTCTGCGTCAGCCTTCGCGCAAGGTTTGCAGCGGCGGCTGGCGCAGCACGCTGCGCAAACCGAGCCAGCCGCCGGCAATCGCGCACACGGCGCCAGCGAACAAGCCCACCATCCACACCGACGGCGAGAAGGCCCAGGCAAACTTGAACTGGTACGTGGCCAGCGCCCAGCCCATCACGGCGGCGCCGGTGGCGGCCAGCACGCCGGCCAGCGCGCCCACCAGCGTGAATTCGATCAGCTGTGCCTGCGACAACTGGCGCCGGGTGGCGCCCAGCGCGCGCAGCAGACCCGATTCGCGGGTGCGCTCGTCCTGCGAACCCATCAGCGCGGCATACAGCACCAGCAAGCCGGAGGCCAGCGTGAAGATGAACAGGAATTCGATCGCGGTGACCACCTGGTCGAGCACGGCCTGCACCTGGCGCAGCAAGCCGCCGACATCGACGATCGTCAGGTTCGGGAAGTCGCGCGTGAGGGCGTTCATCACCGGTCCCTGCTGGCCCGGCAGGTGGAACGCCGTGATCCAGCTTTGCGACACTTCGGTGAGCGCCGCCGGGTTGATGATGACGAAGAAATTGACCCGCATCGAGCCCCATTCGAGCTTGCGCAAGCTGGTAATCGTCACCTCGACCGGCGAACCGGCGATATTGAAGTTGAGCTTGTCCCCGACCTTCCAGCGCAGGGTCTTGGCGATGCCCTCCTCCACCGACGCTTCGGCCACGCCGGGAGCGTCGGTAAACCACTTGCCGGCCACGATCTCGTTCTCGGCCTGCATGGTGGCCATGGTGGAGAGGTTGAATTCGCGGTCGGCCAGGCCGCGCGCGCGGTCCTCGGTGTACGTCTCGGCCGTGACCGGCTGGCCGTTGACGGCGGCCAGGCGGCCACGGATCATCGGATACTGCGGCGCATAGGCCACGCCGGCCGATTTCAGGCGCGCGGCGATCTGGTCTTTTTGCTCGGGCTGGATGTTGATGATGAAGCGGTTCGGCGCATCGGGCGGCGTGGCGTTGCGCCAGGCCGTCATCAGGTCTTCGCGCACCACGGTGAGCACCAGCAGCGCCATCATGCCCAGCGCCAGCGACACCACCTGCACGATGGTCGCGCCCGGGCGGCGTTGCAGCGAGGTGATGGCAAAGCGCCAGCTTTGATGATCGATGGCGCCGCGCAGCGGCTTGAGCGCTTTCAGACCCAGCCACGCCACCAGCGCAAACACGCCGAAGGCGGCCACAAAGCCGAGCGCCGTGTACAGCGCCAGCATGGCGTCGCCGGCCTGCCACAACAGCAGCGACGCAAAACCGGCGAAACCGAGGCCGTAGGTGGCCAACGCCGCCACCTGCGGTGCGTCCTGCTCGCGGCGGATTACGCGGTTGTGCGGCACCTTGCGCAGTTGCAAAATCGGCGGCAGCGCGAACGCGGCCAGCAGCAGGATGCCGGTGGCCAGGCCTTGCAGCGCCGGCCAGATGGTGGGTCCAGGCAAGTTGGCGGCCACCAGCTTGCCCAGCACTTCCAGCAGCACGTAGTGGGCGCCGAATCCGACCGCCACACCCATGGCGCTGCCGGCCAGGCCGACCAGCAGGAATTCATACAAATACATCGCAGTGACCTGGTTTTGCGTCAGGCCCAGGCAGCGCAGCATGGCGCAGGCATCGAGGTGGCGCTGCATGAAGCGGCGCGCAGCCATGGCCACGGCCACTGCCGCCAGCATGGCCGACAGCAGGCCGACCAGCGACAGGAAACGGTCGGCGCGGTCAAGCGTGTTGCGCATTTCGGGGCGGCCATTTTCCAGCGATTCAACCCGCACGCCCTTGAGATTGGCCTGTTTGATGGTGTCCTGCATCCATTGCTGGAATGCAGCCGCTTCGGCTGCGGTATTTTTCGACGATGGCGGCGCCGCCACCAGCAGGCGGTAGGTCACGCGCGAACCGGGCTGGATCAGGTTGGTCGCTTCGAGGTCGGCCAGCGCCAGCATCACGCGCGGCGCGAACGCCAGGAAGTTGGCGCCGCGATCGGGTTCCGACGCGATCAGTTGCGCGACCGTAAACGTCTTGTCGCCGAGCTTGACCTGGTCGCCCACGCGGGTGCCCAGGCTACCCAGGAGGCCGGCATCGAGCCAGACCGTACCCGGCGCGGGAATGCCGTCGGCGCCCGCGCCTTCGCTTTGCTCGGCCTGGGCGGCATCGGTGGTGAGCTTGAGCCGGCCGCGCAGCGGGTAGCCGGGGCCGACCGCCTTGAGCGAGGCCAGCATCGATTGCGACTGCTCGCCCTCGCCTGCCGTGGCCATGCTGGGGAAGACCACGGTGTCGGTCACCACCAGCCCGCGCCTGAGCGCTTCGGCACGCCACTCGGGACGCACCGGCAAGTCGGTGCTGACGACCACGTCGGCGCCCAGCAGTTGGTGGGCATCACGGTCCAGGCCGCTACGCAGGCGATCGACGAAGAAGCCAGTGGCGGACAGAGCCGCGACGGCCACCGTCAGGGCGATCAGCAGGAAGCGCAATTGGCCGGCGCGCCAGTCGCGCGCGGTCATGCTCAGGGCGAGTTTGATCATGTTGGTTTAAAAAGGGAGAGAGGCGAAATAGGCATCAACTTCGGCCAGCAGCTGCTGTTTTTGCGCTGCGGGCAGGAACGCCGCTTCAAAGCCATTGCGCGCCAGGCGCTGCGCGTGCGACAGGCCCAGCGGCAACGCTTCGAAGGTGGCAATGAAATTGTCGTTCATGTAGCCGCCGAAGTAGGCGGGGTCGTCCGAGTTGATGGTGACCTTGACGCCGGCATCGAGCAGTTGGAGCAGGTTGTGCTGGGCCATGGCCGGGAACACGCACAGCTTGACGTTCGACAGCGGGCATACGGTGAGCGCCATCTGCTCGCGCGCCAGGCGTTCGACCAGTGCCGGGTCTTCCAGGCAACGCACGCCGTGGTCAATGCGCTCGACCTGGAGCACGTCAAGCGCGGTTTCGATATAGGCCGGCGGCCCTTCTTCGCCGGCATGGGCCACCAGGCGGAAACCGAGTTCCTTGCAGCGCGCAAACACGCGGGCGAATTTTTCCGGCGGATTGCCGCGCTCGGACGAGTCAAGCCCGATGCCGATGTACTTGTCGCGGTACGGCAGCGCTTCTTCCAGCACGGCGAACGCCTCTTCTTCCGACAGGTGGCGCAGGAAGCTCAAGATCAGCGTGGCGCTGACCGGGCTGTCCCGGCAGGCGCGGTGGATGCCGTCGATGACGTCCTTGACCGGCACGCCGCGTGCGGTGTGGGTTTGCGGATCGAAAAAAATTTCGGTGTGACGCACGTTATCCGCCTCGGCGCGCTGGAGGTAGGCGGCGGTCATGTCGTAGAAATCCTGCTCGTGCAGCAGCACGCTGGCGCCGGCGTAATAAATATCGAGGAACGATTGCAGGTCGGTAAACGCGTACGCGGCGCGCAGGTCTTCGACCGAGGCGTACGGCAGCGCGACGTTGTTGCGCGCGGCCAGCGCGAAGATCAGTTCGGGCTCGAGCGAGCCTTCGATATGGATGTGCAGTTCGGCCTTGGGCATGCCTTCGAGCACGCCGCGCAATTGGGTATTCAACATGATGAGTTCCTGTTACAGATGACGAGATTGATGCGTATGACTGGGCATCTTAGCGCACGCTGCGCGCAAGCGTGATACTGTGGCATAAATGGCGGTAAAAATTGCGGAAAAGTCCATGCTAAACGTGCAGTTTTATCGAATTTTATTCTTTTAAATCAAAGCTTTACGAAAGAGTATTAACGATATTACGACATATCTTTTGACTTCCTGCACCAATAGAGCAATAATAAATTTCATAGACGTAAGAAGCCTTACGACCAACACATAAAAGCCGTCCACCGGCGATAAAGTCAGCTCAGAGCCACGGGCAATCCGTGCTACTCCGAGGACGCTCACAGAAGCTGATCAAAAAGAAAAATACTCAGCAAGTACGCACCGATCCAGGGCCACGGCAGCCTTGCTGTCTGACCCGTGACTAGTAGGTTTACATCATCAAAGGACATTCAAATGACCATTTTTGACAACTACGCTGCACGGTATGAACGGACCAAAGAGGAAGAGATGTCCATGAAGGAATATCTCGACCTGTGCAAGAAAGATCGACTCACCTACGCCAGCGCGCCCGAACGCATGCTCGCTGCCATCGGCGAACCGACCCTAGTCGATACCCGCAACGACACCCGGCTCTCGCGCATCTTCGCCAACAAGGTCATCAAGATTTACCCGGCCTTTCGCGAATTCTATGGCACCGAGGAAGTGATCGAACAAGTGGTCTCCTACTTCCGCCACGCGGCCCAGGGCCTCGAGGAGCGCAAGCAGATCCTGTATCTGCTGGGCCCGGTTGGTGGCGGTAAATCGTCGATCGCGGAAAAGCTCAAGTCGCTGATGGAACACGTGCCGTTCTATTGCCTGAAAGGTTCGCCGGTCAACGAATCGCCGCTGGGGCTGTTCAACGAGGACGAAGACGGCACCCTGCTCGAGGAAGACTACGGCATTCCGCGCCGCTACCTGCGCAACATCCCGAGCCCGTGGGCGGTCAAGCGCCTGCACGAGTTCAACGGCGACATCAACCAGTTCCGCGTGGTCAAGCGCTACCCTTCCGTACTGAAACAGATCGCCATCTCCAAGACCGAACCGGGCGATGAAAACAACCAGGATATTTCGTCGCTGGTCGGCAAGGTCGATATCCGCAAGCTTGAAGATTATTCGCAGGACGATCCCGATGCGTACAGCTACTCGGGCGGCCTGTGCCTGGCCAACCAGGGCCTGATGGAATTCGTCGAGATGTTCAAGGCGCCGATCAAGGTGCTGCACCCGTTGTTGACGGCCACGCAGGAAGGCAACTACAAGGGCACCGAGGGCTTCGGCGCGATTCCGTTCGACGGCATCATCCTGGCCCACTCCAACGAGTCGGAATGGAAAACTTTCCGTAACAACCGCAACAACGAGGCGTTCCTCGACCGGATTTACATCGTCAAGGTGCCGTACTGCCTGCGCATCACCGACGAGATCAAGATTTACGACAAGCTGCTGGCCAACTCGTCGCTGGCCGCCGCGCCATGCGCGCCCGGCACCTTGCGCATGATGTCGCAGTTTGCCATCCTGTCGCGCCTGAAAGACCCGGAAAACTCGAGCATTTACAGCAAGATGCTGGTCTATGACGGCGAGAATTTGAAGGACACCGATCCGAAAGCCAAGTCCATGCACGAGTACGTCGATTACGCGGGCGTGGACGAGGGCATGAACGGGCTCTCTACCCGGTTTGCGTTCAAGATCCTGTCCAAGGTCTTCAACTTCGACAACACCGAGGTGGCGGCCAACCCGGTGCACCTGCTGTACGTGCTGGAGCAACAGGTCGAGCGCGAGCAGTTCCCGCCGGAGACCGAGCAAAAATATCTGTCATATATCAAGGAACATCTGGCGCAGCGCTATGTCGAATTCATCGGCAAGGAAATTCAGACCGCTTACCTGGAGAGCTACTCCGAGTACGGCCAGAACATTTTCGACCGCTACGTGACGTTTGCCGACTTCTGGATCCAGGACCAGGAATTTCGCGATCCCGATACTGGCGAGAGTTTCGACCGCGAAGCGCTGAACAACGAGCTGGAAAAGATCGAAAAGCCGGCCGGCATCTCGAACCCGAAAGACTTCCGCAACGAGATTGTCAACTTCGGGCTGCGTGCGCGCGCTAATAATGGAGGCAAGAACCCGGCGTGGACCAGCTACGAGAAATTCCGTACCGTGATCGAGAAGAAAATGTTCTCGAATACGGAGGAACTGCTGCCGGTGATTTCGTTCAATGCCAAGGCCAGCGCCGAGGACGCCAACAAGCACGCGGACTTCGTCGCGCGCATGGTGGAAAAAGGGTATACGGCCAAGCAAGTCCGCCTGCTGTGCGAATGGTACTTGCGCGTACGTAAGTCGTCATAAGTCGTCGTCACGCGGCGGAGCCCACATAGACCAAGGGGGTATCTTTTGAGTCACCTCATCGACCGACGTTTGCAGGGCAAGAACAAATCCGCAGTCAACCGCGAGCGTTTCCTGCGCCGTTACAAATCGCAGATTAAGGATGCGGTGGGGCGCGCCATCAAGGGGCGCTCCATCACCGACATCGAAAGCGGCGAGAAAGTTTCCATTCCCGTCAAGGATGTGGGCGAACCGTCGTTCGGCCATGCCCATGGCGGGGTGTGGGAAACCATCAGTCCCGGCAACCAGGAATATCAGAAGGGCGACCAGATTACCCGGCCCAAGGGCGGCGGGGGCGCCGGCCGTGGCAAGGCCGGCAATAGCGACCAGATGACCGAAGACGATTTCATCTTCGAGCTGTCGCGCGAAGAATTCATGAATTACTTCTTCGAGGATCTTGAACTGCCGAACCTGGTCAAGACCCAGCTGACCGCCACCACCGAGTTCAAGAACCAGCGCGCCGGCTATAACATTTCCGGCACGCCATCCAATATCCACGTGCTGCGCTCGTTACGTGGTGCGCTGGGCCGGCGCATTGCCGTCGGCGGCAGCTCGCGCAAGCGCCTGGCCGAAGCGCAGGAGGAACTGCAGGCCTTGCTCGACAAGCCGGTGCCTGACCTGGAGGATTCGATCCTGGTGGCCGAGCTGCGCAAGCTGATCCACCACCTGCACACGCGGCTGGCAGCAATTCCGTACATCGACCCGTTCGACCTGCGCTACAGCAACCGCATCAAGGTCCCTAAGCCGATGACGCAGGCGGTGATGTTCTGCATCATGGACGTCTCAGGTTCGATGGACGAAACCCGCAAGGACACGGCCAAGCGTTTCTTCATCCTGCTGTACCTGTTCCTGAAACGCGTGTACGACAAGATCGAGGTGGTGTTCATCCGCCACCATACGGCCGCGTCCGAAGTGGACGAGGAAGAATTTTTCCACTCGCGCGAATCGGGCGGCACGGTGGTGTCGTCGGCGCTGCACCTGCTCGACAAGGTCATCGACGAGCGCTACGCCGCTGGCAGCTGGAACAGCTACGTGGCGCAGGCATCGGACGGCGACAACTGGGACAACGACTCGGTGCTGTGCCGGCAGTTGCTCACCAACACCATCATGCCCAAGGTGCAGTATTACACCTACGTGGAGATCACCGACGGGCCGCCGCAAAACCTGTGGGAGCAATATTCGCAGGTACCCGATCACCATCCCCACTTTGCCATGCAAAAAATCGTCACGCCGGCCGACATTTACCCGGTATTCCGCGAACTGTTTAAAAAGCAGGCAAAATCATGAACGATATGACGCACCCCGCCACGCCCACGCCGGGCCCGCGCGACCGCGAACCAGTGTCGCGCCATCCGAACGCCCTGCCCGAGCAATCGGAATGGACGTTCGAGCTGATCGAACAAATCCACGCCGAAATTCGCCGGGTGGCGGAAAACTTCGGCCTCGACACTTACCCCAACCAGCTCGAGATCATCACCGCCGAGCAGATGATGGACGCCTACACGTCGGTCGGCATGCCGGTCTCGTACAACCACTGGTCGTTCGGCAAACATTTTCTGAGCACTGAGAAAGGCTACAAGCGCGGGCAGATGGGCCTGGCATACGAGATCGTCATCAACTCCGATCCCTGCATCGCCTATTTAATGGAGGAAAACAGCCTGACCATGCAGGCGCTGGTGATCGCCCACGCGGCCTACGGCCACAACTCTTTCTTCAAAGGCAACTATCTGTTCCGCACCTGGACCGATGCCGAGGCCATCGTCGATTACATGGTGTTCGCCAAGAATTACATCGCCGAATGCGAGCAGCGCTATGGCATCGACGAGGTCGAGCTGCTGCTCGATTCGTGCCATGCAATCCAGAATTACGGCGTCGATCGCTACAAGCGGCCTGCCAAGCTGTCGCTGGCGCAGGAGCGGGCGCGCCAGAAAGAACGCGAGGCGTACGTGCAATCGCAGATCAACGAGCTGTGGCGCACCCTGCCACGCCGCGAGGAAGAGGAAGTCAACAAGTCGGCCAAGCGCTTTCCGCCCGAGCCGGAAGAGAACCTGCTCTACTTTATCGAAAAATATGCACCATTATTGGAACCCTGGCAGCGCGAAATGGTGCGTATCGTGCGCAAAATCAGTCAGTATTTCTATCCGCAGCGGCAAACCCAGGTCATGAACGAGGGCTGGGCCACCTTCTGGCACTACACCATCCTCAACCAGTTGTACGACGAGGGCGTGATCGGCGACGGCTTTATGATGGAATTTCTCAAGAGCCATACCAACGTGGTGTACCAGCCGCCGGTGCACAGTCCCTATTACAACGGCATCAACCCGTACGCGCTGGGGTTTGCCATGATGACCGACATCCGCCGCATCTGCGAGCATCCCACTGCCGAGGACCGCGCCTGGTTCCCCGACATAGCCGGCAGCGACTGGCGCAAGACGCTCGACTTTGCTATGCGCAATTTCAAGGACGAGAGCTTCATTGCCCAGTACCTGTCGCCCAAGCTGATACGGGAATTCCACTTTTTTGCCGTGCTCGACGACGATCACAACGAGAAACTGGCCATCTCCGCCATCCACGACGACCTCGGCTATCGTTACGTGCGCCAGCAGCTGGCAGAACAATATAATCTCGGCAATAGAGAACCGAATATCCAGGTATGGTCGGTCAACACCCGGGACGACCGGGCATTGACGTTACGCCATACGCAATTCCAGCGCCGGCCGCTCAACCAGCAGGCCGGCGAGGTACTCAAGCACGTAGCGCGGCTATGGGGCTTCGATGTCCACCTCGAGACAACGGGGCCCGATGGCGAAGTAATCAGCGCGATGGAGGTTAAACGCGAGAAACGCTCACGCTTTTGACTGACAACTGCAGGACATCTCTGTAGTGTGCTTGTTATGCTAGGCATGAACGGGCCCCTAAAACAGGCACGGCTCTTGCATGGAACAAGACCGGGTTCAGAAGCGAAAGCTTCGATACCCGGTTTCTTTTTTAGGGAATGCATGGCCGCAGAAAGAAGTCAATATTTATCTGCACCATTTTGTAGTACCTTGCAACTTGCAGTTTCACTTGAGAAACATCAGCGGCCGAATTATCAACTGCGCGTAGTAAAGTTACACGCATAAAATTCCGCAAATGTCCTTAAGGGAGAACTAAGTAGTGTCACTGAGGGGGTCGCCCCAATTGTGCACTGCAAGGGGCGCTCGCGTGTACTATATTGGTGCAAAGGGAGCGCTAACACACAGGAAAAGCCGACGAAATTTAACCGGTTTTAGGGATGAAAATTCTATGTAAAATCAAGAATTCGTATGTATAATTCGCCGACGTCCCGGATGCGGCTGTTGTTTTATGTCGCCATTTTGGGGTTTAGTAGCAACAAAAAGAGTTGGTATTGGAGAAAGCAGGCATGAATTTCAGTCACGAGAAAAGCACCGGGAAGAACTTTACAGGCATTACCATTGTCATTTTGTTGCATGTACTGGTTGCTTGGGGGATCATTTCGGGCATGGGCAAGACCCTGATAGCCAAACTGGCTCCGCCAGTGGAGACGAAGATCATCGAGGAAGTAGCACCTCCTCCACCTAAAGAGCTCCCACCACCGCCACCGCCACCGGAAATGAAGGCTCCACCGCCGCCATTCATCCCGCCAGTCGAGGTGAACGTGCAGCAACCGCCGCCGCCGCAGAACGTTCTGCAAAACGCGACCAACGTGGCGCCGCCATCGAAGGAAATCGTGAAGGCACCGCCGGCACAACCGGCGCCAACGCCTGCACCTGCACGTACGGGTCCACCGAACGTGGCAGCAGTAGCCGACTTCTCCACCTGCGCATTGCCAGAGTGGCCGAAATCGTCGCTGCGTAACGAAGAAACGGGTACGGTGACGTTGTCGTTCCTGATCGCTGCCGATGGTCGCGTCGCCGACTCCAAAATCGTGAAAACCTCGGGTTTCCGCGATCTGGACAAAGCAGCGGTCGTAGGCATCAGCAAGTGCAAATTCAAACCGGGTCTGACGGACGGCAAGCCGACGGAAGCGTGGATGCAGATGCAATATGTCTGGAAGCTGGAGTAAAAGCGAGGCAGCAGCACCGTCTCAACTTAGTAAGTTTCGTTGTCGATTACGTTCAGCGATCTGATTATTTATCAATTTGGAGGAAGCATGTTTAAGAATACCCGTTTGTCCGCTGTACTGGCCGCTGTAATGTTCTCCATGACGGCCACCGCCGCCCTGGTCAGCGCACCAGCTTACGCACAAGAGACTGCCCCTGCAGCCTCGGCACCAGCAGCGGATGCGGCAGCAGCACCAGCAGCGGATGCAGCAGCACCAGCACCAGCGGCCGACGCAGCAGCAGCTCCAGCAGCAGACGCAACCCCAGCAGCCGGCGGCCACACCGAAGTTGAAAATCCATACGGCTTCAAGGCAGTGTGGGACGCCGGCTTCGTGTCGCGCGCTACCCTGATCATCCTGACCATCATGTCGATGGGTTCCTGGTACATCATCATCGTCAAGCTGATCGACCAGGCCAAGATCTTCAAGCAATCGAAAGAAACCACTGCCAAGTTCTGGAAAGCTTCGTCGATCGCTGCAGGTTCGGCTACCCTGAAAGAAGGCTCGCCATTCCGCTTCATCGCTGAAACCGGCACCAAGGCTACCGTGCACCACGACGGCGCCCTGCTGGAACAAATCGACCTGTCGACCTGGGTGACCATGTCGATCCAGCGCGCTGTTGACAAAGTTCAATCGCGTCTGCAAGACGGCCTGTCGTTCCTGGCAACCGTTGGTTCGACCGCACCGTTCATCGGTCTGTTCGGTACCGTTTGGGGTATTTACAATGCACTGATCGCCATCGGCATGTCGGGTAACGCATCGATCGACAAGGTTGCAGGTCCAGTTGGTGAAGCACTGATCATGACCGCTTTCGGTCTGTTCGTGGCAGTTCCTGCTGTTCTGGGTTACAACTGGCTGGTACGTCGTAACAAAGCCGCGATGGAAGATGTCCGTTCGTTCTCGGCTGACGTTCACTCCGTGCTGATCTCGGGCGCAATGTCCACCTCCGACGCTGCCCGTATGGCCGCTAAAAAGATTGGGTAATTAATCATGTCGATGTCCGTAGGCTCCGATAGCGGAGACGAAGATCAAGTCATGTCAGAAATCAACACGACGCCCCTCGTGGACATCATGTTGGTTCTGCTGATTATCTTCCTGATCACGAGCCCGGTTGTTCTGAAGCTGATCAAGATCAAGCTGCCAGAAGAAAACAACCAGGTTATTCAGACCAAACCGGAAGATGTCAACATTGTGGTAAGCAAGGATGGCGACATCTACTGGAATCAGAAGAAAATGCGGGACACCAATGAGTTGTTCGATTTTCTGAAGGTGGAGGCCGTGAAATTGCCGCAGCCGGAAGTTCACGTTCGTGGCGACCAAGAAACGCGCTACGAGTCGATCGGCAAAGTAATCTACACGACCCAGCGCGCTGGTATTCAGAAGGTCGGCTTCATCACCGAACCGCCTGACCGGGGTTAAACCCACCCGTGCACCGCAGGCCTGGTCTCCAGGCCTGCCCTTCTAAAAAGGAAACATCATGAGTATGAATGTCGGCTCCCCATCCGCAGGCGCGGATCCGGAACCAATGATGGAAATGAATATGACGCCCCTCATCGATGTGATGTTGGTGCTGATTATCATGATGATCATTACGATTCCTAAAGCCAACCACTCGGTCAACTTGAACATGCCGGTCGGTACGCCGCCGCCATCGACCAAGGAACCGGTGGTCATCACGATTGACGTCGATTTCGACGGTACGATTCTGTGGGATAACAACGTCATTCCTGACCGCGGTACCCTGGAAGCGAAACTGGCCGATGTCGCAGCGCAAGCTGACCAGCCGGAAGTGCATCTGCGTCCGAACAAGCTGGTTGAGTACAAAGTCGTGGCACAAGTCATGGCTTCGGCTCAGCGTCTCGGTGTGACCAAGATTGGCCTGGTTGGCAACGAGCAGTTCCAATAATTAGTTCTATGTTCAACGATAGGCAGGACCATTCCTGCCTATTTCGCATTTTGAAGAAAGAAAACTTACCCATGACCAAGTTTCGTCTCGCTCATCTCGGCCTGGTAATGGCCGCTATTGGTTTTACTGCAGCAGCTCCCCTGGCAGGTTTTTCGTCGGTTGCCTTCGCAGCCGAAACAGTGCGCGCTGAAATCGGCAAACCATTGCAGGAAGCACAGAAACTGGCTGCGGCAGGAAAGAACAAGGAAGCACTCGCAAAATTGCGTGAAACCGACTCGGTCGGTAACAAATCCGCCAACGACACGTACCTGATCGAACGCACGCGCGCCTCCGCCGCGTCGGCCGCAGGCGACTTCGACACCGCCGCCAAGGCATTCGAAAGCGTGATCAACTCCGGCAAGCTGTCCGCTGCCGAACAACCAAAATTCACCCAGGCCCTGGCCGGTATCTACTACCGTATCAAGGACTATCCGAAAGCGATCACCTGGATCCAGCGCGCGCTCAAGGACAATCCGAGCGACGGCGCCATGAAGGAACTGCTGATCCAGACCTACTACATCAGCGGCAAGTACGCTGAAGCAGCCAAGGAACTGTCGTCGCAAAAGACCCTGAACGAAGCCCAGCTGGGCATGCTGGCCAACATCCAGCTCAAGCAAAACGACAAGACTGGCTACGTCCAGACCCTGGAACGCATGGCTGCCAGCTATCCGAAGCCACAAACCTGGGCCGACCTGCTGCAACGCGTGCAGACCAAGCCTGGCTACTCGTCCACGCTGTCGCTCGACGTGCTGCGCCTGCGCCTGGCCAACGGCCTGCTGACCAAGCCTTCCGAATACATGGAAATGAGCCAGCTGTCGCTGCAAACCGGCAATCCGGCTGAAGCACTGAAAATCATCAACGAAGGCTACAAGAAAGGCGCCCTGGGCACCGGTTCCGACGCCCCGCGCCACCAGCGCCTGAAAGACCTGGCAACCAAAACCCAGGCTGAGTTCGACGGCAAGCTGGCTGCGGCCGAAGCCGAAGCGACCAAGGCCAAGGATGCAGATGCGCTGGCCAACCTCGGTTATGCCCTGGTATCGTCCGGTAAAGCCGACAAGGGCCTGGCGCTGATGGATCAAGCGGTCAAGCTGGGCACCGGCCGCAATCCGGAAGCCATCAAGCTGCACTACGGTATCGCCCAGTCGATCGCCGGCAAGAAAGCGGCTGCGCTGTCCACCTTCAAGACGGTTAAAGGCACGGACGGCACCGCCGACCTGGCCCGTTACTGGACCATCAGCCTCAGCCATAGTTAAGATCCTGGCTCGCTGCAAGAAAAGCGTTGTTTGCTGCGGCAAACAGCGCTTTTTTTTCATCTTTTCCACCCTCTCCCCCGCTCACGTATAATCTTTCATTTAGCGTTAGTTTCCAGCACAATCCCATGAAGGTATTTCGAGGTCTTCCCAACGCGGCATCGCGTGCGCCGTGTGCGCTCACGATCGGCAATTTCGACGGTGTCCACCTGGGCCACCAGGCGTTGCTGGCCCGCGTGCGCGAAGCTGCCGGCGATCTCGGGCTCGAAGCGGCCGTGATGACGTTCGAGCCGCACCCGCGCGAATTTTTTGCGCAAAAATCGGGCGACCTGTCGCGCGCACCGGCGCGCATCGCCAACCTGCGCGACAAGCTGCAATCGCTGTCCGACAACGGCATCGACCGCGTGATCGTCGAACACTTTTCGTCCTCGTTTGCCGCTCTCACCCCGCAGGAATTTACCGAGAAAGTGCTGGTCGAAGGCTTGCACGTCAAGTGGCTGATGGTCGGCGACGATTTTTGCTACGGCGCACGCCGCGCCGGCAATGTGCAGATGCTGCAGGAAGCCGGCGAGCGTTACGGCTTCCACGTCGAAACCCTGCCTACCGTGATGAATGGCTCCACCCGCATCTCGTCGTCGGCCGTGCGCACCGCGCTGGCCGAAGGCGATTTTATCCGCGCCGAGGCGCTGCTGGGCCACCCGTACGCCATGTCCGGCCACGTGATCCACGGCCAGAAGCTGGGCCGCACGCTGGGCTTCCCGACCTTGAATCTGCGGGTGCCGCACCGCCCCGCCCTGATGGGCATCTTCATCGTCCAGGTGCATGGCCTGGCGGACCAGCCGCTGCCGGCCGTGGCCAGCCTGGGCGTGCGTCCCACCGTGGACGACAGCGGCCGCGTGCTGCTGGAAGTGCATATCTTCGACTTCGCGCAGAATTGCTACGGCAAGCAGGTGCGGGTGGAATTCCTGCAAAAGATCCGCGACGAAGAAAAATACGTCGACCTGCCCACGCTCACCGCCGCCATCGACCGCGATGCCGACATCGCCCGCGCGTACTTCGCGCAGCGCCATGGCGCCAAAAATGGTGCAACTTCGGCCACCGACCGAATTTGAGCGCGCGACCAGCTACGCGCGCCGGCTACCCCCAATTCCCCGAAATCTTATTGAAGAAATCCCATGTCCAATCCAAAATCCGACAACCCTAAAAACAGCAAGAAGCCAGAGAGCAAATACCCGGTCAACATGACCGAAACCCCGTTCCCGATGCGCGGCGACATGGCCAAGCGCGAGCCGACGTGGGTGCAGCAATGGCAGGACAAGAAGATCTACGAGCGCGTGCGCAAAGCCGCCGCCGGCCGGCCGAAGTTCATCCTGCACGACGGTCCGCCGTACGCCAACGGCGACATCCACCTGGGCCACGCGGTCAACAAGATCCTCAAGGACATGGTGATCAAATCGCGCTCGCTGGCCGGTTTCGACGCGCCGTACGTGCCGGGCTGGGACTGCCACGGCATGCCGATCGAAATCCAGATCGAAAAACTGTACGGCAAAAACCTGCCGACCGCCGAAGTGCTGACCAAGGCCCGCGCCTACGCGCTCGAGCAGGTGGACCGCCAGCGCAAGGACTTCATCCGCCTGGGCGTGCTGGGCGAATGGCAGAATCCATATCTCACCATGAACTACTCGAACGAGGCGGACGAACTGCGCGCGCTCGGCAAGCTGCTGGAAAAGGGATATGTCTATCGTGGCCTGAAACCGGTAAACTGGTGCTTCGACTGCCAGTCGGCGCTGGCCGAGGCGGAAGTGGAATACCAGGAAAAGCGCGATCCGGCCATCGACGTCGGCTTCAAGTTCGCCCAGTTCGACGCGCTGGCAGCGGCCTTCAACCTGCCGCAGCTGCCGACCGAAAACGGCTTCATCGTCATCTGGACCACCACCCCGTGGACCATCCCGTCCAACCAGGCATTGAACGTCAACCCGGAAGTGACCTACGCGCTGGTGCAGGCCGAGCGTGACGGCCAGCCGCTGCTCTTGATCCTGGCGCAGGACCTGGTGGAATCGTCGCTGGCGCGCTTCAAGCTCGAAGGCACCACGATTGCCACCACCCTGGGTGCGGCGCTGGAAAACATCAGCTTCCGCCATCCGCTGCACGCCGCCGATCCGTTCTACGACCGCCTGTCGCCCGTATACCTGGCCGACTACGTCACCACCGAGAGCGGCACCGGCGTGGTGCACTCGGCGCCCGCCTATGGCCTCGACGACTTTATCTCGTGCCGCAAGCATGGCCTGAAGGACGAGCAGATCTTGACGCCCGTGATGGGCGACGGCAAATTCGCGTCCACGCTGCCGCTGTTCGGCGGCCTGACCATCTGGGAAGCCTCGAAGCCGATCTGCGACGCGCTGCGCGACGCCGGCGCGCTGTTCGAACTCAAAATGTTCGCCCACAGCTATATGCACTGCTGGCGCCATAAAACCCCGATCATCTACCGCGCCACGTCGCAGTGGTTTGCGGGCATGGACGTCACGCCTGCCGACGGCGGCGCCACCCTGCGCGAGACCGCGCTGGCCGGCATCGAGCAAACCGAATTCTTCCCCGACTGGGGCCAGGCCCGCCTGCACGGCATGATCGCCAACCGTCCGGACTGGACCCTGTCGCGCCAGCGCCAGTGGGGCGTGCCGATGGCCTTCATCGTGCACAAGGAAACCGGCGCGCTGCATCCGCGCACCGCCGAGCTGCTGGAGCAGGTCGCCCAGCGCATCGAACAGGGCGGCATCGACGCCTGGCTGGCGCTCGACCTGAAAGACCTGCTCGGCGATGAGGCGGCCAGCTACGAAAAGAACAAGGACACGCTCGACGTGTGGTTCGATTCGGGCGTCACCCACCAGACCGTGCTGCGCGGTTCGCACAAGGAACAACTGGCCTTCCCGGCCGACCTGTACCTGGAAGGCTCGGACCAGCACCGCGGCTGGTTCCACTCGTCGCTGCTGACCGCCTCCATGCTGGACGGCAAACCGCCATACAAGGCGCTGCTGACCCACGGCTTCACGGTCGATGGCGAAGGCAAGAAGATGTCGAAGTCGCTCGGTAACACGCTGGCGCCGCAAAAGATCTCCGATACTCTGGGCGCCGACATCCTGCGCCTGTGGATCGCGTCCACCGACTACACCGGCGAGCTGTCGATCTCCGACGAGATCCTCAAACGCGTGACCGAAGCGTACCGCCGCATCCGCAACACGCTGCGCTTCCTGCTCGCCAACACGTCCGATTTCAACCAGGCGCAGCACGCGGTACCGCTGGAGCAGATGCTGGAAATCGACCGCTACGCGATCGCCAACATGGCCGCGCTGCAGGAAGAAATCGCCCAGCACTACGCCCGCTACGAATTCCAGCCCGTGTACTCGAAGCTGCAGAACTACTGCTCGGAAGACCTGGGCGGCTTCTACCTCGACATCCTCAAGGACCGCCTGTACACGTCGGCCGTCGATTCGCCGGCGCGCCGCTCGGCGCAGACCGCGCTGTGGCACATCACGCAAAGCCTGCTGCGCGTAATGGCTCCGGCGCTGTCGTTCACGGCGGAAGAAGCCTGGGCCATCTTCGCCGGCGAGGAAGCATACGCCGCCAGCGACGAGACCATCTTCACGCAGACCTGGTGGCAATTGCCGCAGCAGGCCGACGCCGGCGCTTTGCTGGCCAAGTACACGGCGCTGCGCACGGTGCGCGCGGACGTCACCAAGCAGCTCGAAGACCTGCGCACGTCGGGCGCAATCGGCTCGTCGCTGCAGGCGGAACTGTCGATCAAGGCGGCGGGCGACAAGTACAAGTTGCTGGCCAGCCTGGACGACGACTTGAAGTTCGTGTTCATCACGTCGGCCGCCCAGGTGGCTGAAGTATCGACCGAAGCGGAAGAAGTGGTAGCAGTCGCCGCATCGACGGCGGAAAAGTGCGAGCGCTGCTGGCACTACCGCGCCGACGTGGGCGCCCACGCCGACCACCCTACCCTGTGCGGCCGCTGCTACAGCAACCTGTTCGGTGCGGGCGAACAGCGCAAGTTCGCTTAAGATGAAGGCCCTGCGCTCCTGCCCACCGCCCGGTGGCGGGAGCGCAGGTGAAACGATCCAACTGACTATTTATGGCCACCAAAAAAATCATCTCTTCCAAATCCTCGGCCAGCCTGACGCCGTGGCTGGGCATCGCCTTCATCATCATCCTGATCGACCAGCTGACCAAGATCACCATCACCCGCACGTTCGCGCTCGGTGAAGAGAAATTCATCACGTCGTTCTTCAACCTGGTGCTGGCGTATAACAAGGGCGCCGCGTTCAGCTTCCTTCACGACGCCGGCGGCTGGCAGCGCCATTTCTTTACCGCGATCGGCCTGGCGGCGGCAGCCTACATCATCTACCTGCTGAAAAAGCACGGCGGCCAGCGCATGTTCTCGTGGGCGCTGACGCTGGTGCTCGGCGGCGCGCTCGGCAACGTGATCGACCGCGTGGTGTACGGCCATGTCGTGGACTTCCTCGATTTCCACTGGGAGGGCCTTGGCCACTTCCCGGCGTTCAATGTCGCCGATGCGGCGATCTGCATCGGCGCCGCGCTGTTCATCCTCGATGAGCTGCGCCGGGTAAACAAATAAAGCGGAGAGCATCATGGAATTGAGCGGCAAGAAAATCGTGCTGGGCCTGTCCGGCGGCGTGGCGTGCTACAAGTCGGCGGAATTGTGCCGCGCGCTGACCCGCGCCGGCGCCTCGGTGCAGGTGGTCATGACCGACGCCGCCGAACACTTCATCACGGCCGTGACCATGCAGGCGCTGTCCGGTAACAAGGTGTATTCGAGCCAGTGGGACCCGCGCGTGGACAACAACATGGCCCACATCGATGTTACCCGCCACGCGGACGCGATCATGATCGCGCCCTGCTCGGCCGACTTCATGGCCAAGCTGGCGCACGGCGTGTGCGACGACCTGCTCTCCACCATGTGCCTGGCGCGCCCGCGCCACGTGCCGCTCCTGATCGCGCCGGCCATGAACGTGGAAATGTGGCAGAACCCCGCCACCGGCCGCAACGCCCGCCAGCTCGAAGACGACGGCATCGTCATCTTCGGCCCGGCCGCCGGCGACCAGGCCTGCGGCGAAGTGGGCATGGGCCGCATGCTGGAACCGGCGCAACTGCTGGAAGAACTGATCGCATCGTTCCAGCCGAAAGTGCTGGCCGGTAAACGCATCCTGATCACGGCCGGACCGACGTTCGAGGCCATCGACCCGGTGCGCGGCATCACCAATCTGTCGTCGGGCAAGATGGGTTACGCGGTGGCGCGCGCGGCGCGCGAAGCCGGCGCCGAAGTGGTGCTGGTATCGGGCCCCACGGCGCTGCCGGCGCCGTTCGGCGTGCAGCGCATCAACGTGCAAAGCGCGATGCAGATGCACGACGCGGTGCTGGCCAATGTCGATCACCAGCACATCTTCATCGCGGTGGCGGCGGTGGCCGACTGGCGCATCTCGAATGCCAGCGAACAGAAACTGAAAAAGAACCCGGACGGCTCGGTGCCCGACCTGAAATTCGAGCAGAACCCGGACATCCTGGCCACAGTGGCGGCGCGCACATCGCTGGCCGGCCATCCGTATTGCGTTGGCTTTGCCGCCGAGTCGGAAAACCTGATCCAGTTCGGCGCCGACAAGCGCGAGAAAAAAGGTATTCCACTTTTGGTCGGTAATATCGGCCACCACACCTTCGGCCAGGACGACAACACCATCATCCTGTTCGACGAAAACGGCCACACCATCCTGCCGCGCGCCGACAAGCTCACGCTGGCGCGCCAGCTGATTTCCGAAATTTCCAAACGCATCACCCAGCATTCGCTCTTCGACAAATAACATGAACACTATCGACGTCAAAATCCTCGACCCGCGCATGAAAGACCAGTTGCCGGCCTACGCCACTCCGGGTTCCGCCGGTCTCGACCTGCGTGCCTGCATCGACGCGCCCATGGTCATCGAAGCCGGCCAGACCGTCCTGATTCCCACCGGGCTGGCGATCCACGTGGCCAATCCCGGCTACGCCGCCATGATCCTACCGCGCAGCGGCATGGGACACAAGAACGGCATCGTGCTCGGGAATCTGGTAGGCTTGATCGACTCCGATTACCAGGGCCAACTGATGATTTCGACCTGGAATCGCGGCCATAGCGCATTCACCCTGAACCCGATGGAACGGCTGGCGCAACTGATTATCGTGCCGGTGCTGCAGGTGGGCTTCAACGTGGTGGAAGAATTTGACAGCAGCGAACGTGGCGTCGGAGGCTTCGGCAGCACGGGCGTACAATAAAGAGCAGGAGACTTCAGGATGGTTCGGCAGCACACTTCGACAAAACTCGCTTCATTGTCCCTGGTCGCGGCAGCCAGCCTGCTCACCGCCTGCACCACCTACACGGTGCGCCCCACGGACGGCGCGTCCGAGCCGGCCGTGGTCCGCACCATCAACCAGGACCAGCCGGTGGTCACCGCCAAGATGGCGGCGGCTCGCGAAGAACTGGGCCAGATGGTGGCGCTGCAAGACCGCCTGTACCGCATTGCCGCCCCGCTCCTGATCAATAACGCCGACCTGTGCCGCTCGCAGGCGCGCAACCTGCTGGGCTTTACCGCCAAGAACCGCTACTCGTACTCGGGCGAATACGTCGATGCCGCCACGGCAGTGCTCAACTATGGCGACCGCCTGGAAGTGGCCAGCGTGCTCGCCGGCAGCGGCGCCGCCAAGGCCGGCCTGAAACAGGGCGACATCCTGCTGGCCGCCGAAGGAAAGGAACTGCCGCGCGGCGCCAACGCTGAAACGCAGGCGGCCGGCATCCTCGGTCCGCTCGCGTCCAGCAACAAAACCCTGAACCTGATGGTCGAGCGCAAGAACGCCAACGTGCCGCTCAAGGTGCCCGTCACGCGCGCCTGCGCCTTTAAAATCGACATCGGCAATGTCGATAACATCAACGCCTATGCCGACGGCCAGCGCGTGCTGATCACGCGCGGCATGGTCAATTTCGCCCAGACCGACGAAGCGATTGCCTACGTGCTGGCCAAGGACATGGCCCACAACATCCTCGGCCATGCCGCCACCACGCGTTCGGCCTACACGGTGGCCAGCATCATCGACAATCTGGTCACCATTCGTCCCGACACCTCCATGCTGATCGGCAGCGCTGGCGTCAAGCCGATGCCGCAGGAGCTCGATGGCGCCGCCGACCGCCTGTCGCTCTACATGGTGGCCCGCGCCGGCTACAGCACGGCCGGCGCCCGCGCCTTCTGGCAACGCCTGACCACGCAGTATCCGGCCACGGTCCTCAACGGCTACACCGCCAATCATCCTTCGGTGAACTATCGCCTGTCGGTGATCGACAAGACCGTCGCCGAAATCCGCAGCAAGCAGTCTTCCAACAAACCGCTGGTGCCGTAGGAGTCATCGATGAACAAGTCCGCCCTGTCGGTCGTGGTGTGCCTGTTGTTTGCGGCAGCGGGCGGCGCCCAGGCCGCGCAATGGGCCAAGGTGGGCGGCGCCTCGGGCGGCGCCGGCAATGTCTATTACATCGACCGTGCCAGCGTGATCAAGAAGGACAAGACGCGCAAGGTGTGGTCGCTGCACTCGTTCGCACGCGCGCAGAATTCGCCCGAGGGCAAGCCGTACAAATCGGTGAAGGCGCTGCACCTGTATTCGTGCGAAGACCGCACCACCATCCTGCTCTCGCAGGTGTTTTACCCGGAAGCCATGGGCAAGGGCGAGGCGCTGGAAACCTACAAGTACGAGAAATTCACGGCGGAAGATATCGTCCCCGACAGCCCGTACGACAATGCACTCGCCATCGTCTGCAAGCCGTAGATCGCCTGGCAAAGCCTCCAGAGCTGCGTTGCAGCTCCTCGCCGTACGCTCGTACTGTCTTCGTCGCTGCGCCTTGCTCTGTAAGCTTTGCCAGGCGATCTAACATCATCAGGTGAAATTCGGAAAGTCCGGAAACACGGTGGCCATCAGCCACGTGAGCGCGCCACACAGCAGCACCACGCCGACCAGCACCAGCAGCAGGCGGCCGAACTTCGGACCGTCTTCATCGTCACTGTCGTCTTCGTAATGATTCGGTTCGGTCATGGCGTGCCTGCACGGTTCGGAGAGGCATAGTATATTCCAACCATGGACAGCATCGATCTCGAAGTACTTAAAACCAGCGCAGCGTGGATCGCCTCCGGGCGCCGCTGCGAACTCATCACCGTCATCAAGACCTGGGGCAGCAGCCCGCGTCCGATCGGCGCCACCCTGGCCATCTGCGAAGATGGCACCGTGATCGGCTCGGTCTCGGGCGGCTGTATCGAGGACGACCTGATCGCGCGTGTGCGCGATCATGGCATCAGCCGCACAGCGCCCGAAATCGTCAGCTACGGCATCACTGCCGACGAGGCGCACCGTTTCGGCCTGCCCTGCGGCGGCACCATCGAACTGGCGATCGAACCGCTGGCACAGCACAGCCGCATCGCCGAGCTGCTCGAACGGCTCGAACGCCACGAACTGGTGCAACGCCGGCTCGACCTGCACACCGGTGCGGTGGAACTGTCGGTGGCGCCGCCCGGCGCGCAGATGCAGGTCAGCGACCGCGCCATGGTCACGCTGCACGGTCCGCGCTGGCGGTTGCTGATCATCGGCGCCGGCCAGTTGTCGCGCTTCCTGGCGCAGATCGCCACCGCCATGGACTATCACGTGATCGTGTGCGACCCGCGCGAGGAATACCGCGCCGGCTGGCACGTGGACGGCGTGCAGCTGGTGCACGACATGCCCGACGATACGGTTACCGCCATGCGGCTCGACCATCGCAGCGCGGTGGTCGCGCTCACCCACGATCCCAAGCTCGACGACCTGGCGCTGATGGAGGCACTGAAGTCCGACGCGTTTTATGTCGGCGCGATCGGCTCGCGCCTGAACAACAGCAAGCGCCGCGAGCGGCTGCTGCAATTCGACCTGACGCCGGCACAACTGGCGCGCCTGCACGGGCCGATCGGCCTCTACATCGGCAGCAAGACGCCGTCGGAGATTGCCATCTCGATCCTGGCCGAACTGACCGCGACCAAGAACGGCGTGCCGACCGCGATGCTGGTGCCCCACGCGGCGGCGCCGACGGCGCCGGGTGACGATGTGTGCGTGGTGGAGACCGGCGCCGTTTAGCCTGACAGCCCGAAGGAGGGCGGGCAGGGACGCCGGGTCGCTTTCGGGTTCGGCCACCGCGCCGAGCAGTGCAGGATAAAAGCAAGAACCGGCTGGTATTCCCCTGCGTGCTGCGGGACAATGGCACCATGAGCACAGCTAACCTCCTCCGCCTGATCTTCCTCGCCGCCATCTGGGGCGGCTCTTTCCTCTTCATGCGCATCGCCGCGCCCGTGCTCGGTGCGCCGGTGCTGATCGAATACCGTGTGCTGTTTGCCGCGCTGTTCCTGGCCGTGATGGCGCTGGTGCTGAAAAAACCGCTGGCCCTGCGCCAGCACTGGAAGCACTACCTGATCCTGGGCCTGGTCAATTCCGCGCTGCCGTTTCTCCTGTTCGCGTTTGCCGCGCGCACGCTGTCGGTATCGCTGATGGCAGTGCTCAATGCCAGCACGCCGCTGTGGGGCACCTTGATCGCGGCGGTGTGGTCGCGCCACCCGATCACGCCAAAGGTAGCAATCGGCCTTCTGTTAGGGGCGTGCGGTGTGGCGTTGCTGGTCGGCTTCGACCATGTGACGTCCAAGCCCGGCGCCGGCATCGCCATCGTGGCCGTGCTGTGCGCCTCGTTCATGTATGGCGTGGCCAGTAATTACACCCGCAGCGCGGCCAGTGCGCAAGGCGTGGAACCATTTGCCAACGCCCACGGTTCGATGTGGGCGTCGGTGCTGCTGGTGCTGCCGGTGGTGCCGTTCTTCCCGGCGCCGGCCACGCCCACCATTGGCGAGATGGGCGCAGTGATCGCGCTGGGGGTGCTGTGCAGCGGCGTGGCCTACCTGATCTACTTTCGCCTGATCCAGGACGTGGGGCCGTCGTCGGCGCTGACCGTGACGTTCCTCAGTCCCCTGTTCGGCATCCTGTGGGGCGTGCTGTTCGTCGACGAAGCGATCCATTGGTACACGGTCGCCGGCGCCGGCATCGTGGTCGTGGGCACCGCACTGGTGACGGGCTTCCGCCCGAATTTCGGCGCGCTGCGCAAGGCCCGCGCCTGATGGCCAGCCTCACCTTCACGTTCGAGCTGGCGCCCGGCTATCGCCTGCATGACGTGCTGGCCTTCCACCGCCGCGATACCGAGGCGGTGGCCGAGCAGGTCAGTGAAGCCCGGCTGCGCAAGGGCGTGATGCTGGGCGGCGTGCCGGTGCTGCTGGACGTATCGTTTGAAAGCCTCGTTGATGCATCGAGCAGCGCCAGCGCGCCGGGACGCGCGGCCTGCACGGTGCACGCCGACGGCAAGCTGTCCGCCGCCGCGCGCCGCCGCCTGGAAGGGCAAGCGCATGACGCCCTGCTCAACATCCTCGGCTTGCGCATCGACCCGGCGCCGTTTTGCGCGTTTGCCGCCGGCGATGCGCTGCTGGGCGTGCTGGTACGGGCGCAGCCGGGCCTGCTGATCGTGCAGTCGGCCACCGTGTTCGAGGCGCTGACTTGGGCCGTGATCGGCCAGCAGATCAACCTGTCGTTCGCCATCGCGCTGCGCCGCACCCTGATCGAGCTGGCCGGACGCCGGCACAGCAGCGGCTTGTGGTGCTATCCGGGGCCACAGGACGTGGCCGCGCTGGAACTCGACGCACTGCTGGCACGCAAATTTTCACGCGCCAAAGCGGAAACCTTGCTGCGGCTGGCGCAACTGGTGCACAGCGGCGCGCTCGATCTCGAGCTTTCGCCCACCAACAGCATCGAACAGATTTCGGCGGCGCTGCTGGCGATCAAGGGTATCGGCCCGTGGACCGTCAACTACGGCCTGCTGCGCGGCTACGGCCATGCCGACTGCTCGCTGCACGGCGACGTCGCCATCCGCGCCGCCCTGCAGGCGCTGCTCGGCGAAGACACCAAGCCCGCCATGGCGCGCACCGAACAGCTGCTGGCGCGTTACGCCCCGCACCGGACCATGGCGGCGGCGCACTTGTGGGCCAGCTTGCATCCGCGTGCCAGCGATCAGTAAAAAACCACGGCACAAATGAAAAAACGCTGACTTCTTTCGAAATCAGCGTTTTTAGTATCTGGTTGCGGGGACAGGATTTGAACCTGTGACCTTCGGGTTATGAGCCCGACGAGCTGCCAGACTGCTCCACCCCGCGTCTGTATGGATGTATTATAGGGCAGTTCAGGGGATTAGGCAATATTAATCCCGAAATGATTGCTGATAGACCGAATAAATCCGCAGAGCCCCTTTCAACGGGCATGTCCGCGCGCCGCAATCGGTGTAAAGTAGGCAAATGAACAAACCATCCCGACCAGTCAGCATCTGCCCATGAAATATTGTTCCGAATGCGCCGCCGCCGTCACCCTGACGATCCCCGCTGGCGATAACCGCCCCCGTTTTGTCTGCATTAACTGCGGCACGATCCACTATCAGAATCCGAAAATGGTGCTGGGCTCGATCCCGGTCTGGGAGCGCGAAGGCGAACTCAAGGTGCTGTTATGCAAGCGCGCGATCGAACCGCGCCATGGTTACTGGACCCTGCCTGCCGGTTTCATGGAAAACGGCGAAACCACGGCCCAGGCGGCGATCCGCGAAACCGAAGAGGAAGCCGGCGCCCACATCGAACTCGGCAAGCTGTTTTCGATGCTGAACGTGGTGCGCGTGCAGCAGGTACATATGTTTTACCTGGCCACCCTGCTCGACCTCGATTTTGCGCCCGGCATCGAAAGCCTGGACGTGCAATTGTTCAGCGAGGCGGAGATTCCGTGGGACGACCTGGCCTTCCCCACCATCCGCGCCACGCTCGAACTGTTCTTTGCCGACCGCGCCCGCATGCGCGAAGCGGGTTCCCGGGACGACTACGGTTTCCATGAACACGATATCCACCGGGCCATGCGTTCGGACGATGCAACGTGATCCCTTGGCTCGACACTGACACGCCCTTCCCCGATGTCTCGACCGCGCTCACGCGCGAGGCGCCGGGGCTGCTGGCCGCCGGCGCCGACCTGTCTCCGCAGCGGCTGTTGATGGCTTACCGGCACGGCATCTTCCCGTGGTTTTCGGAAGGCCAGCCCATCCTGTGGTGGAGCACCGATCCGCGCATGGTCTTGATGACCGACCAGTTCCGGGTCAGCGACAGCCTGCGCAAGACCTTGCGCAAAGTGGAGCGTGAACGCACCAACCCGGACGGCCGACGGTGGCAGGTGCGCTTCGATAGTGCATTCGAGGAGGTCATGCGCGCGTGCGCCGCACCGCGCCGCGACGGCCCCGGTACCTGGATTTCGGAAGACATCATTGCCGGCTACACGGGCTTGCACCGGCTGGGCTACGCACACAGCGCCGAGGTATGGCTCGATGGCGAACTGGTCGGGGGCGCGTACGGCGTTTCGATCGGGCGCATGTTCTACGGCGAGTCGATGTTTGCCCGCGTGACGGACGGTTCCAAGATCGCCCTGGCTTACCTGGTGCGGTTCTTGCAAGATCATGGCGTCCAGATGATTGATTGCCAGCAGGAAACTAACCACCTGGCCTCGCTGGGCGCCGCACCGATTCCGCGTGAGCGCTTTTTAATACACTTGCGCAACAATATTGGCTTACCTCAAATCAAGGACTGGGAGCCGATTGCGCCGCTGGCTCCGCGCAGTTAAGCTGGAGCAAAATCCTGCGACACGGTTCCTTGATTAACGCTATTATTGGTCAAAAGAACAACCGCCCGGTCATACACCAAGTATGGGGCACCGAACTAGGACCGGCATGACGCACCTGAACGAACTGCCTTTTGCGACGCTGCAGTTTTATACCACCGCGCCCTACCCGTGCTCGTATCTCGACGGGCGGCAGGCACGCTCGCAAGTCGCCACCCCGTCGCACCTGATCAATGCCGATGTGTATTCGGAACTGGTCAAGAACGGCTTCCGGCGCAGCGGCATCTTTACTTACCGCCCGTATTGCGACGGTTGCCAGGCTTGTATCCCGGTGCGGGTGGTGGTCGATCAATTCCTGTCCAGCCGAGGCCAGCGCCGTGCGTGGGCACGCCATGCCGACCTGATACCGGGCGTGGCCACGCTGTCCTTCTCCGACGAACACTACGATTTGTACCTGCGCTACCAGAGCAAGCGCCATGCTGGCGGCGGCATGGACCAGGACAGCCGCGACCAGTATGCCCAGTTCCTGCTGCAAAGCCGGGTGAACACGCGGCTGGTGGAGTTCCGCGAACCGGGCGGCGTGCTGCGCATGGTCAGCATCATCGACGTGCTGTCCGACGGCCTGTCGTCGGTGTACACGTTTTTCGATCCCGACGTGGAAGGCGCGTCGTACGGCACGTTCAACATCCTCTGGCAAATCTCGCAGGCGCGCGAATTGAAGCTGCCTTACGTGTATCTTGGCTATTGGATCAAGGAAAGCCAGAAGATGTCCTATAAAACCAACTTCAAACCGCTGGAAGCGCGCATCAAAGGCGTGTGGAGTGTACTGGGCGACTGATAAAATACGGGCGAACAACATCCAGAGCGCCCTCATGTCCCAAAACTTCCTGTACTCCCTGGCCCGTCCGCTGCTGTTCTCCATGGACGCCGAGCAAGCCCACCACACCACCCTGCCCGCGCTCAAGCGCGCTGCCGCCCTCGGTCTGACCAAGCTGGTCAAACAACCGGCGGCCGATCCGCGCACGGTGATGGGCATCACGTTCAAGAACCCGGTGGGCCTGGCGGCTGGCCTCGACAAGGACGGCGCCTATATCGACGCGCTGGCCGACCTCGGTTTCGGTTCGATCGAAGTGGGCACCGTCACGCCGCGTGCGCAGGCCGGCAATCCCAAGCCGCGCATGTTCCGCCTGCCAGAGGCGCACGGCATCATCAACCGCATGGGGTTTAATAACGGCGGCGTCGATGCCTTCGTGGCCAATGTGCAGTCGTCGCGCTTTTACCAGGACAAGGCCGGCGTGCTGGGCCTCAATATCGGCAAGAACGCCGATACGCCGATCGAACGCGCCACCGACGACTACCTGCACTGCCTGGAAAAAGTCTATCCGTACGCCAGCTATGTCACCGTCAACATCTCGTCGCCCAACACCAAGAACCTGCGCCAGCTGCAAGGCGGCTCCGAGCTCGACGGCCTGCTGGGCACCTTGAAAGAGGCGCAGCTGCGCCTGGCCGACCAGCACAAGCGCTACGTGCCGCTGGCCCTGAAAATCGCGCCGGACATGGACGGCGACCAGGTCAAGAACATTGCCGATGCGCTGGTACGCCACCGGATCGACGGCGTGATCGCCACCAACACCACCCTGAGCCGCGACGCGGTGACCGGCATGCGCCACGGCGCCGAAGCCGGCGGCCTGTCGGGCGCGCCCGTGTTCGCGCTGTCGAACACCGTCATCAAGCTGCTCAAGGCGGAACTGGGCGACGCGCTGCCGATCATCGGCGTGGGCGGCATCATGCGCGGCGCCGACGCCAGGGTCAAAATGGACTGCGGCGCGCAACTGGTACAACTGTACAGCGGCTTGATTTATGCCGGCCCGGCCCTGGTGCGCGACTGCGCCGACGCCGTGCGTGGCAAATAAAGGACATCACATGGAAAAAACAGCACTGGGCGCGAGCGGCCTGAACGTCTCGAAAATCTGCCTCGGCACCATGACCTTCGGCGAGCAGAATACCGAAGCCGAAGCGCACAGCCAGCTCGACTACGCCTTCGAGCGCGGCATCAATTTCATCGACACCGCCGAGATGTACCCGGTGATGCCGCGCGCCGAGACGCAAGGCTCCACCGAGCGCTACATCGGCACCTGGCTCAAGAAAAGCGGCTTGCGCGATAAGGTCGTACTGGCGACCAAGGCGGCCGGCCCCAATCCCAACCTGACCTGGGTGCGCGACGGCAAGCAGAACCTGGACGCGGCCAGCCTGCGCGCAGCGGTCGAGACCAGCTTGCAGCGGCTGCAAACCGACCATATCGATTTATACCAATTGCACTGGCCCAGCCGCAACACGCCGATCTTCGGCAGCACCGTGTTCAATCCCGAGAACGAGCGCGACTGCGTGGCCATCGAAGACACGCTGGCGGCATTGGGCGACCTGATTAAAGAGGGAAAAATTGGCGCGATCGGCGTGTCGAACGAATCGAGCTGGGGCGTGAGCGAGTTCATCAAGCAGGCCGAACTGAAGGGTTTGCCGCGCATCGCCAGCATCCAGAACCTGTACAACCTCACCGCGCGCCACTATGAGACCAGCCTGCTGGACGAGACCTGCTTCCGTGAAAACGTGGGGTTGCTGGCATACAGCCCGCTGGCGTTCGGCCAGTTGACGGGCAAGTACCACGACGATCCGAAGGCGCACGGCCGGCTGACCATCTTCCCGCCCAGCTGGAGCCCGCGCTACCTGCGGCCATCGGTGCTGGAGGCGGTGGCGCAGTACACCAGGCTGGCCCGCGACAACGGCATGACGCCGACGCAGCTGGCGCTGGCATGGTGCTACTCGCGCTGGTTCGTGGCCTCGACCATCATCGGCGCGACCACGCTCACGCAGCTGAAGGAAAACATCGATGCGTTTGAAGTAAAACTGGCGCCGGAGGTGGTCGAGGCGGTGAATGCGATTCACGCCCGCATCACCAACCCCGGCCAGTAATCACCGCAGTAAGCACTACCGGTGGTGGCTAGTCGCCGCCACCATTCAACGCGGTCTCGATATCGGACCGCTTCAGATCCGGCGCAAATTGCAGGATGAAGTCGTACGCATACGAGCGCAGGTAGGCGCCACGGCGCACCGCGAGGCGCGTCGTGTTCGAGGCGAACAGGTGCGATGCTTCCACCGCGCGCATGCCCTTGTCGCGGCCATGGTCGAACGCCATCGACGCCACGATGCCCACACCCAGTCCCAGCGACACGTACTGCTTGATCACGTCCGAATCCATGGCCGTCAACATGATGTCGGGCTTGAGGCCGGCCTGGTTGAAGGCCGCGTCGATATGGCCGCGGCCGGTAAAGCCCACGTCATACGTAATCAGCGGGAATTCCGCCAGGTCTTCGAGCCGGATCGGGCTGCGCGACAGCAGCGGGTGGCCGTCCGGCACCACGATGATGTGGCTCCAGCGGTAGCACGGGAACGATACCAGGTCCGGGAACTGCGACAGGCCCTCGGTGGCAATGCCGATATCGGTCTTGCCCGACAAAATCCATTCGGCAATGTGCTCGGGCGCGCTCTGCTGCAAGGCGATGCGCACGTCCGGGTACGCGGCGCGGAAGCCCTGCACCACTTTCGGCAACGCATAGCGGGCCTGGGTGTGGGTGGCTGCCACGCTCAGGGTGCCGCTTTGCTGGCCCGTGTATTCGAGGCTGGCCTGCTGCAGGTTCTCGGCCTCGATCAGCAGGCGGTCGATGATTTTCAGGATGCCCTTGCCCGGCTCCGTCATGCCGGTCAGGCGCTTGCCGTTGCGTTCGAAAATCACCACGCCGAGTTCGTCCTCGAGCTCGCGGATCTGGCGGCTCACGCCCGGTTGCGACGTGAACAGCGCGTTGGCCACTTCGGTCAGGTTGTAGCCGCGCCGTGCCGCTTCTCGGATCGAGCGCAATTGCTGGAAGTTCATAACGGCGCTCCGGGTTGTGCTCCATTATCGACAAACACATGCAGCCGCTTCGGCCGCACGACCAGGGTCTCGCCTTCCTTGAGCTGCAAATTGGTGAAACGTTCGTTCGACATCACCGCCTCGATCAGCTCGGACGTGTCGCCGCGTTCGAGATCGAGCTGGGCCAGAGGGCCGATCGCGTGCGCGCGGCGCAACTTGACCACGATGCCTTCGGCGCCCGGCGTGTAGCGGTCGATTTCCAGATCGTGCGGCCGCACATACGCCGTACCCTTGCCGTTCTTGCCTTCGCCATTTTGCTGGCCAGGCACCTGGAAGCTGGCGTCGCCGCTGGCCAGGATGCCGTCCTGCACGCGGCCATGGAACATGTTCACATTGCCGAGGAAGCCGTACACGAACGGCGACGCGGGATGGTTGTACACCTGGTCCGGCGCGCCGATCTGCTCGACGTTACCCTTGTTCATCAGCACGACCTGGTCGGCCACTTCCAGCGCTTCTTCCTGATCGTGGGTCACAAAAATACTGGTTACGTGCAAGTCGTCGTGCAGGCGGCGCAGCCAGCGGCGCAGTTCCTTGCGCACCTTGGCGTCGAGCGCACCGAACGGCTCGTCGAGCAGCAGCACGCGCGGTTCCACCGCCAGCGCGCGCGCCAGGGCGATACGCTGGCGTTGGCCGCCCGACAGTTGCGGCGGATAGCGGTCGGCCAGCCAGTCCAGCTGCACCAGCTCCAGCAAGTCTTTTACTTTACGGCGGATCTGGTCTTCGGACGGCCGCTCGGCGCGCGGTTTGACGCGCAGGCCGAAGGCGACGTTCTCGAACACGGTCATGTGCTTGAACAGCGCGTAGTGCTGGAACACGAAGCCCACCTGGCGCTCGCGCACGTGGCGGTGCGAGGCGTCGTCGTTGTCCAGCAGCACCTGGCCCGAATCGGGATGCTCGAGACCGGCGATGATGCGCAACAAGGTGGTCTTGCCGCAGCCGGACGGTCCCAGCAGCGCGGTCAGTTCGCCCTGCGGAAAGTCGAGCGAGACATTGTTGAGGGCGACGAAATCGCCGAAACGCTTGTTGATGTTTTTAACTTCGATCGTCATGTTACTGCTCCTTGATACGGGCATCTTCGACGCGCGATTCGTTCAGGCGCCAGGAGATAAAGGATTTCAGGGCCAGCGTCACCAGGGCCAGCAAGGCCAGCAGGGACGCCACGGCAAAGGCTGCGGCAAAGTTGTATTCGTTGTAGAGAATTTCCACTTGCAGCGGCATGGTGTTGGTCTCGCCACGGATGTGGCCGGACACCACCGACACCGCGCCGAACTCGCCCATCGCGCGGGCATTACACAAGATCACGCCGTACAGCAGGCCCCACTTGATGTTGGGCAGCGTCACGCGGCGGAAGGTATTCCAGCCCGACGCGCCCAAGACGATGGCCGCTTCTTCTTCCTCGCTGCCTTGCGCCTGCATCAGCGGGATCAGTTCGCGCGCCACGAACGGGAACGTCACGAAAATGGTTGCCAGCACGATGCCCGGCACCGCGAACAGGATCTTGATGTCGTGCTTGTACAGCCACTCGCCGAACCAGCCCTGGGCGCCGAACAGCAGCACGTAGATCAGGCCCGAAATCACCGGCGACACCGAGAACGGCAAGTCGATCAGCGTGAGCAAAAAGCTCTTGCCACGGAACTCGAACTTGGCGATACACCACGACGCAGCGATACCGAACACCAGGTTCAGCGGCACGGCAATCGCGGCCGTGATCAAGGTCAGTTTGATGGCCGAGATCGCGTCTTCCTCGACGATGGCGGCCACGTACGCTTCCCAGCCCTTGCGCAACGCTTCGGCAAACACGGCGACTAACGGCACGAACAGGAACACGGTCAGGAACAGCAGCGCGACAGCGATCAGCACATTGCGCACCCAGCGCGGCTCGAGGGTTTGCGGGGCCGACGGCAGTTCGCCGCGACGCGCAGGAGGATTAACACCGCTCATTATTTACCCGACTTTCCGCGAGCCCAGGCTTGCAAGAGATTGATACCCAACAGCATGAGGAACGACACCACCAGCATCACCACCGCAATCGCGGTGGCGCCGGCGTAGTCGTACTGCTCGAGCTTGGTGATGATGAACAGCGGCGTGATTTCCGACACCATCGGCATATTGCCGGCGATGAAAATCACCGAACCGAACTCGCCGGTGGCGCGCGCAAACGCCAGCGCGAAACCGGTCATGAGCGAGGGCAAAATCGTCGGGAACACCACGCGGCTGAAGGTCTGGAACGCATTGGCGCCCAGGCTGGCGGCAGCCTCTTCCAGTTCGCGTTCGGCGTCTTCGAGCACCGGTTGCACGGTGCGCACCACGAACGGCAAACCGATAAAGGTCAGCGCCACCACTACGCCCAGCGGCGTAAACGCCACCTTGATGCCGAGCACGCCTTCGATAAACTGGCCGAACCAGCCATTGGCCGAGTACAGCGCGGTCAGCGTGATGCCGGCCACGGCGGTGGGCAGCGCGAACGGCAAGTCCACCAGGGCATCGACGATGCGCTTGCCTGGAAATTCGTAGCGCACCAGCACCCAGGCCACGATACCGCCAAAGATGACGTTGATAAACGCGCCGATCAGCGACGCGCCAAACGTCAGGCGGTAGGAAGCCATCACGCGGTCGGATGTGACAGCCGCAATAAAGCCTTCCCAGGTCATGGTAAAAGTCTTGAGGAAAATCGCCGACAGCGGGATCAGGACGATCAGCGCCAGATAAAAGATGGTGAACCCGAGCGAGAGCCGGAAACCGGGCATCACGCGGAAAGGCGCGCCCCGTGCGGCAACGGGTGCCGTGGCGGGCGCTGCTAAGACTGCTGACATGGTCGCTCCCTTATTACATAAACTTCTATAAGGGCTGCATAGTCTCACTTGTGCTTCATTCTACAAACGAAGCAATTTTTATTTAGTTAGATCAATCAGCTATAACGAGTCCACCACACCTAGCTTTTAAAAATCAGTTTGAAGGCTACCGTCACCAGGATCATCGCCAGCAAGCCGCGCAGCAGCTTCTCCGGCACCGCGCGCGCCACGTAGGAGCCGAGCGTGATGCCCGGCAAGGAACCCACTAGCAGCGCCAGCAGCAGGTTCCAGTCGATGGAACCGAGCCACCAGTGGCCCACGGCCGCAATCGCCGTCAGCGGCACGGCGTAGGCGATGTCGGTACCGGCGACTTCGGCAGCAGTCAGGCGCGGGTACAGCAGCACCAGCACGGTTGCGCCAATGGCGCCGGCGCCGATCGATGAGATGGTGACCAGCACGCCGAGCACGGCGCCGGACACGATGGTCGCAAGTGCCAGCGAGCGGCCTTGCAGCTGGCGTTCCGGGTGGGCGGTGATCCACTCGAGCATCTTGCGCTTGAACAGCAAGGCAACCACGGTGAGCAGCACCGAGCCGCCGATCATATAGCGGATCAGCTGGCCGATATCCTGGTTGAGGGTGCCGAAATACTTGAGCGAGAGACTGGCCAGCAGCGCGGCCGGCAAGGCGCCGATGCACAGGCGGCGCACGATATCCCAGTGCACGGTCCCGCGCAGGCGGTGGGTGAACGTGCCCACGCCCTTGGTGATCGAGGCGAAAGCGAGGTCGGTGCCTACGGCCACGGCCGGCGACACGCCAAACAGCAGGGTCAACAACGGCGTCATCAACGAACCGCCACCAACGCCGGTCATGCCGACCAGCAGGCCAACAGCAAAACCCGATACAACGAAAGATACATCCATGCAAAAATCCCCAAAGTAGGCCGCAGAGTACCTACTTCGGGGAAATTATCAAACAACAGCATCGTTATTTGCTTATGCGCTTACTGTACTTGGTGCGCCTCGATATGCATTACTTGTTCGGCTGCGGTGTAACGCGCAGATAAGGGCGCGCAGCCGTAAAGCCTTTTGGATACTTTTGCTTCAGCACTTCCGGATCTTGCACGGTCAGCGGAATGATGACATCGTCGCCGTCTTTCCAGTTGCCGGGCGTGGCCACGGTGTAGCCGTCGGTCAGTTGCAGGGCGTCGATCACGCGCAGCACTTCGTCGAAGTTGCGGCCGGTGCTCATCGGGTAGGTCAGCGACAGGCGCACTTTCTTGGCCGGGTCGATCACGAACAGCGTGCGCACGGTGGCAGTGGTCGAAGCGTTCGGGTGGATCATGTCGTACAGCGACGATACCGAACGGTCTTCGTCGGCGATGATCGGGAAGCCGACCACGGTGTCTTGCGTCTGCTCGATATCGCTGATCCAGGCCGCGTGTTTTTCAGCCGGATCGACCGACAATGCGATCGCCTTGACGTTGCGCTTGTCGAATTCCGGCTTCAGCTTGGCGGTCAGGCCCAGCTCGGTGGTGCACACCGGCGTGAAGTCGGCCGGGTGCGAGAACAGCACCACCCAGGAATCGCCCGCCCACTCGTGGAACTTGAGCTTGCCAATCGAAGAATCCTGTTCAAAATCAGGGGCGACGTCGCCCAGTCGTAAAGTCATAGTGGTCTCCTGAAAGAGGACCCGATCGGTGGATCAGTGGGTCCGGGATTGCGTATTGTGCGCTTGTTCTGCCAAAAAATACAACATTTCCAATCCTTCGGGCCAGTCGCCCAGGCCGGACTCGGCATTGATATGGCCGAGCGGTCCGCCGTTGACGAACCGGCTCTGCCAGCGCTCTGCCCAGCACGCCGCGCGCGGCGCCGCCATCCAGGGATCGTTGGTGCTGCCGACCATGACGGAAGGTCGCGCCAGTGGTTCCAGCGGCAACTGCTCCACCACGTCGAATTTTTCCGGATCGGCCGGCGCCACCAGCAGCACGCCCGCCACGTTGGACGGATCGCGCGCCAGGCTGTGCACGGTGGCCAGGCTGCCGAAGCTGTGCGCCACGATCAGCGTGGGCCGGGTATCGCTGCCCTGCTGACGCAGCTGGTCCACCCGCGCCGACCAGCGTGCCAGGTCGGGCACATCCCAGTCATCCTGCTCCACGCGCTCGAAGGCCGGGAACAAACGCTGCCACCGGCTTTGCCAATGGTCCGGTCCGCTGTTATGCAGACCGGGCGCGATCAGGACACGGAATTCGGCAAGCGCGTGGGCCATGATATTTGATTACCTGGGTTGCTTATTTAGGCTGATAAATCTGGTCGAACACGCCGCCATCCGAGAAGTGTACCTTCTGGGCACGGGTCCAGTCGCCTGCCACATCCGCGATCGTGAACAGCTTGACGGCCGGGAACTGGCTGGCGTATTTCTTCGCTTCCTTCTCCACTGCCGGACGGTAGTAGTTCTTGGCGATGATTTCCTGCGCTGCATCGGTGTACAGGAAGTTCAGGTAAGCTTCGGCCACCTTGCGGGTGCCACGCTTGTCCACTACCTTGTCAACCACGGCCACTGGCGGCTCGGCCAGGATCGACACCGACGGGGCGATGATGTCGAACTTGGTCGGGCCCAGTTCCTTGATCGCCAGCAGCGCTTCGTTTTCCCACGCGATCAGCACGTCGCCGATGCCGCGTTCAACGAAAGTGGTGGTGGCGCCACGGGCGCCCGAATCCAGCACCGGCACGTTTTTATACAGCTTGCCGAGGAAGTCTTTAGCGGACGCTTCGGTGCCGCCCGGCTGGCGCAGCGCGTAGCCGTAGGCTGCCAGGTGGTTCCAGCGGGCGCCGCCCGAGGTTTTCGGATTCGGGGTAATGACGGCCACGCCTGGTTTCACCAGGTCGTTCCAGTCCTTGATGCCTTTAGGATTGCCCTTGCGGACCAGGAACACGATGGTGGACGTGTACGGGGTGCTGTTGTGCGGCAGCTTTTTCTGCCAGTCCGGCGACAGCAGTTTTTTCTCGGCGATGGCGTCGATGTCATAGGCCAGCGCCAGCGACACCACGTCCGCTTCCAGGCCGTCGATCACGGCGCGGCCCTGTTTGCCCGAGCCGCCGTGCGATTGCTTGATCTTGACGTTGTCGCCAGTCTTGGCTTTCCAGTCCTTGGCAAAGGCGGCGTTCACGTCGGCATACAGCTCACGCGTGGGGTCATACGATACGTTAAGCAAAGAAATATCTGCAGCGAACGATGGAGCGGCGGTAACAACAGTGGTCGCGGCCAAGATGGCAGCGGCAATAATTTTTTTGGACAGCATCGTAATCCCCTGGTTGTGAAGGCCCCCAGATTACTGCTGTCCCTTATAAATGAGAACTAAGCTTTTAGCAGTTCAATATACCGCAATCTTATATAGAATCAATAGAATCAATAGAATCAATAGAAGCGGTTGAAGAGCACCACGCCCCATGTGGCTGCCGCCAGCAGGCACGCCAGCAGCACGGCCGCACTGCCGAAATCCTTGGCATTTTTCGACAGCGGATGGCGCTCGAGCGAAATCCGGTCCACCACTGCTTCGATCGCTGAATTGATCAGCTCGACGATCAGGATCAGCACCATTACCGCGATCAGCACCAGTTTTTCAAATGCCGAAATGCGCAGCGCCAGCGCGATGGCGGTGGCGACAATGAACAGCACCAGTTCCTGGCGGAACGCGTGTTCATGGCGCCAGGCGGACTTGAGACCGTCCATCGAATAGAAAAAAGCCGAAAAGATACGTTTCAGGCCGCTTTTGCTCTTGAACTCGCTCACTGGTTCCATAT
Organism: Duganella sp. Leaf61; assembly: GCF_001421905.1. Lineage (NCBI taxonomy): Bacteria > Pseudomonadati > Pseudomonadota > Betaproteobacteria > Burkholderiales > Oxalobacteraceae > Duganella > Duganella sp. Leaf61. The sequence continues at coordinate 318,086 of NZ_LMLM01000012.1, forward strand.
TTGGGGGCTGTGTAAAAAGATAAGATTATGCATCATGTGCTGCGTGTTTTCACATTATGGTATAAAGTAATATCACTTTACGGCATTGCACCACCATATGATGAAAGCAGAGATACCGACAGAGCAGAAGACCACTATCCAGGTCATCGACCGCATGATGGCGCTGCTCGACGCGCTGGCGCGCTACCCGGACCCGGTCAGCCTCAAGGAATTGTCCAAGGTCTCGGGATTACACCCTTCCACCGCCCATCGCATCCTCAACGACATGGTGGTCACGCGGTTTGTCGACCGCATCGAACCGGGCACGTATCGGCTTGGCATGCGCTTGCTGGAACTGGGCAACGTCGTCAAGAGCCGGCTGTCGGTACGCGAAGCGGCGCTGGACTTCATGCGCGCGCTGCACAAGAAAACCCAGCAGACCATCAACCTGTCGGTGCGCCAGGGCGACGAGATCGTCTATATCGACCGCGCGTTCTCGGAACGCTCTGGTATGCAGGTGGTGCGCGCCATCGGCGGCCGCGGACCGTTGCACCTTACCTCCACCGGCAAGCTGTTTTTATCGGTCGATGAGCCCAAGGCCATCCGCGCGTATGCCACGCGCACCGGGCTGGCCGGCCACAACAAGAATTCGATCACGGACTTGTCCAAGCTCGAGCGCGAGCTGAGCCTGGTGAAGTCGCGCGGCTATGCGCGCGACAATGAAGAACTGGAACTGGGCGTGCGCTGCATGGCCGCCGGCATCCGCGACGATAGCGGCAAACTGATTGCCGGGCTGTCGATCTCGGCGCCGGCCGACCGTTTACAGGAAGACTGGCTGGAAGACCTGGTGATTACCGCCAACCAGATCTCCGCCACCCTCGGTTACATGCCGGTGGAATAAACCGGCGTGGTGCCGGCGCCGATGTTCAGCGCGGCCGGCTTCAGTGCTTCGATCCACTTGCGGATACGGCCGGCATCGGCCACGCGCGACTGCGTGCCCTTGGAATCGAGGAACACCATGATCACGGAACGCCCTTCGATCACCGCCTGCATCAGCAGGCAACGGCCCGCTTCGTTGATAAAACCGGTTTTCTGCAAGCCGATCGACCAGTCCGGGCTGGCCACCAGGCGGTTGGTCGTGCCGAATTGCATCGGACGGCCATTCGCTTCAACGATGGCGTTGGTGTCGGTGGAAAACTGGCGCAGCATCGGGTGTTCGTAAGCGGCAATCGCCAGCTTGGCCAGGTCGCGCGCGCTGGCCACATTCATTTTCGACAGGCCGCTCGAATCGACGTAATGGGTGTCGCTCATGCCCAGTTCGCGCGCCTTGGCGTTCATCGCTTCGACAAACGCAGGCTTGCCACCCGGATAGTTGCGGCCGAGTGCCGAAGCTGCGCGGTTTTCCGAACTCATCAAGGCAATATGCAGCATGTTGGCACGCGTCAGCTGGGCGCCCACGCGCAGGCGCGAGCTGCTGAACTTGGCGCGATCGACGTCGTCGTCGGTCACGGTCAGCACTTCATCCATGTCCTGGTTCGCTTCCACCACGACCAGGCCGGTCATCATCTTGGTGATCGAGGCGATCGGCAACGCGATATTGGAATTCTTTTCAAACAGCACTTCCGAATTGGCCTGGTCGAGCACCAGCGCCACGTTCGATTTCAGGTCGAGCGGATCGCGGGTAGCGGACAGGCCGGCCAGGTCGCCCATGGTGGCAAACGCCGGGGCGGCCGTGATCAGGCGCTGGTAGCTGACTTTCTTGCGGCCGTTCACGCGTGTAATACGCTTGACCACGCGGCCTTCCACCCGGGGAGCGGACAGGCGCACGGTCTGGCGCGCCTTGGCTTTTTTGACTTGTGCCTTCTTGGGTGCGGCAGTTTCTGCGTGGGCGATGCTGGCCGTGGTAAGGCCGGCGGAGGCAAACATCAGCGAAATGACGGCACTGAGCGCTAGTTTATACATTCATTTCCCCAGGAAGAACAAACAAAATTCACAAATTGACCGTTGCAGTGTAGCAAAATGCTGTGCCAGCGCAAGCAAAATTCTCCCTGCTGACCAGATTGGTTGCGGATTCGCCATATACGAATCGCAACTCGTGTTCAAACAGATATCACGACATAAATTTAACAAATTCGTCGAGCGCCATGCGCTCGGTGACCAGCGTGTTCTCGACCTTGCTCATATCGGCATAGCCGAGGGCCATGCCGCAGACCACCATTTCATGGTCGGGCAGCGCCAACTGGGCGGCAATCACCCGATGATACTGGGTAAACGCGGCCTGTGGACAGGTATCTAGCCCACGGCCGCGTGCAGCGACCATCACGCTTTGCAGGAACATGCCGTAGTCGAGCCACGCCCCCTGCGCCATCGCCCGGTCGATGGTAAAGATCAGTCCCACCGGCGCGCCGAAAAAGTCGTAATTCTTGCCGTGCTGGGCAGCCATGCCGGCCTTGTTCTCGCGCGTGAGGCCCAGCAGCGCATACAGGTCCCAGCCCACCTTGCGGCGGCGGTCGATGAACGGCGACTTCCACTCGGTCGGGTAATAGGCGTATTCCTCAATGTGCTGGCGCGCCTGCACCGGGTCGTGGTGCAGGGCCAGGATGGCGTCCGACAGCGACCGTTTCGGATCGCCCTGCAGCACATACACTTTCCACGGCTGGGTATTGGTGCCCGACGGCGCCCTGCCCGCCACCTGCAGGATGTGGGCGATGTCTTCGCGCGCGACCGCTTGCGGCAGGTAGGCGCGGATCGAGCGGCGCGACGTGATGGCGGCGTCCACCGCCTGCTGTTCGGGAGTCGTCACAGGTTTTTCCTTATTTCGATTTACTGACAACAAAGAATACCCCGGCGACGGCCAGCGCCATGCCAGCCATGCCGAGGGCGTTGAACGCTTCGCCGAACATCAGCCACGCCATCAGCGCGGTGGTCGGCGGCGTCAGGTAAAGCAAGCTGGTCACTTGAGTGGCGTCGCTGCGGCGTATCAGCGCGAACAGCAGGAAGATCGCGCCGATCGATACCGCCAGCACTGCCCAGGCCAGCGCGCCTATAAAGTGCGGGGTCCACTGCACCGCAGCAAAGTCCAGCCCCATGCCTTCAAAAATGATAGCCAGCGGCAAGATCACCATGGTGGAGGCGGTAAACTGGATCACCGTGCCGGTGCGCAAGTCGAATTGTGGGCAGTAACGTTTCTGGTACAAGGTGCCGACGGTGATCGACACCAGCGCCAGCACGCACAGGGCAATCGCCGCAAACGACAGGCCGACCAGCTCGATCTTGGCCGCAACCACCAGCGCCACCCCGCCAATGCCGAACAATAATCCCAGCCACTGGCGCGGCCGCACGGTTTCGCCGATCAGCGGCGCGGCAAAGGCGGTCAGGATCGGCTGCATGCCCACGATCAGGGCCGACAGTCCGGCCGGCATGCCCAGCTTGATCGCGCACCACACGCCACCCAGGTAGCCGGCATGCAGCAGCACACCGGCCAGCGCAATGTGCAGCACCTTGCCCTGCGGCCAGGGCGCGCGCAACAGCAATACCAGCGGCGCCAGGATCGCCAGCACACACAGAAAACGCAGGACGATAAAGGTCAGCGGCGGTGCATAAGGCAGGCCGAACTTGGCAACGATGAAACCGCTGCTCCACAAAAATACGAAAAACAACGGAATTGGCGACAGAAAAGAAGCGGTGCGGGGAGCGGTTGTGGCGGCGGACGGGTCGGGCATGTCAAGTTACTATCAGTCTAATAGGAGGTCGGCTACGCCGAACAGGTGCTCGTCGAGTCTAGCACGGGAGAGGCGGCCTCATGGGGAGGAGGTGCCGGAGGCCAGTCGTGGCGCGGTTCCACACGGATATTTACTTGCAAGGAAACAAATAACCGGCAGTCGCTTTGCTTACCTGAAAATAACACTCATGCCTTGATGCAACGCACAAAAAATCGCTTGACTTAATTTTTGAAGGCCGTAAAATCGGTCTTGTTGCGTTGCACAATTTGTGATTCGGTCTGAAACGTGGATGACTGCATTCTGGTCTGTTCTGGTCGTTTCGCACCGACAGTAAAAACAGTAAGAAACCTCATTCAAGCCCTATTTTCTGGAGAGTTAAATGTTTTCGATCCCTGAGCAATTTTCCAATGCGACCAAAGCCAACTTCGAAGCCCAGTTCGCCATCTTCTCGGCACTGACCAACAAAGCATTCGAAGGCGTCGAAAAACTGGTTGACCTGAACCTGACCGCCGCCAAAGCTTCGCTGGAAGAAACGTCGAACACCGCCAAGCAACTGCTGTCGGCCAAAGACCCGCAAGAATTCTTCGCGCTGGCTTCTGCTCAAGCCCAGCCGAACGCTGAAAAAACCCTGGCTTACAGCCGTCACCTGGCCACCATCGCTTCGAGCACCGGCGCCGAGTTCAGCAAAGCTGCCGAAACCCAGATCGCCGAAACCAACCGCAAAGTCATTTCGCTGGTGGAAGAAGTGAGCAAGAACGCCCCGGCCGGCAGCGAAAACGCGATCGCCCTGTTCAAATCGGCCATCGGCAACGCCAATGCCGGCTACGAGCAAATGACCCGTACCGCCAAGCAAGCCGCCGAGTCGATCGAAACCAACCTGAACCAGGCCGTCAGCCAGTTCACCGCCGCTGCCGCCAAAGCCGCGCCGGTACGTGCCTGATCAGTAGCAACCTCCTCCTCGTCCGCTCGCGGACGACCTTGAAAGCCTCGGACTCCGAGGCTTTTTTTTCATCTTGAGGTGTGGAGCCCACTCGTCGCCGAGGCGCGCAGGCAACGCCTCATTCCCGACCGGGACACGCTGTTACTCGCCCAGGTAGGCAGCCTTCACGCGCGGGTCGTCCAGCATGGCGCTGGCCTGGCCGGTCATGGTGATCACGCCGGAGTCCATCACGTAGCCGCGGTGCGCCGCTTGCAGCGCCAGCTTGGCGTTCTGCTCCACCAGCAGCACGGTGATGCCTTCGGCAGAGACGTTGCGGATCACCTCGAAAATCTTGTCCACCATGATCGGCGACAGGCCCATCGACGGCTCGTCGAGCAGCAGCAGTTTCGGGTGCGACATCAGCGCGCGCGCCATCGCCAGCATTTGCTGCTCGCCACCGGACAAGGTGCCGGCCAGTTGCTGCGCGCGTTCCCTCAGGCGCGGGAACACGTCGAACCATTTGGCGACGTCCGCCTCGATGCCGGCCTTGTCGTTGCGCGTAAACGCGCCCATCATCAGGTTTTCCTCGATGGTCATGCGGGTGAATACACCGCGTCCTTCCGGCACCATCGCCAGCTTCTTTTCCACCAGGTGGAAGGACTTGGTGCCCTTCATCGACTCGCCCTGGTACGTGATCGTGCCTTCCACCTTGCACTCCGGCAAGGTGCCGGTGATGGCTTTCAGGGTGGTGGTCTTGCCGGCGCCGTTGGCGCCGATCAGCGCGACCAGTTCGCCCTGGTTCACTTCCAGGTCGATGCCCTTGACTGCCTTGATGCCGCCGTAGGCCACCTTGAGCCCGGAGATTTTCAGTACGTTGCTACTCATTAATGCGATCCTCCGAGGTAGGCGTCGATCACCGCCTTGTTGCTTTGTATTTCAGCCGGCAGGCCTTCCGCAATCGGCTTGCCGTACTCCAGCACCATCAGCCGGTCGCACAGCGCCATCATCATCTTGACGTCGTGCTCGATCAGCAGCACGGTCTTGCCCTGCTGCTTGATCTTGATGAGCAGTTCGCGCAGCGCCAGTTTTTCGGTGGCGTTCATGCCGGCCGCCGGTTCGTCGAGCGCCAGCAGTTGCGGATCGGTGGCCAGCGCGCGGGCGATTTCCAGGCGGCGCTGGTCGCCGTACGACAGGAACTTCGACGTGCGGTTGGCAAACTTGCCGATGCCGACGAAATCGAGCAGCTCCTGGGCGCGGGTGCGGATCGACGCTTCTTCCTCGCGCGCGGCCTTGTGGCGGAAGATGGCGCCAAACACGCCCTGCTTCGAGCGCACGTGGCGCCCGACCATGACGTTTTCCAGCGCCGTCATCTCGCCGAACAGGCGGATGTTCTGGAAGGTGCGGGCGATGCCGGCCTTGGCCACCTCGTGCGGGGCGGACGGCGAATACGGCTTGCCGGCCAGCTCGAAGGTGCCGGTATCGGGCTGATACAGGCCGGTAATGACGTTGAAGAACGTGGTCTTGCCCGCGCCGTTGGGGCCGATCAGGCCGTAGATCTGGCCTTGCTTGATCGTGATGCCCACGTCGGTCAGCGCCTGCAGGCCGCCGAAGCGTTTATTGACGCCGGCGATATTCAAAATGGTTGGCTGTTCATTCATGGTGGCGTTCATCGTTGCACTCCTCAAGCCGCGACCGTGTCGGACGATTTATCTTTGGTGTCCGAATCGTGGTCGGGACGGTCTTCGTGCTTGGGCGACGGCCACAGGCCGGCCGGGCGGTACAACATCATCAGCACCAGCGCCAGGCCGTACAGCAGCTGGCGCAGCACTTCCGCTTCGATCACGACATGGCCGAACAGTTTCTGTTGCAGCGGCTCCACCACGTGGCGCAGCACTTCCGGCAGCGAGGCCAGCAGCGCGCCGCCGAGGATCACGCCCGGGATATGGCCGATGCCGCCCAACACCACCATCGCCAGCACGGCGATCGATTCGGTCAGCGAGAACGATTCCGGCGAGACAAAGCCCTGGAACGCGGCAAACATGGCGCCCGCCACGCCGCCGAACGACGCGCCCATCGAGAAGGCCAGCAGCTTGACGTTGCGGGTGTTGATGCCCATGGCCTTGGCGGCGATTTCATCTTCGCGGATCGCCACCCAGGCGCGGCCCAGGCGCGAGTGCTGCAGGCGCGCCGTGACGAACACGATCACCACGCACAGGAACAGGAACAGGTAATAGTAGGCATTGACCGACGGCATGGCGAAGTCGCCCAGCATGACGGTGGCGCGCGAACCGGCCTCGCCGGCCAGGTTGACACCGAACACGCGGATCGGGTCGATCATGTTGATGCCCTGCGGACCGTTGGTGAAATTGATCGGCTCGTTCAAGTTCATCATGAAGATGCGGATGATCTCGCCAAAGCCCAGGGTCACGATGGCCAGGTAATCGCCGCGCAGCTTGAGCGTGGGGGCGCCCAGCAAGGCGCCAAAGAAACCGGCCAGGATGGCGGCGATCGGCACGATGGCCCATACCGACAGGTGGATGCCGTTCTGCTGGATCTCGGGTCCGAGCACGGCGACCAGGGCATCGGCCACGGCCGGGTACTCGTAGATCATCGACTCGAGCAAGGTGGCGAACTGCGGCGAGGCCAGCAGCCCGGTCACGTACGCGCCCACCGCGAAGAACGCGATGTAGCCGAGGTCGAGCAGGCCGGCGAAGCCGACTACGATGTTCAGGCCCAGCGCCAGCATGATGTACAGCAGCGCCATGTCGATGATGCGTACCCACGAATTGCCGAACTGGGCGGCAAAGAACGGGAAGATCAGCAGGCCGATCAACAGCACGGCCATGCTGGCGTAAGCCTTGCGCGGGTTATGCGACGTGTCAAAAATAGCCATCTCGGTCTCCTTATGCGCGGTCGGCCACGCGCTCGCCCATGATGCCGGACGGCCGCACGGTGAGCACGAGGATCAGCACCACGAAGGCGAAGATATCCTGGTAGTGGCTGCCAAGGAAGCCGCCGGTCAGGTCGCCGATGTAGCCGGCGCCCAGGCTTTCGACCAGCCCCAGCACGATGCCGCCGATCATGGCGCCGTAGATATTGCCGATACCACCAAGCACGGCCGCGCAGAACGCTTTCAGGCCGGGCAGGAAGCCCATGGCAAACTGGATCGACGCGTAGTTGGCGCCCCACATCACGCCAGCCACGGCAGCAAGCGCCGCACCGAGCGCAAACGTCAGCACGATCACCTTGTTGGAATCGACGCCCATCAGGCCGGCGACGCGCGGGTTCTCGGCCGTGGCGCGCATGGCGCGGCCCATCTTGGTTTTTTCCACCAGCAGCACCAGGCCGACCATCGATGCGGCAGCGAGCACCAGCAGCAGGATCTGGGTTTGCGAAATCAGCGCGCCGCCGATCAGTACCGGCTCGGGCGACAGCAGTTGCGGGAATGGCAGCGGGTTGCGGGTCCAGATCATCATGGCAATCGTCTGTAGCAGGATCGATACGCCAATGGCGGTGATCAAGGGAGCCAGGCGCGGCGCGTTGCGCAGCCGGCGATAAGCGACCCGCTCGATCAGCACGTTGACGATCATGCAGACTGGAATCGCGCCGCCGATGGCAATCGCCAGCTTGATATAGCCGGGCATTTCGGGCGCATATTGATTGAGCAAGTTGAGGATGGTCAGCCCGGTCATGGCGCCGATCATCAAGACGTCGCCGTGGGCGAAGTTAATGAGGTTGAGCACGCCGTACACCATGGTGTAACCGAGCGCGACCAGTGCGTACATGCTGCCGAGCACCAGCCCGTTGATAATTTGTTGGATAAGGGTATCCATTGAGAACCTTTACTATGTTATGCCTGCACCACGTAACAAAAACGGCACCCGGAAAGCAAGTTCCCGTAGTGCCGCAGTTGGCTACGCATTCATAATGCAAGTTTCGTACCAGAAGTACCGCTGGAGACGAAACGACAAGCTTTTAAGAGCGAGGCAATGATAGCGAGATTCTGGAAAAACTAACAGCGGAATAACTCAGCAGTAACTGAATTAAATTCCGCCGCGATCAAGGCGTTTTTACGCGACGCCCTCGATTGGTGCAAGTTTTGGACCATCGAGGCCCTTGGGCAAAGGGAATGTGACCGACTCTTCCACGCCGTCGAGCGGACGTACGCTGCGCACGCCGCACTCTTTCAGGCGCGAAATCACGGCTTCGACCAGAACTTCGGGCGCCGACGCGCCGGCGGTCACGCCCACGCGCACCTTGCCGTCGAGCCAGGCCGGGTCGATCTGCGAAGCGTTATCGACCATGTAGGCAGGGGTACCCATCTTTTCGGCCACTTCGCGCAGGCGATTCGAGTTCGAGCTGTTGGGGCTGCCCACCACGATCACCAGTTCCACCTGCGGCGCCATGAACTTGACGGCTTCTTGGCGGTTGGTGGTGGCGTAGCAGATGTCGCCCTTTTTCGGCTCGATAATTGCCGGGAACTTGCGCTTGAGCGCGGCGATGATTTCGATGGTGTCATCGACCGACAGCGTGGTCTGCGACACGTAGGCCAGCTGGTCGGGCTTGGCCACCACCAGGTGTTCGACATCGTCCACGGTTTCCACCAGGTACATGCCCTGGTCGGTCTGGCCCATGGTGCCTTCCACTTCCGGGTGGCCCTGGTGGCCGATCATGATGATCTCGCAGCCCTGCTTGCGCATCTTGGCCACTTCCACGTGGACCTTGGTCACCAGCGGGCAGGTGGCGTCGAAAATCGACAGCCCGCGCGACTCGGCCTCGGCCCGCACCGCGCGCGAAACGCCGTGTGCCGAGAATACCAGCGTATTGCCGGCCGGGACATCGTCGAGATCCTCGATAAAGATCGCGCCCTTGGCGCGCAGGTCGGCCACGACATAGGCGTTGTGGACGATTTCGTGGCGCACATAGATCGGCGCGCCGAACTGGTTCAGGGCACGCTCGACGATTTCAATGGCCCGGTCGACGCCGGCGCAAAAGCCGCGCGGCTGGGCCAGCAGGAGTTCTTTATCGCTCATGGGTTAATCCTCAAGGTTCAGTCTCACAGCACCGAGATCAGGTTCACTTCAAATTTCAACGGCTGGCCGGCCAGCGGATGGTTGAAATCGAATAAGCAGGTTTCCGCACCAAGCTCGCGCAGGATGCCGGCAAAGCGCCCGCCGCCGGGCGCGGCGAAATCGACCAGGTCACCGATTTTATAGTCCGCATCGGGCGCCGAGTTGGCGTCGAGCGTGGCGCGCGACACTTCACGGATCAGCTCCGGGTTGCGCGGACCGAAGCCCACGCCCGGTTCCAGCTCGAAGGTCTTGTGCGTGCCTTCGGGCATGCCGAGCAACAGCTCTTCAAGCACCGGCGCCAGTTGTCCCTGGCCCAGCATCAACGTGGCCGGCGTGCCGCCGAAAGTGGTGACGATATCTTTGCCATCCACGGAGGCCAGGCGGTAATGCAGGGTGAGATAGGCCGACGGGGTGACGACAGGTTGCTCGTTAGACATGACGTGAATTCGGTAAGCTGACAAAGGCTGTATTGTAAGCCACCTTGCCTGATTCGGCCTGATCGTCAGACTCAGAGCTCGATATTTCAGCGGCAAACTATAATCGAGCCCATGACGGACCACTTCCAACATCCGATATTTACCAAACTCATCAAATGGGCTGCCCTGTCGTGCCTGATCGGCGTGCTGGCTGGCGCCGCGTCGGCCGCCTTTTTGCTCGCGCTCGATGCGGTGACGCACTGGCGGGGGCAATACCGTTGGCTGATCTGGCTGCTGCCGGTCGCCGGCCTGCTGGTGGCCTGGTTGTACCGGCGTTATGGCGCCGGTAGCGATGCCGGCATCAACCTGCTGATCAACGAAACCCGCGCGCCCACTCACCCCATCCCGCTGCGCATGGCGCCGCTGGTGTTGTTCGGCACGCTGACCTCGCACCTGCTCGGCGCCTCGGTCGGGCGTGAAGGGACGGCCGTGCAGATGGGCGGTGCCCTGTCGGACCAATTGAGCAAACTATTCAGAGTCAGCAATCGCACCCGTACCCTGATCATCACGGCCGGCATGGCGGCCGGTTTCGCGTCCGTGTTCGGCACGCCCGTGGCCGGCGCCATCTGGGGTATCGAAGTGGTGGCGCTGACCGGCATGGCTGCCAGCGCCCTGCTGCCCTGCCTGCTATCGGCCGTAATCGCACACTTCGTCACGCTGGGCCTGGGAGCCCACCACATGCATTACGCGGCGGGCGCCATGCCGGCGCTGGGCGGGATGCCGCTGCTGCTCGTTGCCGTTGCCGGCGTGGCGTTCGGACTGGCGGCGCGGGCTTTTTGCATGGCCATCCATGGTTTCTCGGCGCTGTTTAAACGCTGGGTGGCCAACAGCCTGCTGCGCCCGGTCATCGGCGGCATGGTGATCGTACTGTTTGCCATGACGGTGAACAGCGCCGACCGTTACCTGGGTCTGGGCTTGCCGGTGCTGCAGGCAGCCTTCTCGGGACAGGTAGCGCCGCAGGATTTCCTGGTCAAGCTGGTCATGACGGCCTGGTCGATCGCCAGCGGCTTCAAGGGTGGCGAGGTGACGCCGCTGTTCTTCGTGGGCGCCACGCTGGGCCACGTGCTGGCGCCGCTGCTACAACTGCCGCCGCCGTTCCTGGCGGCAGTGGGCCTGGCAGCGGTGTTCGCGGGCGCATCGAACACGCCGCTGGCCTCCACCATCCTCGCCATCGAACTGTTCGGCTTTGATATTGCCGTGTATGCAGCTTTCGGTTGTGCGATCAGCTACCTGGTCTCGGGCCGGCACGGGATTTATGCGGCCCAGCGGCTGCTATACCCGAAGTTGAAATAAGAACGCTTCCTCGCGCCATGCCCCGCTACCGGTGCATGGCAATCCGCTGCCTCCGCCCTAACCGCCACGGTTATAACCGCCGCACGCTTGATGTACGCCCGTTCGCGGCCGAACCTGCTCCGCATAATTGCTAGACAACTGCGGCGGAGAAACCCGATGACAATCAACCAGTGGCCCAAACACCAGCGCCCGCGCGAGCGCCTGATTCGCGACGGCGCCGGTGCGCTGTCCGATGCGGAATTACTGGCGATCTTTCTGCGCGTGGGCGTGCGCGGCATCGATGCGGTCCAGCTCGGCCAGCACGCGATGCAGCACTTCGGTTCGCTGCAAGGTTTATTTGGCGCCACCCTGCCGGAGTTTTCCGCGATCAACGGCATGGGCCCGGCCAAGTTCGCCCAGCTGCAGGCGGTGATGGAACTGGCGCGGCGCGCCATGCTCGAGGAGTTGCGCCGCCCCACCACGCTCGGCTCACCGCAGGCGGTGAAACAGTACCTGCGGCTGCTGTTCAACGGACGCACCTTCGAATCGTTTTACGTGTTGTTCCTCGACGTCAAAAATCGCCTGGTCGATGTGAAGGAGCTGTTCCGAGGCACGCTGACGCATACCAGCGTCTATCCGCGCGAAGTCGTCAAGGAAGCGCTGGCGCGCAACGCCGCCAGCATCATGCTGGCCCACAACCATCCGTCGGGTACAGAAGACCCCAGCGAGGCCGATTTGCGGCTGACCAGGTCGCTGGTGCAGGCGCTGGCGCTGGTCGATATCCGCATCCTCGATCATTTTGTGGTGGCGGGACACCACGTGCATTCGTTCGCTGAGCACGGACAATTATAGGTTTACCCCTGCTCGCTCAAGGGTTTACGCGCAATTGTTAAATTTTACGAGATATCCATGACACTATTGTTTTTCACAAGTCATTGAATATCCTAAGTTTTTTGGATATACTCTTGTTTTTCCAATTGTGGAATGTCTTTTAAGGAGTGCGTTATGGCACGTGTTTGCCAAGTTACTGGGAAGAAGCCGATGGTCGGCAACAATGTTTCCCACGCAAACAACAAAACCAAACGTCGTTTCCTGCCTAACCTGCAGAACCGTCGTATTTTTGTTGAATCTGAAAACCGCTGGGTCTCCCTGCGTCTGTCCAACGCTGGTCTGCGCGTAATCGACAAGGTCGGCATCGATGCCGTTCTGACCGACATGCGTGCCCGTGGCGAAAAAGTCTAATTAGGGAGCTACCATGGCAAAAACTGGCCGCGACAAAATCAAGCTGGAATCGACCGCAGGTACTGGTCACTTCTACACCACCACCAAAAACAAGCGCACGATGCCTGCTAAAATGGAGATCATGAAGTTCGATCCTAAAGCACGCAAGCACGTCGCTTACAAAGAAACCAAGATCAAGTAATCGATCGCCGTTTCCTGAAAACCACCTCCGGGTGGTTTTTTTTCGTCCCTGCATTGTGTCGGGACGAAAAAAACCCCGCATGGTGCGGGGCCTTTACGACAACAACGACAGCTTAAGCGTAGCTACGCAGCCTCAGCGAGAACTCTTGCAGCGACTTGATGCCCGACGCTTCGGCGCGGTTGCACCAGTCTTGCAGCTTGTGCAGCAGCTGCTCGCGGGTGAAGTGCGAACGTTCCCAGATCACACCCAGCTCCACGCGCATGGTGTGCATGGTTTCCAGCGCCTTGCTGTGCTGGAACAGCTCGATCAGTTGCTCCTGCTGCGGCGCTTCCAGCTTGCCCGGCTCGCGCTGCAACAGCTTGCGCGACGATTTCAGGAAGCGCGATTCGAGCTTGGCTTTTTGTTTCAGGTGCTCGCGCTCTTCGTTCCAGGCCGACTTGACCGACTTGGCGTACTTTGCCATGACGTCGTAGCGGTTGGCGATGACGGACGCCAGCGTGTCGAAGTCCGCTTCCACTTTGCCCTTGGCAAACTTGGGTTCCGGTGCGCGGCGCTTGACCTTGGCCAGGCCGACGATTTCCAGCGCGCGGATATAGCCCCAGCCGATGTCGAACTCGTACCATTTCGACGACAGTTTGGCCGACGTGGCAAACGTGTGGTGATTGTTGTGCAGTTCTTCGCCGCCGATCAGGATGCCGAACGGGATGATGTTGGTGGCAGCGTCGCTGCAATCGTAGTTGCGGTAGCCCCAGTAGTGCCCAATGCCGTTGATGATGCCGGCGGCAGTGACAGGGATCCACATCATCTGCACGGCCCACACGCTGATACCGATCACGCCGAACAGGGCGAAATTGATGAAGAACAGCGCGATCACACCGGATGCGGAAAAGCGCGTGTAAAGGTTGCGCTCGATCCAGTCGTCAGGCGTGCCATGACCATACTTTTCCATGGTTTCCAGGTTTTTCGATTCGGCGCGATACAGCTCGGCACCTTCCCAGAATACTTTTTTGATGCCACGCGTGACCGGGCTGTGCGGATCTTCTTCGGTATCGCACTTGGCGTGGTGCTTGCGGTGGATCGACGCCCACTCCTTGGTCACCTGGCCCGTGGTGAGCCACAGCCAGAAACGGAAGAAATGGCTGGGGATCGCATGCAGCTCGAGTGCACGGTGCGCCTGGTGGCGGTGCAGATAAATCGTCACGGCGGCAATCGTGATATGGGTCACGATCAGCGTGTAAAAAAATACTTCCCATGCACTGAAGCGGGTAACGCCGTTGGCAAGAAAATCCAGTACCGCATGTAAACTCAAGCTCATTCTCCAAAAAAGGCCAATGTTGCAACAAGGCGGATCCGCCAATATTGCTCTTTACAACAGGCGCAAAAAATCAATCTGTCTTATGCACAGCACGCCATTGTACGATGATTTGAGGACCTTTTGACGATAGGCCCGTGCGGTCCATGCCTAAGTTTTCAGCACGCTCGTGCTTAATGCCGGATCAGCCCTGGGTATCATGCTCGGGTGGCTGGCCGGGCACGCGCATTTCGCGCGCCGGGAATGGCACCAGCACGTGGTTGTCCTTGAGCGCGCGCCAGATCGCGCGGTTGACGTCGGACGTCACGCCACCCCGCCCTTTTTCCGGATCGTTGATCCAGAAACTCAGTTGCAAGTCGAGTCCATCGACGCCAAAGCCGACCAGGGTGGCCGACGGCCCCTTGTCCTGCAACACGCGCGGCACGGTGCGCGCCGCATCTTCGAGCAGCTTGAGCACCATGTCGACATCGGTCTCGTAGGCCACCGACACCTTGGTGGAAATATTGACCATGCTGTTCGACAACGACGAATTCTGCACCGCGCCCGATACCAGCATCTCGTTTGGCACGATCGATTCCATGCCGTCGAGACCCTGCAACACCGTGTAGCGCGTGTTGATCTGCGTAACGCGCCCGCTGTACTTGTCCACCGTGATCATATCGCCGATGGTAAGACTGCGGTCGAGCAGGATCACGAAACCGGACACGTAGTTGCTGGCGATCTTTTGCAGGCCGAGACCGAGACCGACGCCAAGCGCGCCGCCAAACACCGACAGCACGGTGAGATCGATTCCCACCAGCGACAAGCTCAACAGCACAGCCACGAGGATCAGCACGGCGCGCGCAGTACGCGACACCACCACCCGCAGGTTGGTGTGCATGCCCTGCATTTTCATCAGCCATTCTTCGAGCGCGGTGCCGGCCCACAGCGCCAGCATCAAGAGCACCACCACCGAGATGGCCGCTTGCAGGATGTCGGCAATCGAGACCTTGTACTTACCGAGCGGCAGCACCGTGTGGTCGAGGAAATAAAACACTTCGTCCCACATGCCGGTGATGTAGAGCACGTAGGCAGCCCACACCAGCAACTGGAACAGCTTTTCGAACGAGACCATGCCAGGGCTGATCTCGCGGTGGCGCGCGAACACGCGGCGCAGCACGTAGAAGGTAAACCGGATCGCCGCCAGCGCGCCGAAGATCGGCATCGCCACGTTGACCAGGTTGGTATGCGGCATGTACTGGCGCAGCACCAGGCGCGACAGCCACAGCAGGCACATGATGGCCAGCGGCCCCATCACCCTGCCGAAGCTTTCGACACCGAAGCGTGCCATATTGCCCTGGCTTTCGTTGCGACCGAAACGGGTGCGCAGCATGGTGGCCAAGGTCCAGCCCAGCACGATGGAAGCGACGATGGCGCCCAGCTGCCACACCAGCAAAATATTCTTGAAGTCGCCGGTGATATCGTCGATCAGTTTGAGGAGCGGCTGTTGTGGGGTCATCGTCAAGTCTTAGGTCGTGCGGGAATGGTCCGGACAGGGACTGTGCCCTGCCCGGCCGTGCTGGTTACTGCGGTTACTCTTCTTCTGCTTCTTCCTGTACCGGTGCGGCCTTCCTGGCCATCGGCTTGCGCTCGAACACGGCAGCAAAGAAGCCGTCGGTCTGGTGCTTGTGCGGCAGCAGTTTCAGGAAGTCGCCCATTTCCAGGTCGATCTTCTGTTCGGCCAGCACTTTGCTCATCGGTACCAGTTCGAAGTCCGGGTGGGCTGCCAGGAACTGGTTGGCGATGAAGTCGTTCTCTTCGTCGAGGAAGCTGCAGGTGGCGTACACCAGGCGGCCACCGCCCTTGAGCAGGCGCGCGGCGCCGTCCAGGATCGCGGCCTGCTTGGTCTGCATTTCAGCGACAGCGCTTTCCTGCTGGCGCCATTTGACGTCCGGATTGCGGCGCAGGGTACCGAGACCCGAGCACGGGGCATCGACCAGCACGCGGTCGATCTTGCCGGCCAGGCGCTTGATCTTGGCATCGCGCTCGTGCGCGATCAGCACCGGGTGCACATTGGACAGGCCGCTGCGCGCCAGGCGCGGCTTGAGCTTGGCCAGGCGTTTTTCGGAGACGTCGAACGCATACAGGCGGCCGGTATTGCGCATGGTGGCGCCCAGGGCCAGCGTCTTGCCGCCGGCGCCGGCGCAAAAGTCCACCACCATCTCGCCGCGCTTGGCGCCGACCACGGCCGACAGGATCTGGCTGCCTTCATCTTGCACTTCGATATGGCCGTCCTTGAACAGCGGCAGGTTTTGCAGCTGCGGCTTTTGCAGCACGCGCAGGCCCAGCGGCGCGAACGGCGTTGGCGTGGCGCGGATCGGCGCTTCGGCCAGGGTGGCGATGACGTCGTCGCGATTGGCCTTGATGGCATTCACGCGCAGGTCCAGCGGCGCCGGCTGGTTCATGCCGTCAGCCAGCAGCAGGGTTTCTTCTTCGCCCATTTGGGCGACCAGCTTGTCGAACAGCCACTTTGGCATGTTCGAACGGCTCGACTTGTGCATCACCTTGCGGTCGATTTGCAGAATGCGCTCGACCCACTGCACTTCATCGTCGGTCAGGCCACCGAGCGACTCGACACCGACCGCGTCGGCCATGCCCAGCAGGGTCAGGCGACGCATGGTGGCACCGCCGCCTGCTTCGGAGAAATCGGTATAAAACGATTTGTTGCGCAGCACGTTGTACACGCACTCGGCCACGGCGCCGCGTTCGCGGCCGCCCAGGCGCGGGTGGTCTTTGAAATAGCGCGACAGGGTAGTATCGGCTGGCGCGGCAAAGCGCAAAATCTCGCGCAACACTTCTTCGGCGTTGGCGAGTATCGCTGGAGGCAATCTCATGGAAATCCTTGGTTAATATTTCTGCTGTGTTTCAGCGGTCTGCGATCAGTGTTCGAGGACCTGGGTATGTTCTTGCGCCATCGTCAGCTTGCCATCCACGAAATCGCGCACGGCCTGCGGGTAAAGCTTGTGTTCCTGTACCAGCACCCGCGCCGACAGGGTGTCGGGCGTATCCCCGGGCAATACCGGTACCCGCGCTTGCGCGACGGCCGGGCCATGATCGAGCTCGGCAGTGACAAAATGCACGGTCGCGCCGTGTTCGGTCACGCCAGCCGCCAGCGCCTGCGCATGGGTGTGCAGGCCCGGGAACAGCGGCAGCAGCGACGGGTGGATATTGAGCATGCGGCCCGCGTAATGGTCCACGAAGCCCGGCGTCAGGATGCGCATGAAGCCGGCCAGCACCACCAGGTCGGGCGCGTAGCCATCGATGACGGTTTGCAGGGCGGCGTCGAACGCTTCGCGGCTGGCGTAATCCTTGTTCGAGACCACGGCTACAGCAATGCCATGCGCGGCGGCAAATTCGAGCCCGCCGGCGTCGGCACGGTTGCTGATCACGGCGGCAATGCGGGCCGGCCAACGCTCGGCCTGGGCCGCGCGCACGATCGCTTCCATGTTGCTTCCGCGACCTGAAATAAGGATGACGATGTTTTTCATAGGCCGACATTGTACCTTGTCCACACCAAGCGGACCAGAAAATGCCGAGGTTAGCGACGATTATGCTGCAGCGCAGCAGGACTCAGCCCCGGCGCATCAGTGGCAACGGAGGATGGTTTGCGGCCTACTCGAACGAGTAGAACACGCGGAACGGGACCTGCTTTTCGGCCCAATAATCGGCAGCATCGCGGAAGACGTCAAGCAGGGTTTCCCGTGCTTCCTTGTCAAATTTTTGGGCATTCGGCAATTGTTCGAGCACGACCAGGAAACCCTCCTGGTGGCCGGCAGCGGCCATGGTGGTAGTCAGCGTTTCGCGCAGACCGTCGAAATTCTTGCCTATGCCCTTGGGAAACTGGAACGATTCGGCGATCAGGCCCAGCACTTGCTGCTTGGTGGCACCGGCGAGCGGGTGCGCATACAGGAAGTGATGGCCGAGGCGCGCCGCCTCCTCCTGCAATTCGACCACGCGGAAAGCGCGGATCGACTGCACCAGGTTGGCGGGCACGGTCATCAACAACGTCTCGTTTCCCTCGATCTGACCAGGTATGTACGGTGTGTCCACTTTGTTGTCGAGAGTGCCTAGCTTGTGAATTAATGAGTAAATAATTTGAGCACCTGTCCACTTAACACGGCCGGCGGGTCAGTGCCAACCGTGGTCGATTCAACATGTTTTTGAATCCCATACGCTTATTAGGGTAACGTGTTGTTCCTCCCAGATCAACACGAAGTTGATTCGTGGCGCAATATTTGTTAAAACTGGAACATTCTGAGGGGGTTTTAAGACGAAATCGGCACATTTGTCAGGATTCGCCGGCGGTGGCGTTTCTGTCCCGCTGTTACAATTTGTTGCCACAGATACCAGTTGGCCACTGGCCCCGAAGCGCCAACCGGACTACCATACAATCACGCGTCTCAGACTACCTGACACGCACCCCCGACAGTCAAACAACACGAGGTATCAAACATGAGCCTGCACACCAAATTGATCGCGGCAGCCCTCTGCGTCAGCGCCCTGCCGCTCGCACAAGTTGCCAGCGCCGCCGATTTCGAAGATTACGGCCGCGTGGTGCGCGTAACGCCGCAGGTCGAGCAGATCAACCGTCCGCGCCAGGAATGCCGTACCGAATACGTGCAAGTCCAGCAACCGCCGCCACAGCGCGGCGTCGGCGGCGCCATCATTGGCGGCCTGATCGGCGGCCTGGCCGGTAACCAGGTGGGCGGCGGCAGCGGCCGCTCGGCAGCCACCGCTGCCGGCGCCATTGCCGGCGCGGTGATCGGCGACCGTACCGAGAACTCGAACGTTCCCAACAGCGGCGGCTACCAGGAGCAGCAAGTCAAGCAGTGCCGCACGGTCGATCATTGGGAATCGCGCACTTCCGGCTACCAGGTCACCTACGAATATCGCGGCCGCAACTACACCGACGTCATGTCGTACGACCCGGGCGAACGCCTGCGCCTGCGCGTTGCCATCGAGCCGATGCAGCGCTAATCGTCCACCAAGCGTTGTTCTGTACCGAAATAATGCCGGCCCCCGTGGCCGGCATTGTCGTTTACGGCTTGCCGCTGGCCGCGCCCACGCGGGATAATGCCGGTTCACTCCCGCCCCCACCTGCCCAATGCTGATCAAACGTAAATCCATCGAAAAAGAAGAATCCTCCCGCCCGGCGCGCAAGCCCAAGTTTGCACCGGTCACGCTGTCCGAGCAGGACGGTGTGCGTTATCTGCATTTCGGTACGGAATGGGTGCAAGGCGCGATGCGTATCCGCAAACCAAACTGGCCCGAACTCGAATACGCGCAGCAGATGATGGCCGCCATGCTGTGGCAGGAACAGCCGCGCCACCTGGCCCAGTTGGGCCTGGGTACGGCGACCCTGACCAAGTTCAGCTATACCACCTTCCCGGACGCGACGATTACGGCGGTGGAACTCAATCCATCGGTGATCGCCATTTGCGAGTCGATGTTCAAGCTGCCGCCGAACGACGCCCGCCTGCGCGTGCTGGAAATGGACGCACTCGATTTCGTCAACGACGAGGCCAACGCCGGCACCATCGACGCCCTGCAAGTGGACCTGTACGACGCCACCGCGCGCGGCCCGGTGCTCGACACCGCCGAGTTCTACCAGGCGTGCAACCGCTGCCTGAGCGATGATGGCATCATGACGGTGAACCTGTTCGGCGACCACCCGAGCTATGCGCGCAACATCAAGGCCATCAAGTTCGCGTTCGCGCAAGTGATTTGCCTGCCGGAGGTCCATGATGGCAACGTCGTGGCGATCGCCTTCAAGCGCCAGCGCGCCATCGACCTCGAGGCGCTCACCGCGCGCGCCGCGCAGATCCTGGCCAACACCAAGCTGCCGGCCAAGTCGTGGGTCAAGGGCATTGCCGCCAGCCTGACCAGGTAACGCAACAAGCAGCAGCGGCGCCGGAACGGTCCGGCGCCGAGACAGTGGGAGCTTCGCATGGCCGCACCGCTCGATCTGCAAGACATCTATAACTGGCTGCTGGCCGACGGCATGGTGCGCAAGAGCGAGATCAATACGCTCCACGCCCACAGCCAGGCCATCATGAAGAACAGCCCCATGCACCCGCTGTGCGCGGTAGCGCATGGCAAGCTGCTCTCGGCCCAGCCGCCGCACAAGCTGCTCACGCTCGACGCCTTGTGCGAGTGGATGGCGCACCGTCACCAGTTGCCCTTCATCCGCATCGACCCGCTCAAGATCGATTTCACCAAGGTGGCCGACGTCATGTCCGCCAGCTACGCGGCGCGCTTCCACATCCTGCCCGTCGAACTGACGCCGGACGTGCTGGTGGTGGCCACCTCGGACCCCAACGCCACCGAGTGGGAAGCGGAAATTGCGCGGCTGTCGCGCCGGGCCATCCGCCGCGTGATCGCCAACCCGCTCGACATCGCCCAGTACACCACGCAGTTCTTCAGCCTGGCCAAGTCGATCAAGAAGGCCAACAAGAGCAACAGCAACGAACTGGCGCTGCGCAACAACTTCGAACAACTGGTGGAACTGGGCAAGGCCAGCAAGCAGGTCGATGCCAACGACCAGCACGTGATCAACATCGTCGACTGGCTATGGCAGTACGCGTTCGAACAGCGCGCCTCCGACATCCACCTCGAACCCAAGCGCGACATGGCATCGATCCGTTTCCGCATCGACGGCGTGCTGCACCAGGTGTACCAGGTGCCGGCGGTGGTCATGATTGCCATGACCGCGCGCATCAAGCTGCTGGGGCGCATGGACGTGATCGAAAAACGCCGCCCGCAGGACGGCCGCATCAAGACCCGTACCGCCGGCGGCCAGGAAGTGGAACTGCGCCTGTCCACGTTGCCCACCGCCTTCGGCGAAAAACTGGTGATGCGTATTTTCGATCCCGACGTGGTGGTGAAAACCCTGCCGGAGCTGGGCTTCCCGGTCGACGACGCCGCGCGCTGGGACAGCCTCACGCGCCGCCCGCACGGCATCATCCTGGTGACAGGCCCCACCGGCTCGGGCAAGACCACCACCTTGTACACCACGCTCAAGGCGCTGGCCACGTCCGAAGTCAACGTGTGCACGGTGGAAGACCCGATCGAGATGGTGGAACCGGCCTTCAACCAGATGCAGGTGCATCCCGCCATCGACCTGACGTTTGCCGACGGCGTGCGCGCGCTGATGCGGCAAGACCCGGACATCATCATGGTCGGCGAGATCCGCGACCTGGCCACAGCCGAGATGGCGATCCAGGCCGCGCTCACCGGCCACCTGGTGCTGTCCACGCTGCACACCAACGACGCGCCGTCGGCCGTAATGCGGCTGCTGGAACTGGGCGTGCCCTACTACCTGCTGGAGGCCACGCTGATCGGCATCATGGCGCAGCGCCTGGTGCGCACGCTGTGCGAGAACTGCAAGGCGCCCGACGGCGAACTGGCCGACGACCTGTGGCACAGCCTGGGCGGCGCCTGGCACATGCCCAAGCCGGCCGCCATCTACCGCGCCGTGGGCTGCGCCGAGTGCCGGCAAACCGGCTACCGTGGCCGGACCGGCCTGTACGAACTGATGACGGTGACCCAACAATTCGGCGAACAGATCCGCGAAGAAACCGACGTCCACGCGCTGCGGCGCCAGGCCGTTGCCGACGGCATGAAACCGCTGCGCATCGCGGGCGCGCTCAAGATCGCCGAAGGCGTGACGACAGCGGACGAGGTGCTGAAGGCCACCGCGGCGTTGACTTCTGCGAAGACGTAAAGCCGTCACTCCCGCGCAGGCGGGAATCCAACTTGACGCGCCGTCGAAAAAACTCCTTGGCACCAACCGTCGAGCTGTATATAATACGGCCTCTTTCGGGGGTCGTTAGCTCAGCTGGTAGAGCAGCGGACTTTTAATCCGTTGGTCGCAGGTTCGAATCCCGCACGGCCTACCACCGAATTTCAGCAGTACAGATCAAGGTTACAAGCGTCAGCTTGCTAGCCTTTTTTTGCGTCCAAATTTCCCTTCTCCCCGTGTTATCTCGTCCGCGCCCCCTTTTTTCGAGGCTGCTTTCCCTTGATTACAAATTGGTAATGTACGCATTTAAAAATTGATATGATTTTTTTTGCATGGAATAATCAGCTACGAATTTGATCGATACCGAACGGGTACGCTCCCCTGAAAACCCAGGCCTTTGAACGTAGAGTTTATGCAAATGACGCCAATAGCGATCCCGGGATTGAGAATAACTCTTCGGATAATCAAGCTGAAAAACAGCATTATTTTTTCGGCTGCGCCTGTCGCGGGAGACGGTGCATGAGCACATTGTTATTCAGGCACGAGGCGCTTGACGCCCGCAGCACGCATTGGGCCGGCACGATTATTCTGTTACGTCCCAGTTTCGATGCGGCTGGCGGCCGCATTTGCGGCAGTCGTGACCGTGATGCTGCTCGGTTATTTAACGGTGGGAGAGTACACGCGCAAAGTGCGGGTAAGCGGACAACTGGTGCCGACTGCCGGCGTGATCAAGGCGGTGGCGCCCCAGTTCGGCCGTGTTCTGAACCGCCCGGTAAACGATGGTGACACCGTCAAAGCTGGCCAGGTCATCTACGAATTATCATCCGAACGCGACGCCCAGGGCGGGGGCATCGACACCCGTATCGACGTGTCGCTGGCCGCCCGGCGCGACCTGTTGAACCAGGAGCGGATACTACAGACCCAGCAACTACAGCAGCATGAACACGCACTACGCGCCAAGCGCCTGCTGATCCAGGAAGAACTGACACGCCTGGACCAGGAACTGCGGCTACAACAGGATCGCATTGCGACCGCGGAAAAAACGCTGGACCGGTATCGCTTGCTTCGCAGCCAAGGTTTCGTATCGGAGTTCCAGTTGACACCCTATGAAAACGACCGTACAGATCAACTGGCACGCAAGCAAACCCTGGAGCGGACCAAACTAGTGGCCACAGGGGAGTTGATGCAGGCGCAGGAGGATGCCAGCCAGGTTGCTGGCCAAATTCGCCTCAACGCCGGGCAGACTGAACGCACACTTGCCTCGCTGGACCAGGAGTCTGCAGAGCACCAGGGACATAGTCCGGTACAGGTGCTGTCCCCGGCCGACGGTGTTATCACTGCGTTGACGGCGGAAGCCGGGCAAACCGTCAATCTGGGCGCTTCCCTGGCCAGCGTGATACCCGCCAGCAGTACGCTGGAGGCGCACCTGCTGGCGCCATCGCATGCGATCGGTTTTCTGGAACAGGGACAAACCGTATTACTCAGGCTTGCCGCCTTCCCATACCAAAAATTCGGCCAGGTCGAAGGGACCGTGATACGCGTGGAGCAGAGCCCGATCGCTGAGGGAACCGGCATGGTCGCTGCCGCCGCGGCGGACGCCGAACCGGTATACCGGATCGTCGTCAAGCTGGACCGGCAGTCGGTGTGGGCATACAACAAGCAGCAATTATTCAGGGCGGGGATGACGCTGGATGCGGACATCCGCCAGGATCGCCGACGACTGATCGACTGGGTGATGGACCCGTTGATCAGTGTCGCGAAAGGCCGTGCAGGGTGACGTCAACACCCCGCACGGTGGTACCAGGCCATTCCATCGGAATGTTCAATCAACCAGATAGAGGAATAGCACAAAATGCGTTTGATAACAAATGAAGAGCTGTTCGCGGTCGCTGGTGGCGAAGAAGAAATGGAGAGCAACGATGGCGGTGGCGGCGGTGGCGAGGGTGGTGGTGGTGGCGACATGCAGGTGGTGACGATCACTGCCACCAGGGCGGACGTACAAGCGGCCCGTTACGAAAACTTTGCCGACAATGCCGCCGGTTACATCAGTGCCGCCGCCGGCATCGGCGCAGGCGCCGTGGTCACGGGCGCTTGCGTTGGCATTACCGCCATCGTATCGGGCCCGGCCGCGCCGGAAGCGGTGGCGGTGGCGGCGCGTCCCTGCGCGTACCTGGGCGGTGTGGCGGCCACAGGGGTGGGCGTATATACCTCCAACTACCTGAGACAGGCGCTGCGCTAATCGATCAAAAGTTACTTGTAACCATGACGCCAGCGCCCGGACGCGTACGATCATTGCGGACGGGCGCGGGTTCACCACGGGAACCATCACCATGAAAAGCAAAAAAAATATACTGATATTTTTTATCTCAGTATTTTTTGTCTGTTGGATCTTTGCGTTAGCTCTCACTTATTATCTCGGGAATTTCAATTTATTCTCCGCGACCATAATTGCATTGTGTGGTTCGATTGGCGCCTCCGCCACTGCGCTGATCTGTGAAAAAATCGCGGGGAAATAATAGAGGAATAGTTGATGAGAAAAATAATTATCATTCTTGGTTTATTCTTCCTGACTGGCAGTTGCCGGGCGCTCGACTTTCCGCTCATGCGTCTCACTAAAGATGGTCACAGCATTTTACTGATCGGGTCCATGCATATTGGCATCATGGATCCATCGCGAACAAAAGAGATTAACGCGCTACTTAAAGAAACCGGCAGCATCTGCATGGAAGACGACGCCGGCGATATTCCAGGCGCGCAGCGCGTTGCCCAGGCGGTGTTTGGCAATCCGCCGGGCCAGCGCTTGCGCGACCGTCTCGGTGACGCGCTGTACGACCAAAGCAAGAATCAACTGCAGTGGTATCTGGCCAAGGGCGGAGCGATCGACGACATTTCGCCCTATGCCGTGGCAAGTCTGCTGACGATGAATATGCCGGCCATGCGTGATTTCACGCTGCGACTCACGCCGCAGCAATCGCTCGACGCCGCGATCCGGTCGGCGGCGGTGGCGCACGGCCAGCAACTGCTCACCATCGAAAGCAGCGACGCCGTTCCTGCGGCCTTTGCGCGCCTGACGGAGGATGAATGGCGCTATTACGTCGCCGGCACATTGAAGATACTGCACTGCCCGGAGTGCGCGGCATCCTATTCGGAAAACATGATCCACGCCTACGACGCCACGACCGATGCCGAGGCGGCGCAGCGGCGCGCACAGCAGGCTATGGCGAGCGACCCCAGGCTGCTTGCCATTTTCGAGAAACTGTTTTACGGAGAGCGTAACATCGCGATGGTCAACAATATCGAACACGACGCTCTCGCGCATCAAAAATGCAGCGTGGTGGCGATCGGTGCTGGTCATTTGGGTGGCCCGCTCGGTGTCGTGGCCAGACTGCGGGAGCGCGGGGTAAAGGTCGAGAAACTGACGTCGGTGGACGAGGCACAGCGTGGACACGATTGAGCCAGTGAGCTTGCGATGAATAAATCCGCTGTTGAAGCCAGTCTCGGACGACTGGAATTTTTCGCCCGGCGCATGCCGGTAATCATCCAGACCGAGGCCGCAGAGTGCGGCCTTGCCTGCCTGGCCATGATCGCCGGCCACCACGGCTTTCTTACCGATTTGTCGGCATTGCGCGCGCGATTTTCGCTATCGCTCAAAGGCAGCAATCTCGCTCAACTGGTGCGTTACGCCAACGATCTGAATCTGTTCTCGCGCCCTTTGCGGCTCGAGGTGGACGAACTGTCGAGCCTCAAGCTGCCCTGCATATTGCATTGGAACCTGAACCATTTCGTGGTGCTGCAAAAGGTGGAACAAAAAGGGATCGTCATCCACGATCCGTCGGTCGGCGTGCGCAAGGTGGCGTTCGCCGAAGTGGGCAAACATTTTACCGGCGTCGCACTCGAACTGACCCCGACCATGCAGTTCACCGTAGCCGACGAGGCGCGGCGGGTATCCCTGCACGGCCTGATGGGCAAGGTGGAGGGACTGTGGAAATCGCTGGGACTGGTCATGGCGATGGCCTTGGCACTGGAAGTATTCAGCCTGATTTCGCCCATGTTCAACCAATGGGTGGTGGACGAGGCGCTCGCCTCGGCTGACCGCGACCTGCTGAACGTGCTGGTGATCGGCTTCGTTCTGATGCTGGTGATTCAGACGTCGATTTCGTTGGCGCGGGGCTGGACGGTGATGTACCTCGCGACGCACCTCAATTTGCAATGGACCACCAACGTATTCCGGCACATGTTGCGGCTGCCGGTAGCGTGGTATGAAAAACGACACCTGGGCGACATTGTCTCACGCTTCGGCTCGATCGGCGCTATCCAGCAGACGCTGACCACCGGCTTTATCGAGGCCATGCTCGACGGCCTGATGGCGATCGCAACGCTGGCCATGATGCTGCTATACAGCCCGAAACTGACACTGGTGGTGGTGTTGGCCGTGCTGCTGTATGCCATGTTGCGCAGCTTGTCGTATCGCCCATTGCGGGCAGCGAGCCAGGAAAGCCTGATCCTGTCCGCCAAAGAGCAAAGCTGTTTCCTGGAAAGCATTCGCGCGGTACAGGCAATCAAACTGTTCGGGCGCGAGCTGGATCGTCAAAGCCGCTGGCTCAATCTCAAGGTCGACTCGGTCAACCGCAGCGTGCGCACCCAAAAGTTCATGCTCTGGTTCGGCATCGCCAACACCGGTCTGTTCGGCATCCAGGGACTGTTGCTGTTCTGGCTGGGCGCACACATGGTGATGGACGGCGCGTTCACGGTGGGCATGCTATTCGCCTTCACGTCCTACAGCGGACAGTTCACCAGCCGCCTTGCCTCGTTGATCGACAAGTTTTTTTCGTTCCGCATGCTGTCGCTGCACGCCGAACGTTTGGCCGACATCGTGCTGGAAACCGCCGAAGAAGACACCCAGCATGAGGCCGACGCAACCCAGCTGCAGTCGCGCATCGAATTGATCAACGTCAGCTTCCGCTACGGGCAAGGCGAGCCCTGGGTGGTCAGGCATCTCGACCTGGTGATCGAACCCGGTGAATCGGTGGCGCTGGTGGGACCGTCTGGTTGCGGAAAAACTACGCTGGTCAAGCTGATCCTGGGCGTGCTGTCACCGTCCGAAGGTGAAATACGCTACGGTGGCATGCCGATCCAGGCCCTGGGCCATCGCGCATATCGCCAGGCCATGGCGGTGGTCATGCAAGACGATCAATTGTTATCGGGCTCACTGTCCGACAACATCAGTTTTTTTGATTCCCACGCGGATCAGGATCGCATCCAGGCATGCGCCAGGCTGGCCGCCATCCACGACGACATCGCCGCCATGCCGATGGGCTACCACACGCTGGCGGGCGATATGGGTACCACTTTATCAGGTGGACAAAAGCAGCGGGTACTGCTGGCGCGGGCGCTGTACAAGTCTCCCAAAGTGCTGGTGCTGGACGAGGCGACCAGCCATCTCGACGTGGAGCGCGAGCGCATGGTCAACCAGTCGATACGGGCGCTCGACATCACCCGCATTTCCGTCGCTCACAGGCCCGAGACGATCGCCATGTGCGGACGCGTCGTGTGGCTTAACCATGGCACAATAGAACAGGATTTCAGACAGTTAGATACCCATGCCGCCTGATACGCAACCACGCATCGAACGGCTGTTCGTCAAACCGGCCCGCAACGAGCCCATGCGTGCTGTCGAGGCACTGGCGCTGGTTGCCCGGTTCGGCATCGCCGGCGACATCCACGCCCACAAGCTCAGCCCGCGCCAGGTGCTGGTCACGCTGGCCTCTGAACTCGACGCGCTGGGACTGGCGCCGGGCACGCTGTACGAAAACCTGGTGATCGAGGGCGCGGTGCCTGAGGACTTCCGCCCCGGCAGCGCCATCGTCAGTGGCGCCGTCGAAATCCGGCTCACCATGCACTGCGAACCGTGCCAGCGCATCGCGCCGCTGGTCGGCAACCTGGCGGCCATGGTCGGGCGGCGCGGCATCCTCGGCGTGGTGGTCCATGGCGGCACGCTGCGCACGGGCGATGCCGTCTCGCTCATTCCGGGGCGTTACTCACCGCTGCCGGCATCGGTGCAGCAAAAATTCAGCGACTTTGTTGCGACCATTCCTGCAGGTCGCGTGGTGCGCTACCGTGATGTGACCATGGCCATCGGCGTCGATGACAGCTTCGTGCGCGCCCTGCCCGGCTACATCAGGCGCAACCTGGACGCCGGGCTGCCGCTGCACCGTATCGTCGACGGACGCGGGCAATTGCTGGCGGCGCTGCCGCAGCAGGCAGGCATGCTGGCCGCCGAAGGTGTACCATCGGATGGCGCGGTCGATCTAAGCCGTTTTCTGTGGCAGGGCTGACCTGGGCCCCGCGCCAAAATTCAGCACCGATCAATATTTTATAAACGATATGCCTGGAAATGCCATGCGCCGCGCAGTTCGCTCCTTGCCAGTGCTGTTGCTCTGCTGCCTGCTGCTGGCGGCAGGCAGCCAGGCGCAAAACATCGTCACGCTGCGCGTGGCCGCGCAGACCGGCACCGAGCCGAAGTTCATCGACGGCGGCAACGGCCGCGTGATCGGCCTGTGCATCGACATCTTCCGCACCATCGAGCGCATCGACCCGGGACTGGTGTTCGCGGGCGACCAGCAATGGCTGCCGCTGATCCGCGCCGTGTCGGAAGTCACCACGCGCCAGGACGACGTGGCGTGCGCCATCCAGCGCTCGCCGGAGCGCGAGCGGCAACTGGTATTCCTCGATCCTGTCATTATCCAGTTCCAGTACCTGCTGGTGGCGCGCGCAGACGACCAACTGGTGGTCAACAGCTGGGACGACCTGCGCGCGCTCGGCGAGCGCGGTGTGGTGCTGGTCAACCGGGGCTTCACCACCTCGGATTACCTGAAGCAGCTGGGCGGCCTGCAGATCAACGCCAGCGCCACCGATCCGGCCATCAACCTGCAAATGCTGGTGGCGCGGCGCGGCCGGGTTTTCCTGCACCGTAATCCGGGACTCAAGACACTGATCGCACGCACCGGCATGACCGACAAGGTCAAGGTGCTGCCGCACGTGATGTACGAGAACCCCACCTATATCGCCATCGGCAAGCATGTCGATGCAGCGGTGGTGGCACGCGTGCGGCGCGCGCTGGAGCAGATGGAGCACACCGGCGAACTGGCGCGCATCGTCAAAAAATGGGAGTAGCCGCCGCACGATGACAAGCCCGAATTGACAGCCCCGGCAGTATTGGTCACTATCGCTTTTTAACTTTTTATTGGGCGACTGTTTTGATGACCATACCGCGACTTTCCGTTCTTGCCTTTACCCTTGCCACCGTGCTCGCCGGCCCGTCACAGGCGGCGGCCGAAGCGCCGGCCGCCAAGCGCGCCATCACCCACGAAGACGTGTGGCTGATGAAGCGCGTGGGCGCTCCGACCGTCAGCCCGGACGGCAAGTGGGCGGTGTTTTCCGTCACCGATCCGGCCTACGACAGCAAGGAACAATGGTCGGACCTGTGGATCAAGTCGCTCAATGACGACAGCGCACCGCGCCGCCTCACCTTCAGCAAGGGCGGCGAAGGCGCCGTCAACTGGTCGCCCGACAGCCGCCAACTGGTGTTTACCGCCAAGCGCGAAGGCGACGACGCCGGCCAGATCTACCGCATCGACATCGCCGGCGGCGGCGAAGCCCAGCGCCTTACCACCCTTACCCTCGGCGCACGCACACCCAAGTTCAGCCCCGACGGCAAGCAACTGCTGTTCGTCAGCGACGTCTTTCCCGGCGCGGCCAGCGAGGAAGACAACAAGCGCATCGCCAAGGAACGCAAGGACCGCAAGTACAACGTGCGCGCCTACGAGACCTTCCCGCCGCGCTTCTTCGACAAATGGCTCGACGATAAAAAAGTGCGCCTGTTCGTGATGGATGCCGCCGTCGGCGCCCAGCCACGCGATGTACTGGCTGGCACCAGGCTGGCGCAAATGCCGGGCTTCGGCGGCGGCCAAGGCGACGAGGGCCAGTCGCTCGACGCCATCTGGTCGCAAGACGGCAAGACCATCGTTTTCTCGGCCTCCACCAACCGCGACGAGGCGGCGCGCGCGTCCGGCTACACGCAAATCTTCGCGCTGCCGGCAGCCGGCGGCGAGGCACAGCAGCTCACCCAGGACAAACACAGTTACAAGGCGCTCAAGTTCAGCCGCGATGGCAAAACCCTGTTTGCGCTGACCGAGGAAGAAGCGCCGGGCAAGGTGTATGACGTCTCGCGCCTGGCCAGCCTGGCCTGGCCGGTGACCAACCCGGCGCCAAAAATCCTGACCTCGTCGCTCGACCGCTCGATTTCGCGCTTCGCCCTGCCCGATGGCACGAACCGCATCGTGTTCAGCTACGAGCACGCGGGCCTCGAGCAACTGCACTCGATCAAGTACGACGGCAGCGACCTGCGCGCGGAGAATTCGCCCGCCACCGGCGCCATCGCTTCTTTCAACGCTGGCGGCAAGGCCGTAGTGGGCGTGTGGGAATCGGCCATCAATCCACCGGAGGTGTATTCGTTCAACGGTACACCGAAGCGCCTGACGTCGTTCAACGTCGAACGCGCGGCGGCCATCGACTGGCAGGCGCCCGAGCACTTCTGGTTCAAGTCCAAGGATGGGCGCATGATCCACAACATGATCATCAAGCCGGCCAACTTCGACCCGGCCAAAAAATATCCGCTGTTCTCTGTGATCCACGGCGGCGCCGCCAATATGTGGCGCGACCAGTTCGTACTGCGCTGGAACTACCACCTGCTGGCCAAGCCCGGCTACGTGGTGCTGCTCACCGACTACAAGGGTTCGACCGGCTACGGCGAAGAATTCGCGCGCGCGATCCAGGGCGATCCTTTAAAAGGTCCGGCCGAGGAGCTGAACGAGGCGGTGGACGAAGCGGTCAAAAAATACAGCTACATCGACGGCGCCAAACTCGCTGCTGGTGGCGCCAGCTACGGCGGCCACCTGGCCAACTGGCTGCAGGCGACCACCACGCGTTATAAAGCCATCGTCTCGCATGCAGGCGAGATGGACCTGATCATGCAGTGGGGGACCAGCGACAGCATTTACGGCCGTGAAGTCAACAGCGGTGGTCCGGTCTGGGAAAACCTGCCCGTGTGGCGCGACCAGAGCCCGGTGATGCAAGGCGGGAACCACGCCAAGGGCACCGGCTTCACCACGCCAATCCTGATCTCGGTGGGGGAACTCGATTACCGCGTACCTGCCAACAACGCACTGATGAACTTTGCCACCCAGCAGCGCCTGAACGTGCCGAGCAAACTGCTGGTCTTCCCGGAAGAGAATCACTGGATCCTCAAGGGCGAAAACAGCCGCTACTTCTACAACGAAGTGCACGGCTGGCTGGCCAAGTACCTGAACTGACTTCGGGACGCACGCTACCAGGCGTTACGCCGGCTTGAGCCGGTTGCGCATGAAGGGCCACACCAGCAGCGCCACCAGCGCACACGCCACGAACACCGGCAGCACCGCCAGGCGCCAGCCGAAGTGCTCGATCAGCCATGCCCCCACCGGCAGGAAGATCAACTGCCCGGTAGCCGAACTGGCCGTGAGCACGCCGACCACCAGCGACAACGCGGTCACCACCACCGCGCGCAGGCCGAAGCGCTCCATCAGGATCGCCGCGAACGGCCCCATCAGGCCGAACAGCACGAAGCGAATCGCCAGTGCCGACGAAATCTGCTCGACATCCCAGCCGAACTCGCGCGACGGCGGTTGCAACAGCGCGCCGGGCAGCCCGACCGCAGCCGATGACGTCAGCGCGGTCAGAAAGGTGACGGTGACGATCACCCAAGAATAATGCCAGCCGCGCTGCTGCAGCCAGCGGGAAAAACGGAGTGCGAACACCATGACCTCGAACGTGCGTGCGCGCCGGCGGCATGCTCGCAGCCAGTTTAAATGATGATCATAATGAATAAAAGCAAAACAAAGGGCCGGATGTACCGGCCCCCGTTCACGCTACACGGTGCGGATTACTTCACGCGCAGCGAGTTTTGCACGTCATGCACGCCTTTGACGCTGCGGGCGACGTTGGCAGCCTTGTCGGCTTCAGCTTGCGATGGCACGAAACCACTCAGCGACACTTTACCGTTGTTGGTTTCCACTTTGACGTCCAGCGATTTGAGCGAAGGCTCGGCCATCAGGCCGGTTTTGATCTTGGTGGTGATGACGGAATCGGCCACAGCGTCCTTGGCCAGTGCGGTTTTCGAACGGGCTTCGCAGCTCACCTTGTCGCCGCCGGTCAGGTTGTTGCAATCAACGCCAGTCTGGGCGATGTCGGCGGCTTGCTTGCCAGCCTTGGCATCGTTGATGGCAGCGGTTTGCTGCATCTTGGCGGTGCTCTTGCAGCTGTCTTTGCCGTTGCCGGTCATGGCATCGCATTTTTCTTCGTCGAGGTCATAGCGGGCGTCCGCCACGGCGATGCGGGCTTTTTCCAGCGAATTCTTGTCGTTCTTGTACTTGGTGGTGGCGTCGAGTTCAGCCTGCTTTTGGTCCAGCTTGGCTTGTTCTTCGCAGATATCCTTGGCGTTGCCCGATTGCGCATCGCAAGCGGCTTTGGCGGATTTGTAGCTGGCTTCGGCGCGGTCGGCGGCGGCTTTGTAGGCGACGGTATCTTGTTTTGGGGTAGCAGCGAAAGTCATGCTGGTGGCGCTAGCCAGTACCAGGAAGAGCAGCTTGTTCATGATATGTCCCTCTGTGTTGTGGTGGTTGATGGACACATTAAACCGCGCGGCCGCCCTTTTCTCTGTGCGGAACCGTACAAAAATGACATGGTGACGAGTTCGCAACTACTCCCCGTTTGCAAGCCCCTTGCGCCACAAGCTACCCGCCTGCTCGAACAACGGCAACCGGCTGTTGAAAGCATCACCAGTCCTGGCCAGTTGCAGCCACGCCATGGTGCCATGCGATTCGACGGAGGCCACCGCCGCCGATGCCGGCGCGCGCACCTGCCGCATCCAGGCAGCCACGTCGGCATAGTGCTCGGGATGGCGCTGCTGAGTCCACGCCAGCGCCACCAGATCGGCAAAGCCTTCCTCGCGCCGGGTCTGTTGCAGCGATTGGGCGGGCTGCGCACCGCCGTGGGCGAAGCCGGACGGCGTCTGGTGCCAGGCGCCCTGCGCATAGCGCCAGCAGTGGGCGATCTCGTGGGCGAACATGGCTTCGATCATCAAAGCGCGCCGCGCTTCGGGCACGCTGCCAAGGATGTCTTCCGCTTGCGGATTGCCGCGCAGGGACAGCACCAGCTTGCAGCGGCCATCGTGGTAGCCCACGGCCACCGGCACATCGCTGGCGCGCGCCTGCGGCTGCACGGTGATATCGACCGGCAGCTTGAGGTCATGCTTGGCGTAATTGATCACGGATAAACCCGCCGTCAGCCAACGGGTTTCCATCGAGGTCAGCTCGGCGGCTAAGGCCGGGCTGCAAGACAACATCAGGAGAGGGATGAGTGTGCGCTTGATCATGGTGGCGATTTCCTTGATCAAAACTGTAGCACGGTGACCGCAATAATTATTGCTTTGTGGAAGGTCTTACAACAGTAAATTATTACGTAGGCAAAGTTGAATGCTTGAGGTTTTAAAGCGGGATTCCGCACGTTGCGGAACCCCGTCGTCCTTACTTCGACAGCAGGCTGTTGGCGGTCTTGAACTGCGGACGGATGTCGTTCGGCACCGACTTCATCTTGTCGAGCGCCTTTTGCACGTCGGGACGGATCACCACGTACTTGGCCATCATCTCCTTGGCGCGCGCGTAATCGCCGGTCGCTTCGATCATCAGGAACTCGCGATCAAGTTCCTTGACCGCGTCCTTGATCCTGGCAAAGTCCACCGAGAACGTACCGTCGCCATGCGACACAAAACCGCCCTTGTCGAGCAGGTAGTTGACCTGGATTGCCATGCCGCGCGCGTGCGAATCGGTCAGGCCGAAGTGCAGCGTGCGGAAGGCCGATGCCAGGAACGTCGTGTACAGCTTGCGCTCGGCCGCCTCGCCCTGCCCCAGGATGCCTTTCAGCTGGCCTTTGCCCATCATCACGTCAAGCACGTACAAGCCGGTGATGTCGGCTTTGGCTTCCTCGATGGTGGAGTAGGCTTCCTTCAGATCCTGGCGCGGCGTCGAGGCCTTGCCGTCGATGGTGGTGGCGTGGGGACCGAGGCCGTGGGTGATTTCGTGCGCCAGGATGTGGGTGAAGAACGAGTCGAAATCGACGTCCTTCTGGTCGGCAGCCCGCAGCACCAGTTTCGAAATCGGCGTGAGCGTCGATTTGAATTTCGCTTCCTGCACATTCTTGAGCATCACGCGCTTGGATCCGCGCTGGCTGATGATGCGCTCGTCGTTGGGCAGGTTGTAGGCGGCGGTCTGCACGCCCATATTGCCGTCGCCGGCGCCATACACCTGGTTGACCACCACCATCGGCGCGATCGCGCCCACCTTGGGGTTGCGGTACTGGGCGTCGATCGGCAGGCTGTCTTCCAGCTCCTGCATGTGCTGGGCGAAGAAGTCGAGCTTTTGCGTCTCTTTCTGGTCGCGGATATTCACGTACGCCTCGAACGCGGCCTTGTAGCCGAACAGTTCGTCGTTATAGGTTTCGTACGGGCCGATGGTGACGTCCACCGGCGAATCGAGATCCATCCAGGCGAAATCGGAAGCGAGATAGTCGTTGCTGAGGAAAGCATCGGCGCGCAGGTCGAGGAATTTTTTAAGCGACGCGTTGTCGGTGGCGGCAGCGGCCTGCTTGAGCAGTGCGGCGGCTTTTTCCAGTTCCGGCTGGTACTCCACCGAGTACGGCACGGTGGTGAACTGGCCGCCGGCATTGCGGCGGATCGCCGTGAAGAACCACTGCGCCTGCGACTTGTCGATGGCTGGCAAGGCGTTCATCCAGGTATCGAGCTGGGCCTTGCTGGCGTCGTCGGGATAGAAGCTGCCGCCTTCGGGCTTTTTGGCCGGGATCTTGATGCCGCCGATTTGCGCGGGCAGGAACGACTGGTGGTCGTCGAGGATGGACCAAGGCCCCTTGTTAAGCCAGAAGTAATCGAGGCGCGCCTTGCCCAGCGGCGTGGTGTCCTTTTTCAGCGCGGCCCACAGGGCCTCGTTGCCGGACCAGCGCTGGCGCAGTTGCAGCACGTCGATGATCTTGGCCGCTCCGATCAGCTTGACGATGGCCTGCTTGTCGCCGGCCGACAGCTTGCTGGTGTCGGCGGTGAGCGCCACGGGGGCGTAGCGCTGGCTCATCTTGTTCAGGTCGGCGATGGTGGCCGGTGCGGCGTGGACGGTGGAGGCAACAGCCAGGACCAGCGCCAGCGGGAGCAGGATTTTTTTCATACGAACCTCGGGTGGTGTGAGGTTCGTATTGTAATCCAGCGCTTACTTCGCCACAGCAGCCAACTGCGCCGAAGGCTGCCAGCCGGCGCCGAGCGACCGTGCCACTGCCACGGTCGCGAGCAAGCGCTGGGTATTGATCTGCACCGCCGCCCGATCGGCCGCCAGCGCGCTGCGCTGGGCATCGGTCACGTCGAGATACGTCGAGACGCCACGCTCGTAGCGCGCCCGCGCCACCAGGTAGCCGCGCGCGGCGGCCGTCTGCGAGGCCGATTGCGCTTCGCCCTGCAGCTGGCGTTCCTGCACGTCGGACAACGCGTCTTCCACTTCGCGCAGCGCCGTCAGCAGCCTGGTTTCGTGGTTGGCCACCGCCTCGTCGTAGCGCGACCTGGCGATCGCCAGGTTGGCCTGGTTGCGGCCACCGTCGAAGATCGGCAGCGACAGCGCCAGCGGTCCCACGCTGAACTGGCGCGCGCCGCTCTCGCCGATGTTGCGCAGCGCTTCGGACGCATAGCCGAAGTTACCAGTCAGCGACACCGACGGATAGAACGCACCTTCGGCCACGCCGATCTGCGCATTGGCCGCGCGCAGGGTCGCCACGCTGGCGGCCAGGTCCGGGCGCTGCGACAGCAGGCTGGCCGGCAGGCCGACCGGAATCGCCGGTGGCGCCGGCAGCACCGCCGGCGTAGCGGTAGCGGCAGTGAGCAGCGCCGACGGCGAGGCGCCCACCAGCGTGGCCAGCTGGTGCTCGACCAGGTTGCGCTGGCGCTGCACTTCGTGCAGGTCGGCCTTGGCGTTGGCCAGTTCGATGCGGGCGCGCGAGACGTCCAGTTCGTTCGACAGGCCGGCGTCGAAACGCGCGGTGACCAGCTGTTCGCTCTCCTGGCGGGTGCCCAGTGCGCCGTTGAGGATCGCCATTTCGGCGTCCAGCCCGCGCAGTTGCCAGTAAGCGGTGGCCAGTTGCGAGGACAGCATCAGCAGTACGCCGTCGCGGTCCGCTTCGGCCGCCAGCGCCTGCGCATCGGACGCTTCCACCATGCGGCGCACGCGGCCCAGCAGGTCGAGCTCATACGAGAAATTGGCGCCGACCGCGTAGTTGTTACCCTTGATCGAACGGCCGCCCAGCGCGATCCCCTGCGACGTTTCGGCCGAGGTGCGCGAGTTTGCCACCGACGCGCTCACGCCCACCGACGGCCGCTGGCTGGCGCGCGACAGGCCGGCCTGCTCCTGCGCCTGCACCAGGCGCTGACCCGCCGCTTTCACGCTCGGGTTGTCGCGCAGCGCGCGCTCTTCCAGGCGGTTCAGGACCGGATCGTTGAACACGGTCCACCACTGCGCCGGCAAGTGCGCAGCCGTGCTGCCGGCTTGCGGCAGGTGGCGGAACGACGCATCCTTGACGTTTTCCGGCGTGCCGAAATCGGCGCCGACGGTGGCGCAGCCGGAGAGCGCCGCGGTAATGGCAACAGCGAGCGCGATGCGCTGCAAAGCTGAATTGAACATGGTATTACCTCACAAAATTTTTAGATTAGTGCCCGCCGCCGCCACCCGAAGGGGCTTTGACCTTGTCCGAGAACCACAGCACGCCGATGCAGGCAAACAGCACCATGGCGACCAGGAAGAAGCCGTCGTTGTAGGCCATCACGAACGACTCGCGCCGCACGATGCCGTCGATGGCCTTGAGCGCCATGTTCGATGCGGTGGTCGAGTCGAAACCCTGGCCGATGAACGATTGCGTCAGCACCGATAAACGTTCCTGCGTGGCGGCTGCGAAGCCGGTGACCGATTCGCCGATGCGCTGCGAGTGGAAATGCTCGCGTGACGTCAATGCGGTCGCCAGCAGCGCGATACCGATCGAGCCACCCAGGTTGCGGGTCATGTTGATCAGCGACGAGGCCGATGGCATGTCCCTGGGCTGGATGCCGTTCATGGCAAAGTTCGACAGCGTGAGCATCACGAACGGCTGGCCCAGCGCGCGCACGATCTGCGACAGCAGCAGCTGGTCATAGCCGGTAGTGGCGTCCATGTAGGAGTTCATCAGGCACGAGCCGCCGAACAGCAGCAGGCCGAACGTGCACAAAATGCGGTTATCGACCTTGGACGACAGCTTGGCCACGAACGGCATGATGAACAGCTGCGGCAAACCGGACCACATGATCACTTCGCCGATCTGCATCGGCGAGTAGCCGGGAATCTGGCCCAGGTACAGCGGCAGCAGGAACGACGAACCGTACAAGCCCATGCCCATCGCCATCGACAACGCGGTAGCGGCAGCGAAGTTGCGCTGGCCGTACAGGGCCAGGTTGACGAACGGCTGCTTCTTCAACGCGCTGTTGACTACCCAGCCCAGCAAACCAAAGATCGCCAGCGCGGCAAAGGTGATGATGAATGACGAATCGAACCAGTCCTTGCTGTTGCCTTCTTCGAGGAAGATGGTGAGACTGCCCAGGCCCACGGCCATGAAAAAGATGCCGCTCCAGTCGGCGCCCGACAGCAGCGACGGCTGAAATTTTTCCTTGTCCAGGCCATAGGCGATGCCGCCGATCAGCAGCAAACCCGGCACCCAGTTCAGGTAGAAGATCGACGGCCAGCCATACAGCTCGCTGAGGTAACCACCGAGCGTGGGGCCCATCGACGGCGCCAGCGTGGCGGTCAAGCCGAAGATGGCCATGCCGGTGGCGCGCTTCGATGGCGGCAGCTGCGTCATCACCAGCGTGAAGGCCATCGGGATCAGGGCGCCGCCCGTAAAGCCCTGCATCATGCGGAAGATGATCATGCTCTCGAGGTTCCAGGCGAAGCCGCACAGGGTCGAGAACAGCAGGAACAGCGCGGTGGTGCCGATCATGTAGTTACGCGTGCCAAATACCCGCGTAAACAGGCCGGTCATCGGAATGACGACGATCTCTGCCACCAGGTAGGCCGTGGCGATCCACGAGCCCTCTTCCTGGGTGGCCGACAGCGAACCGAGGATGTCCTTGAGCGACGAGTTGGTGATCTGGATGTCGAGCACCGCCATGAAGGCGCCCAGCATGCCGGCGGCAATCGCGATCCAGGTGCGGGCCGTGACTTTTTCGCTCGGCGCCGGCGGAGCGGCGGGTGCAGCCTTTCCCGCCGCCCTTGACGCCGGCGGATCGAATGTGGAACTGGCCATGATGTCGTTCCTTACTGGACCGTGGCAGGTGCGGCAGCGACCTTACGCTCGGACTTTTTCTCGTCCTGGTGGATCGCCACTTCGGCGATCGCCGACATGCCCGGCACCAGGCGGCCATTGAGGGCCTTCACGTCTTCCGGCTTGAACACGATCTTGACCGGCACACGCTGGACGATCTTGGTGAAGTTGCCGGTGGCGTTATCGGCCGGCAGCAGCGCGAACTGCGCGCCCGACGCTGGCGCGAAGCTCTCCACGGTGCCGATCAATTCCTTGCCCGGCATGGCGTCGATGGTGACTTTGACTTCCTGGCCCGCATGCATCTCGGCCAGCTGGGTTTCCTTGAAGTTGGCGGTCAGCCACACGTTGTCCTGCACGATGGCGGTCAGTTGCTGGCCCGGCTGCACGCGCTGGCCCACTTCGATCGAACGCTTGCCGATGCGACCCGCGACCGGCGCCAGAATGTGGTTGTAGGCCAGCTGCTGCTGGGCGTCCTTCAGTTGCACGCGCAGCACCGATACCTGCGCCTTGAGCACGTCGCGCGCCGATTCGGCGGCAGTGATTTGCGCGCGGGCGGCGGCAGCGTTGTCCTTGCGCGCGGCCAGGTCGGCGGTGGCGCTGGCGCGGCCTGCAACGGCAGCGTCGAGTTCCGCCTTGGAGACGGCTTTCATCTGGTCGTTGTACAGCTGGCCGAAACGGTCGGCGTCCTGCTTGGCGCGCAGCAGTTGCGCCTGCGACTGCGCCACTTGCGCGGCGGCCGAACTGGCTTGCGCTTTCACTTGCATGATCTGGGCGTCGGCCTGCAGCACCTGCTGCTCGGCGCTGGCGATCTGCGCCTGGATCTGCTCGACCTTCACGCCCTGGTCGAACGGATCGAGTTCGGCGATCACGTCGCCGGCGCGCACGACCTGGTTGTCGTCGATCAGCACCTTGGTCACCACGCCGGAAATGCGCGCCGATACCGGGTGCACGTGGCCAGCCACGTAGGCATTCTCGGTCTCGACGAAGTTATGGCTGCGGTACCACATGCGGCCGCCGGCGCCGATGGCGACCAGCGCGATGATGCCGGCAATGACCAGCACTTTGCGGTTCGATTTGGCCGGAGGCGCCGGAGCATCCTGGCTCGGCTGGGCTGCCTGGGGTGGTACCGCGCTTGGACCTTTTTGTTCTTGCTGTTGTGGGCTGGACATGCACTGCTCCGAAAATAATGAAAGGGGATGAGCGCATTATTGGATGATTTCAATTGGAAGTCAAGAAATGAAACGATTGCATTTCATTTTATTTTGGACTAGCATGGCGCCATTCGCTATCATCGATCACCATGAAAAAAGACAACATTTCAACCGAGGAAGAACTCGACTGTCCGGACGCCGCGCCGCACGAACCGTGCTTCGGCAAATCGGCCGGCCGGCCGCGCGCAGCCGACAAGGAAGCCCGCGAACAGGCGCTGGTGCACACTGCTGCCCAACTGTTCATGGAAAAGGGTTATAGCAAGGTCAGCCTGGAAATGATTGCCCGTGAAGCCCATGTTGCCGTGCGCACCATCTATGTGAAATTCGGCGGCAAGGCCGGCCTGCTGAGCGCGGCCATCACCCGGGGCCGCGCCAGGTTTTTCTCCGACATGACCAGCCTGGAAACCGACATGCGCCCGATGGAAGCGATCCTGGGCGACTACGCGCTGCGCTTCCTGGAACTGGTGTCGCAGCCGGCATTCGTCAACCTGCACCGCATGGTGGTGGCCGAGGCGCGCACCACGCCCGAGCTGGCAGAAACCTTTTACGATGCCGGCCCGCGCAAATCGCGCGAGCAACTGGGCAAGTTTTTCGCCCGCGACGACATCAAGCCAAGGCTGCGCACCGACCTGCCCCACGAATTTCTTCCGGTCCATTTTGTCAACTGCCTGATGGGCGACACCATGAGCCGCATGCTGTTTCCACCGGACCATCAACCTTCCCATGCTGAAATCCGGCGCCAGGCAGCCCAGGGCCTCGACCTGTTCCTGCGCAGCGTGGTTCTTTAGACACCAAAGGTCTGTACAACTTTGCCATTTGATCTATACTAATCCTTTACAAGGAGTGCATATGAGCAAAACAAATAGACTGGACTGGAGCCGACAAGTAACGGTCATGAACGAGCGCATCAAGAGCTTCCAGGCCAATCCGGGACAAGAACAGCTGGACGCCGTCATCGAAGAAATGAAAGCCTACGCCGAAGCAGCCCGCAACGGCGGCATCGAAATTCCGGCGCGCTTCACGGTCAACTAAGCCATCCGCGCGATGGCCGGTCACATGATCATCCGCACGCTGCAAGCAGCCGACGCGCCAGCATTACTGGCGTTCGAGCTCGCCAACCGCACGTGGTTCGAACAGCATGTGGCGGCCCGCGCGCCCTCGTTCTATTCCCATCAGGGCATCACCGCCCACATCACCGAATATCTCGACCTGCACGACCAAGGCGCCATGCTGCCCTGCGTGCTGGTTGACGTCGGCGGCGTCATCGTGGGCCGCGCCAACCTGCGCCATATCGACCGCGCGGCGGGTACCGGCGAAGTCGGCTACCGCATCGCCCATGACGCTGGTGGGCAAGGACTGGGCAGCCTGGCGCTACGCCACCTGCTCGATGCCGCCTGCAACGACTACCAGCTGCGCACTATCGACGCATGGATCACCGACGACAACCCCGGCTCGCGCCGCATCGCGGAAAAGCACGGTTTCATGCGCCTGGACCTGGCGCCATTGCCTGAAATCTGCGGCGAGCAGGAGCGGTGGGCGTACGCTTACCGCTATGCGCTGGCGCTCCCTGCTCCATAAACAAAAAGCCGCCCGGCTTGCACCAGGCGGCTTCCTCACACTGGCCTGCCAGAGAATTACTTGCGCGATTGCGCGACCAGCGCGTCGAGCACTTGCAGCGTGGCGGCGGTCAGCTGCTGGCGCGGGATGCCGGGGTTGGCGGCGTCCACCATCGACGGGTTGGTCAGGTAGCGGCCATTGACGATGATGGTCGGCGTGCTGTTGACTTCATACGACGATGCCACGCGGCCGGCGTTTTTCAGGCGGTTGTTGATTGCAAACGAGTTGTACACGGCCAGGAATTTTTCCTTGTCGATGCCGTTCTTGACGGCCCACTCGATGTTGGCGTCGTCGCTTTGCAGGCGCTTGCGTTCCACGTGCCAGGTCTGCAGCACCTTGGCGTGCAGCTGCGACTCGAGCTTCATCGCTTCGAGCGTGAGGAACAGATGGGTTTCCGGATCTTTTTCACCGGTCAGCGGCAAATGGATGCGGCGGAAGCTGATGTTGTCGCCCTGCTTCTTGACCCAGTCCAGCATGGCCGGCTCCAGCGCGTAGCACGCCGGGCAGTGGTACATGAAGAACTCGATCACTTCGACCTTCTTGCCCTCGGCCTGGACCGGCTGCGGCGTTTTCAGCGTGGTGTACTCGGCGCCGCTCTTCGGTGCGGTGGGCGTGGCAAAAGCGGTACCGGCAAACATGGCGGCAACAGCGGCAGTGACAGCGGCGGTCAGGAACGTACGACGGAGCATGGTTATCCTTTAAAAAAATCTGCAAAAAATCTGCAC
This sequence comes from Duganella sp. Leaf61, assembly GCF_001421905.1. NCBI lineage: Bacteria > Pseudomonadati > Pseudomonadota > Betaproteobacteria > Burkholderiales > Oxalobacteraceae > Duganella > Duganella sp. Leaf61. The sequence continues at coordinate 360,082 of NZ_LMLM01000012.1, forward strand.
TGCGAATATAACAGCTTCCGGCGCGCGGTGGCGGCGCTGCGGCCGCAATTCACACTACGCTACAATTGCTTACACATCTGCCCCAGGATCCCCCATGAAAATACCGCTGTTGTCGCCCGCCTGGCTGGCCCTGGCCATGACCATGTCTTGCGCCCACGCCGCCGAACTGTCCCCCGTCGAGCAGAACATCGTCGCCGCCATCAAGGCCCGTTCACCGCAGGCGCTGCAACTGCTGGAGCAATCGGTCAACATCAACAGCGGCACCATGAACATCGACGGTGTGCGCGAAGTGGGCAAGATGTATCGCCGTGAACTCGACCAGCTGGGCTTTGCCACGCGCTGGATCGACCTGCCGCCAGCCATGCGCCGCGCCGGCCACCTGGTGGGCACACGCGAGGGCAAACAAGGCAAACGGCTGCTGCTGCTGGGCCACCTCGACACCGTGTTTGAAAAAGACAGCCCGGTGCAGCTGTGGCAGCGCAACGGCGACCGCGTGCGCGGCCAGGGCGTCAATGACATGAAGGGCGGCGACGTGGTCATCCTCGAAGCGCTGCGCGCGCTGAAAAGCGCCGGCGCGCTCGATAACACCACCATCACCGTGATGTTCACCGGCGACGAAGAAAGCGCCGGCGAACCGATCGCCACGTCGCGCGCCGACATGGTAGCCGCCGCCAAACGCAGCGACATCGCGCTCTCCTTCGAAGGCACCATGCGCAACCAGGAGGGCCAGGACACCGGCACCATCGGCCGCCGTTCGGCGTCGTCGTGGGAGCTGGAAGTCAAGGGCAAGCAGGGCCACTCGAGCACCATCTTCACCGACAAGGCGGGTTATGGCGCCGTGTACGAAGCGGCGCGCATCCTCGACGGCTTCCGCCAGCAGGTGATCGAACCCGATCTCACGTTCAGCGCGGGACTGGTCCTCGGCGGCACCGATGCTGGCGTCGATGAGACAGGCACGAAAGGCCAGGCCGCCGGCAAAACCAACGTGATCGCCAGGACCGCGCTGGTGCACGGCGACCTGCGTTACCTCACCTACGAACAGCGCGACCGGGCCCACGCCAAGATGCGCGCCATCGTCGCGCAGAACCTGCCCGGCACCAGCGCCAGCATCAGCTTCCACGACGCCTATCCGCCGATGGCGCCCACGCCCGGCAACCTGGCGGTGTTAAAAGTGTATTCGCAGGCGAGCAGCGACGCCGGCCTGGGCGCCATTCCCGCCCTGCCCCCGGGCCAGCGCGGCGCCGGCGACATCCAGTTCGTGGCCTCGCTGGTGGACAGTCTCGATGGCCTGGGCGTGGCCGGCAACGGCGCCCATTCGCCGGATGAAGACCTGGAAATCGCCTCGCTGGAAAAGGCCACGATCCGCAGCGCTTTGCTGATCTACCGCCTGACCCGTTGAAGCTACACGTGGCCGGGGCGGGCCTCCAACCCGCCGATATCCTTCATCAGCGCAATCAACCGCTTGGCGCCCAGGCCCAGCGGGCGGTCGTTCACCCACACCACGTCCACCCATAAACGCAGCTGGTTGCTCATGCTGGCGAAATCGATCACCAGCAGCTCGCCGTCGGCCAGCAGCGGCGCCACCAGGCGCCGGGGCAGGAACGCCCAGCCGATGCCCGCCTGCACCAGCTCCAGCGTGGCCTGGTGGCTGTCGGTGCGCCACAGCTTGCGCGACACCAGCACCCGCTTGTCCTCCTGGTGCGCGGCGCGGCTGACGATGGCTACCTGCCGGATATCGACCAGGTCTTCGAGCCGGAAATGGCCATTGCGCTCGCGCGCTGCCGGATGCTGCGGCGAGAGCACGGCGACCAGCACCTCGCTGCCCAGTTCCTGGAAGCTTTCGCGTTCATCGACCTGCGGCCGGTCGTAGAGCAGCGCCAGCTGCGCAGTACCGTCGTGCAGCATGCGGCGCGCATCGGCCTGCGGCGCGGACAGTACATCAACTTCCAGCGACGGAAATTCGTCGGCCAGGCGCGCCAGCGGCTCGCCCCACGCGGCCGACAGCAGCTCGGGCGACACCGCCAGCGTCAGCCGGCGCTCGAGCCCCTGGTGCAGCGACAAGGCGTGGGCCTGCAGGCGGCGCATCTGGCCGGCCATGTGGCGCGCCTCCGCTTCCAGCGCGCGGGCCATGTCGGTGGGGATCACGGCGCGCGAGTTGCGCTCGAACAGTTGCAGGTCCAGCTCGGCCTCAAGGTTGGCAATCGCCATGCTGACGGCCGACGGCACCCGGCCAAGCGCGCGGGCGGCGGCGGAAAAAGAACCGTGGTCGATCACGGCAAGGAACAGATCGACGTTGTCGCTGGAAAAGGCCATTCACCATGCTGTCACAAAAACTGATAGCTGTCGACTTTTACTATCAGATCACTTCAACTATCATCGCTCGATTGATGTTTGAAGGAATCTATCATGCAAGGATTGAAGCGCAAGATTGTCTATGTATCGCTGTTCGAACTGTTTGCGGTGGGGTTGACCACCACCACGCTGATGCTGCTGGCTGGCAGCAGCAGCGCACATGCCAGCGTGGCGGCCGTGGCGTCGTCCACCGTTGCCGTGGTCTGGAATTTCATTTTCAATTCCATGTTCGAGGCGTGGGAAGCACGCCAGACCACCAAGGGCCGCAGCGTGGCGCGGCGCATCGCCCACGCCATCGGCTTCGAAGGTGGCCTGGTGGCGTTCCTGGTGCCGCTATTCGCGTGGTGGCTCGAGATCTCGCTGTGGGAGGCGTTCATCGTCGACCTGTGGATCGTGGTGTTCTTCCTGGTGTACACCTTCCTGTTCAGCCTGGCGTTCGACCGCATCTTCGGCCTGCCCGCCTCGGCGCAGGGCGGGCGGCCGCAGGCGGCCTGATTATTTCGGGGCCACTCGCCAGATCTCTCCGGTGACATCGTCATCGACCAGCAGCGAGCCGTCGTCCTGCACCACCACCGACGACGGCCGGCCCCACACCTCCTTGTCGCTGACGACAAAACCGGTCATGAAGTCCTGGTACTTCCCGGTCGGCACACCGTCTTTCATGAACACCCGCACCACTTTCGAGCCAGTGCGCGTGGCGCGGTTCCAGGAGCCGTGCAGGGCCAGGAAGACATCGCCAAGATACTCCTTCGGGAAGGCCGCTTTGGCGGCGGTGGACGCGTCGTACATGATCATGCCCAGCGGCGCCGAATGGGCCGTCAGCAGCAGGTCCGGCGCAGTAACCTTGTCTTTGAGGTCGGGACGCTGGCCCTGCAAACGCGGCTCCTCGTTGTTGCCGATGTAGTGCCACGGCCAGCCATAGTGCGCGCCGCCCTTGACGCGCGTGAGGTAGTCGGGCGGCAGGTTATCGCCGAGCATATCGCGCTCGTTCACGCTGCACAGCAAATCGCCCGTGCGCGGATACAAATACATGCCCACGCAGTTGCGCAGGCCGGTGGCGAAGGTACGCTTGTTCTTGCCATCGGGGTCGAACGCCAGCACCACTGCGCGGTCCAGCTCCGCCCCCCAGGCCGCGCCAAGGCCGTGTTTTGCTTCCCACTGCTTCAGCGGTTCCGGCGGCGTGGCGCCGATGCCCTCGGCCACGTTGGACGCGGAGCCGATCGACAAATACATGGTCTTGCCATCCCTGGAAAATACCAGCGTGCGCGAGGAATGGCTGCCCGTCTCCGCCGTGAGGGTGGGCACCACCACTTCGGCCGGTGCGCCGGCCACCAGGTCGCCGTTTTTATAGGGGAACCGGATGATGGAATTGACGTTGGCCACGTACAGGTACTGCGGGTTCGGTCCTGCCGGCCAGAAGGCGAAGCCGAACGGCCGATCGAGCTTGTCGGCGAACACACTGATCTTGTCGGCGGTCGCGCCGGTGCTGGACCTGAACACCTTGATCAGGCGCTTGGTAGTGGACGAGATGAAGATGTCGCCATTGGGCGCCTTGGCCATTACGCGGCCACGATCCGGGTCCGTCGCCCACAGGTTGACGGCGAAGTTGGCCGGCACCGATGGCAGCACGCCTTGCGGGCGCGGCACGGTCTTCGGGTTGTTGCCGGCGCTGGCACTGGCAAACGGCGGTGGCAGGTCGGCCATGCGCACTGCATGGATGCGACCGGGCTGGTCGTCGCTCCAGTGTTCTTCCTTGCTGGTGTTGTTGGCGTTGCTGGCGGTGGATGCTGTTGATACAGCCGGCGTGGCAGCCTTGATCTCGGCCTTGCCCACGGCCGTGGCCAGGTACGCAACCAGCGCCGCGCGTTCGGCCGGCTGGGCAACCGCGATCGGCATCGAGGTGCCGGGCGCGTAGGCGCTGGGGTCTTTCAGGAACAGTTCCAGTTCCTGCGCGGTCCAGCGCTTGTTCTTTGCACCCAGCGCGCTCAAGGCATCGGAGTAAGCAAAGCCCGCCACGCCGGCGACCTTGCGCCCGACTACATTGAACAGCGGCGGCCCGGCCAGCGTGGCCATGTCGGGCGACGCGGAATGGCACATCGCGCAGTTGTTCTGGAAGATGCGCTTGCCATCGAGCGGGGCAGCTTGGGTGGTTTGGGTGACGGCCAGTGTCAGGCCGAAGAGCAAGGGCAGGAGTCGGATCGGGGTGGCTTGGTGCATGGCTAACCTCATTGTTCGGACAGCCATGCTTTCATACTTCACCGCCCTCGCCTACCGCCGCGCGGTTTTAATCAGAAACATGATTGCGCCGCTTCGCAGCAAAAAGGCGGAGAATGCCAACTTACTTATTTTTTATCCCATCGCCATGTCCACCACGATCACCGCGCCCATGCGCCCTCCGTCCAACATCAACCCCGGCGCCCTGTGGAGCGCGCTCGCCATTGTCGTACTTGGCGCGTGGTATTTGGGCCAGGCCGTCGGCCCGCGCCAGGCCGCACTGTACGTGGTCGGTGCGCTGCTCGGGGTCACGCTATATCACGCGGCGTTCGGCTTCACGTCGGCGTGGCGCGTCTTCATCGCCGATGGCCGCGGCGAAGGACTGCGCGCGCAGATGGTGATGCTGGCCGTGGGCGTGGCGCTGTTCTTTCCGGTGCTGGCGGCTGGCTCGCTGTTCGGCGCGCCGGTCAAGGGCCTGGTGGCGCCGGCCGGCACGTCGGTCGTGATCGGCGCCTTCATCTTCGGTATCGGCATGCAGCTCGGCGGCGGCTGCGCCTCCGGCACCTTGTACACGGTGGGCGGTGGCAGCACCCGCATGATCGTCACGCTGGTGGCGTTCATCGGCGGCTCGCTGATCGGCACGGCCCACATGCCGTTCTGGACGTCGCTGCCGCAACTGGCGCCGATCTCGCTGGTCAAGTCGCTGGGCGTGGCGCCCGCGCTGGCGCTCAATTGGCTGGTGTTCGGATTGATCTTTGCAGTGACGGTCGTGGTGGAAAAGCGCCGCCACGGCAAGCTGGTCGCCGCCCACGTGCAACCCGACCACACGGCGCGCTGGCTGCACGGCCCGTGGCCGCTGGTCGCGGGCGGCATCGCGCTCGTCCTCCTCAATTTCGCCACGCTGGCACTGGCCGGCCGCCCGTGGGGCGTGACGTCCGCGTTTGCCCTGTGGGGGGCGAAAGCCGCCATGCTGGCCGGCGTGGACGTCGCCAGCTGGACCTACTGGTCGGCGCCGGCCAACGCCGCCACGCTCAATGCGCCGGTGATCGAAGACGTCACGTCGGTAATGGACATCGGCATCGTGTTCGGTGCCATGCTTGCCGCCGCCCTGGCCGGGCGCTACGCGCCGGTATGGCGCGTGCCCTTGCGCTCGCTGGTGGCGGCAGTCGTGGGCGGCCTGCTGCTCGGCTACGGCGCGCGCCTGGCCTACGGCTGCAACATCGGCGCCTACTTCAGCGGCATCGTTTCGGGCAGCCTGCACGGCTGGCTGTGGCTGGTGGCGGCGTTCATCGGCAACGTGTTCGGCACCAGGCTGCGGCCATGGTTCGGGTTGGAGGTGGAGCGGGTGAAGCCGACGGCTTGCTGAGGTGGAGAAGTGTGACTGGCGATGCGCCCGTCAATGAAAATGCCGCTCAGACGGTGAGCGAGCGGGATTATCGTCATCATCAAGAACGCCCAAGTGCTTTTGATTCGGTGTCGATCAGTTGCAGCACGGCGCGCGCCAACAGGCCGCTGCGGGTTTCATGGCGGGACGCCGCGTAACGATCTATTTTGCCTACAACAAACCGCGGCAGACCGATGTTGATGCGTTCGGTACACGCTGCCTTCATCCTTGAAAATCACCACGGGAAGATCCATCGCCTGCTCCGTTTTCTACTCGCTGGCGTGTAATCATACACGCAGAACTTGACAGCATCACGTACGAAATGTGGCTCGGCTTGCAGCGAACCGTCCACCGCCCTACATTGACACACGAGCATGCCAACATCACAAATTGACAGGGGAATCACCATGCACATTCACAGATTCAAATGCTTCGGTGAGTCGCCAGGCGATGGCAATCCGGCGCTGGTCATCGAGGGCGACTTCTCGCCCCGCGAAGCGCGCCAGGACTTTGCGCGCGAGCGCAATATCACCTGCGTCTGGATCGATCCGCCCGATGAGGCGAACGTGGTGGCAAGCGTCGATTACTTCTATCCGCACACGCGCAGTCCGCTATGCCTGCACGCGACCCTGGCCGTCGGCCAGCGCCTGTTCATGCAGCATGGCGGCCATCGCGAACTCACGGTGAAGACTGCCGTGCATGGCCAGCGGCTTGGGCTGGTTCCTGGTGCCGATGGCCAGGTAATGGTTCGTCTTCAACGGCAGGATGCATCACAGCCGAACCTGGCGCCTGACCTCATCGGGCGCCTGCTGGCCGCGCTGGGTTTGATGCCGCTGGCGCCGGCACGTGTATTTTCTGTCGGCAGTCCAAAGCTGCTGGTCGAGGTGGCGGATGCAACCACGCTGCATGGCCTGACGCCCGATCTGCCGGCAATCGCCGCCTGGGGCAAAACCGCAGGCGTCAATGGCATCTACGTGTACTGCAAGGTTGACGATGGCAGCTACGAAGGCCGTAACTTCAACCATCTCGATCCGGCGCTGGAAGACAGCGCCACCGGGGTCGCGGCCGGCGCCCTCTCTGCGCTGCTCGGCCACGGCATCACGCTGCGCCAGGGCCGGGCAACGGCACGCGCCTGCCTGATAGAAACGCGGCTTGAAGGCGCCGACATATTGGTGGGTGGCTGCGTACAAGCTGCGTGAATGCCGGACAAAAAAAATGCCGCCCAGCTCACGCTGAACGGCATCTCGGGCAACCGGTAAGGGAAGCTTATTTTTTGCGCGGTGGCGGCAGATCGGTGCACGAGCCTTCGTACACTTCCGCCGCCATGCCGATCGACTCGCCCAGGGTCGGGTGCGGGTGGATGGTTTTGCCGATGTCGGTGCCGTCGCAGCCCATTTCGATGGCCAGCGCGATTTCGCCGATCATGTCGCCGGCGTGGGTGCCGACAATGGTGCCGCCGATGATGCGGTGGGTTTCAGCGTCGAACAGCAGCTTGGTGAAGCCTTCGGCGCGGCCGTTGGCCACGGCGCGGCCCGAAGCGGCCCACGGGAAGTGGCCCTTCTCGACCTTGATGCCCTTGGCTTTCGCTTCGTCCTCGGTGATGCCGGCCCATGCCACTTCCGGATCGGTGTATGCCACCGATGGAATCACCTTCACATCGAAATGCGACTTCTGGCCGGCGGCGGCTTCCGCTGCCACGTGGCCTTCGTGCACGGCCTTGTGCGCCAGCATCGGCTGGCCCACCAGGTCGCCGATGGCGAAGATGTTCGGCACGTTGGTACGCATCTGGCTGTCCACCGGGATGAAGCCACGGTCGGTGACCACCACGCCCGCCTTGTCGGCAGCGATCTTCTTGCCGTTCGGGCTGCGGCCCACGGCGACCAGCACCAGGTCGTAGACCTGTGGTGCAGGTGCTGCGGCGCCGGCTTCGGCGGCTTCGAACGTGACCTTGATCCCTTCGGGCAGCGCTTCCACGCCGACCGTTTTGGTCTTGGTCATGATGTTATCGAAGCGCTTCTCGTTGAACTTCTGCCAGACCTTGACCGCGTCGCGGTCGGCGCCCTGCATCAGGCCGTCCATCATTTCGACCACGTCGATGCGCGCGCCGAACGTCGAGTAGACGGTGGCCATTTCCAGGCCGATGATGCCGCCGCCGATGACCAGCATGCGTTTCGGGATCTGGCGCAGTTCCAGTGCACCGGTCGAATCGACGATGCGCGGATCTTCGGGCACGAACGGCAGCTTGACCACGGCCGAACCGGCAGCGATGATCGCCTGCTTGAACTGCACCACTTTTTTGGTGCCATCCGCTGCAGTGACTTCGATGTGGTTCGCGCTGATGAACTGGCCCACGCCGGTGACGATTTGCGTCTTGCGTGCCTTGGCCATGCCGGCCAGACCGCCGGTCATGTTCTTGATCACGCCTTCCTTGTACGCGCGCACCTGGTCGATATCAATGGTGGGCTTGGCAAAGGTGACGCCGGTCTTGCTCATGTGCTGCGTTTCATCGATGACCGATGCCACGTGCAGCAGCGCCTTCGATGGAATGCAACCGACGTTCAGGCACACGCCGCCCAGCGTTTCGTAACGCTCGACGATCACGGTGTTCAGGCCCAGGTCGGCCGCACGGAACGCTGCCGAGTAGCCGCCAGGACCACCGCCCAGTACCATCATGTCGCAGTCGACATCGACCTGGCCGGTGTAGTTGCCGCCGATAGGCGCCGCCACGGGGGCTGCCGGAGCAGCGGCAGGTGCAGGGGCCGGAGCCGAAGCGGCCGGTGCCGGAGCAGCGGCGGCAGGCGCAGCAGCGTCGCCGGCAGCCGCATCGATCACCAGCATCGCCACGCCTTCCTTGACCTTGTCGCCCACTTTGACCAGCACCTCTTTGACCACGCCGGCGTGCGACGATGGCACTTCCATCGACGCCTTGTCCGATTCCACGGTGATCAGTGACTGGTCCACCTTGATGGTGTCGCCGATCTTGACCATCACTTCGATTACTTCAACTTCTGCGAAGTCGCCGATATTCGGCACTTTCACTTCTGTGCTCATAGTCGCTCCTTACAGCAGAATTTTGCGCATGTCGCCGAGCACTTCGCTCAGGTACACGGAGAAGCGGGCGCCCATGGCGCCGTCGACCACGCGGTGGTCGTACGACAGCGAGGTGCCCATCATCAGGCGTGGCTGGAAGGCCTTGCCGTCCCATACCGGCTTGATCGATGCCTTGGACAAGCCCAGGATCGCCACTTCCGGCGCGTTGACGATCGGCGTGAAGTGCGTGCCGCCAATGCCGCCCAGCGACGAGATGGTGAAGGTCGCGCCCTGCATGTCGGCCGGTTTGAGTTTGCCGTCGCGCGCTTGCAAGGAGAGTTCCGTCATTTCACGGGCGATCTGCGAGACCGATTTCTGGTCGGCGTTCTTGATCACCGGGACCACCAGGCCGTTCGGCGTGTCCGCTGCGAAGCCGATGTTGTAGTACTGCTTGAGGATCAGGTTTTCACCCTTCGCATCGAGCGACGAGTTAAACGACGGGAACTTCTTCAGCGCAGCCACCGACGCCTTGATCACGAAGGCCAGCATGGTCAGCTTGGCGGCATCCTTGTTCTTGGCGTTGGCGTTGTTGGTATCGACGCGGAATGCTTCCAGGTCGGTGACGTCCGCTTCGTCGAACTGCGTGACGTGCGGGATCTGCACCCAGTTGCGGTGCAGGTTCGGACCGCTGATTTTCTTGATGCGCGACAGTGGCAGCAGTTCGGTCGGACCGAATTTGGAAAAGTCCAGCGACGGCCATGGCAGCACATTGAAGTTGCCGCCACCAGCGTTGGACGACGCGGCGCCCGCAGGGGCTGCGATGCTGCCGGCGATCACGCCCTTGACGTAGTTCTGCACGTCGATCTGGGTGATGCGGCCTTTCGGACCCGAACCTGGCACCTTGCCCAGATCGACGCCCAGTTCGCGCGCGAACTTGCGGATCGATGGCGAAGCGTGGGCCAGTTTGCCGGTTTGGACCGAGCCTTGCGAAGCGGCTGGTGCAGCGGCTGCTGGAGCTGCAGCAGCAGGTGCAGGCGCTGGTGCAGCAGCTGGCGCGGCGCTTGGTGCTGGTGCGGCAGCAGCAGGAGCAGCAGCGCCACCGGTCGATTCAACCACGAACACGATCGAACCCATGGCAACCTTGTCGCCGACCTTGACTTTGACTTCCTTGACCACGCCGGCATGCGACGATGGAATTTCCATGCTGGCCTTGTCCGATTCCACGGTCAGCAGCGACTGATCGACCTTGATGGTGTCGCCCACTTTGACCATCACCTCGATGACTTCCACTTCCTTGAAGTCGCCGATGTCCGGTACCGCGATGTCCACCGGACCGGCAGCGGCGGCAGCCGGTGCAGGAACTGGTGCAGCAGCAGGTGCTGGCGCAGCGGCGGCAGGTGCAGGAGCGGCAGCAGCGGCTGGCGCAGGCGCAGCAGCAGCTTCGCCTTCCAGCAGCAACAGCAGGCCGCCTTCGGCGATCTTGTCGCCGACCTTGACCTTGATTTCCTTGATCACGCCGGCGGCCGACGATGGAATCTCCATGCTGGCCTTGTCCGATTCAACGGTGACCAGCGACTGGTCCACCTTGATGGTGTCGCCAACCTTGACCATCAGCTCGATGACTTCCACTTCCTTGAAGTCGCCGATATCCGGGACTTTAACTTCCACAATGCTCATAGCGTTTGCTCCGTATTCTGTTTAGTGTCAGGGGGCTCGTACAACCGTAGCGAGCGGCCTGCCATCGTCTCGAGTAGCGCAAGCGTACGGAGGTACGCTGAGCAACGCAGAGGCGATGGCGGGTCGCGCAGTAGGTTGTGCGAGTTCCCTGTTATTGGGTCACCGGGTTCGGCTTGTTCGGATCGAGGTTGTACTTGGCGACAGCCTGTTCAACCACGGACACGTCCAGCTTGCCTTCTTCGGCCAGCGATTTCAGTGCGGCGACCGTGATGTAGTAACGGTTCACTTCAAAGAATTCGCGCAGCTTGACGCGGCTGTCCGAACGGCCGAAGCCGTCGGTGCCCAGTACGCGGTAGGTACGGTCCTTCGGAATGAAGGCACGGATCTGTTCCGCAAACGCACGCATGTAGTCGGTGGTGGCAACGATCGGGCCGGTGGTGGCGTTCATCAGTTGCGTCACGTACGGTACGCGCTGTTCCTTGGCCGGGTTGACCAGGTTCCAGCGTTCTGCGTCCTGGCCGTCACGCGCCACCAGCGTCAGCGACGGTGCGGACCAGACGTCGGCCGCGATGTTCCAGTCGTTTTTCAGCAGGTCTTGCGCCGCGATCGATTCGCGCAGGATGGTGCCGGAACCCAGCAACTGCACGCGCTGCTGCAGCGACTCGTCGCCTTTTTGCAGCAGGTACAGGCCTTTCAGGATGCCCTCTTCCTGGCCTGGCTTGATGCCTGGATGCGGGTAGTTCTCGTTCATGATGGTGATGTAGTAGAACACGTCTTCCTGTTCTTCCACCATGCGACGCATACCGTCCTGAATGATGACTGCCAGCTCGTGACCGAAGGTCGGGTCGTACGGCATGCAGTTCGGTACTGCTGCGGCGAACAGGTGGCTGTGGCCATCTTCGTGCTGCAGGCCTTCGCCGTTCAGCGTAGTGCGGCCGGCGGTGCCGCCCATCAGGAAGCCACGGGCGCGCATGTCGGCGGCGGCCCATACCAGGTCGCCGATACGCTGCATGCCGAACATCGAGTAGTACGTGTAGAACGGGATCATCACGCGGTTGTTGGTCGAGTACGAGGTCGCCGCAGCGATCCACGAGCTCATGCCACCGGCTTCGTTGATACCCTCTTGCAGGATCTGGCCGGCCTTGTCTTCGCGGTAGTACATGACCTGGTCTTTATCGACCGGCTCGTACAACTGGCCCTGCTGGTTGAAGATACCAACCTGGCGGAACAGGCCTTCCATACCGAAGGTGCGCGACTCGTCAACCAGCACCGGCACGATGCGGGCGCCCACGCTCTGGTCTTTCAGCAGCGTGGTCAGGATACGCACGTACGCCTGGGTGGACGATACTTCGCGGCCTTCGGCGGTCGCATCGAGCACGTTCTGGAACGCGCTCAAGGGCGGTACCGTCAGCTTTTCGTCCGCTTGCATGCGGCGGGCCGGCAGGTAGCCGCCGAGGGCCGCGCGGCGCTCATGCAGGTACTTCATTTCCGGTGCGTCATCGGCTGGCTTGTAGAACGGGATGTCGGCCAGTTGATCGTCCGGGATCGGGATCGAGTAGCGGTCGCGCATTTCGCGCACGGCTTCGTCGGTCAGCTTCTTGGTGTTGTGCGCGGTGTTGCGTGCTTCGCCGTGCTTGCCCATGCCGAAGCCCTTGATGGTTTTCACCAGCAGGACGGTCGGTTGGCCTTTATGCTCTTGCGCCACTTTGAACGCGGCGTAGATCTTGTGCGGATCGTGACCGCCACGGGTCAGGCGCCAGATGTCGTCGTCGGTCATGTTGGCAACCATCTCCAGTAGCTTTGGATGCTTGCCGAAGAAGTGCTTGCGCACGTACGCGCCGTCTTTCGCCTTGTAGTTCTGGTATTCACCGTCCACGGTGTCCATCATTACCTTGCGCAGGATGCCTTCCTTGTCCTTGGCCAGCAGTGCGTCCCAGCCCGGGCCCCACACGACCTTGACCACGTTCCAGCCGGCGCCACGGAACTCGCCTTCCAGTTCCTGGATGATCTTGCCGTTGCCGCGCACCGGACCGTCCAGGCGTTGCAGGTTGCAGTTGACGACGATGACCAGGTTGTCGAGTTTTTCACGCGAGGCCATGCCGATGGCGCCCAGCGATTCCGGTTCGTCCATCTCGCCGTCGCCGCAGAAGGCCCAGACCTTGCGGTCGGTGGTGTCGGCGATCGAACGCGCGTGCAGGTACTTGAGGAAGCGCGCCTGGTAGATCGCCATCAGCGGGCCCAGGCCCATCGACACGGTCGGGAACTGCCAGAAGTTCGGCATCAGTTTCGGGTGCGGGTACGACGACAGGCCGCCACCGTCCACTTCGCGACGGAAGTGGGTCAGCTGGTCTTCGGTCAGGCGGCCTTCGAGGAACGCGCGGGCATACACGCCCGGCGAGGAGTGACCCTGGATGTACAGCAGGTCGCCGCCATGGTTTTCGCTCGGCGCTTTCCAGAAGTGGTTGAAGCCGATGCCCAGCATGTTGGCCAGCGAGGCAAACGAGGACAGGTGGCCACCGAGGTCGCCATCGACGCGGTTGGCCTTGACGACCATCGCCATGGCGTTCCAGCGCATCCACGAGCGCAGTTTTTCTTCGTATTCCAGGTTACCCGGGCAGTGTTGTTCCTGGTCCAGGGGAATCGTGTTGACGTAGGCGGTATTGGCGGAGAACGGGATATCCGAGCCGCTCTGGCGTGCCAGGTCGATCAGGCGTTCCAGCAGGTAATGCGCACGATCAGGGCCCTCTTGTTCGAGTACCGAGGCCAGGGAATCCAACCATTCTTTGGTTTCTTGCGAATCAGGGTCGGTGCTTGCCGGTACCTGGTCGAGTTGATCTGACATGTGTTAAGTCTCCTGAGTTAAAGGCCCGTGTAGTGCATCTGCCGGGCCTGTGGAACGCTGATTATTTACCAATACTTCTACGACGTGTGGGGATTCTAACAGTGATTTTTTGCTTTTTCAAACTATGATAAGTCATTTCATATCGTGGAATTTCCCTATGAAAATCTTGTGCGGTGCAGCATCCGAAAAGGCCGGAAATCGCGGGACCGGGCGCGTTAGCGCTTATAATCTCGCTTCCCTCTTCCAATCCTCCTAACCTGGTTAAAACATGTCTGCTCAACTGATCGACGGAATCGCCCTCTCCCAAAAACTGCGTGCTGAAATTGCTGCACGTGCTGCCGTGCTCACCGCCAAAGGCAAACAACCCGGCCTGGCCGTGATCCTGGTCGGCGACGATCCCGCCAGCCACGTGTATGTACGCAACAAGGTCAAGGGTTGCGAGGATGCCGGTTTCTATTCGCTCAAGGAGCAATACCCGGCCGACCTGTCGGAAGTTGCACTTCTGGAACGTATCGCTGCACTGAACGCCGATCCGAAAATCCACGGCATCCTGGTGCAAATGCCGCTGCCCAAGCATATCAATCCGCACAAGGTGATCGAAGCGATTTCCACCACCAAGGACGTCGATGGCTACTCGGTGCTCAGCGCCGGCGAACTGATGACGGGCCTGGAAGGCTTCCGCCCGTGCACGCCGTACGGCTGCATGAAGCTGATCGAAAGCACCGGCGTCGATCTGAAGGGCAAGCACGCCGTGGTCATCGGCCGCAGCAACACCGTCGGCAAACCGATGGGCCTGCTGCTCTTGCAAGCCAATGCCACCGTCACCATCTGCCACAGTGGCACCCCGGACCTCGGCGTATTTACGCGCCAGGCCGACGTGGTGGTGGCAGCCGTGGGCCGCCGCAACGTGCTGACCGCCGACATGGTCAAGCCGGGCGCCATCGTGATCGACGTGGGCATGAACCGCAACGATGAAGGCAAGCTGTGCGGTGATGTGGACTTTGCCGGCGTCAAGGAAGTGGCGTCGCACATTACCCCGGTGCCGGGCGGCGTGGGCCCGATGACGATTACGATGTTGTTGATGAATACCGTCGAAGCCGCCGAGCGCGCTTAAACCTACCGGAAACTGACATGACTACAGACGCAACCAATCCTCTCCTCGACTTTTCCGGCTTGCCGCGTTTCGACGCCATCCTCGCCGAGCACGTCACGCCCGCGATCGACCACCTGCTGGCACGCTCGCGTACCGTGGTGCAGCAACTCGAAGCGCCGCAGGACGACGTGACCTGGGACAGTTTCGTCACGCCGCTGGAAAACGCCACCGAGCTGCTTGGTCGCGCCTGGAGCATTGTCAATCACCTCAACAGCGTGGTGGATACGCCCGAACTGCGCGCCACCTACAACGAGAATCAACCGAAGGTGACCGAGTTCTGGACCGAGCTGTCGCAGAACGAAGCACTGTTCGCCAAGTACAAGGCCTTGCGCGCGTCCGATAGTTTTGCCAGCCTGTCGCCGGCGCGCCAGCGCATCATCGACAACGCGATTCGCGACTTCCGCATGGGCGGCGCCGAACTGGCGGCCGATCAGAAGGAACGTTTTGCAGCGATCCAGGAAGAACAGGCAGCCGTCTCCACGCGCTTCTCGGAAAACGTGCTTGATGCCACCAACGACTACAAGCTGCTCGTTACCGACGAAGCGGAACTGGCCGGTCTGCCCGACGACGTCAAGGCAGCCGCCCACGCTGCCGCGCAAAAGGACGGCAAGCAGGGCTGGCAGTTCTCGTTGCACTTCCCGTCGTACTACCCGATCCTGCAATTTGCCGACAACCGCGCGCTGCGCGCGACCGTGTACCGCGCCAACGCCACCAAGGCGTCGGACCAGGGCGATGTATTCAGCAAGAAGGACGACTGGGACAACACGCAAAACATCGTCACCCTGCTGCGCCTGCGCGACGAAGAAGCCAAGCTGCTCGGCTACAAGAACTTTGCCGAAGTATCGCTGGTACCAAAAATGGCGCAATCGCCCGAGCACGTGATCGGCTTCCTCGAAGACCTGGCCCAGCGCGCGCGGCCGTTCGCCCAGAAAGACCTGGAAGAGCTCAGGCAGTTTGCCAAGATTGAACTCGGCATCGACGACCTGCAGGCGTGGGACATGCCATACGCGTCCGAAAAACTGCAGGAGCGCCGCTACGCGTTCTCGGCGCAGGAAGTCAAACAGTACTTCCCCGAGCATAAAGTAGTCGATGGCCTGTTCCGCCAGATCCAGAACCTGTTCGCGGTCGAGATCAAGCCCGACGTGGCGCCGGTATGGCACAAGGACGTGCGCTTCTACAGCATCGAGCGCGATGGCATCCTGATCGGCCAGTTCTACCTCGATCTGTACGCGCGCGCGGGCAAAAGCGGCGGCGCCTGGATGGACGACGCCCGTGGCCGCCGCGCCAACGCCCACAGCGTGCAGACGCCGGTCGCTTACCTGACCTGCAACTTCACCGAACCGGCCGTGGTCGATGGCGTGGCGCAGCCGTCGCTGTTCACCCATGACGAAGTGATCACGCTGTTCCACGAATTCGGCCACGGCCTGCACCACATGCTCACCCAGGTCGATGAGCTGGGCGTGTCCGGCATCTCGGGCGTGGAGTGGGACGCGGTGGAACTGCCGTCGCAGTTCATGGAAAACTTCTGCTGGGAGTGGGACGTGCTCGAGCACATGACCGCGCACGTGACCACCGGCCAGCCGCTGCCGCGCGCACTGTTCGACAAGATGCTGGCCGCGAAAAACTTCCAGTCCGGTTTGCAGACCCTGCGCCAGGTGGAATTCTCGCTGCTCGACATGCACCTGCACTACGACTACGACGCCACCACCGGTCAAACCGTGCAGCAAATGATCGACAGCGTGCGCGCCAAGTTCTCGCTGGTGGTGCCGCCCGCGTTCAACCGTTTCCAGAACTCGTTCGGCCACATCTTTTCCGGCGGCTACGCGGCCGGCTACTACAGCTACAAGTGGGCCGAAGTGTTGTCGGCCGACGCGTATGCCGCGTTCGAAGAAGCCAAGGCGCTGGGACCCGATGCCACCACCGAAGCGGGCAAGCGCTACCTGCGCGAAATCCTGTCGGTGGGCGGCTCGCGCCCGGCCCTGGAATCGTTCACGGCCTTCCGCGGCCGCGAGCCGAGCATCGACGCGTTGCTGCGCCACAGCGGCATGGCCGCCTGAACGGGGACAGCATGACGCGCATCGACTTCCACACCAACATCACCGACAAGGTCGCCTACGCCTGCCGCCTGGCGCGCAAGGCGTTTGGCGCCAACCATCGCATCGTGGTGCTGGCGGACGATGCGCAGCAGCTGGCGGAACTCAACACCGCCATGTGGACCTTTTCCACGACCGACTTCCTGCCGCACGTGCTGGCCGGCGATGTACTGGCCGAGCACACGCCGATCATACTCACCGACAACGATGAGGCGGAATTACCACACACCGAATTATTAGTGAATCTGTCGCGCCGCGCGCCCTCCCGCGTGGACCGATTCGAGCGCATGATAGAAGTGATTTCCTCGGACGAGGATGATGCGGCTGCCGGCCGCAAGCGCTATGTCGCCTACAAGCAGCAACAGTATCCCCTCACTCACTTTGTCGCAGGAAAATCATGAGCTCAACCTTTGATAACAGCATCCCGGTGTTGACCGAAGTTCTGAAGACCGAGGCACCCGGCGAAGACCCTCTCCCTGGCGCCACGGCCCCGCTGGCGCCCACCAAGGCCGAGATCGCCGCCGCGCTCGAAGCCGAAGCCGTCGATGGCTGGACCGACGCCGAATGGGCCATGATGGAACACCGACTGGCCGAACGCATCATGCACAAGCTGCAATCGCGCGTCGATTTCGTGCTCGAGCAGCGCATCAAGGACAGCATGGCCGAGGTACTCACGCACGCGCTGCACGGCCTCACCAACGAGATCCGCATCGGCCTGCACGACACCATCGAAAAGATCGTCGCCCGCGCCGTGTCGCAGGAACTGGTACACCTGCAAGCGCAGAAAAAGTAACTCTCCCCGCCTTCCGATTCGCGCATTGTGTCTCATCCTGGTGCGCGGATCGCACCCATTGCGGGCATCCCCGCACCATTCCAGGAAACGCATCATCAAAGCGCAAAACAATCACGTTTGCCGCTTTGCGCCGCCTCCAAATTGTTGTACCTTTTGGCCTTGCAGAAAAACCTGCGGCGTTCACGAGACCCCGTTGACCAACACTTTTGGAGAATGACAATGCAGTTCAAGACTAAATTCATTCCACTCGCCATCGCCCTCGCTGTTGCCGGCATCGGCAGCGCCAGCGCCCAGGAAGTCATCAAGATCGGCCACGTCGGTCCGGTCTCGGGTCCATCGGCCCACCTCGGCAAGGACAATGAAAACGGCGCCAAGATGGCGATCGAAGACTTGAACGCCAAGGGCTTCAAGATCGACGGCAAACCGGTCAAGTTCGTGCTGGTGGCCGAAGACGACGGCGCCGATCCCAAGCAGGGCACGGCCGTGGCGCAAAAGCTGGTCGATGCCAAGGTGAACGGCGTGATCGGCCACCTCAACTCCGGCACCTCGATCCCCGCCTCCAAGATTTACCACGACGCCGGCATTCCGCAAATTTCCCCCGCCACCACCCAGACCAAGTACACCCAGCAAGGCTTCAAATCGGCGTTCCGCGTGGTGGCCAATGACGCCAAGCTCGGCGGTACCCTGGGTACCTACGCCGTGGGCAAGCTGGGCGCGAAGAAAATCGCCGTGATCGACGACCGCACGGCCTACGGCCAGGGCGTGGCCAACGAGTTCATCAAGGGCGCCAAGAAATCGTTCCCGGGCGTGCAGATCGTCGCCAAGGAATTCACCACCGACAAGGCCACCGACTTCAACGCCATCCTCACCTCGATCAAGGGCAAGAACCCGGACCTGGTGTTCTTCGGCGGCATGGACTCGGTTGGCGGCCCGCTGCTGCGCCAGATGAAGGCGCTGGGTATCACCGCCAAGTACATGGGCGGCGACGGCATCTGCACCGAAGCGCTGCCGCGCCTGGCCGGCACGGCTGCCGCCAACGGCGTGGTGTATTGCGCCGAGGCCGGCGGTATCACGGCCGAGCAGCAAAAGAACATGGACGACTTTACCTCGCGCTTCAAGCAGAAGTACAACGCCAACGTGCAGATCTACGCGCCATACGTGTACGACGCCGTGATGACCATGGCCACCGCGATGCAGGAAGCCAAATCGTCGCAACCGGCCAAGTACCTGCCGGTGCTGCAGAAGATCAAGTACCAGGGCGTTACGGGCCTGATCTCGTTCGACCAGTACGGCGACATCAAGGATGGCGCACTGACCTTGTTCACGTACACCGACGGCAAGAAGACCAAGGTGGAAGTGGTCAAATAAAAATCGGCCTCATCAACGACAAACGCGCCCGAAGGCGCGTTTGTCGTTTGTGAAGTAAAGCGGAGGACGCAAAAGCGCTTACTTTTGCGTCAGCACCCATTTCACCAGGGTGCGGGCTTCCGCCTCGCTCAC
Organism: Duganella sp. Leaf61; assembly: GCF_001421905.1. Classification (NCBI taxonomy): domain Bacteria; kingdom Pseudomonadati; phylum Pseudomonadota; class Betaproteobacteria; order Burkholderiales; family Oxalobacteraceae; genus Duganella; species Duganella sp. Leaf61. The sequence continues at coordinate 379,120 of NZ_LMLM01000012.1, forward strand.
CTGTGGGTTGGCTGGCATCGGGATCGCGCCCCAGGTGCCCGAACCGCCCTTCATCACCTTGGTGACGAGCTTGGATTCGGCATCTTTCTGGCCCGCGTACTTGGCGGCCACATCCTTGTAGGATGGACCAACCAGCTTGGTGGCGACAGCGTGGCAAGCCATGCAGTTCTTGGCCTTGGCCAGATCCGAACCGGCATCCGCCATCGCCGCTTGCGATGCGAACGCCGACGCGACCAGTACACCCACCATCATCAAATTGCGTTTCATATTCCTCTCCGGTTAAGCTGCGAATGCCCCTACATTTTACAGTGTTTTTCTCTTCAGAATTTAACGCACAAGTAAATGCAATGGTTGACGCAGGTGACCGAGAGGATGTTCTAACTATTCAATGATCAGGGCAATAACATTCGGGTTTCAACGCTTCAACTGCGACAAATCGCGCACCGCGCCGCGGTCGGCCGAGGTGGTCAGCGCGGCGTAGGCTTGCAGTGCCTGCGAGACGTAGCGCTCGCGGTCCACCGGTTGCCAGGCGGCGTCGCCTTTGGCTTCCATGGTGGCGCGGCGGGCGGCCAGTTCGGCATCGGTGATGCGAAGGTTGATGGTGCGGTTGGGGATGTCGATGTCGATCATGTCACCCTCTTCCACCAGGCCGATGGCGCCGCCTTCGGCCGCTTCCGGCGAGGCGTGACCGATCACCAGGCCAGACGAACCGCCCGAGAAGCGGCCATCGGTCAGCAGCGCGCACGACTTGCCGAGGCCCTTCGATTTGATGTACGACGTCGGGTACAACATCTCCTGCATGCCCGGGCCGCCTTTCGGTCCTTCGTAGCGGATGATGACGACATCACCGGCATGCACGGTGTCGCCAAGGATGGCGGCCACTGCATCGTCCTGGCTCTCGAACACGCGTGCTTTGCCGCTGAACTTGAGGATGCTCTCGTCCACACCGGCAGTTTTCACGATGCAGCCGTTGACCGCCAGGTTACCGTACAACACGGCCAGGCCGCCGTCCTGCGAGTACGCATGTTCCTTGTCGCGGATGCAGCCGGTGCTGCGGTCCAGGTCCAGCGACGCGAAGCGCTCCGATTGCGAGAACGCCGTTTGCGTCGGCACGCCGCCTGGCGCGGCGCGGAACAGCTGGTGCACGGCCGGGTCGTCGCTGCGCTTGATGTCGTTGCGTTCGATGGCGTCGGCCATGGTGGGCGCGTGGATGGTCGGGCGGGTGGTGTCGAGCAGGCCGCCGCGCGCCAGTTCGCCCAGGATCGAGATGATGCCGCCAGCGCGGTGCACGTCTTCGATGTGGTACTTGTCGGTCATCGGCGCGACCTTGCACAGGCAGGGCACCTTGCGCGAGATGCGGTCGATGTCGGCCATGGTGAAGTCCACGCCCGCTTCGTGCGCGGCTGCCAGCAAGTGCAGCACGGTGTTGGTAGAGCCGCCCATGGAGACGTCGAGCGCCATGGCGTTTTCAAACGTGGCCTTGTTGGCGATGGTGCGCGGCAGGATCGAGTAGTCGTCCTGCTCGTAGTGGCGACGGGCCAGTTCCACGATCAGGCGGCCGGCGCGCAGGAACAGCTGCTCGCGGTCCGAGTGCGTGGCCAGCACGGTGCCGTTGCCGGGCAGGGACAGGCCCAGCGCCTCGGTCAGACAGTTCATCGAGTTGGCGGTAAACATGCCCGAGCACGAACCGCAGGTCGGACAGGCCGAGCGTTCGATTTCAGCGACGTCGGCGTCCGACACGGTGTCGTCGCCGGCCTTGATCATGGCGTCCACCAGGTCGAGCTTGATGATCTTCTGGCCGCCGTTGACGACCTTGACCACCTTACCGGCTTCCATCGGGCCGCCGGACACGAACACCACCGGGATGTTGATGCGCATGGCGGCCATCAGCATGCCAGGCGTGATCTTGTCGCAGTTGGAGATGCACACCATCGCATCGGCGCAGTGGGCGTTGACCATGTACTCGACCGAGTCGGCGATCAGGTCGCGCGATGGCAGCGAGTACAGCATGCCACCGTGGCCCATGGCGATGCCGTCATCAACGGCGATGGTGTTGAATTCTTTCGCCACGCCACCGGCTTTTTCGATCTCGCGCGCCACCAGTTGGCCCAGGTCCTTCAGGTGCACGTGGCCCGGCACGAACTGGGTGAAGGAATTGACGACCGCGATAATCGGCTTGTCGAAGTCGCCATCTTTCATGCCGGTGGCGCGCCACAGGGCGCGGGCGCCGGCCATGTTGCGGCCGTGGGTGGTGGTGCGGGAACGATAAACTGGCATGATGATTCTCCAAAGATGGTACAGCGACGTAGCACGACAGAGTGCCTTGGCCCTGCTCCCCTGTCAAATATAAGATTGTCGGCGCTGTGAGTCGTTTAAAATATCACAGAGCAAAAATTAAATAGAAATACATATGAACCTGGAACTCAGACAGCTGCGCTATTTCGTCACCGTTGCCGAGGAACTGCACTTCGGCCGTGCCGCGCTGCGCCTGCACATGACGCAGCCGCCGTTGTCGCAAACCATCCAGGCGCTCGAGGAACTGCTGGGCGCGGCCGTGTTCGAGCGCAACCGGCGCGGCGTCACGCTCACGCCGGCCGGCAGCGCACTGCTGCCCGAGGCGCGCCGCATGCTGGCACAGGCCCAGGAACTGCCGCAACTGGTGCAGCGCGCCGCCGCCGGCGAGGTCGGGCGCCTGACCCTGGACTTCGTCTCCTCGGCCGACTACAGCGTGCTGCCGCCGTTCCTGCGCGCCTACCGCGCCGCGTACCCGCAAGTGCAGATCACGCTGCAGGAAGCCACGTCCGACCTGCAGCTGGACGACCTGCTGCACAACCGCATCGATGCCGGCCTGCTGATCCCGCCACTGCCCGACAAAGCGCGCGCCGAACTCGATTATCTGCCGGTGCTGCGCGAGCCGCTGGTGCTGGCCGTCCCCGCCGGCCTGCCGGCGCTGAACAAGCGCGGCAAACAGGCATTGCATGCGTTGCCGGCGCTGCCGGCGCTGCCGGCGCTGCCGCTGATTATCTTCCCGCGCGCGATCTCGCCCGCGCTGTACGACGCCATCCTGTCGGTGTTCCGCGACGCGGGCGTCACGCCCGAAATCGGCCAGCAGGCGATCCAGATGCAGACCATCGTCGGGCTGGTGTCGGCCGGCATGGGCATGGCGCTGGTGCCGCAGTCGGTCTCCAACCTGATGCGTCCCGGAGTAGAATACCGTGCGCTGGCCCACACCACGCCGCTGGTCGAAACCGGACTGGCCTGGCGACGCGACAATGCTTCGCCCGTGCTGCGCGGCTTTTTGGAATTATTAAGGAACGAAGTAAGGAAAACCGCCCTATGCTGATACACCCGATGCCCGATCCGGTCGCCATCCACCTGGGACCGGTCGCGATCCACTGGTATGGCTTGATGTACGTCCTTGCCTTTGCGCTGTTCATTACGCTCGGCCACGTGCGCATCAGGCAGCCGCACATCGCCGCCCAGCTGTGGCGCAAGGAAGACCTCGACGACATGCTGTTTTACGGCATGCTGGGCGTGGTCATTGGCGGGCGCCTGGGCGAGGTGCTGTTCTACGAACCGGTTAAATATTTTTCGAACCCGATCGAGATCTTCAAGGTGTGGCATGGCGGCATGTCGTTCCACGGCGGCTTCATCGGCGTGCTGATCGCCATGTCGCTGTGGGCGCGCAAGGCCGGCCGCAACATCCTCGACGTGTACGACTTCATCGCGCCGCTGGTGCCGCTCGGCTACGCCGCCGGCCGCCTGGGCAACTTCATCAACGCCGAACTGCCGGGCCGCGTGGTGGCCGACCAGTCGCTGCCGTGGGCCATGTTGTGGCCCGATAATTCGTTCCCGCTGCACCCGAACCCGATCTTCCTGCAAGGCCTGCGCCATCCGTCGCCCATTTACCAAATGCTGATCGACGGCCTGCTGGTGTTCGTCATCCTGTGGCTGTTCTCGCGCAAAGAGCGGCCACGCCTTGCAGTCGGCGCGTTCTACACGCTGCTGTACGGCTGCGCACGATTCTTCACCGAGTACTTCCGTACGCCGGACTGGGAAACCACGTTCCTCGGCATGCCGATCACGTCGGGCCAGGTGCTGTCGCTGCCGATGGTCGTCGCCGCGATTGCCATGCTGGTGTGGGCCTATAAAGTACGCCAGCGCGCCACGGCGCCGACTGTGCCGCGCGCAGAACCTGCGAAGAGCGCCTGACAAAGCCTTCAGAGCAAGGCGCAGCGACGAAGACAGTACGACTGTACGGCGAGGAGCTGCAACGCAGCTCTGGAGATTTGTCAGCGCTCTACGCCAGCAGCTTGACGATGGCCTGCCACTGCGCCGGCGTCACCGGCGTGATGGACAGGCGGCTGCCTTTTTGCAGCACCACCATGTCTTCCAGCGCCGCGATGGTGCGCATCTCGGCCAGCGGCAGCAGCCGCGTCTTCTGCGTTCCCTGTACGTCGATCGAAATCCAGCGCGGCTGCTCCTGCGTGGCCTTGGGGTCGTGGTAATGGCTCTTGGGGTCGAACTGCGAGGCATCAGGATAAGGACCGCTGGCAATCACTGCCAGGCCGGCAATACCGGGCTGCGGGCAGCTCGAATGATAAAACAGCACCCCATCGCCCTGCTGCATCTGGTCGCGCATGAAGTTGCGCGCCTGGTAGTTGCGCACGCCATACCACGCGGTCGTGTGCTGGGGGGACGCCATGAGATCGTCGATGCTCACGTCGTCGGGTTCGGACTTCATCAACCAGTATTGCATACGATATCTCCAGACGAAAAAAAGCGGCTGAGCATTTGCATGCCAACCGCCTTTCAAGGAATTAGTACCCCGCTTGTGCCGTTATGCCGGCATCCCGAACCTAATGGCTCAGGTGGTCACGGTTAGTTCAATTTCGGGTTCATCGAACAAGCGATGCTCACGCCCACCAAACAAAATCCCACGACCGGTGCAAACAAATGGTTCAAGGAATATATGACATTCACGAACACTGCAGGGTGACGCCAGTTTACTCTCTTGTCCGTCGCAAAGGAAGGAGTTTGATGATTAAAAAACCGTTAAAACAGCGCTTCTTGCGGTGTGAGTGCGGTATCCAACACCTTGTGCATGGCGGCGATCTTGGTCTGTACTTCGAGTATCGACATGTCGGACAACGGACCTTGCGGCGCCTTGATCGACAGGAATTCCGCCGCCACGCTGAGCGCCGCCATGACGGCAATGCGGTCGTTGCCCTTGACCCGGCCCGCTGCGCGGATGCCGGTCATTTTCTTGTCGAGCATGACGGACGCTTCGCGCAGTGCGCGTTCCTCGTCGGCCTTGCACATGAGGCGATACGATTGGCCCATGATAGTAACGTCGAGCTCGATCATCGTACTTCCTCTTTTTCCGCAGCGGCAGCGGCATCGCCAGCTGGTTGTTCAGTTGATGCGACTTCGTCTTCATCCAGCACAGGCTCCGGCACCAGCGACGGCACGTGCACCAGCAGCGCCTGCACACGGTCGGCGGCCTCGCTCAAGCGGCGTTGATATCCCATGTTTTCCACCACGAGGGCGGCATTGGCCTGACGCAACTGGGCGTTTTCGCGGCGCAAAGCATTGGTCATCTCGGCCAGCTGGTCGATCTTGTCGGATAGTTCTTGGAAGTCTGAAATCATCCCGCCACTATAGGCAGGGCGCGGGGTGCCGTCAACCGAATCACGTGTGCGGCCCCGAATTTTAAGTAAAACGCAAGTTAACTATTTGCGCGCCGGACATTCGGCGCGCAAATCGATGACATTTTACTGTTTTTACTGTTTTGGCTCGATCGTCACGTTACCGGTGATGCCGCTACCCTGGGCGCCAGCCTGGCCCGGTTCCGCTTCGACAATCACGCTGATCTCGCGCTTACCGGTACCGGCTGGCAGCGGCAAGTCCAGCGGTTCGTTGGCAAAGCTCTCCTTCTTGCCTGCCAGCTTGCCGTTGATCCACACTTCCGCCTTGCCCTTGATGCCGGCAAAGCGGATCAGGCCATTGCCGTCAGCAAGGTTCTTGCGCGGCGTGAAGCTCGACCGGTACAGGTTGAACTTGCTGCCTGCTGCACCCCACATCGGCGGCTGGCCCCAGCCCCAGGTGTTCATGTCGAAGCTGTCGATTTTCTGGTTCGGGTTCGGCCGCGTGTCGCCCGGCGGCGCCACGCGCCAGGTGCGCACGAACGTCAGCGGCGCATCGGCGCTGGCCACGAACGGTACGGCCGGCACGGCTTTCACCGGGATCGTCACCGTGGCCGCCTTCAGGCCAGGCGCGCTTGCTTCCACCGTAACGGGCTGGGTGGCGTCGTAGCTGGTCTGCACGATCAGCTGCGCCAGGCCGTTGAACAGGCGCCGGGTGGCGCCCTTCTCGTCCTCGTGCGAGGTCGGGTCGCCATTGCCATGGCCGATCGACCGGCCACCGCCGGTGACCTTGAAGGTCACGACCGGGTCGGCCAGCGGCACTGCGCGGCCCTGGGCGTCCAGCGCGCGCACCGTGATCGGCATGGCATCACGGCCATCGCCGGCCAGGTCCGCGCGGTCCGGCACCAGTTCCAGGGAAACCGGCTCGCCCGTGGTTTCCACCGCCGTGCGCACGACTTCCTTGCCGCCGTTGTAGCCGATGGCTTCGAGCTTGCCCGGCGCGTAGGCGACATTGAAGTAATTCATGCGGAACGGATCGGCCTTCTGTTCGCCAAGCTTGGTACCGTTCAACAGCAGTTCTATGCGTTCGACGTTGGCCATCACCATCACGCGGATGTCCTTGCCTTCGCTGCCGGCCCAGTTCCAGTGCGGCGCGATGTGGATCAGCGGACGATCCTTGATCCATTGCGCCTGGTGGATGTAGTAGGCGTTTTTCGGGAAACCGTTCAGGTCCATGATGCCGAACACCGAGCTGACCGACGGCCACTCGTTGGGGGTCGGCTCGCCGCGATAATCAAACCCGGTCCAGACAAAGCCGCCGGCCACGAACGGGCGCTTGGCAATCGCTTCCCATGCATCGCGGTGGGTATTGCCCCACTGCGCGGCATCGGCCAGGTCGTCGTAGCTGGCGATCTGGTTCTTTTGCTTGTCGGTCTTGAACACGCCGCGCGTCATGAACGCGGACGTGTCTTCCGAGCTGGTGAACGGCACCGTCGGATACGCCGCGTGGAAGCGGTCGTAATCGGGCACCTGGTAGTTGGCGCCCACCACGTCCACCGCGTGCGCCACGTTGAGGTCGCTGAAGAAGCCGCCGTTCATGGCCGCGGTGACCGGACGGGTATCGTCGAGCGCTTTGACGGCAGCGGACATGCGGCGCACCATCTCGTAGCCCACTTCCGATCCCTGCACCGGTTCTTCATTGAATACCGACCAGAGGATGATGCCGGGGTGATGGCGGTCGCGCTTGACCATCCATTCGAGCTGCTTCATGTAGTCCGGCGACGGATTGAAGTTGCGGTTCTCGTCCATCACCACGAAGCCCATGCGGTCGACCATGTCGAGCACTTCGGCGGCTGGCGCATTGTGCGAGAAGCGGATCGCGTTCACGCCCAGTTCCTTCAGGCGGCGCAGGCGATACTCCCACACCGCATCGGGAATCGCGACACCGACGCCGGCGTGATCCTGGTGGATGCACACGCCTTGCAGTTTCAGGTGTTCGCCGTTGAGGAAGAAGCCTTTTTCGGCATCGAAGCGGATGGTGCGGAAGCCCGTGTGCAGCGCCACTTCGTCCTGCGCCTTACCGTTTTCCAGCACGCGCGTGACGACCTTGTACAGGTTGGTCTTGGCGATCGACCACAGGGCCGGATCGTTGATCTTGAACGGCAGCTTGACGGTGGCGTCTTTCAATACGCCCACGCTGGCCTTGGCCTGCTGGCGGCCCACCTGCTTGCCGGCCGGGTCGAACACGGTCACTTCCACCGTCACGTCGGACGCCTTCTTGCCGCTGTTATTGAGTGTCACCTCCACTGGCAGGGTCCAGTCGCGGCCCTTGCCAGCGCGAGGTACGGCATACACGCCATCGGTGGCCACATGCACCGGTGCGCGCTTGACCAGCCACGCGTGGCGATACATGCCGGCGCCCTCGTACCACCAGCCCTCCATCGCTTCCGCATCGACGCGGATCGAGATGGTATTGAGCGCGTCACCATAGGTCAGGTAAGGCGTGATATCGATATTGCTGGCGTTGTAGCCGGACCAGTTGCGGTTGACGACATTGCCGTTGACGTACACGGTGGCGTGGGTGGCAATCGCATCGAACTGCAGCTCGAAGTGGCGACCTCGGTCGGCCGGATCGACCTGCAGATAGCGGCGATACCAGCCGATGCCGCGCGGGCGGTAACCCTGCGAGATATTGGCTTTCGGGTCGAACGGTCCTTCGACGGCCCAGTCGTGCGGCAGGTCGAGGCGACGCCAGTCGGAGTCGTCGAATTCGGCGCCGGCAGCGCCGGGCGCGTTGCCGGCCTTGGCGTTGCTATACGATTCTTCGTGGCCGACGATCGGCGCCTGGCGCACGTCGCCGAGGTGGAACAGCCAGCCGCGATCGAGCGACAGGCGCTCGCGCCCGGCCTTGACGGTGGCGTCGGTAATGTGGGGTTTGATCGGTGCGGCGGCGTGCGCAGCAGTGTGTGCGGCGGCGCTGGCGGCCAGCAGCAGGACGGCAGCGCAGATGCGCCGCCAGTGAGGCAGTTTGTTCAAGCTTGGCTCCCTTACAACTTGGGCTAAAAAAAACGGAGCAGCACCGTTAAGCACTGCTCCGCAAACCACGATAAAACAAAGGTACAACGGAAAATTTACAGCTTGAAGGACAGGCCCAGGTTGAAGCGGCGGCCGAACTCGGTCACTTCCTGTTGCAGCGGGTTGTTGGCGCTGGTGTAGACCGCCTTCTGGTTGGTCAGGTTTTCGATGCCGAAGCGGATCTGCACGTTTGGCGTGATCTGCTTGGCCAGGTTCATGGACACGAAAGTTTCCGCTTCGTTGACCAGCAACTGGCCGGCGCTCCAGGTCGGGTTACGTACGAACGAGCTGTGGTGATTGGCCGAGATACGGGCTTCGTAACCGGCTTTTTCGTACCACAGGGTCACGCCGCCGTTGTTGCGCATCAGGCCTTCGATCGGGAACGGATTGCCGACCGGAACCTGTTCACGCACGGTGCTGGCGGTGTACGCGTAGTTGCTGGCGATACCCAGGCCATCGAACGGTGCCGGCAGGCCGGTAAATGCTTGCTGGTAGACCAGTTCCACGCCACGGATGTTGCCGCCTTCGCCGTTGACCGAACGGGTGATGTTGTCGCTCTGGGTGATGGCGATGTAGCGCTGCAACTGCTTGTAGAAGCCTCCCACCGAAACGAGCGAACCCTTCTGGAAGTACCATTGGTACGCCAGGTCAACCTGGTTGGCCATCATCGGCTTCAGGTCCGGGTTACCGGCCGAACCCGTTTGCGGCTGGCTGGTGCCGGCCTGACTCAGGTTGCGCGAAGCGCGCAGTTCATCCAGTGGCGGACGCGACATTGCGCGGGCCAGGCCGAAACGCACCTGGTGTTCCTGGGCTTCGTCGAGGTTAAAGATCAGGTTCAGGCTCGGCAGGATCTCGGTATACGACGTGCCTTGCTCGACTGCGGACGGGGTGGAACCGTTGATGGAACCCATGCCATAGCTGTCGGTCTTGGTGTGCACCAGGCGCACGCCCACGTTGCCGCGGTAGGTTTTGCCGAAGGCTTCACCATCGAGGTCGCCCTGGACGAAGGCCGAGGTGCTGCGTTCCTTGACGCGCCAGCCAGCGAGCTGGTCGTTGCGAATCTGGTCGGCAGTACCGACTTTGCCGTTCGGATTGATGGCATCAGCACCGAAGGCGTTGCCGATGGTGCCGTAGAAGTCCTTGAGCACGAAGTACGACGGGAAACCTTCGACGTTGACGGTCTCGTAGGCCGAAGCAGGAATCGCGTTTTTCTGGGCCAGTTGCCAGGTGGTCTGGCGGTAGCTCTTCTCGCGGTCGGTCGCGCGCACGCCGACCTTGATACGGCTGACGATGCTGTTTTCGATCGGACGCGCGGCGGTGACCGACGCAGCGTTCAGCAGATCCTTCACGTGGCCGTCGGTATCGACGTACAGGGTCGGCGCTTCGAAGTTGGCCGGGTTGCCGGTGTCGATGCCGCCAAAGCTGTACTGCTGACGCTCGTTGCCGGTGAACGACCAGTTGACCGACACTGGAATCGAGCTCAGCGAATTTTGACGCAGGTCGCGCCACTGGCTGCTGCGCAGCGCGTGCGACGTCGACAGGTCGGTTTCAACTTTCCACTCGCCGAGATTGACCTTGGCGTTCAGGCCGCTGGCGGCCACGCTGGCGTCCTGGATCCAGTGTGCATCGTTGTTGATGACGCGGTTCCAGTTGACGGTGCCACCGGCCACATAGCCGTTACGGATGTCGAGGTTGCTGAAGTTGCCGGAGTTGCCGCCATCCCAGTTGCCCAGGTCGCCGGTCCAGTGCTGCATCTGCGCTTCGTCGATCTTGGTTTGCGCGTAATAGGTGTCGGCGGTGATCAGGACATCGCTGTTCGGCTTGTACTCGATCTTGCCCAGCACGCTGCTGCGCTTGTTGCTGCCGCGGCGCACGTCGTCCTGGAAGCCCCACGGAGTCTTGTCGACCTTGCCGTCGCCGTTCATGTCGACGGAATTGTTTTCGTTGAAACCCCAGTGGCGCACGTTCTTCTGCACCGATGGCTGGTCCTGGTAGCTGAACGCGACGGCTGCACCGAGCGTCTTGTTGAGGAACTGGTCAACCCAGATACCGCCCACGCGTGGCTTGTTCTTGTCAGCGCCGGCGATGTCCTTGGCAATGTTGTAGTGCAGGACATCGGCCTTGAAGTTCAGCTGGCGGCCGTTGTACTTCAGCGGCGACACGGTTTGCAGATCGATCGAGGTAGCAATGCCGCCTTCGACCAGTTCGGCGTTCTGGGTTTTGTACACGGTGGCGCCACTGATCGACTCCGACGGGAACTGCTCGAAGCGCACGGCGCGATCCGGTTCCGACGAGGCCAGCTCGCGGCCGTTCAGGGTGGCGCCGATAAAGCGGGGGCCCATACCGCGCGCAACAATCTGCGAGGCATTACCGCGATCGAGACCCGACGACAGGCCTGGCAGGCGTGCCAGCGATTCGGCGATGGTGGTGTCCGGCAGTTTGCCGATGTCTTCCGACGCGATCACTTCCACCATGCTGTTGGAAGCTTCCTTGACGGCCAGCGCGTTACGCACCGACGCACGGATGCCGGTCACGTTCACTTGCTGGATTTCGCCGGCGACCGGCGCTGCGGGAGTTGCCGCTGGTGCTGCTGCCTGTGCTGCTGCCTGTGCTGCTGGCTCTGCTTGTGCTTCTTGCGCGAACGCTTGTTGCGCCATCAACGGGGTGCTGAACAAGGTCGCGATCAGCAGGCTCATTTTCTTGTGTTTCATTATGTGCATCTCCAGTGTCTATGTAGTTCCGTCTCTGATCTTTGAACCACATCGGACGGATAAGACGGGATGCTATCGAAACCGAAGTTGAGAGGCCAATAGCTTATTGACGTTGGCCCATATCAAGTTCGTATATCAGACATACAAAAAGCGTAAACAGTTTGTCAGCTTGACTGTTTACGGCTTGGTGTAGTGGGGATACATGGTGGTGGCAGTATCGCGCAGCGCCAGCAGCATGGCGTCGGCGCCCGGGGAGAGCTGGTGTCGTTTGCGCGTCACAATGCCGAACGAATCCATGCTCACGCCGAGGTCGAACGGCAAGATGGCCATCAGGCCGGTTTGCAGGTAAGCCTGCACAGCTTCGGCCGGCAGTGCGACGATCATGTCGCTGTTCATCAGCAGGCTGGCGACCACCGGCAAGTCTTGAGTCTCGACGGTTTCGGCCGGCTGCTCGAGGCCGTGCGACAGGAACAGGGCCGTCAGGCGATCGCGCAGGATGCTGCCGGCCGGCGGCAGTATCCAGCATTGCCGCACCAGTTCTTCGAGCTGCAAATCGGTACGACCGGCCAATGGATGGTCGCTGCGCGCGATCAACAGGTGCGGCTCGTCGGTAAGCGGTTCGAAATGCAGTTCGTCGGCGGCAGCGGTGTCGAGGATGCGGCCGACCACCAGATCGAGCTCGCCGCTGCGCAGCCGTTCCACCAGCACTTTGCTGGTGGACATCTTGACCGACACGTGCACGCGCGCATGGCGCGACTTGAGCAAATTGATAGCTTTGGGCACCAGCGAGGTGGCTGGCGCCAGCACCGAGCCGATACCGACCCGTCCGCGCAGGCCCGACAGCAGTTCCATCACTTCCTGGTGCGCCGCGTCCATCTCGGCCAGCGCCGCACCGGCGCGGCGGATCAGCACCTTGCCATACCAGGTAGGCGCCACGCCGCGCGACAGGCGTTCGAACAGTTGCACGCCGAGGGCGTGTTCAAGCTCGCCCAGCAATTTGGACGCACCGGGTTGAGTGAGGTTGGCGGCTTGCGCCGCGTGCGCGATGGAACCGTGACGGCCGAGTTCCACCAGCAATACCAGGTGGCGGGTCTTCAGGTGGGAGCGGACAAAGCGGTCGGAGCGGGAATCGGTCATATTGGCGATTATTATACCGCCCGAAAGGTAGAGCACGCGCGACTAGCGTGGCGAAGCCGCGTTCTGCGGACGCGCGCACCTGCCCGTCTTCTCCTCGTCCCGCGCTCGCTAGCCGACGGCCTGCACTGCGGGTGCCATGTCGTCGAACCGCGTGTCGGCGATGCCAGCGGTGGCGCTATCAAGCAAGCCGGACGGCAAACCGTACAAGGCGCCGTCGTTACCCAACAACAGCAACTGCGCCAGGCCGTCACCACCGAAGGCCAGCGCGACCGGTGCAGCGCCTTCGAGCGCGATTCGGCACAGCACGGCGCCGCCGGCGTCGTATCGCACCAGTTCGGCGCCCTGGATGCTCCACAGGCAGTCGGCGCTGTCGATCACGGCCGCGCCCACGGTCACATCCGACTCGGCAAACGTGGTGACATTGCCAACCCTGGCACGGTCGGCATCATACGTACAGCGCAGGATGCGGTTGCCGTCGGCGAACACCATGCGGGTGCCGTCGGCGCTGAAGGCTATGCCGGCCGCGCGCACCACCACCGGCAGCGCCAGCCGGCGCAGGCCGTGGCGTTGCGAGTATTGGTAAAAGCTGCCGATCGGGCGCTGGTCGCTGGCGGTATTGGCGGTGCCGAACACAAAATTGCCGGCGCGGTCGGTGCAGCCGTCGCTGATCGCCGTGCGCGGCTCGGCCGCGTCCACCGTCAACAACACTTGCGACTGTAGCGTCCTGGCCACACTGCCGGCCGCCGGCAACTCGATCAGCCCCAGCCGCTTGCCCTGCCCCAGCAGCAGGCGCCCGGAGGCGCAGGCGGCCAGCGCGCAAGCGCTTTCGGACAAGCGCAAGCTGGCCGCTGTTGCGACTGTAGCGGCCATGGCAGGCGGTGCCGGCGACCAGTTGTACAACAGGCCGGCAAGTGGATCGGACCAGCGCCAGCAGTTGCCGGCTGCGTCCCAGCGCAGGACACCGCCGGTGCGGCCGCCGCGCTGCAGCAGGATAGCGTGCGCAGCGACGGCGCCGATGGCAGGCGTGGAGATGTCTATCATGACGCCGAGTGTAAGCGCGGCCGGCGTCCGGCAGATATAAAAAAATCACTATCAGCTATCTTGATATCAGATAGCTGACTTGTTTATTTCTGGTATTCGATAATGATATGGTTTGTGGCGAATTAATCATATTTCCATAGCTGGGCGCCGTTTTAGACTGTGTGCTGTTCATTGAACTTACTCTCATTCATCACCCCTATGAAAATCACCAAACTGACGACCTACCGTGTTCCACCGCGCTGGATGCTGCTGAAAATCGAAACCGATGAAGGCGTAGTCGGCTGGGGCGAACCGGTCATCGAAGGCCGCGCCCGCACCGTGGAAACGGCCGTCCAGGAAATGGAACCGTATTTGATCGGCCAGGACCCGTCGCGCATCAACGACCTGTGGCAAACCATGTACCGCGCCGGCTTCTACCGTGGCGGCGCCATCCTGATGAGCGCGATCGCCGGCATCGACCAGGCGCTGTGGGACATCAAGGGCAAGGTCCTGGGCCAGCCCGTGTACGAACTGCTGGGCGGCCTGGTGCGCGACCGCATGAAGATGTACAGCTGGGTGGGCGGCGACCGTCCTGCCGACATCATCGAACAGATCAGCAAACTCAAGGAAGGCGGCTTCGACACCTTCAAGATGAACGGCACCGAAGAACTGGGCATGCTCGATACGTCGGCAGCGGTCGATGAAGCGGTGCGCCGCGTGGCGGAAATCCGCGAAGCGTTCGGCAACACCATCGAGTTCGGCCTGGACTTCCACGGCCGCGTGGCCGCGCCGATGGCCAAGACCCTGCTGCGCGAACTGGAGCAGTTCCGTCCGCTGTTCGTGGAAGAGCCGGTCCTGGCCGAGCAGGCCGAATACTATCCGCGCCTGGCCGAGATGACCTCGATCCCGCTGGCAGCCGGCGAGCGCATGTACTCGCGCTTCGAGTTCAAGAACGTGTTCGCGGCCGGCGGCCTGTCGATCGTGCAGCCCGACCTGTCGCACGCGGGCGGCATCACCGAGTGCCTGAAAATCGCCTCGATGGCCGAAGCCTACGACATCACGCTGGCGCCGCACTGCCCGCTCGGTCCGGTTGCCCTGGCTTCGTGCCTGGCGGTGGACTTCGTGTCGTACAACGCCGTGCTGCAAGAGCAAAGCATGGGCATCCACTACAACAAGGGCGGCGAGCTGCTCGACTACGTGATCAACAAGGAAGACTTCAAAATCGTCGACGGCTACTGCGCGCCGCTGCGCAAGCCTGGCCTGGGCGTGGAAGTGGACGAAGAACGCGTGATCGCCGCCAGCAAGAACGCCGGCGACTGGCGCAACCCGGTCTGGCGCCACAAGGATGGCAGCGTCGCCGAGTGGTGATGCAATCGTGGTAACCGAAGCCGGCGTAATTGCCGGCTTTTTTTATGCGCCCCGCTGCTGCGCCCACCCGGTATCATGACGGCATGGATTTCATCAAACTCGCCGCCCTTTTCTTCATCACCGCCATTGCCGAAATCGTCGGCTGCTACCTGCCTTGGCTGGTCCTGCGCCAGGACAAGTCGCCATGGCTGCTGCTGCCGGCGGCCCTGTCGCTGGCCCTGTTTGCCTGGCTGCTGACCTTGCATCCCACCGGCGCGGCGCGCACCTACGCCGCTTACGGCGGCGCCTACATCGCCGTTGCGCTGCTGTGGCTGCGCCTGGTGGACGGCGTGGCGCTCACCCTATACGACATGGCCGGCGCTGGCCTGGCCCTGGCCGGCATGGCTGTGATCGCCTTGCAGCCTTCGACTTAGAACCTATCCCGGTAGGGAGGAGGCAGCGGATTGCGATGCCTCGGTAGCGGGGGCAAGGCGCGAGGAAGAAGCATGGCGGGCCATGCGATGACGGGATAGGTTCTTAGCCGATATCGCCGGAATCTGTTGCCTCTCATGCATCACAACGCTGCTTTTTTGCGCTTTCACAAATCTTGTGCCTTGAAATACAGGGATGTCGTCCCTATAATTGGCACTCGTTATGAGAGAGTGCTAACAAAGTCTCTTGTCCCACTTTCCGCTGCGGCAATCCCCGTAAGGTGATTGAAACAGCAACAAACTGTACCATTGTTAATTAAGGAGTTTTGTATGAACCTTCGCCCTTTGAACGATCGCGTTATCGTCAAACGTCTCGACCAGGAAACCAAGACTGCATCCGGCCTGATCATCCCTGATGCGGCTGCTGAAAAACCGGATCAAGGCGAAGTCCTGGCCGTTGGCAATGGCAAGATCCTGGAAGACGGCAAAGTGCGTCCTCTGGATGTCAAAGTAGGCGACCGCGTCCTGTTCGGCAAATACGCCGGCCAGACCGTCAAGATCGACGGCCAGGAACTGATGGTCATGCGCGAAGAAGACATCATGGCGATCGTCACCAAGTAATTGCATTTGCAATCACTGGTCCACGATTCCCACTTAATACCTTACTGGAGTAAAAAACATGGCAGCTAAAGAAGTAATCTTCGGCGACGCAGCGCGCGCCAAAATGGTTGAAGGCGTCAACATTCTGGCCAACGCCGTTAAAGTAACCCTGGGCCCTAAAGGCCGTAACGTGGTACTGGAGCGCTCGTTCGGCGCCCCTACCGTCACCAAGGACGGCGTATCGGTTGCCAAAGAAGTCGAACTGAAAGACAAGCTGCAAAACATGGGCGCGCAAATGGTCAAGGAAGTCGCTTCCCGCACCAGCGACAACGCCGGCGACGGTACCACCACCGCAACCGTGCTGGCCCAGGCTATCGTGCGCGAAGGCATGAAGTTCGTTGCCGCCGGCATGAACCCGATGGACCTGAAACGCGGTATCGACAAGGCAGTTGCTGCCACCGTCGAAGAACTGAAAAAAATCGCCAAGCCAACCACCACCACCAAAGAAATCGCCCAAGTTGGCGCGATCTCGGCCAACTCGGATTCGTCGATCGGCGAGCGCATCGCTGAAGCGATGGAAAAAGTCGGCAAAGAAGGCGTGATCACCGTGGAAGACGGCAAATCGCTGAACGACGAGCTGGACATCGTTGAAGGTATGCAGTTCGACCGCGGCTACCTGTCGCCGTACTTCATCAACAACCAGGAAAAGCAGGTTGCTGCCCTGGAAAGCCCGTTCGTCCTGCTGTGCGACAAAAAAATCTCGAACATCCGTGACCTGCTGCCCGTACTGGAACAAGTTGCCAAAGCCGGCCGTCCACTGCTGATCATCGCAGAAGACATCGAAGGCGAAGCACTGGCCACCCTGGTGGTGAACAACATCCGCGGCATCCTGAAAACCGTTGCTGTGAAAGCTCCAGGCTTCGGCGACCGTCGTAAAGCCATGCTGGAAGACATCGCCATCCTGACCGGCGGCCAGGTTGTTGCTGAAGAAGTCGGCCTGACCCTGGAAAAAATCACCCTGGAAGAGCTGGGCCAAGCCAAGCGTATCGAAGTCGGCAAGGAAAACACCATCGTTATCGACGGTGCTGGCCAGGCCGCTGCGATCGAAGGCCGCGTCAAGCAAATCCGCGTACAGATCGAAGAAGCGACCTCGGACTACGACCGTGAAAAACTGCAAGAGCGCGTGGCCAAGCTGGCCGGCGGTGTTGCCGTGATCAAGGTTGGCGCTGCCACCGAAGTCGAAATGAAAGAGAAAAAAGCCCGCGTTGAAGATGCACTGCACGCTACCCGCGCTGCCGTGGAAGAAGGCATCGTGGCTGGCGGCGGCGTTGCCCTGCTGCGCGCCCGTGCTCAAGTTGCTGGCCTGAAAGGCGACAACCCAGACCAGGACGCAGGTATCAAGATCGTGCTGCGCGCGATGGAAGAGCCACTGCGCATGATCGTGCAAAACGCCGGTGAAGAAGCTTCGGTCGTTGTGGCAGCGGTTCTGGCCGGCACCGGCAACTACGGCTACAACGCCGCCAACGGTACCTACGGCGACATGGTCGAAATGGGTGTTCTGGATCCAGCAAAAGTCACCCGTTCGGCACTGCAAAACGCAGCCTCGATCGCTGGCCTGATGCTGACCACCGACTGCATGATCGCTGAATCGGCTGACGACAAGGCAGCTGGCGGCATGGGCGGTATGGGTGGCATGGGCGGTATGGGTGGTATGGACGGCATGATGTAATTGCCAATCGGCCAAAACATCGGCCGATAAAAAAAGCCCGCGCAAGCATCAAGCCTGCGCGGGCTTTTTGACGTCTGGCGATTAGTGTACGTCGGCGCGCAGTTGGCGCAGCAACGCATCGCCGCGCTCGGCGTCAAGTCCGGGCAGACGGGCCGTAAGAACGTCACCCACTTCGCCTAGCGCGCGCGCGTACGCGCCTAGCGTATTGGCGCCGAGCTGATCGAGCGGACATTGCTCCTGTTCGGCGATGCCGGCCAGGATGGCCAGCGTGAGCGCGCGGCTCTCGGGGGCAGGCTCGCAACCGGGCGCATCGTGGAAAAAACCGCCGCGCATTTCCTGGGGCCAGGCCAGCTGGTCGAAGGCGCGATAACAGTAGAACAGCGCTTCGTTGGCGGTATGAAAAGGAACTGGTTCGAGGTAGGCTAAGATATTCATGACAGGTCTCCGGCTTAAAGCTCAAAGGCATCAAAGAGATCCCGGGGCAGACTTCTGATGATATATTCCTCAGAAAACGGATGGGCTCTCAGCTTGACTGGCACAGACGCCAGCAAGGTGCTACGTTGTGGTGCGGTATGACGAACATCAGCGGTGCAAAATCTTGCAACTGGGACTGTTTGACAATGTCGAGGATTTCCCGATACTGCATATTGTCGATATTACCCGCTTTCAGATTAAGGGCTGCACCCTTTTGAATGCCGCGCCGGATTTCCGCTACCTTGATCGAATGCCGGTCACGACCGTCCACGTCGCGCCGCAGGTTCCAGTAAATCTCGCGAGGATTGGAGCTCGGCGGTACCAGGTTATATGAACTCAACTTGGAACGGGCATCGAAACCGGCGCAGACCCTGACGGCTGATCCCGGTCAATGGTGTTAGCGGGACGTCAAGCGTCGTGGAACTCGTCCTCGATTTCCTCGCGGCGCGGCGCGTCGGCGATGTGCATGATCAGGGTGTCGTGCAGCTCGTGCGCCGGGTGGCTGGCGCGGTGCTGGGCAAACCAGAATGCTTCGGAAAGGTCGTCGTCTTCGTGCGACGTTGTGATCACCAGGTCGGCTTCGTCCACGTCTTCGTAGTTGGTTGCTTCCAGGTGAGCGTCGTCGATCGACTCCTGCCACTGCGCGGCATCCCTGCCCCATACCATGGCGTACTTGCAGCCCGAGTCGACCAGCCAGCGGCTGATGTCCCAGCGTACCGTTTCCAGCACGTCCACATCGACCACCAGCACGGCCTTGAAGTTATCGAGCGCTTCGAGTACCGGCAGTTCGTCTGCCGGCGCCAGGTGCAGGTAGCGGGGAGGATTTTTTTTCATCATGCGTCTCGGAGGTTCAAACGACGCATTCTCCCCTGATTCCCGCCAACCTGCAATTATGCTCAGAAGGGATCGAGCGCGATGGTGAACTTACCGCTGCCGTCCAGTGCGCCAAACGTATAGCCCTGCCAGCTCGGGTACGCCTGTGGCTCCCAGTAGAACACGCCCAGGCCGTTGGCGCCCAGCGCCTTGGTCTTGGTCAGCAGGTCGGCCACCATGGCCTTGGACGTTGCAGCTTGCGTCCAGTCCATGCCCACTTCGGTCACCATCACCGGCTTGGCGTAACGTGCCACCATGTCCTTCATGTTGATCGAGATGCGGTTGTTGTAGTTGGTCCAGTCCGATGGCGGCGGATAGTGCGACATGCCGATCACGTCCCACTTGGCGCCAGCGCCTTTGACGCCATCGAAGAACCAGCGGAACACTGCGTTGTCGTAGCCGTTGGCCAGGTGCAGGATCACCTTGGCGTTCGGGAACACGGCCTTGGTGGCGTTGTAGCCGCTGTTGATCAGGCCGGCCAGGTTGGTGAAGCTGGTGGTCTTCCCTTCCGGCCACAACATGCCGCTGTTGATCTCGTTACCGACCTGCACCCACTCGACGTTGATGCCGTTCGATTTCAGGTAGTTGAGCGTGCCCTGGGTATGGCTGTACACGTCGTTGTTCAGCTGCGCCAGGGTATGGTTGGCCCACGCGGACGGCTTGGTTTGCTGGCCGGGGTCGGCCCAGCTGTCGCTGTAGTGGAAGTCGATCATGATGCGCTGGCCTTGCGCTGCGGCGCGCTTGGCCTTGTACAGCACGTCGGCGCCGTCGTTCCAGCCAGGCTTGACCCACACGCGCAGGCGGATGGCGTTGATGTTCAGATTTTTCAGCAGCACGAACGGGTCGGTCTTGACGCCGCTGCTGTTGTAGAACGCATAGCCGGCGGATTCCTGCTGGCTGACCCAGCCCACGTCGGCGCCGTTGGCGAAACTTTGTGCCGAGGCCGTCGAGGCGGCCAAGGTCAGCGCCATGCCGCAGAACGCGGCAAGCATTTTCTTGAAATTCATGTTATCTCCAGTGTCTTTTTTGTTTTGGATAAAACGGAACTGCCAACCACCCGTGCGCACCTCCCCCCTGCCGCCTTGCGCGGCACAACAATCGGGTCATGGAAGAACGCGCCGCCGCAGCGGCGACGCGTCAGATAGCGTTAGCCGAAGCGTGCCGCCGGAATGCCGGCAACATCCACGCGCACCGCGAACAGGCCACCCGTGAGCGGGAATTCTTTCAGTTGCTCGGGCGTGTTGTCTTCGCTGGCGGTGGTGATGAACAGCGTCTTGAAGTCCGGGCCGCCGAATGTGCACGACGCAGGATTGCGCACCGGCACGCGGATCGTCTCGAGCAGGTCGCCGTCCGGCGAATAGCGGCACACGCGGCCGCCGCCCCACTGCGCTACCCACACGCAGCCTTCGCTATCGACTGTCATGCCGTCGGGCGAACCTTCGCCTTCGGCGAACTGGCGCCACACGCGCGGCTCGCCCAGGGTGGCGTCGGCCGCCAGCGGGTAGGCATAGATGCGGCCTTCGAAGCTGTCGGTATGGAACATGGTAGCGCCGTCGCGGCTGAAGGTGGGGCCGTTGCAGATGTGGTAGCCGGCATCGGCCACCGTCAGCGACAAGTCCTTGTCGAGCAGGAACAGTGCACCGACCGCCTGCGCGTAGTCGGTGTTGTGCATGGAGCCGGCCCAGATGCGGCCAGCGCTGTCGACCTTGGCGTCGTTCAGGCGCAGGTCGCTGCCCGGGGCAAACGGATGGGCGATGTATTCGATACGCAATTCAGGTTCGAGCCACACGCGGGCGATGCCGTGGCGCAGGCCGGCCATGAAGCCATCGCCGTCGGCGCGGGCGATGAGCCAGCAGACGTAGTCCGGCATTTCCCAGGCGTGGCGCTTGCCGGTCTCGGTATCGAACGCGTGCAGCGTCTTACTTTTCAGGTCAACGAAATACAGCCGTTGTTCTTCAGCCACCCACAGCGGGCCTTCGCCCAGTTGCGCACCCAGGTCCCACAGGCATTGCACCTCATGCTTACTCATCGTTTTTGTCTCCGTAATTAGGGAATCTCGAAGAACCTACTGCGCGATCCGCTATCGCCGCTCCGTTGCTCAGCGTACCTCCGTACGCTTCCGCTACTCGCGACGATAACGAACCGCTCGCTACGGTTTTTCGAGGTTCCCTTTTTTTTTAAAAAATCAGGCAGCCAGTGCGCGCCAGGCATTGACGAACGCCGCCGCGCGCTCACCCAGTTCTTCGAGCGATACGCCCGGGGTAAACAGCGCGCCGCCGATGCCGAAACCGGTGGCGCCGGCTTTCTTCCAGCCTGCCATGGTCTCGGGCGTGACGCCGCCCACCGGCCACATAGGCGTGCCAGCCGGCACCACGCTGAGCATGGCTTTCAGGCCGCCGTGGCCGACCATCTCGGCCGGGAACAGTTTCAATGCATGGGCGCCGGCGTCCAGTGCGGCAAACGCTTCGGTCGGGGTGGCCACGCCGGGAGCGCAGTACATGCCCAGTTCGGCGGCGCGACGGATCGCGGCCGGGTTGCAGTTGGGCGAGACCAGCAGGCGGCCGCCCGCTTCGTACACGGCTTCCACGTGCGCCACGCTGAGCATGGTGCCGCCGCCGACCAGGGTATCCGGCAGGTTGAGCTTGACGATGGCGGCGATGCACTCGAGCGCGCCCGGACGATTCAGCGGCACTTCCAGCGCGCGGAAACCGGCGTTGTACAGCACCTTGGCGACATCGACCGCCTCGGCAGGTTGCAGACCGCGCAGGATGGCGACCAGTGGCGTGGTTGGATGGGAAATAGTCATGTTCAGCCCTTGATGAATTGGGAAATCGCAGTGCAATACACGCGATGTGGATCGAGCACCTGGCATTGCAGGCCAAAGTGCTGGGCGGCTACGGCGTAGCGCTTGGCCAGCGCTGGCGAGCCGATGACAGTGATGGTGCCGCCAGCCGGCAGGCTGCGGGCGGCAGCAGCGAATTCGGCACCGATCAGCAAGCCGCTGACAAACGCGGCGGCCTGCTCGACCGGGGCGCTGCGCGACACCACGCCGGCGCGCACGCGGAACAGGGTGTTCGAGAGCGGTTCGCCCACGCCAGCCTGGTCGAGGCCGGCGGCGAAGCCGGTGGCGTCGCTGGTATCGCCGCCCATCATGGACGACAGCGTGCCGCCCTTGGACAGCATGGCGAACAGTTCGCCGGTCATGTACGTGGACAGCGACTGGATCACGCCGTCCTTGAGCAGCACCCACTTGCTGTGCGTACCCGGCAGCACCAGCCAGCCGTCGCGCTGGCCCAGCACCACGGCGCCGAGCAACTGGGTTTCCTCGCCGCGCATGACGTCGGCCGACGGGCCGCGACGGTACGCGTAGCCGGGCACGATGTGGCAGTTGGCCGACCAGGGAGCTTCATTCACCTGCGCCAGGTGCGCCGGCAATTCGGTCAGCGGCACCGAGGCGTCGAGGTAGTTCACTTCCTGCCAGCCCGAGGCGCTGCCGACCATGCCGGACATGATGACCGGGACGGCGGCATCGATGCCCATGGCGGCGCGCAGGCTGTCGAGCGAGGCGCCGAAGCGCTCGCGCCCGCCCACGGCCAGCATGCCCTGGTCATCCTCGTACTCGGCCAGGCAGTTGGCTTGTTGATCGATCAGGTAGGCGCGCCGGTTGCTGGTACCCCAGTCAACGCCGAGTATGGTCTTGTCCACTATGAAATCCTTTTCTATGCTGCCAAGATGTTACGGAATCGACAGTCATGCCGCCAATGAAATATCAGATAGGAGTAATACCAAAATTGTATAGGCTTATGCGTTACCCTGTTGGCTTGCCCAGCCGCAAACGTTGCCCGATGGTTGCCTTTGGTTTAGTATGTCCGTCTATAAAATAGTTTTGTCTATTCATTATGGCTTCTCCGTCTCTCCCGCCCCGCCTGCTGTTCACCGCCGGTGCTGTCATCGCCGTCCTGATCGGCGTCGGCGTGTACGTTAGCAATTCGACACCGGAGCCTGCTCCCGCCGTCCCTGCGCAACCCGCACCGATCAAGCCCCTGCCCACGCCACCAGCAACGCCGCCGGCCGCCAAGCCAGCGCCACGTCCACCGGCAGCGGTCGAACCGGCCGCGCCGGCGGAACCGAAAGTCACGCGCACCAAGGACCAGGCCTCGGCTGCCCTGCTGGCGTTGCCGGAACTGCGCGCCTGGTCCACCATGCTGGAGAAAACCTCGAACGGGAAAGTGCACGGCGCGCTGATCGAATACGATCCGGCGCCGCGCAAGCTCAACGGCAAAACCTATTACCAGTTCAGCTTTGTGGAAAACAGCGCCGACGCGGCGCTGCGGTGGGAAAGTTTCCTGGTCTCAGCCAATGACGACGAGATACTGGTGGAAGACGCCACCAACGATGAAGTGATCAGCCTGGCGCGCTGGCGCCGTGAAAAGCATCCGGAAAAACGCACCAGCGTTGATGGCTGATGCGTTTGATTTTATAGGAGGGCGGGTCTCAAGTCCGCCGCCCGCCTGACCTTCCCCACCCACAATACCGACAGCACCGTCAATCCCGCCGCCAGCCAGCCATTGAGGCCGTAGCCGATGATGTGCCCGGCTGCGTCCGTGTGCAGCGTCATGCCGCCCAGCAGGGCGCCGGAGCCGCTGCCGATCGACTGGATTGCCGAATTGGCCGACAGAAAACCGCCGCGACGCGACGGTTCCGGCACCGTGGTCATCAAGGCCTGCAACGGGATCGTCCGGCCCGACACCGCCGTCATGAAGAACGGAAAGAACAGGATCACGGCAATCAATGGCATGGCCGGCATATGGGTGACGAACAACATCGGCACCGCCGACGCCAGCGCCATGTAGCGATAGACCTTGTGCGCCCCCACCCGGTCCGACCAGCGGCCGATGCGGCGCGCGGTAAACAGCGTGGCCACGCCGCCGGCCAGGTACACATACGTCACCTCCGCCGGCGCGATGCCTAGATTGCTGACCATGACCGGTGAAATAAACGGAATCACCAGCATGCCCGTGGCCATGTTCATGAACGACAGCAGGAAGGCCCGCAAGTGGTTGGGCACCCGGTACAGCGCAACCAGGTTCGGCAGCACCGCCTTGAGCGGCACCGGGTGGCCCAGGTGACCATCGATCGCCGGCAACGCGCGCGCGGCCAGCAGCCAGACCAGCACCGACAACACCACCAGCAGATAAAACGGCGAAGCCCAGCCGAAGTGCGCGGCCAGCATCACGCCGGTGGGCACGCCGGCCACGGCCGCCATGCTGAACGAGGTCATCACCACGCCGGTGGCGGCGCCGCGCCGGTCGGCCGGAATCAGGTCGCCGATGATGGCCATGATGATGGCGCCCAGCACGCCACCGGTCACGCCCGCGAATGCGCGCGAAGCGATCAGCACCTCGAACGTGGGCGCCAGCGCGCACGCCAGGTTAGACAAGGTAAACAGCGCAAACATCCACAGCAGCAGCTGCTTGCGGTCGAAGCGGTCGATATACATGACCGCCAGCAGGCCGGACAAGCCGGCGCACCAGGCATATGCCGACACCGCGCCCGAGACGGCGGCCGGCGTGATCGAAAACGCCGTCATCAGCTGCGGCGCGAGCGGCATCATGACCATGAAATCCATGATCACGGTGAACTGCGTGAGCGCCAGCAGCCACAGCACCAGGCGCTCGCGCGCCGGGGTCAGTGCAGAACCAGGCGCGGGGATCAATAAGCCAGCCGCGGTCATGCCAGCGCCGTGATGTCGGCCGTGGCCTGGCGCAGGATGGCGCGGATTTGCTCGAGCTTGGCGGGCGTCGGATGGTTTTCCTGGCCCTGGGCGATCACCGCGTGCTTGAGCTCGTGCATGATGGTGCGCAGGTCGTCGCGCGCCTCGGCCGGGTCGCTCATGCGCGCCACGATGGCATCGACGAACTGGCGGTTCTCGGCCAGGAACGCCTCGCCTTCCGGGGTGATGGTGTGCAGCTTCTTGTTGCCGTCGGGCGAGGCGGAGACATGACCCATATCGAGCAGCATCGACAACAGCGGGTAGATGGCGCCGGGGCTCGGGGTGTAGCCGCCGCCGGAACGCTGTTCGAGCTCCTTGATGATCTCGTAGCCGTGGCGCGGCTTTTCGGCGATCAGTTGCAGCACGATATAGCGCATGGCGCCGGCGTCGAACATTTTCGGGCCGCGCGCGCGGCCGCCGCCACCGCCATGACCGTGATGGCCGTGGGCAGCATGGTGGCGATGGGAGTGGTGGTGTGGATTGGTCAGCATGGCAATGTCCTTGTCAGGTGGAAAAACCTCGTTACGACATAACGAGTTAAGATATAACTTAGTAAGACATATCTTATCCTGTTTACGTCAGACTTCAAGCAGCAATTTGTAACAGGCGAAAAAAAGGCAGACCGCGCTGGTCTGCCTTTTCCAAGGGGGATGGACGACGGTCAGCCGTCCAGGTGCGAAATCAGCAGCCGGCGGCCATCGGCCTCGCCCTTGGCTTTATGTTCGACGACCAGCTTGCCCTGCTGGGCGTCGAGCGAGATTCCCACCGACAGGATGTCGATCAGCAGCAGCTGCAAGATGCGCGAGATCATCGACAGGAACGTGGTGCTGTCCTCGGAGTGATCGACCGCCAGGCACACGCTGGCCTTTTTCGCCAGCGGCGAGTTGCTGGCCGTGATCGCAATCACGTCCGCGCCGGCCGCACGCGCCACATCGACCGCCTCGAGCAGGTCGGGCAGCTTGCCCGAGTTGGAAATGGCGATCACCACGTCGCCCGGCTTGAGCAGCTCGGCCGCCAGGTTCAGCAAGTGCGAGTCGCCGTACGCCGACGTCGGAATGCGGAAGCGGAAGAACTTGTGCTGACCGTCCAGCGCCACCACGCGCGAATTGCCCATCGCGTAAAACTCCACGCGCTTGGCCTTGGCCACCAGCGCGATGGCCTTGTCGATCGAGCGCACGTCGAGCTGGTCGCGGAATTTCAGGATCGCGGAAACCGTATTATCGATCACCTTGGCGCTGAGGTCGTGCGTGCTGTCGCTCACCCGCACCTGGCTGTGACGCACGGGAATCGCGCCCGTCAGGCTGCTGGCGAACTTCAATTTAAAATCGGCCAGGCCGAGGAAACCGAGCGAGCGGCAGAAACGGATCACGGTCGGCTGGCTCACTTCGGCCAAGCGCGCGATGTCGGCGATCGGCTCGTTAAGCACCAGGCGCGGTTGTTCCAGCACCAGCTGCGCCACGCGCTGTTCGGCCGGCGTCAACTCGTGCTGCAAGTGGCGCACGCGCTCCATCAGCGTATTGGCGCCGCTGCGGCCACGCAGGTGTTCGGACAGGATGGTGGCCACGCCGTAAAACGCCGGGTTGGGCGTGGTGATCACGTAGGTCGGAATCTCGGACAGGTAGCTGGTAAACCGCCCTTTCGCCTCGAAGCGCGAGCGGAACGGCGACTGCGCGAACCACTCGCCCATGCGCGGCACGATGCCCCCGCCAATGAACATGCCGCCAAACGCGCCCAGGGTGACGGCCAGGTTGGCGGTAGCGCCGCCGAGCATGGCGCAGAAGCATTCGAGCACCTCCAGGCACAGCGGGTCCTTATCGGTGAGCGCGCCGGCCATGATCTCCTGCGAGGTCAGGTCGCGCACTTGCCGGCCGTTGCGCTTGGCGATCGCGCGGTAGATGATTTCCATGCCGGGGCCCGAAATCAAGCGCTCGGTCGAGACATGCGACCAGGTTTGCCAGGCGTACTGCAGGATCGAATATTCGCGCTCGTCGGCCGGCGCGAAGTTGGTGTGGCCGCCTTCGGAACCGAGCGTGACGAAACCATCGACGGTCGGAATCACGCCCGACACACCGAGGCCGGTGCCCGGCCCCAGCACGCCGATCACGGAGTTGAGCGCCGGCTTGCCGCCGCCCACCTGCATCAGGTCTGCGGGCTTCAAACCAGGCAGCGACATCGCCAGCGCCGTGAAGTCGTTGACCACCAATAAAGTGTGCAGGCCCAAGGCGCGGCGCACTTCGTCGGTGGAGAATTCCCAGTCGCGGTTGGTCATGCGGATGTAGTCGCCGCTGACCGGGTTGGCCACGGCCAGCGCCGCGTGGTTGAGCGTGATGTCGGCGTGGTCGGCCAGGTACGAGCGCAGCATGGCCACAATGTCGGCATAGTCATCGCACTTGAGCACGCGCACGGCGCGGAACTCGCCCGGCGCCGTCTGCAAGGCGAAGCGCGCATGCGTGGCGCCGATGTCGGCCAGCAGGCGCGGGCCGTCGGCAAAGGCCGTGCGGTTGAGTTTTTGATCCACTTCGGATTGTTTCATGTTGGTTCAGTCAAGGCAGTTGGCGGAAGCATACCCGAAATAGTGCGTAGCAAGAAGTCAACGCCGCATTCGACCGGCGCTTACGCCGCGTAGCCGAACCATGCACCGAACGCCGGCAGCGACACGACGCCGTTATCGATCGCCCCCGGCAAGCCGTAGCCTTCCAGCTGCTGCGCGCCAGCCGCCTGCGGCAGGCTGAAACTGACCGGCTCCGCGCCGAGGTTGAACACGGCAATCACACCGCGCTCGCCGTCGAGATCGCGGCGCAGCGCCAGCACCGGTTCCGGCGCATCGTAGAAGCTGATTGCGCCGCGCGTCAGTTGCGGCAGCGTGCGGCGCCAGGCGATAAAGGCGCGGGTAAAGGCCAGCGTCGATGCCGGATCGTTTTCCTGCACGGCCGCCGCGCGTTCGCGGTGCTGCGGCGAGACCGGCAGCCATGGCGCGCCGGTGGTGAAGCCGCCATGGTCGTCGCCGGTCCAGGCCATCGGCGTGCGGCAGCCATCGCGGCCCTTGAACTCAGGCCAGAACGTGATGCCGTACGGGTCTTGCAGCAGCTCGAACGGCACATCCGCTTCGGCAAACGCCAGTTCGTCGCCCTGGTACAGGCACGGCGTGCCCTTGAGCGACAGCTGCATCGCCAGCGCCAGCTTGGCAAACGCCGGCGGCGCGTCCGGGCCGCCCCAGCGCGAGGCCACGCGCGGCACGTCGTGGTTACCGACCGACCATGACGCCCAGCCGCCTTTCACCCGTTCCTCGAACTGCTCCACCTGCTGGCGAATGTAGTGCGACGACAGGTGATTGACCAGCAGATTGAAGCTGTAGGCCATGTGCAGCTTGTCGCCGCCGGCCGTGTATTCGGCCATGGTGGCCAGCGAATCGTCGGAGCCCACTTCGCCGATCGAAATCGCCTGGTATTCGTCGAGCAGCGCGCGCAGCTTTTGCAGGAACGGCAGGTTTTCCGGGCGGGTCTTGTCGTAGTCGTGCGCCTGCATGCCGTACGGGTTTACATCGGTGACGGTGATCGAATCGCGGTTGGTGGCCGGCGGATTGCTGCGCAGTTGCTGGTCGTGGAAGTGGTAGTTGCACGCGTCGAGGCGGATGCCGTCCACGCCGCGTTCGAGCCAGAAGCGCAGCGCGTCCAGGTGCGCCTGCTGCACTTGCGGGTTGTGGAAATTGAGCTGCGGCTGGCTGGCCAGGAAATTATGCATATAGTATTGACGCCGGCGCGTATCCCACTGCCACGACGAGCCGCCGAACACCGACAGCCAGTTGTTGGGCGGGTTGCCGTCGTCCTTCGGATTGCTCCACACGTACCAGTCGGCCTTGGGGTTGTCGCGGCTGGCGCGGCTTTCCCGGAACCACGGGTGGTCCTCCGCCGTGTGCGCCATCACCTGGTCGATCATGATTTTCAGGCCCAGGCTGTGGGCGCGGGCGATCAGCGCGTCGAAGTCGGCCAGCGTGCCGAACATCGGATCGACATCGCAGTAATCGGCGATGTCGTAGCCGAAGTCCTTCATCGGCGACGTGAAGAAAGGCGAAATCCACACGATGTCCACCCCCAGCGATGCGATATAGTCCAGCTTTGCCGTAATCCCCGGCAGGTCGCCGATACCATCGCCGTTGGTGTCGTAGTAGCTGCGTGGGTACACCTGGTAGATGATGGACTCGCGATACCAGTCTTTGGCATGCGGCGACACTTGAGTTAGTTGCTGAGTCATAAGAGAATCCGGGGTTGGCTAGGCAAGGAAAAAGAATTTGTACAGAATATACATGACGAACATGTTTTTTTCAATGCGATTGCCGGTGGGGAATTATCACATTTAATTCTTCAAAATCAAATACTTAGAGATTTCAACAGGAATTTCAAAGGTAGAAATCAGTAGTCAAACTACATAAAATCAGGAGAAAGACCAGTGAGCAGCAACGCCAGCACCGTCGATATCAAGGACGGCAACGGGCCCTTGCCTCGGCAGATCCCGTACATCATTGCCAACGAAGGCTGTGAACGCTTCAGTTTTTACGGCATGCGCAACATCCTCACGCCGTTCCTGCTCAGTACCCTGCTGCTGTTCATTCCGGCCGAACACCGCACCAACGAAGCCAAGCACGTGTTCCACACCTTCGTCATCGGCGTGTACTTCTTCCCGCTGCTGGGCGGCTGGCTGGCCGACCGCTACTTCGGCAAATACAACACGGTCTTCTGGTTTTCCCTGATCTACGTGGCCGGCCATGCGTGCCTGGCGATTTTCGAGCACAACATCAAAGGCTTCTACTTCGGGCTGGGGCTGATCGCGTTCGGCTCGGGCGGCATCAAGCCGCTGGTGGTGGCGTTCGTGGGCGACCAGTTCGACCAGACCAACAAGAACCGCGCGCGCCTGGTGTTCGACGCGTTCTACTGGATCATCAACTTCGGTTCGTTCTTCGCATCGCTGCTGATGCCGCTGCTGCTGCGCGACTACGGTCCGTCGGTGGCCTTCGGCATTCCCGGCATCCTGATGGCGATTGCCACGCTGGTGTTCTGGATGGGCCGCAAAAAATACGTGCACGTGCCGCCGGCCGCGCCGAATCCCGATTCGTTCAGCAGCGTGGCGCGCACCGCGCTGCTGGCGCGCGTGGCCGGCCAGTCGCGGCCAGGCCTGATGGTGGCCGGCGTGGGCGCCCTCGCCGCCCTGGTTTCGCTGTGCATGATTCCGCAGTGGGGCTTTGTGATCGCCTTCTGTACCGCGCTGGTAATGCTCTTGGCGTTCGGCTGCTTCGGCGTGTCGATGCAGCTGGACCGCGCCCGTGGCATCCATACGGCCGAAGCGGTGGAAGGCGTGCGTTCGGTGCTGCGCATCCTGATCGTGTTCGCACTGATCACGCCATTCTGGTCGCTGTTCGACCAGAAGGCTTCCACCTGGATCGTCCAGGCCAACGCCATGAACAGCCCGCAGCTGTCGCTGTTCGGCTGGGACTTCACGCTGCTGCCGGCGCAAATGCAGGCGATCAATCCGATCCTGGTGATGCTGCTGATCCCGTTGAACAACGTGGTGCTGTACCCGCTGATGCGCGCGATCGGCATCACGCCCACGCCGCTGCGCCGCATGGGCGCCGGCATTGCGCTCTCGGGCCTGTCGTGGATCGCCGTGGGCGCCATCCAGCTCAATATGGACGCGGGCGACAAGGTCTCGATCTTCTGGCAACTGCTGCCGTACGCGCTGCTCACGCTGGGCGAGGTGCTGGTGTCGGCCACCGGCCTGGAGTTCGCCTACAGCCAGGCGCCCGCACCGATGAAAGGCATCATCCTCAGCTTCTGGTACCTGGGCACCACCATCGGCAACCTGTGGGTACTGATCGTCAACGCCGGCGTGAAGAACGATACGGTCAGTGGCCACATCGCCAGCACGGGACTGTCGGAAAGCGCCTTCCAGATGTTCTTCTTTGCCGGCTTTGCGCTGGTGTGTGCGGGATTGTTCGCACTCTATGCCACCCGCTACAAGATGGTCGATAACTACCGCAAAGCATAACCGTCCGTACCAAAACTACAGCTTTTAGATTACCATAGGCCGGCAATTCTCCTTGAATTGCCGGCTTTTTTGTAACAGCACTACTAAATCTATAGTTTGGAGACGAGATTGGCCAAGATTCTTACCGGCGTCGCACTGGCGCTGAGCTGCGCGGCAGCAACCGCCGCCCCCACCATCGCCGACTGCGACGGCCCGTTTGCCACAGTACTGCAGGCCGGCGCCGCGCCGGCCGCCGAGGCGCGCGCCTACTGGCTGGACCGCCAGCTGATCCAGTGGCCGGCCGCCGACACCACCGGCACCTTCAAACTGTATTACTCGGCCACCGCGCAGCTGCGCGCCACCGCCGGCCAACGCGTGACCGGCGCGGACGGCGCCGTGCTGCTCTCGCCATCGATCACGCCGGCTCCGGCCGCGCTGGCGCAGCGCTTCAAATTCATCGGCAAGGGGCCGCTGCTGGCCGTGGCGCCAGGTGATGCCGCCCGCATCCCGGCCCTGCTCACCGGCCAGTTGCTGCTGGTGCGCGAAGCGCCCGATGGCACGGTGCTCGATGCCACCACCGCGCAACTGCCCGGCGCCCTGGACGACCTGTACGCCAGCGCCGCCCAAGCGCCCGACCTCGGTGTGACCGTGCGCGCCAAGGCGGCCGGCTTCAAGCTGTGGGCGCCCACCGCACAGAGCGTGGCCGTGTGCACCTACGCCAGCGGTTCTTCAACAGCGACAGCGCTGACCACCATGCGCCGCGACGATGCCACTGGCATCTGGTCCGCCGAGCTGCCCGGCCAACACGCGGGCAAGTACTACCAGTACCTGGTGGACGTAGTGGCGCCCACCGCAGGCCTGGTGCGCAACCTGGTCACCGATCCGTACTCGGTCAGCCTGGCCACGGATTCAAAGCGCAGCTACATCGCCGACCTGGGCGCGGCCAGCCTCAAACCGGCAGGCTGGGACCGCACGCCGATACCGAAACGGGTGAGCGCACAGCCGGACATGGCGATTTACGAGCTGCACGTGCGCGACTTTTCGATCAACGACGCCACCGTGAGCGCAGCCAACCGCGGCAAGTACACGGCCTTCACGGAAACCGGCTCGAACGGCATGCGCCACCTGCAAGCGCTCAGCAAAGCCGGCATGACCGACATCCACCTGCTGCCCGTGTACGACATCGCCACCGTGCCGGAACAGGGTTGCAAATCCACGCTGGAGGAGATCGCCGCCCTGCCCGGCTTGACACCCGACGGGCTGGCACAACAGGCGGCCATCACCGCCGTCAAGTTCACCGACTGCTACAACTGGGGCTACGATCCGTACCACTACAGCGCTCCCGAGGGCAGCTACGCCACCGATGCAGCCGATGGCGCCAAGCGCATCGTCGAATTCCGCCGCATGGTGCAGGCGCTGCACAAGATCGGCCTGCGGGTAGGCATGGACGTGGTGTACAACCACACCTTCATCGCCGGACAGGATCAGCGATCGGTGCTCGACCGCGTGGTGCCCGGCTACTACCACCGGCTCGATGCGAAAGGCGCGATCGAGCGCTCCACCTGCTGCGACAACACCGCCACCGAACACGCCATGATGGCCAAGCTGATGATCGATTCGGCCGAGCTGTGGGCGGTGCAGTACAAGATCGACTCGTTCCGCTTCGACTTGATGGGCCACCAGCCGCGCGCAGCGATGGAACAACTGCAGGCGCGCGTGAACCAGGCCACCGGCCGCCACATCAACCTGATCGGCGAAGGCTGGAACTTCGGCGAAGTGGCCGACGGCGCGCGCTTCGTGCAGGCGTCGCAGCTGTCGTTGAACGGTACCGGCATCGGCACCTTCAGCGACCGCGCGCGCGACGCCATGCGCGGCGGCGGTGCAGCCGACGGCAGCGCGCAAATCGCCAGCCAGCAGGGCTGGATCAATGGCCTGGTATATGACGCCAATGCCAGCGCGGCGCCACGCACCAAACAAGACCTGATGGACGCAGCCGACATGGTCAAGGTGGGCCTGGCCGGTTCGCTGCGTGGCTTTACCATGCAAACCCGCCAGGGCGAGCGCAAGCGCCTCGAAGACATCGTCTATGGCGGCAACCAGCCAGCCGGCTACGCCAGCGAACCGGGCGAGACCGTCAACTACGTGGAAAACCACGACAACCAGACCCTGTTTGACATCAATGTCTTCAAGCTGCCGCTGGGTACCACCACGGCCGAGCGGGCGCAGGTGCAAATACTGGGCGCGGCCATCAATGCGTTCAGCCAGGGCGTGCCCTACTTCCACGCCGGCTTCGACATCCTGCGATCGAAATCGCTGGACCGCAACAGCTTCGAGTCCGGCGACTGGTTCAACCGCCTGGACTGGACCTACCGCGACAATTACTTCGGCACCGGCCTGCCGCGCGAGGAGGACAACGGCAAGGATTACGCGCTGATGCGCCCCCTGCTGGCGCGCGCGGCGGACATCAAGCCCACGCCGCAGGACATCGCCTGGACCCGCGACGCCTTCCGCGACCTGCTGGCCATCCGCGCCAGCAGCACCCTGTTCCGCCTGCGCACGGCCAAGGATGTCGAACACCGCCTGCGCTTTTACAACACCGGCGCGCAGCAGGTGCCGACCGTGATCGTGGGCCACCTCGACGGCGCCGGCTACCCGGGCGCCCATTTCAAGGCCATCACCTACGTGATCAACGCGGACAAGGTGGCGCAGCAGGTCGCCGTCAACGCAGAACAGGGCCGCCGCTACCGGCTGCACCCGGTGCACCTGCGCGCTGGGGCAGCCGACCGTCGTATCGCCGGCGGCGCGGCATATGCCACGGCCACCGGTACGTTCTCGGTACCAGCGCGTAGCGCCGTGGTATTCGTGGAAGAGTGAACTGGTGCGCCTTGGTGCACGATTGGCCCACGCACCGCGGCAAAACTTAAATCATGGTACTATTAATTTCACGAGCGCAATAATATTACGATTTATGCAATCGATTGTATCCACGCCGCCCTGCATTCAATAGCTCGTTGTCACGCAGTGGGCAAGCCACCGCCCGCTGGCACCACCAAAACGAAAACGACCATGACTATTTCTTGCCAGACCACGGAACGACAGCGCCTCGATGCGCTCCACAAGCTCCATATTCTCGACACCCCGCCCAGCGAAGCGTTCGACCGCATCACGCGCCTGGCCGCGCGCCTGTTCAATCTGCCCATTGCCGCCGTCTCGCTCACCGACAGCGACCGCCAGTGGTTCAAGTCGCGCGTGGGCATCGATCACTGCTCGATCCCGCGCGTGAAAGCGCCGTGCGGTAACGTGGCCGACAATGCCGAGCTGCTGATCGTTCCCGACCTGCAGGACGATGCGTACTTCCGCGACAGCCCGCTGGCTGCCAGCGGCATCCGCTACTACGCCGGCGCGCCGCTGGTGACCGCCGACGGCCACTGCCTGGGCGCCATGTGCGTGCTGGGCACCGAGCCGCGCGACACCACGCCGGAAGAACTGACCATGCTGTGCGACCTGGCGGCGATGGTGATGTCGCAAATCGAGATGATGCACGCGCTCGGCCGCGTCGATCCGATCAGTGGCCTGCCCAACCGTAACCAGTTCATCGAAGATTTCCAGGATCTGCAACGAGACAGCGCCGAGGGCGCCGAGCGCGTGGCGGTGCTGATCAACCTGGCCACACCGGCGCAACTGGCGCACGCTGTGCGCGCCATGAACCCGCGCTACCTGGACGAACTGGTGACCGACGCTGCCGCCTGGATCCGCGCCGAACTGGGGGCCGGCCGCAAGGTTTATCACGTGTCCACCACCCAGTTCGCCATGCTCAACACGCCGCAGGTGAGCATCGACCAGTACACGCCGCTGCTCGAGGCCAAGCTCGATCGCGCGATTGCCACCGTCAAGAGCCGCTTCGTGGCCACGCCCACCATCGGCGTAGTGCCTTTTGATATCAGCAACACCGACGCCCTGAGCGTGTTGCGCCGGGCCCAGAGCGCGGTACAGGACGCCATTGAATCGGGACGCAGCGTGGCCATGTACTCGGCCGGCGAAGACCAGGTGTACCGCCGCCGCTTCAACCTGCTCAACGACTTTAGCACGGCGCTCGAAAGCGCCGACCAGTTGCGCCTGGTGTTCCAGCCAAGGATCGACATCGCCAGCGGCCTGTGCGTGGGTGCGGAAGCGCTGCTGCGCTGGGACCACCCCACCCTGGGCGCCATCGGCCCCGGCGAATTCATGCCCATCGTCGAGCGCTCGCGCCTGGCGCAGGCGGCCACCACCTGGGTACTCAACACGGCGCTCGACCAGCAACTGGCCTGGCGCCATGCCGGCCTGGCGCTGCAGCTGTCGCTCAACGTCTCCGCACCCAACCTGCTGGAAGCCGACTTTGCCGACCGCGTGGTCGAGGGCCTGCACCGGCGCGGCCTGCCGCACCATTGCCTGGAACTGGAAATCACCGAGAGCGCCATCATGGAGCATCCGACCAAGGCGCACGCCACGCTCGATGCGCTAGCCCATGCCGGCATCCACCTGGCGATCGACGATTTCGGCACCGGCTACAGCAGCCTGGCCTATTTGCAGCGCATGCCGGCCGACGTGGTCAAGATCGACCAGTCGTTCGTGCGCGGCATCGAACACGACCAGCGCCAGCAAGGGCTGGTACGCGCCATGATTTCGCTGTCGCAGGAACTGGGCCACCGGGTGGTGGCCGAAGGCGTGGAAAATGGCGCGGCGCTGGCCTTCCTGCGCTCGGCCGGCTGCGACGAGGCGCAAGGCTATTTATTTGCCAAGCCGCTGGAAATGGCCGATTTCGCCCGCTGGCACCAGGCCCAAGCCGTGCAGGACGAGGCGCCCGCGCCCGATATCGACAGCGCACTGGAAGCCGTCGAACGCGCGTTCACCATGCGTGCGCCGCGCGTGCTGTGCACCACGCCATCGCCGCGCATTTTGCTGGCGGCAGCGCGACGCCGGCCTTTGATACGTTAATCGGCCTGGCCGATCAACACGATCGGATTACGGGTGCCGAAATTGACGCTGCCCGCGCGTACCACGGCGGTCTTGCCCGAGTAGTAGTCGCGCACCTTCTGGCCGTTGGCAAACACGCCGTGCACCTTGATGGCGCTGGCCTTGTCGATCGGCAGGTCGAGCGCGACGACCACCTGGTCGCGCAGGCCATCCTTGTCGTACGTGCGTTTGAAGATGTAGGGCTGTGCCTGCAGTTGCTGGTGTACGCCAGCGCCCACCGCCACGTGGGCGCGGCGGAACTGGCCCAGTTTGCTCCAGTGCGTGTACACGTCGCCGACCTTGTAGCCGTCGCGCTGCGTATTTTGCGCCAGCTCGTCCCAGTTCATGAACGAGCGCAGCTTGGCGTCGCCGGTGGCGTCGGCGATATCGAGCTTGCGCGCGGTTTCGTCGCCGTAATAGATCTGCGCGGCGCCGGGCGCCAGCAGCAGCTTGGTCGCGCTCTCGAACGGACGCTTGCGTGCGGCGTCGAATGGCGGCTCGTAGTCGTGCGAATCGATGTAGTTCAATACCGAGTAGCCTTGCAGCGCGCCGCCATGCAGGATGTTCGAGTAGCTCGAGAACAGCGCCTCGTAATCCTTGTTCGCGTCGCGCACCAGGCCGAAGTTGATCAGGCTGTCGAAGCCCTGCTGGTAGTAGTTGGCGATGGTGCCGCCACCAAGGTCATGGGTCTGGCCGTGGGCGATATCGTAGTTATAGACCTCGGCGGTCATGTAGAACTTGTCGCCGAGTTTCTTGTCCGGGTTGGCCTGCTTCCAGTCCTCGTAGGCCGCATCGGCCACGGTGCGCAGTTCTTTCCACACCTTGGGTTCCACGTGCTTGACGGTGTCGGCGCGGAAGCCGTCCACGCCGAACTTGCGGATCCAGTCCGCGTGCCATTTCATCAGGTAGTAGCGCGGTGCGCGCGGGTAGCCGGTCTTGGCGAAGAACTCGTCGAGCTCCCTCATTTGCTGCGTGTAGCGCCCTTCGCGGCGCCATTTTTCCACCAGTTGCGGCGGCAGTTCCACTTCGGCGTCGCTGTCGGTGCGGATGTCCGGCAGGTTTTTCACCAGGGTGCAGTCGATGGTGGTTTTCGCGTCTTTATAGGTACAGGTGGGGTCGGTGCGCACCCAGTCCTGCGGCCATACCGGGTCGATCGGGGTGACCGGGCCGGTGTGGTTCATCACCACGTCGAGGATCACGCGGATGCCGCGCGCATGGGCCGCTTCGACGAAATTGCGGAAATCGTTCTCGGTGCCGAGGTTGGCGTCCACCGCCGTAAAATCGCGGGCCCAGTAGCCGTGGAAGCCGTACGACTTGCCGGTGCCCTCGTCGGTACCCGCGTGGATCTGTTCGACCGGCGGCGTGAGCCAGATGGCGTTCACACCCAGTGCGTCGAAGTAGCCGTCGTTGATCTTGTTGATCAGGCCTGCGAGGTCGCCGCCCATGAAGCCGCGCAGCGGCGCCGCGTCCTTCTGGCGACCATATGCCAGGTCGTTGCCGGTAAAGGCATTATTAAAACGGTCGGTCAGCACAAAATACACGGTGGCGTTTTCCCACAGGAAGGGCTGCGCCGCCTTGGGCGCCACGATGGGCGGCGGGCCTTTCTTCTTGACGCCGGTGGCCTGGGCTGCGGCGTTGCCGCCGGTTGCAGCCAAGGTAATGGCCGTCGTCAGTGCCAGGGAAAGCTTGGTCCACCGTGTGTATGTCATGCTGTCTTCCTTATGGTTTTACGTGGTAACGGTCGGACGCGCGCGTCCGGTCCAGCCCTCGATGCCGGCCACCTGTTCGGCAAGCAGGATCAGGGCCGAGAGGGCCTGCTGGGTAGGCAGGTGGTGCAGTTCGGGATCGGCTTCGTAGCGCTCCAGGTACACGCGCAGGGTGGCGCCTTCGGTGCCGGTGCCCGACAGGCGGAACACGATGCGTGAGCCGTTGGTCATCACGATGCGGATGCCCTGTTTTTTCGAGACCGAGCCGTCGATCGGATCGGTGTATTCGAAATCGTCGGCGAAATCGACCACGTAGGCGCCCAGGTCCGCGCCCTGCAGGGTGGCAAGCTTGATGCGCAGCGAATCCATCAGCTCATTGGCGCCCTTGGTTTCCACCGCCTCGTAGTCGTGGCGCGAGTAATAGTTGCGGCCGAAGCGCGCCCAGTGTTCGCTCACCAGTTCTTCCACCGACTTGCCGGTCGCGGCCAGCAGGTTGAGCCAGAACAGCACGGCCCACAGGCCATCCTTTTCGCGGATGTGATCGGAACCGGTGCCGTAGCTCTCTTCGCCGCACAGGGTGGCCTGGCCGGCGTCGAGCAGGTTGCCGAAGAATTTCCAGCCGGTCGGGGTTTCAAAACTCGGGATGCCCAGCGCTGCTGCCACGCGGTCCGACGCCTGCGACGTCGGCATCGAGCGGGCGATGCCTTTCAGGCCGGCGCGGTAGCCCGGCGCCACGGTGGCGTTGGCAGCCAGCACAGCCAGGCTGTCCGATGGCGTAACGTCGAACTTGCGGCCGACGATCATGTTGCGGTCGCCGTCGCCGTCGGAAGCAGCGCCGAAATCGGGCGCGTCGTCGGCCGCCATGATCTCGATCAGCTGGGCGGCGTTGACCGGGTTCGGGTCCGGGTGCAGGCCGCCGAAGTCTTCCAGTGGCTCGCCGTTGATGACGGTGCCGGCTGGTGCGCCCAGCATGCCTTCGATGATGGCCTTGGCGTACGGGCCGGAGACGGCGGACATGCCGTCAAAGCACATGCGGAAACCGCCGCCGAACAGCTTGCGGATGGCGTCGAAGTCGAACAGTTGCTGCATCAGTTCCGCGTAGTCGGCCACCGAGTCGATCACGACGATCTCGGTCTGCTCGATGTGCGAGGTGCCCAGCACGTTCAGGTCCACGGCGGGCGCATCGCTGATGCGGTACTCGGTAATCGCTTCGGTGCGCGCGTAGATCGCCTCGGTGATGCTCTCGGGAGCCGGGCCGCCGTTGGCAATGTTGTACTTGATGCCGAAGTCGCCGTCCGGGCCACCGGGATTGTGGCTGGCCGAGAGCACGATGCCGCCGGCGGCGCCGTGCTTGCGGATCACGCAGCTCACGGCCGGGGTGGACAGCACGCCGCCCTGCCCGACCAGCACTTTGGCGTAGCCGTGGGCCGCCGCCATGCGCAGGATGACCTGGATCGCTTCGCGGTTGTGGTAGCGGCCATCGCCGCCGACCACCAGCGTTTTGCCGGCGACGTCGCCCAGCGTGACGAACACGCTTTGCACGAAGTTTTCGAGGTAGCCCGCCTGCTGGAAGACGGTGACTTTCTTGCGCAGGCCGGACGTGCCGGGACGCTGGCCGGAAATCGGTTGGGTAGTGATGGTTTGAATGCTCATAGTCGCTCCGCGTGAATGAAGGGGCGACGCGTTGCCACGCCGCCGTCGTTGCCATTATCTCACGGGCAATATTACATTATTAACGTTCGGGGGCTGCGTTATCTTGCACGGCCAGCGTCAAAATCGCCGCCACCAGCATGCACACGCCGCCCAGCATCAGGGTCTTGACCGCCTCGCCCATGAACAGGTACTTGGTCACAAAGCCGAGCAGCAAGCCGCTGACGATCTGCGGAATCACGATGAAGAAATTGAACACGCCCATGTAGTAACCCATGCGCTTGGGCGGCAGCGCGCCGGCCAGGATCGCGTACGGCATGGTCAGAATGCTGGCCCAGGCGATGCCCACGCCCACCATCGGCAGGTAAGACAGCTGCACATCGTGGACCGCGAACAGGCTGATCAGGCTGACGCCGCCGATGGCCAGGCACAGCGTGTGGGTGAACTTGCGGCTGGTATGGCGCGCCAGCACCGGCAGCACGAACGCGGCCAGCGCAGCCACGCCGCTGTACACGGCAAACATCACGCCAACGTGGCTGCCCGCCGCCTGGAACGCGGCCGACTGCGCGTCGGTGGTGCCAAAGACATTTTTACCGATGGCGACGTTGGTATAAATCCACATCGCAAACAGGCCGATCCAGGTAAAGAACTGCACGGCCGCCAGTTGCACCATGGTCTTGGGCATGCCGGCAAAACCGGCCAGGATTTCCTTCAGGGCGTGCAGCAGGCCCTTGTTGCGGCGCTGCTCGGCGCGGAACGCTTCCATGTCGTCGGGCGGCAGTTCCTGCGCGGTGAGCACGGTCCACAGCACGGCGCTCATGTAGATGGCGCCGCCGGCGTAGAACGAGTAGCGCACGGTATCGGGAATGGCGCCAGCCACCGACTCGTTGGACACGCCCAGATAGTCGGCAAAAATGGTGGGCAGCAGCGAAGCGATCACCGCGCCCCAGCCGATAAAGAAGGTCTGCATGGCAAAGCCGGCGGTCTGCTGCGACGGTCCCAGCTTGTCGCCCACGAAGGCGCGGAACGGCTCCATCGACACGTTGATCGCGCCATCGAGCATCCACAGCACGGCCACGGCCATCCACAGCGCCGACGAGTGCGGCATCAGGAACAGCGCGATCGACGCGAACAGCGCGCCGAGGAAGAAGAACGGGCGACGGCGGCCCCAGGTCGGGTGCCAGGTGTTATCGCTCAGGTAGCCGATAACCGGCTGCACCAGCAAGCCCGTGACCGGCGCGGCCAGCCAGTACAGCGACAGGTTGTCGGGGTCGGCGCCGAGGGTGGAGAAGATCCGGCTGGTGTTGGCGTTTTGCAGCGCGAAGCCGAATTGAATGCCGAAAAAGCCGAAGCTCATATTCCACAACTGCCAGAACGACAATATGGGCTTCTTGAGGTGTGAGTGCATGCTGCGCGTCCCGAGTATTTTGAATTTGTAGCAAAATAACATGCAGACACAGGTGTGTCAAATGAACTTTTCCCTAGTAAAATAACGGCAAACCGCAGTTTCACTACCGATTTTTGTAGTCAAATGTAGCCAAACAACAAAACGACGGGGCACCACACTGACATGATACGCATTTCCTTCTCCCAACTCGCCACCAGTGTACCGCTGGTCGTCCTGGCGCTGGCCCCGGCGGCCGCTGCCGAGCGCACTTTCGAGTCAATGGTGGCCGCCAGTGGCCAGCTCGACATCCGCACCAGCGATGGCCGCTACGTGATCAAGCCCTACTCCGCCGCCATCATGGAGACCACCTTCATCCCCGCCGGCGAAGCGTTCGATCCGGCCTCGCACGCGGTCGTGCTGGCGCCAGCGGCAGTCAAGGCCACGGTCCAGGACCAGGGGGATCGCATCGAATACGCCACGCCCGGCATCGCGGTCACCATCACCAAGTCGCCGCTGCGCATCAGCTACAGCTACAAGGGCAAACCGCTGGTGGCGGAAAAGCGCGGCTACCTGAAAGTGCGCGACGACGTGGTCACCGGCAGCAAGGACATCAACAAGGGCGAAGCGCGCGAACTGGACGCCATCGAATTTGCGCTCGACGCCAATGAGGCGCTGTACGGCGCCGGCGCGCGCGCCGTGGGCATGAACCGGCGCGGCAACCGCTTTACCTTGTACAACAAGGCCGACTACGGCTACGGCGCCACGTCCAAGCAGCTCAACTACGGCATGCCGATTGCCATGTCGTCCAAGCTGTACGCGCTCCACTTCGACAACGCCCAAACCGGCTACCTCGATTTCGACAGCAGGAAGGACAACAGCCTGACCTGGGAAACCATCGGCGGCCGCAAGACTTACCAGGTGGTGGCCGGCGACACCTGGCAGGACGTGGTGGGCAACTACACCAGCCTGACCGGCAAGCAGCCATTGCCGCCGCGCTGGGCCTTCGGCAACTTCGCCATGCGCTTCGGCTACCACACCGAGGCCGAGGCGCGCAAAACGGTCAACCAGTTCGCCCTCGATGACATCCCGCTCGACGCCATCGTGATGGACCTGTACTGGTTCGGCAAGGAGGTCAAGGGCACCATGGGCAACCTGGCCTGGGACAAGGACAGCTTCCCCACCCCCACCGGCATGATCGCCGACTTCCAGAAACAGGGCGTGCAGACGGTGGTGATCTCGGAGCCGTTCATCGTCAACACGTCGAGCCGCTGGCAGGAAGCCGTCGATAAAAAAATCCTCGGCACAGGGCCGGATGGCAAGCCGCTGTCGTACGATTTCTTCTTCGGCCACACGGGCCTGATCGACATCTTCGGCACGCCAGGCCGCGACTGGCTGTGGGATATCTATAAAGGCCTGCGCCAGCAGGGCGTCAAGGGCGTCTGGGGCGATTTGGGCGAGCCGGAACTGCACCCCACCGCCATGCGCCACGCCACCGGCAGCGCCGACGAAGTCCACAACATCTACGGCCACCAGTGGGCGCGCCTGGTGGCCGAGGGTTACCAGAAGGACTTCCCGACCGAGCGGCCCTTCATCCTGATGCGCGCCGGGTATTCGGGCACGCAGCGCTACGGCATCATCCCGTGGTCGGGCGACGTCGATCGCAGCTGGGGCGGTTTGCAGTCGCAACCCGAGATCGCGCTGCAAATGGGCATGCAGGGCGCCGGCTATATGCACTCGGACCTGGGCGGCTTCGCCAACCCGGTCGAAGACGATGAACTGTATGCGCGCTGGCTCCAGTACGGCGTGTTCCAGCCCGTGTTCCGCCCGCACGCGCAGGAAGAAGTGCCGTCGGAACCGGTGTACCGCAACGCGGCAACCAAGGCGCTGGCGCGCACCGCGATCCGCCTGCGCTACGCGCTGCTGCCGTATAACTACACGCTGGGCTTCGAAAACAACCAGCGCGGCCTGCCGCTGATGCGCCCGATGGTGTACGAGGAACCAGGCAATCCCAAGGCACAGTCGATGTCGTCCACCTACCTGTGGGGCAAGGACTTCCTGGTGACGCCGGTCATGACCAAGGGCGCCAGCACGGCTGATGTGTACTTCCCGGCCACCGCCGCCTGGTTCGACTTTTATACCGGTGAGCGCCATCCGGGCGGCGCCAGCAAAACCGTGGCATTGAAGGCCGACCACATTCCCGTGTACGTGCGCGCGGGCGCCTTCATTCCGATGACGGCCGTGGTGCAGACCACGCGCGACTACAACACGCGCCGCATCGCCCTGCACTACTACCACGACGCCTCGGCCACCGCCGGCAGCGGCCAGCTGTATGACGACGACGGCGCCACCGCGCAGGCCTACGAACAGGGCAAGTACGAACTGCTGCGCTTTGCCAGCGTACTCAAAGGCCGCACCTTGACCTTGAACGTGGCGTCGGAGCTGGGCCGGCAGCAAACCCGCCAGCCCCGCGCCTTCGATGTCAGCGTGCACAACGTGGCGAACAAGCCGGCCAGCGTGAAGGTCGATGGCAAGGCTGCTGCCTTTGCGTGGGATGCTGCCAGCAAGCTGTTGACGGTGACCTTGCCGGCCAATGCGGCAGCTGCAAGAAGCGTGGTGGTAACGCTGTAACTAAGGCTGTAACCAAGCTGTAAATCAAGCTATAAAACGCATCGAGCGCTTCACACGCCCAAGGAGTGTGAAGCGCTCGATGCTATCGAACTACAACCGCCGGTGATCAGGTGCGCTGATACACGTCCTCGAAACGGACGATGTCGTCTTCGCCGAGGTAGCTGCCGGACTGCACTTCGATCAGGTGCAGCGGCAACTTGCCCGGGTTTTCCAGGCGATGGTTCATGCCGATCGGAATATAGGTCGACTGATTTTCCGACAACAAGGTGACGTTCTCGCCGCACGTCACGCGCGCCGTACCGCTGACCACGATCCAGTGCTCGGCGCGGTGATGGTGCATTTGCAGCGACAGCTTGCCACCCGGATTGACGGTGATGCGCTTGACTTGGAAGCGCTCGCCGATGTCGATACCCTCGTACGAACCCCACGGGCGATACACCTTGGTGTGGTGCAGGTGTTCGGTACGGCCGTCGGTGTTGAGATGCTCGACTACTTTCTTGACGCGCTGCACGTGGTCGCGGTGAGTCACCAATACCGCGTCGGCGGTTTCCACGACCACCAGGTCCTGCACACCGATAACGGCCACGATACGGCTTTCAGCGCGCACCAGGCTGTTGGTCACGCCGTCCAGGTACACATCGCCACGACTGGCGTTACCCTCGGCGTCGCGCTGCTGCACTTCCCACAGCGCCGACCACGAGCCGACATCGTTCCAGCCGATGTCGGCAGCCACCACGACCGCACGGCGCGTGTGCTCCATGACCGCGTAATCGATCGATTCGGACGGCGACGCGGCGAACGATGCTTCGTCCAGGCGGCAAAAGTCGAGATCGCGGTACGCCATGCGCACTGCTTCGGCAGCGGACGCTTCCATGGCTGGCTGCAGGGCGCGCAGCTCGTCCAGATAGGTTTTGGCCTGGAACAGGAACATGCCGCTGTTCCAGTAGTACGCGCCGTCTGCCAGGAAGCCCTCGGCGGTGGCCAGGTCAGGCTTCTCCACGAAGCGTTCGACGCTGTAGCTGCCGGACTCGGCAACTACTGGCGCACCGCGCCGGATATAGCCATAACCGGTTTCAGGAGCGGTAGGCACGATACCGAACGTGGCCAGCGCGCCATCCTTGACCAGTTCGGCCGCGTGCGCGATCGCTGCATGGAAGCCGGTGCGGTCGTTGATGACATGGTCGGCCGGCAGTACCAGCATGATCGCATCGGGATCTTGCGCCAGCAGGAAATGGGCGGCGGCAGCCACCGCAGGCGCGGTATTACGACCGACACATTCGAGCAATATGCCCAGCGGTGTAATGCCAATTTCGCGCATTTGTTCAGCCACCATGAAGCGGTGCTCATTGCCGCAGACGATCAGCGGCGCCGCCACTGTAGCGCCCTCGGGCAGGCGCAACACGGTCTCCTGCAGCATGGAGCGTTCCGATACCAAGGGCAATAATTGCTTCGGCATCAACGCGCGCGACAGCGGCCATAAACGGGTACCGGCGCCGCCGGACAAAATGACTGGATAAATTTTCAAGTGATATTCTCTTTCTGAGCTACGACTACCGCGTCGATACCATGCTTGCTGCGGCGGCCCCATACTTTGGTTAATTCAATTCGAGTGTTGCTCGGTGCGACAACATTATATAGCCTGTCACCATCGGCACCAGGCCGGCGCCATCTTGACATTTTCACTAGTATCCCACTTGTAGCGGCGGCGAACAAAAAAAAACCTCCGCCGGTTTCCCCGCGGAGGTCCAAATACACTGCGGAGACAGCAGCTTAGAACTTG
This sequence comes from Duganella sp. Leaf61, assembly GCF_001421905.1. Lineage (NCBI taxonomy): Bacteria > Pseudomonadati > Pseudomonadota > Betaproteobacteria > Burkholderiales > Oxalobacteraceae > Duganella > Duganella sp. Leaf61. The sequence continues at coordinate 424,096 of NZ_LMLM01000012.1, forward strand.
TAGTTCACGCCCGCGATCACGGTACGACCATACTTCGCATATTCCAACTGCTGGGCGCGGTCGCCGTTATAGGTTTCGTAGGCGGCGTTGCGCAGGTTGTTCACTTGCAGCACCAGACCCACCCCCTTCATCGCACCGGTATTGAAGGTATAGCCGATCTGGAAGTCGACGATGTTTTCACCGACAACATAGCGCAGCGCGCGGTCGTTGGAGAAGTTGCCGATCTCGCCGACGAAGTCGGAACGGCGACGCTGGCTCACGCGGGTTTCGAAACCATCCTTCTCGTAGTAGGCGGTCAGGTTGGTCGTGCGCTTGGACAGGCCCGGCAGAGGAATGTTGTTGCCGATGCTGCCGCTTGGATCTTCGATGGTGATCTTGCTGTCGGTATAGGTGGCGCTGGCCGACACACCGAAGCCGTCGAGGGTCTTGGTCAGCATGTTCAACGGCATCGAGCCCGACAGTTCCAAGCCTTTCAGGATACCGCCATTGCCGTTATAGGCAGCGCTATAGTCACCGATGCGCGAGCGCAGCGGCTGGCCATTGGTCATCAGGAAGTCGGCCGGGAAATAGTTCGAGAAATCGGTACGACGGGTCTGGGTGAAGATGTACGTGTCGAGTTTCTTAAAGAAGCCCGCCACCGCAAAATACGCCTTCTTGTCGAAGTACTTCTCGTACGAAATGTCGAATGCCTTGGCGCGCCACGGATCGAGCTGCGCATTGCCGCCGCTGCCGTTTGGTTCGCCCTTGGTGGTATCGACGTTGATTTCCAGCGCCGAACGCAGCTGGTCCACGCGCGGGCGCGCCAGTTGCTTGGCCAGGGCCACGCGCACGGTCTGCTGGCCGTCGAAACCGAACGCCAGGTTCATGCTTGGCAGGATGTCGGTGTAGCTCTTGCCATCATGAATCGGCTGGATCTGGTTGCCGGCTGGTTTGCTGTTGTCCAGGTAGCGCGAGTCCGACGACTGCTTGGTGTTCTGCATCTGCACGCCGATGTTGCCACGCAGACTCACCGCAGGCGACAGCTCCGCATCGATATTCGCCTTGGCAAACGTCGTGACGACCTTCTCGTTGACGGTCCACGCTTTTGGAATCAGGTAGGTCAGGTCTGCGCTTGGACGGAACGACATGTACTGGCTGACGAAGCCTGGCACGTTCCAGCTCGGAATCGAACCGGCGCCGGCGAAGCCGAGATCGATCGAACCGTATTGCAGGTTGCCCGGCACGGCCACTGCGCCGCCAACCAGGTCGATGGCGCCTTCGGCTTGGGTCTTGCTCTTGCTGCGGTCGGCGTAGTTGACGCCGAAGTCAAAGCTCGAGAATGCTTTTTCCAGCTCTCCCGATGCGCGTACATTTGCGGTCAGCTTGGCGCCTTTCAGCTCGTCTTCCACGCTCGGCACCTTGCCGTAGCCCGAGCCGTAGATGGTGTTACCCACGTACAGGTTGTTCGAGTTGCTGTAGTCGAGGCCCGGGGTCAGTTGCGAGAAGCCGCCATTGCCGTAGCCTAGGTTGACTTTGTCCAGGATGGCCGACGCGCCGCCATTGCTGTATTGCAGATTGTTTTCCAGACCGGTCTCGTTGCGCTTGGCCTTGGAGTAATTGATGTCGCCGAAGATGGTCCAGTCGCTCGACTTGTACTCGTTGCTCCAGCCGAAGGCGCGGATGTCATCCTTGCGCTTGTTGTACATGCCACGCACCAGCGGACGCACATTGTTGAGCGTGCCGCCAGCGATGGTGCCATTGTTGACCGTGACCGGGTTATAGTTCGACTCCGACTGTGACAGGGAAATTTCCAGCTGGTTGGCGGTCTCCTCAGCCTTGAAGCGCGACGCATACACATCGATGATGCTGGTCCATTGCTTGTTCGGACGGTACTGCAGCACGCCCATCAGGCCGTCGCGTTCGTTGCGCCCGCTGCGGGCCACGGCCTTGATGCCATCCGAAGCGAAGGTGCCGGCCGGCAGGCCAGTGCGCGTATCGCGCTTCCATGGCTCGTACAGGCCCGTCTCGTTCGACAGGATCGGGGTTTCCAGGCGGGCGTAGCCCAGCGCCACACCGATGGTGCGGTCGGCAAACTGGTCGATGTAACTGGCCGAGAAGCGGGTGCCGGTATCCTTGGCGTTACCGATCTTGCCCAGCGAATTTTTCTCGCCGCGGGCGTTGAGCGCCACGGTGCGGCCGGAGAATGCCAGCGGACGCACGGTTTGCATGTCGATGGTGCCCGACAGGCCCTGGCCGACCAGGCCGGCGTCCGGGGTTTTATAGACGGTCACGCCCGCCATCAGTTCCGACGGATACTGGTCGAACTCGACGCTGCGGTTGTCGCCGGTCGAAACTTGCTCACGGCCGTTCAACAGGGTGGTGGCAAAGTCCGGCGACAGACCGCGCACGCTGATCACCTGGGCACGACCGGCCACCCGCTGGGCAGACAGGCCAGGCAGGCGCGAGATCGACTCGGCGATACTGACGTCGGGCAGCTTGCCGATGTCTTCGGCGGAGATCGCCTCAACGATGGAATTCGAATCCTTTTTGACCGAGATGGCGTCCTCGATACCGCGACGGATACCAGATACAACCACGGATGCGATCGGCGCCTGGGCCGCCGCAGGGGCTTCCTCGGCTGGCGCGGTCTGGGCGAAAGCTGGCATGGCGAAGGCGGCGACAAACAACGCGCACCCCGCTGCGACCGGATTGAGTTGGAAGGCAGCTGTGCTGCGCTTGTTGGCGAAGATACTCATTGATGTCCCCTCTACACGACACTAATAATTTCTCTGTAGTCAACGACTACATGAGAACCAAGAAAATAACGTTCTAAAGACGTTCCGAGAAGAATTTTGTACTAAAACTAGATTCGATGTCAATTGAACTTCCTGCCAACTACACTTTACCACTGGCGCCATACGGGGCTTAGCCTGGGATCACGCGGTTCTCGTTGTATTTCAGCTACAATACTTCGTCAAAGCATATGTAGCAGAACTACAGTTTTCTCGCAAAAACCATCCATTTCTGAAAGCAAATGCCAGAAAACTGCCTTTCCTAAAAAATCGCCGTGTAGTACGACTACGAACGGCAACGGAGAACCTCATGCACACCACACAATTACAACTGCGGGCGCTGGTCACCGCCCTCCCCATGGCGCTGGCCCTGCCCGCCGCCATGGCGCAAACCCCGGCCAGCACCACGGCGCACTACCCCACCTGGGACGGCCAGCAGAACACCGTGCGCTATGCCACGCCCGACGCCGGCGCTGTCCTGCGCAACTACACGCACGCGACCACCCAGCGCGTACGCCAGGGCGAGGCCCTTGATGGCAAGCAGGAAACCGGCTACGCGGAAACCGCGCAACTCCCCACCGTGCGCACTGGCAATCTCGGTTTCGACGCGCTGTTCGCGCTGGCAGGCGTGGAAATGCGGCGCGATGCGGTCAGCCAGATCCAGGACGGCAGCTACAACGGCGGCCAGCCGATCGCCTGCGATTGTTTCAAGACCGGTGAACTGTGGCATTACGTGTGGACCCGCGACCTGTCGTACGCCGCCGCGCTGTCGCTGGCCATGCTCGACCCGCAACGCGTGCGCAACTCGCTAGCATTCAAACTGGCCGGCTACCGCGCCGGCGTCACGCCCGGCCCCGAAGTAGCAGGCACGGCCGACGGCCTGCAAATCGTCCAGGACACGGGCAGCGGCGGCAGCTGGCCGGTCAGCACCGACCGGATGAGCTGGGCCTTCGGCGCCGACGAAGCGTTGAAGGCGCTGCCGCCCGCCGAGCGCCAGGCATTTGCCGTCACGGCACTGAAAGCCCTGCGCAACACGCTGGAGAACGACCGCCTCGCCGCCTTCGATCCGGTGGATGGCTTGTACAACGGCGAGCAATCGTTCCTCGATTGGCGCGAACAAAGCTATGCCGCCTGGATCCCCGGCGACCTGGCCAGCATGGCCACCGCCAAGGCGCTTTCCACCAACGTCGCCCATCACCAGGCGCTGACCCTGGCCGCCAAACTGGCGCGCGAGCAGGGCGAGTCCGCACCGGCCGCGCGCTACGCCGGCTGGGCTGCCGACCTCAAGGCAGCCATCAACCGCCGCTTCTGGCAGGCCGACGCCGGCATGTACAGCAGCCTGACAGCCGGCCACTTCGACGGCGCCGCACTCTACAAGTACGACTGGCTCGGCCAGTCGCTGGCCATCCTCCACGGCATCGCCGACCCCGCGCAGGCGCAAAGCATCCTCGCCCGTTACCCGCACGGACCACTTGGTGCGCCCGTGATCTTCCCGCAGCAGCCGGGCGTGGCGGTGTATCACAACCGCGCCATGTGGCCGTTCGTCACGGCGCACGGCCTGCGTGCCGCCGCCATGACCGGCAACGTAGCCGTGGCCGATGCCGCCTACGACACCTTGCTGCGCGGCGCCGCCCTCAACCTGTCGAACATGGAAAACTTCGAATGGCTGTCGGGCGAACCGCTGCTGGCCGACAAGCAGGCGCAAGCGGACCTGAGCGGGCCCGTGGTCAATTCGCGCCAAATGCTGTGGTCGATCGGCGGCTACCTGGGCATGGTGGTGGGCGAGATCTTCGGCGTGCACACCACCGACACCGGCCTCGCCCTGCGGCCGTTCGTGACGGCCAAGCTGCGGCGCGAAGCGTTCGGCGCCAGCGACACTGCCACCCTGAACAACCTGCAACTGCGCGGCAAACGCCTGCAGGTCAAGCTGCTGTTGCCACCGCTCGCCACAGCACCTGTGGGCCGGCAAGGCTATTACGCCATCGACCGCATCACCGTGAACGGCCAGCAGGTCGGTGCGGCGCTGGACTGGTCGGCGCTGGCGGACGATAACCTGGTCGAGATCCGCCTGGGAGCACTGCTGCCCGGCCAGCAGGCGATCCGCCGCGTGGACGGCCAGCCGTACCAGGCCGATCCCGCGCTGTATGCGCCGTTCGAGCCGCGCGCCACGCTGGCACCGAGAACCAGGGGCGCCACCACAGTGCGCATCGCCTACCCCGGCGACACCCAGGGCGTGGTGTACAACATTTACCGCAACGGCCAGCAGGTCGCACAGGGCTTGAGCGCCAGCACCTGGACCGACCGCTCACCGGGCAAGACCGGCAACGCCTGCTATGCGGTGGAAGCGATTTACACAAGCTCGGGCAACCGCAGCCACCACAGCGCACCAGCATGCGTGCAAGCCGGCCAGACCATCGGCGCCGGTGACGCGCGCGTGCGGTCTAACCTCCGCGCCGAGACCAGGACCGGCCGCATTTCCCACTGGGGAGCCCCCGCCGACACCTTTAGCGTGCGCAAGATCCGTATCGCACGCGGCGGCGACTATGCGCTGCAAATTCTGTATCGAAATACCGCGCACCAGATCAACCTGGGCATCAGCGGCGGCGTGAAATGGCTGGCGGTGATGGATGCAGCTGGACGCCAGATGGCAGGTGGCGTGGTGCAAATGCCACACTCGCCTGAAAGCGCGGGGCCGTCATACTCGACTCCGCTGCACGCCAACCTGGAGCCGGGTAACTACCGGCTCGAGTTGCGCGATTTTTACAATATGAGTTACTTACAGAGCAATAGTACTTATGGCGATGCCGGCGGCGCCCAAGGGGCGTCCAACCATGTCGATCTGTACGGGGTACGCATCATGCCCGCTTTTCGTCCGGAGCCTCAGGCAAGCCTGTTCGGTGATACCATCACGCGCCCAAACGGCCTTGACGCCGATAAATGACCAGCGCTAAACCCGCGCTGATCCGCTCAGTCTTGTCGCGCAAATATCACAATCAATGCAAAAACAACGCAAGGTTATCAATAATCACTTGCAATTTAGAAATTATTTTCCATATCCAATTGATTGATAAACAAAAGCCGGTACAATGGCTATCGTAGTCAAGATGTCTCTTTACTTACCTCAGAGGACCAACATGAAAAAAATCGCTATCACCGCCGCAGTTCTGGCATTCGCCGCTGGCCAAGCTTTCGCTCAAACCGCACCTGCTCCAGCTGCTGGCACCACCACGACCGGCGCTGCTGGCGCTGGTGCCGGTGCTGGCGCCGGTACTGCTGCCGGCGTTGGTGCCGCAGCTGGCCTGAGCACTGGTGCCTTGGTTGCTATCGGCGCAGCCGTAGCAGCTGTTGGCGCGGCTGCTTCGGATTCGAACTCCGGCACCACCCACCACGCAACCAGCCACCACGCTCGTTAATTATTGCGGTTGCTACCGTGCCACGTGGTACGGTAATGATCGTGCACTGCGGCCGGCCCTTGGGCCGGCCGCAGTTTTCTTGTTCTCCCCCATGAAAAACCAGCCCTTCTACAGGCGCCTCGGGTTTGCGTGGCATGGCATCGTCAGTGCATGGCGCACCGAAATGAGTATGCGCCAACAATCTGCCGCCGCCGTGGGTGTCATCATCACCCTGCTATGGCTGCGACCTGCCCCCGTGTGGTGGGCCCTGTTGTTGCTCAATTGCGGCCTGGTACTAGCTGCGGAGTTATTCAATAGCGCGCTCGAGCATGCGCTCGACCATTTGCATCCCGCCCCCCATCCCGCCATAGGCCTGGCCAAAGACTGTGCAGCAGGTGCCGTATTGTTGCTCAGCGTCACTGGAATTGCTTTATTTACATGTTTTTTGTACGAAACATTTCTTGTGCAATATTGACGTGTTGCGTCGCAACATCGCTCGCTTAGCAAATATGGAATGTTACATGAGCGAAATTGCAGAGACTTCCCCCGGCAAGTACAATGCCTTAACGTTTAAATTTCTTTTTTCAACAACACAATGAAGCGATCACATGATCGTATTTGATACCGTGATTCCACACACCAGCGGCGTATGCCGTCGTAGCTTGCAGCGTGCAATCTGCACAAATGTCGCCCATTCCGGCGTCAATTTCTTTTTCGCAGGGAGCCGCGACGCATGAAGCCAATTGATGCATTCCTTCTGCCAAGCAAAGCCTGGCATGCCAGTAAGGTCGCCGAGCGCAATTTGCTGCTTGGCAGCGACCTGCTGGCAATGGCAATGACCACCGCGCTGACCCATGTCCTGATGCTGCTCACGGGCATCTCTGCCGGTGACAGTGTCAATGGCGCGTTGGTGTCACTGTATCTGGCACCACTGGCGCTGGTGATTTTCTGGACACAGGGTCATTACAGCAAACGTAAGCCTTATGCCCGCGAAGTGCGCGAACTGCTGCACGCGTGTGTCGGCTTGCTCCTGGCGCAGGTGGCGCTGGCATTTTTCAGCGATTGGGAAATGCCCCGCCTGTTGCCACTGGTGCAGTGGACGCTGGCACCGATTCTGCTGCTGAGCCTGCGCGCAATCCTGAAATTCACCATGCTGCGGCACGGCAGCTGGAGCCGTCCGATGGTCATCGTCGGTACTGGCGCCAATGCCCGTGAAACCGCGCGCGTGTTCGAAGCCGAACGCCTGATGGGCTATCACCTGATCGCCTTCCTGGACCTGCCAGGCAGCGCGCCTACTGCCACCCAATATCACGATCGTCGCGGCCGCTCGGTGCCGTGCCTGCACCTGGGCTCGCAAACCGATATCACCCTCAAGCAGCTCGGCTCGCCGCACGTGGTGTTGGCGCTGGACCAGGGCGGCATGGAATCGTCGCAAATGCTGATCCAGCAACTGAGCCGCGATTGTGCCAACCTGCAAATCGTGCCGTCCCTGCGCGGTCTGCCGCTGCACGGCATGTCGATCAACCATTTCTTTGCCCACGACATCATGGTGCTGGGTATGCGTAACAACCTGGCGCAGCGCGGCCCCCAGATGCTCAAGCGTGCGTTCGATGTGTTCTGTTCTACCCTGCTGCTGGCCATGACTTCCCCGCTGTTCCTTTGGGTGGCAATCCAGGTAAAACTCGGTGGCGGTGGCGGCGTGTTCTTCGGCCACATGCGTATCGGACAGAATGGTGTGCCATTCCCTTGCTACAAGTTCCGTACGATGGCAGTAAACGCCGATGTCCTGTTGAAAGAATTGCTGGCAAACGATCCTGTCGCCCGCGAAGAGTGGGAACGCGACTTCAAGCTGAAGAATGATCCACGCGTAACCAAGATCGGTCGCTTCCTGCGTAAGACCAGTCTCGATGAATTGCCACAATTGTGGAACGTGCTCAAGGGTCAGATGAGCTTGGTCGGTCCGCGTCCGGTCATCCAGGCGGAGCTGGAACGTTATGGCGACCAGGTGGGTTACTATCTCGAGGCCCGACCGGGCATCACCGGTTTGTGGCAAACTAGCGGACGTAACGATGTGAGCTATGAAACCCGTGTTAACCTCGATGCTTGGTACGTCAAAAACTGGTCGATGTTTACCGACCTGGTGATCTTGATCAGAACGTTCAAGGTGCTGGTTGTCAAAGATGGCGCTTATTAGCCTGTTCGTTCTCGAATAAACTCAGCAATTTGCGCCTGTCAGCAGGCGCTTTTCCATTGTGACACTGACAGGTAGCAAATGCGCGGTACATGCCGCGCATGTTAGCTGTCACGACTTTCAAAACCACCCAAGCAAAGCAAACAAGGCAAGGACACTGCGGTCACTAAAGCGTCGTCGGCCGTGGTTAAAGCTGAGCTCCGACAGCTTAAGTCGGCGCGACAATGATGGAGATGATTGCAGTAGCGCGTCCAATGCCATTGCTCTCCGACCATGACCGCCAGCCAATCGAAATATATTCAGGGCAATCACTAACTGCTTTATATACCATCCCTGCTTGATCAACGCTACCCGACGTTTCAAACCGGCAACGCCACCGCGGGCCCCCATATCGTTATTATCGTGCTGACGATACCGCATCGCAGGAGCCGGGTCGAAATGCCAGAGACCACCATTGGTCCGGACGAGGATATAAATAAGCCAATCGTGAAAATGAAACTCTGCCAGCGCAGCGGCATGCTGCCGGCAGAACAACTGCACGTTGTTCATGACTGCAACTGGCAGCACGAAGGTGCATCCTTGACCAGCGCCCTCGAAAATAAAATCGAGCTCCCTGGTATGGGGAGACTGCCCCAGAAGGCGCTCTTTACCATTCGGCCAGATTGCAGTTACCGCGGCAGAGTAACCGAGCGCCCCGGTGCTTCGCAGAGCCGAAATTGCCCTGCTCATTTTATCGAGGTACCAGATGTCATCCTGATCGGCCAAGGCAACGTAGTCGAACCCGGAAAAATCGGCCTTTGCGATCAATTTGCGAAAATTCGCGCCAGCAGACCCTGTGCCGACCTCGTTGAGGCGAACAGTTACTCGTTCCGGATGCTTGGTGGCATAATCGGTGATGATTGCAGGCGTGCCATCCGAGGACTTGTCGTCCTGAATCAGCAGTGAGATGTGAACATCTTGCTGCGCAAGAATTGTGTCGAGTTGCTCTCGGATCCAGTTCGCGCCATTACGGCAGGCTAGTAACACCAATATTTTTTTTTTATTTGACATAGATACTTCGTTAAATTTTATGAGGAGTACATTGGCCAACTTAAAGGCTGCTCAGCACGTCCCAGTAACCTCGGCCCGTTTGATCCCATGAGAATTGAGCGGCGCGAACCAGGCCTTCAGCGCGTAGGCGTGCGTGCAATTGGGTGTCGCTGCACAGACGACGCATTCCAGCCGCGATGTCGGTAGCATCGTGGGGGTTGACCAACAGTGCGGCACCACCCGCCACCTCAGGAAGGCATGAAACGGTTGAAGTCAACACTGGCGTACCGCTGGCCATTCCCTCGATAACCGGCAATCCGAAACCTTCGTACAGCGATGGAAAGGCCACCATGCAAGCGCCGCGATAGAGTGCAGGCAGATTGGCTTCTTCGACAAAACCAAAGTAATGAATGCTGCCTTCAATGCCATACTGGCGCTCGAGGGCACCCATCAGATCATCTTTTTTGCCGGTAAGACCTAAAACATATCCTTCTTTAGCAAGGCCGCTTTCGGCGAAGGCCTTGACCAGACCATCGATGTTCTTGTTACGCCGGCGATTGCCTATATACAGAATATATGGACGACCTATGTCAGTCACCGGACCTTCGGGAGTAAAGGCGGGGTCCACACCGTTATATATGCGCACCACTTTTTCTGCGGGCAATTTGGCCCATTCAATGATCTCATTCCTGGCATGATCAGAGACTGTAAAAATCACATCAACCGTGCTTAAAAGCGGTTTGATTACTGCGTTGTAATAAGCTTTATGCTTCCAATCGAAGTAATGGAGATGCGTCAGATCATGGATTGTAATCGCACTAGGAACTCCAAATGAGGTGACGGGTGGAATGAATCCAGGAGACCAGAATTTATCAGCACCGGACTTTTTTATGCTGAGCGATAACGCCGCCGTCGTCAGTATTGCCGAATTCGGCTTCCCTTCGCGGATGCTGATCAACTCAACTTGCTTTGGCTTTCTAGCAAGCACCTCGTTCAACATTCTTCCTATCCCGGTGGGACCGCTCCAACTAGATTCAACTGCGATTTTCATATTGCGTGACCCAATAATAACGCTTATTTTAAATTCAGACTCAACGCAATGATCGCTTTGCGATTGTTTTGCGGCTGACGTTGTGTGTGGACAAAATCGCGGACTGGCCCCTTGTTTACCAGCTTGAGCGCATGCACCAGCGACTCGCCATCGGTAAACCGCAAACGTTTTTTTGTCACCCCGCGCATGCCAGTAATGTCGCGGACCACACATGGCAATCCGCGCGCGGTGAACTCGCGCACGACCAGCGGTTCGCCTTCCCAGCGCGAGTTCATGATCAAGCTGTCTTCAGTGCCCACGAATGTATCCACGCCGGCAACCGACATCCAGGGCTGGAAAGCTACCTTGATATGCTTGGCAGCTTGGGCTTTGGCAACGATCGCCGCACGGTCGGGACCATCACCGATCATGACCACGTCGGCATATGGATTGTCTTGGTGGTCGAGCAATTCGATCATTTCGACCAGTCCTTTCTGACCATCGTCGAATCGTCCCAGGAAGATCAGGCGCTTACCTTTGGTAGTGACCGGCGCGTGTACCGTCTGGATCGCGTTCTCCAGTACCCTCACAGGACGCCCGTAATGTTTGCGCAGAAGGTGGGCCTGGATGCGGTTGATGGTAAGGTACTCATCGACCACGCCCGCCATCCGATTGACGATGACGTTATAGACACGGCCCACCATGCCATGGGACAGCGAACGATCGATATACATCGGCACATAGGCCACCACCTTGGTGCTGGACTGGCTAAGTTTCGCGGCTCTTGCAGCGCCGATACAAGCCTCGATCGTACCGCCGCTGACCATTACGGTGGCCGCCTGGGCAAACTCGGGGGCGAGCGCGGCTGCGATGTCCGGCGCCGAGCGCCACTGATGCCACACCTTTCCCTCAGAGCCGAATGCAACATGATGCACTGGACAGCTAAGCGTAGAAAAGTACACATGGGTTGCTGCGGCGTGGCAAACAACCTCCACTTCGTCGTGAATCGCACACAGATCTTCTAAAATAGTTTTGAGTTGAATTTCATGTCCGCCAACTACTTGTCCAGAAACCACTACTAGGATCTTACGTCCCATAAATTCAAACTTTCATCGAATTGATAGGGGAGCACCCATCATTTTTCATTTTAAGATCAGTAAATTTTTTACGAGAGATGATGTAGACAAAAAATGCAAGAACTATATGCTCAGGCAACAAATTACCAACCCCGATAGGTATTAGGACGATTCCGATCAGATAACATAGCAGAATAAAATCACCCGGATTTCCGTACATCCGCAGCCGGGCAATGAGCGTTCGAGACGACATCCCACCAATGAATCCTGCAATTGTGGATAATGGTATAACCAGCAAACCTACATCGGCATAAAAGGCACCCACACCGAACGAAGGAACACCTGCATCACGGTAAAAGGAATCTGGAAAATACTGCAAGGCAAGAGCAAAACTTCCAAAATCTTTAGGCTTATCTGGATAAAATGCGCGCGGAATACGCGAGAAAAAATTATCCTCGAAGAATATTTTTCCAAATTCGAAACCTCGACTCGAATCAATTAACATCACCGCGTTACGTGTATAATCCGAATAACCTGCCATAACCAATATTAAATCTTCAATTTCAACACCTTTTACCGAGCTATAGAATGCTGTAGCGCCGACCACACCAAATATAACAACAATTACCGACGCCACCCAGAATTTCAATTTTCGTGTTGAAGTGCAAATAAAATAAACCAAAACTACGAACAGAATCGTCATGACTTGCCCTTTACTCCCATGTATGAAAGCAAAAAACGAAGAAAATAGAACAGCAATCGTTTTTAGAGGAGTACCCCACGATGAATTAAATAGGGCTAAAATTAAAAAAATATAGCAAGCGACAGCCGATCCATAATAGCTCAAGCCGAATCCACTTCGTGTTGCTGTATAAATCGCTCTCGGACTCAAAAGATCGCCTGCAAATTCTTTCATCACGGGAAGATAAAGAAAAACCGCAAAAAAGAGAAATACAAGGGCAGGTTTTGTTGTACTTGCAGTCGTGCTTTTTATTAACACAAGAGTTTTCAGCGGTGCTACATACATGTAACCGATAGAAAAAAACAATACCGGCAACGTGTAGACTAAATAAACAATACAATATCCAATTTCAGAGAGGGGGTCGACATTATGATATAGGTAAAACATTTCAAAAATATAGAGCGTAGGCATACTCAGGATAAACATTGGCGTAAGAATATTTAACCAGGACTTACACTTAATTGAAAAAATACAATATATTGACATATTCAACAGGAATGCCAAAAAAACTATAGAAAACTTCATGTCGAATATTCCCAATATTGCAAAGCTGTTAGGGCATCAAATTTTACACGTTCGAAAATTAATTCAAAAATTAACGTCTAAGGCGACGTTTTATGTAAATAGGACTCAAAAATCTCAATATGCCGGTGGCTGTATAAAAACGTGGATATTTACGCAACGCATTTTTTGCCATTTTGAATCGAAATATCTCAAGCATTCGATCCCAATGAGCAAACATTGGAAGATGCCCAACCTGATAATTCTCGTAAAAAGTAATATGATCCTGAAGGAATTCAGGTTTAACCAACGTGGAATTTTTAGAAGCTGAAATAGAATTTTCGCTCACCCTATAGGCGACAAGTGGTTCAGGCAGCCATACAATTTTTTTTCCATGAAGTAACAAATTAATCCACAAAGGCCAATCATCAAGATGAAAAAACCTTCTATCAATTCCACCAACATTTTCAAAATCTTCCTTTTTTAACATTACACTTGGCGCAGGCAACACATTGCGCACCCGAAGGATTTTTAGAAGATCGAGAGTATCGGATTGGATGGCTTTCGCGTCCTCAGGAGAAGGCATGACTTCACCGAAAACGTTTCCCACATGAGAGGACTTTTTAAATGTTTTCATCTGAGAAACTATCACCGAACAATCGTTGTCCGATGCAATTTCCATGAAACGCCGGATCGCACCACCTAACAGCATATCATCACCAGCAATTGGCTTTATCCACTTACCACGAGCAACAGCGTAACCCCGTGCAACGTTTGCACAAATTCCCCCATTTATTTCAGCCTGAATTACCTCGATGCGCTCAAAATTGCCGCCGTTCGCTGAGATCCACTCTGTAACAACCGCGATTGTCAGATCCTTTGATCCATCATCGGCAATGATCACTTCCAAGGCCGGATAATTTTGGTGGAGTAAACTAGCCAGTGTCTCAAGAATCGTTTCTGCGCTATTAAATGTGAGGACGACGATCGAGACCAAGTCGCTCTTCGGAGGCAGAAGTACCGGGGCTGGAATATTTTCTTGCATATGGTGCATATCGTGCATCGACCAATTCAATTCAATTTCATTCATACGACAAAAGAAAACTAGAGCTTTGAAACTATTTCTGGAGCCTTGATCGGGGCTTAAGTCGCCATTCAATCACAACCACATACATAACTACCAAATAGAGAAGGTAATTAAATGCGTATGCCATCGAGACGCCTACAAAGCCAAACTCATGCGTTGCGCATATAGTAAATATATACAAGGAAAATGAAAAAATCACTTCCGTAACAATAAACACTTTCATCATAGCTTTGCCTATTAAAACATAAGCCAGCAGCCAGCTAGCTATTTTAAGAACGTCGCCAATCATTTGCCAACCGAAGAGCTCAGTCATGACCTGAAATTCTGACGAAAATAATATTTTAACAATCGGCGCACGAAGAATAAAAATTACAATCGAACAAAAAATCACCAGTGGCACAATTATTTTAAATGAGCTGCCGATTTCTTTTCGAAGTTCGCTATCATCTTTAATCTCGGCAATTCGAGGAAGATAATATAGCGACAGCGTAGTGGTAACTAAAGATAGATAAATAGTACTTATTTTATTCATGGCATCCCAATAACCAGCATGAGACACGCCGAAAATTGAGATCATCTCACTTCGTATAAGCATTTGGGTAAGAGGCACTGCCAATGCGGCAACTAAAGCCATGGCAACATAACGCACCAGGAGCAGCAACGTGACTTTATCGACTCTACCCCAAAAAGTCGGTAGTCGACACCAGCTCAGGCCGCGGCAAAAATATAAGGTAGTCAAGAGCGCCAACGCCTGTCCCAGACTTAAGGCTATCAACGCACCACGCAAACCCAAAAACCAAGCCAATGTTCCCGAAATCACCAGCCCTATTATGGAACTTGCTATATTGGCGATGACATAGCGGCGTACCTCCTTCTGTCCAGCTAAAACAGCCAAAAGCATGGCGTTCAGACTGATCATTAGCAGACAAGCTGAAAGAAAAATTAGCGCTTCCTGATAATTTTCACCGCCAAAGAGCCACGTATTGATAGGGCTGCTTAGCGCAACGAGAACAACGCCGGCAAATAACGAACCAACTATGGTCATCGTGCCAGCAGTTTGGAATAATTGCTTTTTTCGATCAGGCTGGTCGTAATACTCAGCGGTGTACTTAGTAACGCCTGTATTGATCGCACCGGCTGCGAAGCTGGTTACCATCGCGATAAAGTTTTGGAGCTGCCCAATGGCGGCAAACCCACTAGGACCAAGGTGAATCGCAAATATTTTATTCAGTACAAGTCCGGTCGCCATTCTTACGACCACCGCTATGCCATTCAATAGGCTAGTTTTTAATAAACTCATTCAAATCTATTTTCATATTAAATTAAATGCGCTTATCACCATTTCATGGATTGCATCAGCTGTTCCCAATGAGAAGCATTTTCAGGATTATTCTTGATCCTGACCATTACCTCACGAGCAAACGCATAAAACAATGCAAGAGTAAACGCGACAAAACCTGCGAGCAGCACCATCAGGCTGCGCTTTGGCGACGCCTTTTTATCTGGGACGACAGCAACATCGAGCACCTGCACCAGCGTGCCTTCTTTGGCTTCATCAATCTTCGCCAGTTCAAACTGTTTGGCAAATAACTCCAGCAGTGTTTCCTGGTATTTCACCTCACGCAGATTGCGGACGTATTCCAGGCCCACCTCGGGAATTGCGCGGATCGCCACCGAGATATCACCTTGGCCACCGTTCGCACCGCGCTCGATCTTGCTCAATTGAGCGCGCAATCCAGCCAACTCGGTTTGCGCGCGTTGGAATTCTGGATTGTTGCTGGTGGCAAAAGTGCGCAGTCCACCCAGTGCCACTTCTTTTGCCGCAATTTCAGCCTTGATGCTGGCGGCAGCTTTGATCACACCTTCGGCTTGTTCATTTGGTTTGATCAGACCGGTAGCTTCCTGGGTCTTGCGCAGGTTCATTTCGGCCGTCACCAACTCACCCTTGGTCTGCTGCAGTTGTTTCTCGAAGAACAGTCGGCGGCGCGAGGCTTCAGTCACCGCCACGGTCGACGTCAGCTTTTGCAGTTCACTGACATAGCCGTTCGCAAGGGCGGCAGCCAGCTTCGGATCCTCGTCGGTAACATCGATCATGATGACATTCTCCTTGCTACTCATGATGGAGCTGGCGTTTTGCAGTTCCACCCGAACGTCGGTATGAATCTTCTTGTCGTACACCTGCGCCAACTTGAATTGGGCGATCAAGTTATCGGATACAGTTCTGCTGCCGAGCATGCCGATATAAGTATCGTTGGGATTTTTCAGGGCACCGCCGGCCAGTCCGCTCAAGCTACCCAGCTGCCCCAACAGGGCGCTGGAACCGGACTGCGATTGCGGTGGCAGAACTTGCGCGCGCGCAGTGTATTTGTTCGGTATCAGCAAAGTCAGTCCAGCTACCATTACCATGACCACCACGGTGAACACGACAATCATCTTTTTGTTTTTAGCAAGGACGATCGCCAGATCCAGCAGCCCAATACTGTCGCCGCTGTCGAAATTCTCGCGCTTTTGCAGCGACGCGTCGTTATTCATTGCCATTTCCTCGCTCATTATCTTATACCCAGTTTCGCCACATAATTAATTTCGAATGTCATGGACCACTCAATGCCTCAGGCGCTGTTTGGTCGATCCTTGACATAACGCGCAGGAACTCCTGCGACGATCGTGTATGCCGCCACATCTTTGGTAACGACTGCTCCGGCCGCCACGATGGCGCCATTGCCTATGGACACCCCCGGCATCACCTGGGCGCCGCATCCAATCCAGACATCATCACCAATGATGACATTGAGCCTTGAAGCATCCCAGGGCTGATCGACGATGCACCGGCTTCGGTCGATCGAATGATTGCTGCCGATGATGCTGACCTGCTGCGAAATCAGGCACTTGCGCCCGATCTGTACCAGAGCGCCACCCAGCCTTATATTGTTCATTTCGCCGATATATGTATGCTCGCCGACAACCAGTTTTGAGGCACTCTGATGGGTGCTGTCTTCGTTGGTGCAATGAATTACTGTATGCGCGCCGATGCTTACATTGGGAGCCAGGACCACGTCCGTAACTCTGTCGTAGAAGATCCGTGCCGTGCTATCGATACGACAATTAAACTTCGATGACAGCAGCAGCAAACGGGCTTTCATCTTGAAAAACTGGTACGCATAGCGAGCGACCACCAGCGGAATGAACTGATTCTTTATATTGTATTGAGAGCCCATATAGACGCATTCACCTCGGTGACCGTTAATCCTTCAAGACTTTCAAGCCGGCTGCGCCCAAGCCGAACTGGTAGAAAATCGACGTCCATTCCTTCAAACTCTGCATGAAGGTGCTGCGGTCAATTTTTTCTGGCACCACGACCGTATCTCCCGGATTGAGCGTGTCGCCGCCGAGGCTGTTGAACCAGCCGCTGCTCTGGCTACTTTGAGCCGTGCCATCGGCGCGAATGATATACATTTCAGATTTGTTCGCACCCGCAGTCAACCCACCAGCCTGGTTGACATAGTCGTTCACGGTGCGACGGGGACGATAGACAAACGCGTTCTGCTGGAATACGGAGCCCAGCACGTCAACCGTACCCGGACGGCGCGGAATATAGATACTGTCGCCATTCTGCAGCGGGATATCCGGCAAGTTTTTCATTTGCGTTTCAACGCCGGGCAGTTCAAGAACGATACGACCCTCGGCTTTGATGGTCCGCAATTTCTGCACGATACGACGTTGCTGCTCCACCTCGGCTGCCAACTTGGCCACAGCAGCTGGCTCGCTGGCGCTGCTCAGACGCTGGGTAGAATTGGACTCCGTTTCACGTTCGAAGCGGGCTGCCACCTCGTCCAGTTTTGCCTGCTGCTGTTTACGTACGGAGTCGCGGGTTAGCTGCATTGCATAAAGATAGCCGTTTTCATTGGCGCCACCCACGCGGCTGATCAGCTCGCGCAAGGTTTCGCCTTTCTTCAAGCGGAAAATACCGGTTTGCTGGACTTCGCCGCCGATGCGCACATATTCGTTCTGGATTTGTGCTTGCACCGGCACTGCGCCTGGTGCGAAGGCGCGCAGGACGTCGGTTGGCTTGACGGGAATGGCGGCCAACTGCTTACTACTGACGACGTTGTCAGCCGTAAATTCCGCCACGGTGACGTATTTGTTGT
Source organism: Duganella sp. Leaf61 (assembly GCF_001421905.1). Lineage (NCBI taxonomy): Bacteria > Pseudomonadati > Pseudomonadota > Betaproteobacteria > Burkholderiales > Oxalobacteraceae > Duganella > Duganella sp. Leaf61. The sequence goes on from NZ_LMLM01000012.1 coordinate 442,060, forward strand.
CGACGTTCTTCTCAACGATCACCTGTTTGGTTTCAGCGGCAGAGTCAAAGCCGCCAGCCCAGTTGATGACATCGCCGAGGTTGGCATCGCCCTTCAACTCGAAGATGGCTGGCTGCTTGACATTGCCGGTCAGTGCCACCAGCGGACCAACTTCCGGAATATAAATGACATCGCCATCGCGCAAGGTCGCGTCGCTGCTCTTGTCGCCCTTGGTCAAGATGTCATACAAGTCGAAGCTGGTAATGGTTTGCGCGCCGCGTTTGAGCTGGATATTGCGCATACTGCCGGTCGCATCCGGACCGCCCGATGTGAACAAGGCGTTCAACAGGGTGCTCATGGCGCTGAGCGTGTAAGTGCCTGGTCGCGTGGCATGGCCGACAACGTAAATCTGTACTGAACGGGTCTGCGCGATGCTGGCGGTGAGTTCAAAATTATTGTAAATCTTGCCAACCGCCTTCTTCAGGTAGCCCTGCAAGTCCTTGTACTGCACGCCGCTGACCTTGACGGAACCCACGCGTGGAATGAAAATCGCGCCGCTGCGATCGACAGTGGCGCTGACATCGATATCGACCATGCCCCAGCCGCGCACCTGCAGTTCATCGCCAGTGCCGATCACGTAGTCCTGGTTAACCTGCACACTGTCAAACGGCGCAAAGGTCGAAGGCACGTCGCTGAACAGGTCGCGGCCGAAAATCTTCAGCTCTTGATCGGTCACACCGGTGGCATACCTCTGGAACGGGCCAGCTTCGGCCGGGGCACGCGTATCCGGGCGAGTCAATGGCGGCGTCGTTACCAGGCGCGAATCGGCACGGCTGCGTATGGTCGGCAAGTTGCCGCCCTCCGAGGCCGCTTGCGCCTTGGCGAGATCGCCAAGCGAAAGTTCCTGGGCCACGGAAAAGGAAGTGCTCGCTCCAAGCAGGCAAGCAGAGAGTATCAATTGTTTCATAAGAGGCTGGGATGGGCGCAATTGCTTTTTCATGCTGGTCTTTGTCTGAATGATGAATATTGGGTCAATGTGCGATGCAGGCGTTCGCGCTAGGGGTCAACTGCCACTTAATATTTGGTTTGCCAGGTCACACTGATTTCCTTCAGTCCCGGCACAATCGACAGGCCCGACTTGGTCTGGTCGCGCTGCGCGTGCCACAGCCAGCTGCCAACCGCGTAGCCAAGGACGCCGCCGGCGACGGTATCGGATACCCAGTGCTTGCGTCCTGCGACACGGCCTGCAGAGCCGAGTGCCGCAACGCCATACAGCCAAGGGGCGTCATACTCCTTGGCAAATGGCGTCACTGCGGCAAACGCCACTGCCGAATGCCCGGACGGGAAAGAAGCATCCGACCGGGAATAGCCATCGCTGACGCGTGACCATGGACCGCGCTCTTCTTCCGGACGGGCACGGCCGACTGCGTACTTGCCCACCAACGACACGCCGGTGGCGGCAGCAATCGACTGCATGGAAATCAGGCCGGTATTTCGCATGCGTTCGTCACCCAGCGCGAAGGCGGCACCAGCGGCGCCTACCAGCACGTAAGGCAGTGCATTGCCATAAGTATTTAAACCACGCAGCACTTTTTTGTCATGGTATTTTTTCATCTGGCGATCCACCGGCTTGTCAGCCAGCGCCGATACCAGCACCGCGCCGATGGCCAGGCTGGCCGGCCGCAGCCACTCTCGTGGCGCAGGCACGGCATTGAGCGACTGGTCGATGCGCTCATGGACCACCGGGATTGGATTGTCGAACGGCACATCGGGTGGGTTTACCGCTGGCAGTTGCTGCTCGTCGGGACGCTCCGCAAAGTTGCCCAGGCCATCATGGGTATTCATGTGGCGACGTGGCTGTTCGATCATGTCATACAGGTCGCCGGGGGACGCCACCATCTGACCCACGTCGCGGGTCCACGGCGAGATCGAGAAGCCGGCGAGGCCCTGCGAATCCATCGGCAGCATGACGTTGAACGGCACCGACAAAAAGATGCCGCGGTCGTGATATGGCTGCCCTGGCCTGCCCGGCGGCGTGATGTCGTTGCCGTCAGTGCGGCTGTACCATGCGCCGACTTCTATGCCGGACTGGAAGCGTCGCTTGAACTCGACACGCACGCCCTCATCTTTGGCCAGGAAGCGGCCTGCGCGCGCGGTTACGGTAATGCCCCGTGGCAACCTGTAATGCAGCGACGCGATGGCGGTCACGGTCTTGTAGTCCAGGCTATCGAACAGGCGTTTGTAGCCACGCTGTTGCAGCGCATCGACCGACAGGTCGACCGCCCAGCGGCTGTCCTTGGGCAGATACAGCATCTGTCCGCCCACACCGCGATACATATCCTCGTACAGCCCTACAGAGCCACGCACATACAAGCGTTCAGCCGGGTTCAGATACTTGTTGAGCAGTACGCGGCTCAAGGCGAAACGGCTTTCACCTAAATACTTGGCCACGTCGGTGCGGACGTGGGGCAGATTGCTGTTGGACGGCTGCTTGACGCCCGATACAGTTTCGATCAGTGTCAGGCCGGCTGCCGCATTCAAATACAAGCCGTCGCCGAGGCGGCGATCGTAGTTAGCGGCAGCTGAGAGCGAGTACCGGAAAGCCCCACTCGGGTCGTTGAAAAAGAAACCGAGCTTCGGCGCCACCTTGAAACGGTTGCTCTCCCTGTCCACCGACGTTACCTGAACCACATCACCCTCGTGCCCCATGGCAACCCGCAACTTGCCATCGCTTTCCACCTGGCGCGCATTGGCGGCCACTGCGGGAACTGTCGCCGAGACCGCCGGTGCATGCACCTCAGCCACGCCAGTTGCCGGGCTGAGCGGAACCGGGGGCAGTGCAGGAGAGGAAGAGGTGTCGGACGCGGCTGACACGGAAGCGGCTGCAGGTGCCTTTACCGACGCCGGGCCATCGAGGAGGCCGGCCAGCCAGCCCTGTTCGGCATCGCTGATCACGTCATCTGGGCGCGGATAGCGCACCAGCACCGCTTCATCGAACGTCGCCCGATCGATTTTGCCGGCAAGATAATCATTTAGCCTAGGCAAGTCGAAGAACTCGTACGTCGTCATCGGCTGGTCCAGCACCGTGTAGGTGACGTTGATTGCGGTCGCCCCGGCCGGCATGAAGGCCAGCGCCGTGCGCACCGCACGGCCCACGGCACGTCCCATATTGGAAATGCGGCTGTTGGTGAGTGTCAGGTGCAGCACATTCCCGTTCAAGCTCACCCGGATGTTCTTGAAATCCTGCGCCACCAGTGCCTTGACCAGGTCGGCGCCATATTCCGGATCCTGGCGCCACTCCCGGTTCGACGGCGGCGTAATCGGATCCTTGTCCTGAAAATAGGCCGGCTCGTAAATTTTGGGGACGTATTCGCGCTCGCCGAAAGGTATGCTCACGAAGGCATTAACGCTGAAATGATCACGTCCACGCGCCGCCTGGATGCCCAACCAACCCCAACGGTATTCGATGCCAACTGCAGGGCCTTTGCGACGCTTGGCCGCACCGGTGGCTTGCGGTAGATAATCTTGTTTGTAATCGATCGAGTTATATTCTGCTACAACTGACCAATTTGGATGATTAAGAGACGTCCAGCGGGCACCGGCAAACAGACCATCAATGCGCTTGGTTCCATAGCCAAGACTCCACTCCATATTGCGGGCAGCGCCCACGGTCTTGCTGGCCACAACATACTGACTCTTGAACAATGCCGTACCAAACACATCGTTGGCTCCGACGGCTACCGACGGCATCCAGTCTCGTTCCTGCCACAACTGTAACTTGCCGTCGACAACTTTGTCCTTGTAGCGGCCATAGCCGGCGCCATATTCGGGATCGGTGACCGAATTGGAAAAGGCGGGAACGCCAGTAATGGAAACGTAGCGTCCGGTCACCTGCAAGGCAGGCAAGATAGTGGATGTTACCCACATCTGACCATAAGGACTGTCGTAGCCATAGCCAACACTGAACGTGCCATCGGCCTCCACCACCGCGCTGGGCGTATTGATATACCCCGACTGGCCGTTGTTGCCCGGCGTCGCGGCGAAGCTGTTCTGCCCTGCGAGGATCAGGCAGCCACACCAGGTATATTTAACCGATTTTCTAAGCGCGCTTAACAAGTCCAACTACCCAAAAAAATACTCCTAATTCGCTACTTCCTTGTAGATCAGGAGCCGAGCAAGCTGGAGGTGGAATTCGAACCAAAGAGAAGCATGGCGCCCATCTTCTGGTATGTGTGATCACGTGATACCGCTCTCCGGTGCACGCGCCGCCCGCATGATACATGAGCGGACCACGAGTTTCACGGACGGTTTTGATTTTTAACAAACTTCAGCAGTCAATCGCGACCATTTTACCATCGTTAGCAAATAAGTACGCTGAATTATTGCTCCAAAGCTCTACCCGAAAGACGCTATCGGCGTCAAAAACCACACTGATATGCATCTGTCAAGATGGGAAATCAATCGCATAAATATTCGTCGGCCGCTCTCCCGGCGGTAACAACCTTATTTCCTGAAACCGCAGCCCGAGCTTGTTTAACAGCCGGATCGAGTTGACGTTGCCCGGCGCGGTCAGGCCCAGCACGCGAGTGATGCCGAGCGGTCCGCGCGCCAGTTGCAGCACGGCCTGGGCCGCCTCGTAGGTGTAGCCGCGCCCGAAATGCTCGGGGCGGATGGCATAGCCGATATCGACATCGGGCAGGAAATCGCGGCGGATCAGGCCGCACATGCCCAGCGCCTGGCCGTCTTCCTTGCGCTCCATGATGTACAGCGAGTAACCGTGGCGTTGCTGCATTGCCAGCGGGCCGTCGATGAGGGCGGTGCGGGCCTGCTCGACGCTGCGGATACCCTTGTCGCCGATGAATTCAAGCCAGGTGGGGTCGTTGACCAGGGCGTAATAAAAGGCGGCATCGTCGGTCTCGACGGTGCGCAGGCGCAGGCGCGCTGTCTCCAGGATGATCATGCGTCGGGCCAGTGCGAGGGGTCTTCCAGCAACTGGTACATCACGTATACATCGACATAGCCGAGGTACTGGTGGTAATAGGCGCGCGGCAGCGTGCCGACGATGGCAAATCCGAGCTTTTTCCACAGCAGCACGGCGGCGACGTTGGAACTGACCACGTAGTTGAATTGCATGGCCAGGTAGCCGTGCCGGCGTGCCCGCGCCAGGCAGTCGCGCCCCAGCATGGTGCCCACCCCCACGCCCTGCGCCGCCGGCCCCACCATGAACGAGGCGTTGGCCACGTGGGCACCACGGTCGCGCTGGTTGGCGGTGAGGCGGTACATGCCAAGCAGGCGGTCGCCGTTGAGCTCGGCTACAAAGCTCTCGATGCCGGGGCCGAACCAGTAGGCGTGGCAATCGTCGCGGCTGGTGTCGGCAGCAAAATAATAGGTGTCGCCGGTGGCGATCAATTCCTGGAAAATGGCCCACATGGCGCCGAAGTCGGCTTCCGTGGCGGGGCGGATCGCGATTTCTTTCAAGACAGCTCCATGCGATGGCGTCGGTGTTTGATTGTCATGGATTTCTGCTGGCAAGTCCAGCGCACCGCCGCCGCGCCCACTAGCGTGTCAGGCGGAAATCGACGACATCGGGCCGCCCCGGCAAACTCAACCGCGCTTGCGCGCGCGGCGACTCGGCCACGATCTGGCCGCGCCGCATCACCAGCCGGCGCGCGGCGCGCAGGCGGATCGCTTCCACCGGGTCGGCCGCATCGAGCAGCACCAGGTCGGCATGGCAGCCGACCGCCACGCCATAGCCGTCCAGGCCGAGGATGCGGGCCGGGGTGTCGGTTACGGCCGTGAAGCAGGCGCGCATGGCGTCCTGCCCCGTCATCTGCGCCACGTGCAGGCCCATATGCGCCACTTCCAGCATGTCGCCGGAGCCCAGGCTGTACCACGGATCCATCACGCAGTCGTGGCCAAAGGCGACGTCGATGCCGGCGGCCAGCATTTCCGGCACCCGCGTCATGCCGCGCCGCTTGGGATAGCTGTCGTGACGGCCTTGCAGGGTGATGTTGATGAGCGGATTGGCTATTGCCGCCACCCCGCCCTCGCGGATCAGCGGCAGCAGCTTGCTGACGTAATAATTGTCCATCGAGTGCATCGAGGTCAGGTGCGAGCCGGTCACGCGGCCGTGCAGGCCCAGCCGGTGGCTGTGGTATGCAAGCGTCTCGATGTGGCGCGACAGTGGGTCGTCCGACTCGTCGCAGTGCATGTCCACCCGCAAGCCCTTGTCGGCGGCAAATTCGCACAGCAGGCGCACCGACTCGGCGCCGTCGGCCATGGTGCGCTCGAAGTGCGGAATGCCGCCCACCACGTCGACGCCCATGGCAATCGCCCGCTTGAGGTTGGCGAACGCGGTAGGACTGCGCAGCACGCCGTCCTGCGGAAACGCCACCAGTTGCAGGTCCAGGTACGGCGCCACCCGGCGCTTGACGTCGAGCAGCGCCTCGACGGCCAGCAGGCGGTCGTCACAGACGTCCACGTGCGAGCGGATGGCCAGCAGGCCGCGCGCCACCGCCCAGTCGCAATACTGCAAGGCGCGCTCGACCAGCGCCTGCTGGGTCAGCTCGGGTTTCAGTTCGCCCCACAGCGCAATGCCTTCGAGCAGCGTGCCGGACGCGTTGACGCGCGGCAGGCCATAGCTGAGCGTGGCGTCCATGTGAAAATGGGCATCGACGAACGGCGCGCTGACCAGGTCGCCGCCGGCATCGATCTCGCGCCCGGCAGTGACGGCCAGGGCATGGCCGATGGCAGCAATGCGGCCGTGTTCGATGGCAATATCGACGCCGGTCTGGCCGTCGGCAAGGTTGGCGTTACGTATGACCGCATCCATGGGAACCCCGGCTAGTTGTTGATGTCGTTGATTGTAGACAGTTTCAACGGTTTGCACTAATTGTTGCGTCGCGGTAATCGATAACCGATATTTCTGACTTAAATTTGCGATAGATCAAATGTGCCATAATCAGTCTGGACACCGCATTTTTCCATGTGGCACTCTTGCAGCACTCTAATTGCGCCCTTTACCCCCATAGCACAAAAAATAACTTTTCAAGCCCCGTGTTCGTGGCTAGAATGTTCCAATATTGCATCGCAACAGACCCGTCGCCAGGAGAAACCATGTCTTCGATTACCGAACAGTTTTCCGCCGTTACCAAATCGCAACTGGAAGCCCAGTTCCAGATCTTTAACAGCCTGGCCCACACCGCGGTCGACAGCGCGGAAAAGTTGATTGCGCTGCATATCAACACGACCAAGGCGTCGGTGGAAAAATCATCCGCCGCCGCCAAAAAGCTGCTGGACATTAAGGACGCCAAGGAACTGTTCAGTGCCAGCCGCGATACCCCGACCGGCCTCGACAGCCTGCTGGCGTACAGCCGCGAACTGTTTGCCATCGCCAGCGGCGCCCAGGCCGAGCTGATCAAGAGTACCCAAGGCACTACCCTGCCGCAACTGGCTGCACCTTGGGCGGCACCGGTGGCCGAGGCGGCTAAAACAGCAGCAACGCCAGTGGCTGAAGTTGCGAAAACAGCGGCAGCACCGGGGGCCCAGGCAGTGCAGGCGGCTACGCCCACCGAGACCGCAGCAGTACCACCAGCAGCAGAGCCTGCTCCCGCCCGGGCAGCGGCACCGGTTACAGCCGCTACTGCGGAACCTGCAGCGGCACCAACGACCGCCGCCGTGACCGAGGAGCCGGCGCCACCCGCCACCACGATCCAGGCAGCCGTGTCGGCCGCGGTGCATCCGGATGCAGCGTCCGCCGTCGCAGACACCCCGGCGCAACTGGCACCGCAGCCGCTGGCCGCTACCGTCGCCCCCACCGCGCCGGAAGCCATCCAGCCGGCGCTCAAACCGGCCACCGAGACCGCGCCACCTGCAGCAGCGAAACCGGCATTCCCGGCCGCCAAGCCGATCGCGCTGGCCGCCGACACCAAGACTTCCAAGCTGAAAACCATCGCGCCAAAAGCCAAGCCCGCCGACGCACCTGCCTGTAAACACAAGAAGTAAAATCAGTCAGCACCGCCGGCAATCACTGCCCGCCAAGCCGCCTGTCCCCTCCCCCTGGCGCCGCGCCGTTCGGATGCCCCCTCGGGCTCCGAACGTTGCCCCGACAGCGCCTCGAAGAGGTTCCCGAACGGGTTCCCGAACGGGTTCCCGATTAGGTTCCCGAAAGGTCCCGAACGGCCTCCTGAAAGGGCTCCACCAGGTCCCATTAAAGGGCTCGGCCGGATCCCGATTCGGGCCGTGCGCCCACCCGATCGCTTGCCTTGCTGTATCCTAGCGGACTACGCGCTGGCAGTACGCTGCCAGCCCCAACGCTCACCGAGGCAACATGTCTACTCTCTCCGCGCTGCTGGGCGGTTTCATCCGCCAGCACAAGCGCGCCTATGCCCTGTCCGGCCTGATGCTGGCGGGCGTGGCCGCGCTCAGTATCTGGGTGCCGCGCAAGGTCGGCGCCATGATCGACGGGCTGGCCGCCCACACCCTGTCCGGCGACGCCCTGCTGCTGGAAATCGGTTCGCTGCTGTTGATCGGCCTCGCGATTTATTTCCTGCGCGTGGCGTGGCGCCAGCTGCTGTTCGGCGCCGCCTATAAACTCGGCGTGTCGCTGCGCACGCGCCTGTACGCCCGTTTATCCGAACAGGGCTCCGCCTTTTACCAGCGCCAGCGCACCGGCGACCTGATGGCGCTGGCCACCAACGATATCGACGCCATCGAAATGGTGGCCGGCGAAGCGATGCTGGCCGGCTTCGACGGCGCCCTCACGCTGGTGATGGTGCTGGGCGTGATGCTGCTCGGCGTGGACTGGCGCCTGGCCTGCATCGCGCTGCTGCCGTTCCCGCTGATGGCATGGGCGTTCTGGTATATCTCGGGCCACATCCACACCGCGTCCACCGATTCGCTCAAGCGCTTCTCGGACCTGAACGACCATGTGCAGGAAACCTTGTCGGGCGTGCGCACCCTGCGCGCGCTGGGCCTGGAACAGCGCAGCGCCAAACAGTTCTCCGAACTGGCGCAGCGCGCATCGGACGCCAGCTTGCGCGCGCAGGTGTGGGAGGCGGCGTACGAACCGGCCGTGGGCCTCACATTGGCTGCCGCCAGCACGCTCACGCTGGGCCTGGGCGGTTACCTGGTGTGGCACGACCAGCTCACCATCGGTTCGCTCACCGCGTTTACCATGTACCTGGGCCAGTTGATCTGGCCGATGTTCGCCGCCGGCTGGGTGCTGTCGCTGATCGAACGCGGACGCGCCGCCTGGCAGCGCCTGCAGCCGATGCTCGCTGCGCCGCTGGCCATCGACGACCATGGCACGCTCACCACCATAGCCCCCGGCGCGCTGGTGCTCGATCACGTGCGCTATGCGTATGCCGACCAGTCGGTGGCCGCGTTGCAGGACATCTCGCTCACGCTGGCACCGGGCCAGACCCTGGGCCTGGTGGGACCGACCGGCAGCGGCAAGTCCACCCTGCTGCGGGTGCTGATGCGCCAGCTCACGCCGCAGGCAGGTACGGTGACGTGGAACGGCCACGCGCTCGACCAATATACGCTGCACACGCTGCGCGCCGGTATCAGCTGGGTGCCGCAGGAGTCGTTCCTGTTTTCGGCGTCGATCGCCGACAATATCGCGCTGGCACGCCCGCAGGCCACGCGCGCGCAGGTGGAGCACGCGGCCAACCTGGCAGCGGTGCACGACGACATCCTGAAATTTGCGCAGGGCTACGAGACCGAGGTAGGCGAAAAAGGCATCACGCTCTCCGGCGGCCAGCGCCAGCGCGTGGCGATTGCCCGCGCGCTGCTGGCTGATAACGACCTGCTGCTGCTCGACGACGCCTTGTCGGCGGTCGATACCGGCACCGAAACGCGCATCCTCGAACACCTGGAAGAACTGCGCCAGGCGCGCGCGGGCCGCAGCGCGGTGATCGCCAGCCATCGCCTGAGCGCAGTGGTCAACGCCGACCTGATCCTGGTGCTGCGCGACGGCCGCATCAGCGAATCCGGCAGCCACGAACAACTGCTGGCGCAGGACGGCTGGTATGCCAGCCAGTGGCGCTACCAACAACTGGAGGCCTCGCTCGATGCCGCCTGATTCCATGCTCACCACACCCGACACCACCTCGATCGGCGCCCAGACGCGCCAGGCCTTCTCGCTCCTGCGGCGCGCCGCCCGCCCCGACCAGCACCACCTGGGCTGGGCCGTGCTGTGGCTGATGCTGGCCGCCCTGTTCGAAGTGATGGGCCCCATCATGGGCAAGGCGCTGATCGACGAACACCTGCTGCCGCACCACCTGGACTGGCCGCGCATGGCCCTGTTGCTGGCCGGCCTTCTGCTGTCCGGCTGGATCGCCAGCGGCCTGCGCTACCTGCAACTGGTGCGCCTGTCGGGCCTGGCCATGCGCTCGGTGATGCGCCTGCGCGAAATGGTGTATACCCACGTGCTGCTGCTGCCGATGTCGTTCTTCGATCGCGCCATCACCGGCCAGCTGGTCTCGCGCGTGACCAACGATACCGAGGCCGTGAAAAACCTGTACATCCAGGTGCTGTTCGTCATCCTCGACAGCACCATCGTGCTGGTGGGGACGATAGCCGCCATGGCCTGGCTCGACGTGCGCCTGATGGGCATGGTGCTGGCGCTGCTGCCGGCGGTGCTGGTCATCGTGTTCCTGTACCAGCGCTGGAGCGCGCCGGCCGTCACCCGCGCCCGCGCACTGCGCAGCGACATCAACGGCCAGATGGCCGAGTCGATCGGCGGCATGAGCGTGCTGCAGGCGAACAATGCGCAGCAGCGCTTCGGCGACCGCTTTGCCGCCACCAACCAGGCCCATTACACCGCGCGCCAGGCCGAGCTGCGCGCCAACGCCTGGCTGCTGCGGCCCGCGCTCGACCTGTTCAACGTGATCCTGCTGGCAGTCGTCATCTTCGTGTTCGGCCAGCGCCAGATGACCGCCACCGAGGTGGGCGTGCTGTATGCATTCATCAGCTACCTGGCGCGCGTGATCGAGCCGCTGATCCAGATCACCATGCAGTTCAGCCAGTTGCAGCAGGCCGTGGTGGCCAGCGCCCGCGTGGCCACGCTGCTCGACGAGGCAGAAGCCAAGGAACACACTGCAGCTGCCATCGGCCAAGCTGCCGCTGCCGACCAAAGCTCGTCGGGTCCGCAGCCAGCGGTGGCGATCCGCCACCTGGACTTCGCCTACAACCCCGGACAGCCGGTGCTGCACGACCTGTCGCTGGAAATTCCCGCCGGCGCCTTCATCGGCATCGTGGGCCATACCGGCAGCGGCAAGTCCACCCTGCTCTCGCTGCTGCTGCGCTTTTATCCGGCGCCGCACGGCAGCATCACGCTGCACGGCGTGGCGCTCGACGACATCGACAACGAACGCTTCCGCGCCGAAGTGGGCCTGGTGCCGCAGGATCCGTTCCTGCTGGCGGCGTCCGCGCGCGACAATATCGACATGGGGCGCGGCCTCACGCAGGCGCAGATCGAGACGGCGGCACGGGCGGCGCATGCGCACGACTTCATCATGGCGCTCGAACGCGGTTACGACACCGAACTGGGCGAAGGCGGCTCGCGCCTGGCCGTGGGCCAGAAGCAGCTGATCGCCATTGCCCGCGCGCTGGCTGGCCAGCCGCGTATCCTGCTGCTCGACGAAGCGACGTCGCACATCGATTCGCAGACCGAGCAGGTGGTGCAGGTGGCGCTCGACGAATTGCGCGGCAAGGTGACGGTGATCGCGATTGCGCACCGCCTCTCCACCATCCGCGATGCCGATCGCATCATCGTGCTCAATCACGGCCGCATTACCGAGACCGGCCCGCACGAGGAACTGATGCAGATCGAGGGCGGCCTGTACCAGCGCCTGTACCTGCTGCAGCAACTGAGTACCAGTTGACCACCAGTTGAGCACCTGCCAACCTGTTGCTCGCCGTCGCCATAGTGTGTCTTTGCACGCACAAATGCGCGATGGACGCTGAATTCTCGATTGCAATACGCCTATAATTGATTTCGCTAAACAAGACAAATGCGAAGGGGCGGCGTTGGCGGGATCGGGATATCGGGGACGGACGGGCAAGGCGCACACCAGCGTCCTGGCGCTAGCATTGGCTGGCGCCCTGGCGTCGGCGCTGGTCCCCGCCCTGGCGGCAGCGCCGGCGCCAGCACAAACCCAGTCTCAGGCGGACAACGAGGCGCTGCGTGCGCGCCTGATCGAGATCCGTGAACAAAGCCGCTTCCTGCCTGAAAAGGCCCTGGCCGCGCTCGACCAGATCGGCCCCGAACTGGAAGGCAAAGCGGGCGCCCTGGAGGCCGACCTGCTCACCATCGAAGCGGACGCCCGCATGCGCCAGGGCCGCTACGATGACGCCATGGCCGCCGCCGAAAAGGCCATCGCGCTGGGTCGCGAGCTACACGATGACGCGGTCGTTGCCAAGGCCCAGCTGACCAAGGTCTATGTGCTGTTTGCGCGCGCCGATGTCGATGCCGCCCACAAGCTGGCATTCGAGGCTGAAAAGCTGGCCATGCGCACCACCAACGCCGCCGTGCGCGCCCAGGCCACCATCACTGCCGGCCAGACCCACGCCGAGCAGGGCAACTTTCCGGCTGCACTGATCAAACTGCAGCAGGCGGTGGAAATCGCGCGCGGCGTCACCAGCGACCCCACCACGCTGGCGGCGGCGCTCAATGCGCTTACCCGGCTGCTGGTGCAAATGAAGGAGTTCGACCAGGCCGCCGCCAGCCTCGACGAGCTGATGGCCGAAACGGTGAAGCTCAATTCGCCGGGCCGCATGTCGATCGCCAAAAACGCCGAATACTGGCTCACCAGCGATACCGGCCAGATGCAGCGCGCCATGCGGGCGCTGCGCGCGGAACTGGAGATCGAGCGCAAGATGGGCGCCGAGCGCATGGCCACCACCACGCTGGTCAACCTGGCCGACCTTCACCTCAAGCTGCGCGACTTTCCGCGCGCCGCCCAGTATGCGCAGGAAGCGCTGCATGTCACGCAGCGCAACAACGACGCCTCCACCGAAGCCACCGCCCGCGTCAACCTGGGCAACGCGCTGCTGGCCATGGGCCGCATCGGCGAAGGCAAGCGCCAGTTCGAAGCAGGCATGGAACGCTACGAAAAGGAAAACAACAAGCCGGAGCTGCAACTGGTACTGCGCGAGTACGGCGTAGCGCTGGAGAATGCCGGCGACCTGGCCGGCGCCCTGAAAGCCTACCACCGCGAGCGCGCGCTGTCGGACGAACTGTTCGAACGCCAGCGCCAGAAGTCGATGCTGGAGCTGCAGGAAAAATACGAGACCGACAAGAAGGAGCGCCAGATCGAGCTGCTCAGCCGCGAAAACCAGTTGCAGACGGCGGAACTGGACAATCGCGCGCTGCAGCAGCGCGTATGGTGGTTGCTGGCGCTGGTGTTCGCGCTGGCGGCGGTGGTGGTGGGCCTGTTGTACCGCAAGGTGCGCCAGACCAATGCCCGGCTCGAGGAAAAGAATCTCGAACTCAAGGCCCAGTCCACGCTCGATCCGCTGACGTCGCTCTACAACCGCCGCCACTTCCAGGACTACATGCGCACGCTGGCGCCCATGCCGGCAGCGGCGCATGCGGGCTGGCCGCAAACCGAGCAGCGCGTGCACCGCAGCGACGACCTGGTGGGCGCGCTATTCCTGCTCGACGTCGACCACTTCAAGCATATCAACGACAGCTACGGCCACGCTGCCGGCGACGCCGTGCTCAAGAAAATCGCCGAAAACCTGCGGGTGGCGCTGCGCGAGACCGACATGATCGTGCGCTGGGGCGGCGAGGAATTCCTGGCCTTCATGCCGGCCGTGCCGCGCGACGGCCTCGACGAGATCGCGCGCCGCATCCTGCAAGGCATTTCGGCCCAGCGCGTGACACACCAGGAGCACGAGATTGCGGTCAATGTGTCGGTGGGATTTGCGCCGTATCCGCTGGCGCCGGGCGCCACGCCGCTGGCGTGGGAACGGGCGGTGAACCTGGTGGACATGGCGCTGTACCTGGCCAAGGCCCACGGCCGCAACCGCGCCTACGGTGTACGCGGGTTTGCCCATTTCGAGCGCACGTCGATGGAGTCGATCGAACAGGACCTGGAACGCGCGTGGCGCGAAGGCTACGTGGACCTGAGCGTGGTGCTGGGCGGCGCGCCGGAAGCACCGCCGCCGTCGCAGGACAACGTGGTGCGGTTCAGGCGCGCCGGCTCTTGATTGTTGCGGTAATTACTTGGTGGCTTCGCGCTCGGCAGCCTTCTGCTGCATGTTTTCGCCCGCCTGTTCCAGCTTGCGGCCTGCGGCATCGGTTGCCTGATTGAGCTTGGCGCCGGCGGTGTCCGCTGCGCGGTCGAGTTTTTCGCTGGTTTCCTTGGCAGCCTGATCCATCTTGTGGCCGGCTTCGGTCATTTTCTGGTCGGCTTCGCGCGACGCCTGGTTCAGTTCGGCACTGGCGCGCTCGCCGGCTTGGTCGATCTTGCGGCCGGCGGTTTCAGCCGGACCGGCGCCGACGGTGTCGTCCTTCTTCTGGCAGCCGCCCAGCAGCGCGGCCATGACCAGCACCGCACCGGCGGTTTTACCCAATGTCGTGATATTCATGTGCATCTCCTTGAAGAATGATTGTTGTCATTAGCATACAAGGAGTTGTGCCGATGCAGCGCACGCTACAACCAGGTTCAGGTATTGATTTTTTTCGGTGGCGGCGGTGGCGCAAAGACAATGTTTTCGGACTCGGGCGCGGTCGCCAGCGCGTCCGACGTCTCGAGCCAGTGCCGCAGTTTTTCCATACGGCGGATCAGGATGCCCTTGCTGTTGATGTAGCCGACCTGCTCGAAGTTCTCCGGCTTGCTGATCATCTTGGAGACCGTGGGCAGGTTGTCGGCCAGTCGGTCGAACGCCTTGCGCGCCTTTTGCTCCCACTTGACCAGGTTCGGTTCGTTGAAGCGGTTGCTTTCGTAATAAATCGTCAACGTACGGTCATGGTTGCCGAAACCGACAATCGCCGCGCCCCGCCGCACGGTGTCGAGCACATCGTCCTTGATGTTCGCCGTGGGCACGAACAAGGCGGCCCGCGCGGTGGCGCTATCGGGTCGTTCCAACGGCAAATCCTGTCCCATTAATACGGTCATACACATCCTGTTCTGATCGCCAAGGAGTTGCTGTTAGGCTATATTCTTGATTTTATATCGCGGTCACGGCGCAAGACAAGGAGAAAGGCAGTGGAAAGCCCGCAGAACCGCCTGCGGCGTGGCGCGCATGCGAATCCGGGGGCTGCAGTGGCCTATAATGCCCGCTCCAGCGATCATTCCAGCCCCTTCACGATGTCTTCACCTGCCCCCGCCGCCCTCCCTGGCGCCAGCTTGTCTGCCAACTGCGGAACCATTCCCGCCGCCGCCGTCGATGCCGCCGAGCGCCATCTGCGCGACACCCTGGCCATCGCCATCGGCCACGCGTCGCCGCACGCCGCGCTGATCGTGCACGACACCCGCACCGACCTCAATCTGGCGCTGACCGAAGCCTACCGGCGCGTGGTGCCCGATGCGCGCTTCATCGACTTCGACGCCGTCGCGCCCGAGGACGTGCTGGCCGCGTTTGCGCTGCTGGACGCCGGCGACCTGGTGGTGCTGGTCCAATCGACCAGCTTCCGGCTCGAGGCCTTCCGCATCCGTATCGAGCTGTTCAAGCGCGGCCTGAAGGTGATCGAGCATGTGCACCTGGCGCGCATGCCCGGTGCGCAGGGACTGCACTACATCGAGTCGCTGGCCTACGACCCCGCCTACTATCGCGGCGTGGGCCACGCCCTCAAGGCGCGCATCGACGCCGCCAGCCATGGCATGGTCGATAGCGGCGACGGCGCGCAACTGGTGTTCGGCTCACCATTCGAAGCGGCCAAGCTCAATATCGGCGACTACACCGGCATGAACAACATCGGCGGCCAGTTCCCGCTTGGCGAAGTGTTTACCGAGGCGCGCGACCTCGAAGCCGTGAACGGTCGCGCGCGCATCTTCGTGTTCGGCGACACCTCGTTCCACGTCAATCAGCCGGCGGTGCCGGTCACGGTCATCATCGAAAAGGGCCGCGTGACGGGCACGGAGAACAGCACGCCGGAATTCGACAACATGCTGGCCATCATCCGCGCCCACGAGGGCGAGGTATGGTTGCGCGAACTGGGCTTCGGCATGAACCGCGCCTTCTCGCGCACCCGCATGGTGGACGACATCGGCACCTACGAGCGCATGTGCGGCATCCACCTGTCGCTGGGCGCCAAGCACGGGGTTTACACGAAGCCGCAATTCAAGCGCAAGGATGCGCGGTACCACGTCGATGTGTTCGCGGTGACCGAGGGCGTGTATCTCGACGGCCAGCAGGTGTATGCGGACGGCGCCTGGCAGCCCTGATGATGTTTACAGGCCGCGCAACGCGCGGTCCCACGGCGGATCCGGCTGGTACTCGGCCACCAGGTGATCGATCAGCGCCCGCACCTTGGGCGACGGCTGGCGGCTGGCCGGATACAGCGCGGACAGGTGGTTGAGCGGCAGCTCCCAGTCGGTCAGCACAGGCACCAGCGTGCCCTCCTGCAGCGCGCGCCAGGCCAGGAAGGTGGTGTGGTACACGATGCCCAGCCCCTGCTGCGCCGCCTGGTGCAGCACCAGGCCATTGTTGGCGGTGAACGCCGCCTGCACCCGGACCGTCTCCCTTCGCTCGCCTTGGGAAAAATGCCAGGCCGTGCCGGCCGTCAGGTGACTGAAGTGCAGGCAGCGGTGCGCGTGCAGGTCGTGCGGCGTGCGCGGCGTGCCGTGGCGCTCCAGGTAATCGGGGCTGGCGCACAGCACGGCGCGGCATGGCGCCAGCGGCCGCATCGCCAGCGCGTGCACGTCCGGAATGCCGCCCACCCGTATGGTCAGATCGAACCCGTGCTCGATCGGGTCGAGCAGCGCGTCATCGACGTGCAGCGACGGCGCCAGTTGCGGATGGAGCAGGTTGAACCGCGCCACCGAACCGGCCAGCCACTCGCTGCCAAAACTGGACGGCGCCTGGATGCGCAGCGGCCCGGCCAGTTCATCGCCAGCGCTGGCCACTGCGCGCGCCGCCTCGTGCGCCTGCGCCACGGCGGCGGCGCACGGCGCCAGGTAGGCCTGGCCGGCGTCGGTCAGGCTCACTTCGCGGGTGGACCGGTGCAGCAGGCGCGCCTGCAGGCGGTCTTCCAGTTGCAGCACGTGCTTGCTGACCATGGCGCGCGTGAGCCCCAGCCGGCGGCCCGCCTCGCTGAAACTGCGCTGGCGCGCCACCTCGACAAAAATTTCCATTGCGCGTAATTGGTCCATGCTCGATTGTCTCCACTTTGACGACAATGTGTCAATGCTTTGATCGTTGTTGGAGCCAGCGGCCGCGCTTACAATCGCTGATCTTCTTAATTGAGCCTGGAGCTGCAACATGTTGACAGACGCGCAAAAACTGCAATACCAACGCGATGGTTACCTGGTCGTGCCGAATTTCAAGAGCGCCGCCGACATCGCCGTGCTGCGCGAGCGCGCGGCGCAGATTGTCAACCAGTTCGATCCGGGCGCGCAGTCGGGCATCTTCAGCACCATCGAGCAGGAAAAGACCACCGACGACTACTTCCTCGGCTCGGACAACACCGTGCGCTGTTTCTTCGAGGAAGAAGCGTTCGGCGCTGACGGCCAGCTGAAACAGGACAAGTCGCTGTCGATCAACAAGATCGGCCACGCCATGCACGATCTCGATCCCACCTTCCGCGCGTTTACCGCCGACGAGCGCCTGAACGCGGTCGCCCGCGACATCGGCCTGGCAGACCCCAAGGTGTGGCAGTCGATGTACATCTTCAAGCAGCCCGGCATCGGCGGCGAAGTGCGCTGGCACCAGGACGCCACCTATTTCGATACCGACCCGGTAAGCGTGACCACGTTCTGGTTCGCGCTGGAAGACGCCACGCTCGACAACGGCTGCATGTGGGCCGAACCGGGCGGCCACCGGGGCCCGATGCGCGAACGCTTCCTGCGCAATGGCGACCAGGTACGGATGGAAAAGCTCAGCGACATGCCGTGGCCCGACAACAGCACCGCCGTGCCGCTGCCGTGCAAGGCCGGCAGCCTGATGGTATTCCACGGCCTGCTGCCGCACTACAGCGCGCCGAACCGCTCGGCCGTCTCGCGCCACGCCTACACGCTGCACGTGACCGACGGCGCCACTACCTATTCGCCGCAGAACTGGATCCAGCGCGACGAGCGCCTGCCGGTGCGAGGCTTCATCTGATGCAGGTCCAGATTTTTGCCGCCCACTGGGGCAACAACGAGCTGCCGGCCGACGTCTTCATCGAACGCGTCAAAGCGGCGGGCTTCGACGGCATCGAGCTCTCCTTGCCTCTGGAGGCAGCCGCGCGCGACGACTGGACCGGCCGCATTGCCGCTGCCGGCCTGGCGCTGATCGTGGGCCAATGGGAAACCGCGCTGGTGCCGGAGTTCGCGGCCCACCGGGCAGCGCTGGCCGAGCTGCTGCACAATGCCTGCGCGGCACGCCCGCTGCACGTCAATTCGCAGACCGGCAAGGATTACTTCACGTTCGAACAGAACTGCGAGCTGCTCGACATGGCAGCGGCGATCTCGCGCGAGCACGGCGTTCCGATCTACCACGAGACCCACCGCAGCCGCTGGAGCGCACACCCGGCGCTGGCCCTGCCCTACCTGCGCCAGCTGTCCGACCTGCACCTGACGGCCGACCTGTCGCACTGGTGCTGCGCGTGCGAGTCGCTGCTGGGCGACCAGCCGCAGACGCTTGCCGCAACGCTGCCGCGCGTGCGCCACATCCACGCACGGGTGGGCCACGAGCAGGGACCGCAGGTGGCGGACTTCCGCGCGCCCGAGTCGCAGGCTGCACTGGCCGCCCACCTGTCGTGGTGGGACGAAGTGGTGCGCTGGCGCCGCGCTGCGGGCGCCGAGCGTTTGACCATCACGCCGGAATTCGGCCCGGTGCCGTACACCCAGACCTTGCCGTACACGGGAGCGGCGGTATCGAACGCGTGGGAGTTGAACGTGGCGATGCTGGACGTGCTGCGCCAGCGCTACTGCTAAATCTCTACTGCTGCACCCTGCCCGCCCGGGCGGGTCGCAGCATCGCAATGGCGGCGGCCAGCGCGCTGATGACCGCGCCGGCCAGCGCCACCGCCAGCACCGCCGCCGACGCGCCGCCGTAGCGCACGCCGGGCTTGCCCTCGAAGCGCAGCAGCCAGCGCCGCTGGCCCACCTCCAGCACTTTTTCCGCCACCAGTCCCGCGTTGTCGGTCCCCTGTGGCGCGGCCTTGCCCGCGCTGTCGTACAGCAGGTTGCCCAGGTTGTCGCTAGCGGCGCGCGGCGCCATGGCGCCATTGACGTAGCCGCCGTCCTCGATGCGCACGTGCAGGTGTTCGAGCAGCGCGCCATCGATCACCTCGCGCATCAGCGCATTGACCCGGAACACGATGGCGACGAAACCGACCAGCGCCGCGCGGCGCCGCGCCTCGGTATCGACCACGGCATCGTTGCGGTACACCGGCGCGCGCGCCACGAAGCCCGGTTCGCCGGTCACATCCTGCACCAGCGTGATCGGCTCGGTGGCGACGATGCCGCCGCTGTCGCGCGCCAGCGTCACCGCGCGCAGATGCGGCGGCAGCGCAGCCAGATCCAGGCCAACCGCGCTCTCGTTGCCTTTGACCGGCGCCGTGTACTCGATCACGTAGTGGACCGGCGCATGGGTGACCGGGTGCACGCGGAAGTTCGGATAGCCGCCCGCGTCCACGCTGGTGTCGGCGCGCACGGCAGCCACAAAGGCGTCGAACTGTTCTGCGGGCACGGCGCGCACGAACTGCACTGCCTGGAATCCGGGATAGCGGCGTTCGAGCTTGAGCTCCGCGCTGAAGCGGTGGAAGCGCGCGCGGTCGATGCGGTCGTCGAGCGCGTACATGCCCTTCAGGCTGAGCAGGACATCGAAACAGGTTTGCAGCCGCGCCTCGGTATCGCGCGCGACCTTCTCGGTGTCGCGCTGGAAGCGCGTCTCCATCTGCGCGCGCTGGTCCGCGTGCACCAGCCAGCAGATAGTGCCGGTCAGTCCCAGCCCGACGGCAAGGGTGACAAGACCGCGCGCGCGCATGGGCTGCATGGCCTACAGGTGCTGTGACAACAGCGGACCGATGCCATGCTCGAGGTCCTGCACATTGTCGGCGTAACGCTCGGCGATGTCGCGGAACTCTTCCTCGGCTGCCAGCATGGCATCGACCACGTCGGGATCGAAATGTTCGCCGCTGGCCTGGCGCACCATTTCCATCGCGGTCTCATGGGTAAACGCGGGCTTGTACACGCGCTTGGAAATGAGCGCGTCGTACACGTCGGCCACAGCCATCAGCCGCGCCGCCAGGGGAATCGCGTCGCCCTTCAACCCTTCCGGGTAGCCGGTGCCGTCGTATTTTTCCTGGTGCGAATAGGTGATCTCGCGCGCGTAGCGCAGGAAGGTATTGGTATAGCCCAGGTGGTTTTCGACGTTGACGATGGCGTCGCGGCCGTACACGGTGTGCATTTTCATCACCGAGAATTCGGCCGGCGTGAGCGCGCCGGGTTTGAGCAGAATGGCGTCGGGGATCGACACCTTGCCGATGTCGTGCAGCGGCGCGGCCTTGTACAGCGACTTGATGTTGGCGTCGCTCAGTTCCTCGGCAAAGCGCGGGCTGCCCTGCAGGCGGCGCGCCAGCGCGACGACGTAGTGCTGCACGCGGCGCAGGTGGTTGGCGGTTTCGTATTCACGCGTCTCGGCCAGCGAGGCCAGCGCCCAGATCATGGCGTCGAGCATCTGGCTCAATTCCGCCGTCACTTCTTCCACCACGTGTTCGAGCAGGTTGCGCTGCTGCTTGAGCAGCTCGCGCGCATGGCGTAGCTGCAAATGGGTGTCCACCCGCGCGCGCAGCACCTCGCCGACGAACGGCTTGGGAATGATGTCCACCGCGCCCTCGCAAATGGCGCGCGCCTCGTCGGGTTCCGACTGCAGGAAGATGAGCGGGATGTCGGCCGTGTCAGGGCTCGATTTGAGCTGCTGGCACACGGTATAGCCGTCGATGTCGGGCAGCGCGGCGTCGAGCACCACCAGGTCGGGCCGGGGCACGTGCTCCATCACCATCAGCGCGGCGCGGCCGCTGTTGGCCAGGCGGACCTCGTAACGGTCCTGCAACAGGCTGTTCATCTGGATCAGATTGTCCGAAGCCTCGTCAACGATCAGCACGATGGCTCTTTTGGCATTCATCTACCGCACTCCCTGAAAATTAGCTATTAGCAACATATGACCACATCATACCCTGTCAGTGACGACAATTTACAGGCCATCGCTTGCAATTGTATAGCGCACTACCCATAATGGGATCATGAATACCAAAACTTCCTCCGTCCCCGCCCCAGCCGAAGACGCTGCAGGCGCCGGCCAGGCGCCGCAACTGGACCAGCAACTGTGCTTCGCGCTGTATTCGACGTCGCTGGCGATGAGCAAGATCTACCGCAAGCTGCTGCGCGGCCTGGGCCTGACCTACTCGCAGTACCTGGTGATGCTGGTGCTGTGGGAAAAGGACGAGCAGACCGTGTCCGAAGTGGGCGAACGGCTGTTCCTCGATTCGGCCACGCTGACGCCGCTGCTCAAGCGCATGGAAGCGGCCGAGCTGCTCACCCGCACCCGCGCTGCCGTCGATGAGCGGCAAGTGATCATCAAGCTCACCGCCAGCGGCGACGCCCTGCGCGCGCAGGCAGCCAAGCTGCCGCCGTCCATCCTGCAAGCCACACGCTGCTCGGTCGAGCAGGTGGTGGACATGAAACAGCAACTCGACACCCTGCGCGCCAGCCTGATGGCCGCCGGCTAAATATACCGTCATACCGATATCGCCATGAAGCCATTCAACCCGATCTACACGCCGCGCGCGCAGGCGGCCGAAGCGCTGCGCACCCAGGGCTACGCGCTGCTGTCGCCGCAGGACGTGGCCGCGCTGGCCGGCGTATCGCGCGACGCGCTCGACGCCCTGGCCCCGAGCTGGAACGCGCTCGAACCCGACCAGTACCTCAAGGACGGCGGCCGCTACCGGCGCCGCCGCCACTCCTGCTTCGTGCAGGAAGGCGACCGCCTCACGCAAACCACGCACCGCGCGCACTGGCAGCCGCTCGAATACAACGCCCTGCACGGCGGCATGCACCGCCTGTTCGAGCCGGTGATGCCGGCCACCGTGGCGCAGCCGGCGTGGCCGGCGCTGATCGCCGCCATCGGCCAGGTGTGCAGTGCAGCCAGAGATAGCAACCAGCCGTGGTACGTGGAAGCGCACCAGTTCCGCATCGACACCGCCGACGGTATCGGCCGCCCCACGCCGGAAGGCGCGCACCGCGACGGCGTCGATTTCGTTGCCGTGATCCTGGTCGCACGCGACCAGGTCAAGGGCGGTGAAACCCGCGTATTCGAGGCCGACGGCCCCAACGGCAAACGCTTCACCATGACCGAACCCTGGACTTTGCTGCTGCTCGACGACGCCACCGTGATCCACGAATCGACGCCGATCCAGCCGCTGCACGTCTACGGACACCGCGACACACTGGTCCTTACCTGGCGCGCCGGCGCGTTCCAGGGCGAGGAAAAACCCCTGTAGCGGATTAAATCCGCTATAGTCACAATAGAAAATTCAAGCATTCAGGAGGGTGGTCAGTGGACGCCAGCTATGAGATACAGCCCGATGAAATCGAAATACTGATCGTCGAAGATAGTCCTACCCAGGCCGAGCGTCTGCGCCGGCTGATCCAGTCGATGCGCTATCGCGCCCGCGTGGCCGGCAACGGCCGCCTGGCGCTCGAAGCCATCCGCGAAAGCAAGCCGCACCTGGTTCTGTCCGACATCGTCATGCCCGAAATGGATGGCTATACGCTGTGCCGCGCCATCAAGTCCGACCCCGAACTGCGCGATATCCCGGTCATCCTGGTCACATCGCTGATGGACCCCAAGGACATCATACGCGGCATCGAATGCGGCGCCGACAATTTCATCCGCAAGCCGTACGCGGAAGACTACCTGCTCAACCGCATCGGCCACATGCTGATGAACCAGAAGCTGCGCCGCAACCAGAACATGGAAATCGGCATCGCCCTGTACCTGGGTGAGCAAAAGCACTTCATCAACGCCGAACGCCAGCAAATCCTCGATCTGCTGATCTCCACCTACGAGCAGGCGGTGCAGGTCAATGGCGAACTGCAAGCGCGCGAGCGGCAGGTCATCGAGCTCAATATGCGCCTGGCCAACCATGCCGGCGAGCTCGAAACCATCAACCGCGAAATCGCGCTGAAAAACCTCGAGCTGGCCGAAGCGAGCCGCATGAAGTCCGCCTTCATCGCCAATATGTCGCACGAGCTGCGCACGCCGCTCAACGCCATCATCGGCTTTACCGGCGCGCTGCTGATGAAGCTTCCCGGCCCGCTGACCGGGGAACAGGACAAGCAGCTCAACACCATCCGCACCAGCGCGCGCCACCTGCTCTCGCTCATCAACGACATCCTCGATGTGGCCAAGATCGAAGCCGGCAAGGTCACGCTCGAAGTGCAAAAAGTGCAGTGCCAGAACCTGGTGCGCGACGTGGTGGACACCCTGCGTCCGCTGGCGCTGCAAAAGAATCTCACGCTAGAGATCGACCTGGCCGACGAACCGATCGTGCTCGAAACCGACCAGCGCGCGCTCACGCAAATCCTGCTCAACCTTGGCAACAACGCCATCAAGTTCACCGAGACCGGATCGGTGCGTGTCTCGCTCGCGCAACGCGCGGGCGAAGGCCAGCAGATGATCGAATTCTCGGTGGCCGACAGCGGCGCCGGCATCCGCGAGGAAGACCAGAACAAGCTGTTCCAGGCCTTCTCGCAGCTCGATTCCACGTCCACCCGCCACGCCGAAGGCGCGGGCCTGGGCCTGTACCTGTGCCAGAACCTCGCCAACCTGATTGGCGGTTCCCTGTTCTTCAAGAGCGACTTCGGCCAGGGCAGCACCTTTACCCTGGCGCTGCCGCGCCGCGGATAAAATATATTTCGCACATGGTAGTTCTACGGTATTGCAGCGCAACATAAAAGGGGATATATTGGAACTGTCTCCTCCAACCGTTCGCTGAACATTGGAATTAAGCCCGCCACCTTTACAGGTCGCGGGCATTTTTTTGCCCGCATTTTGCCCGTATGCCTGGCTGCAAATAATCACGGATTTGATTGTGCCGTGCAGCACAACTCTCAGCAATAAACTAAACAACCGATTTAGTTATATCAATCGTTTAAATTGTGTGCTGTAATCGCAGCCATGAATCCCAAATCCACCTCTTCTTCCGCCGACGACGCCCGCAAGCCGCGCTCGGACGGCGAACAGTCGCGCGAACGGCTGCTGCACGCGGCCATGCGCCTGTTCGGCCAGCAGGGCTTTTCCAAGACCTCCACCCGTGAAATCGCCCAGGCGGCCGGCGCCAACGTCGCTGCCATCAGCTACTACTTCGGCGACAAGTCCGGCCTGTACCAGGCCTGCTTCGGCTTCATGTGCACCACGCCCGGCGGCAACGTCGCCGCGTTCGAGCAGCCGCACTTCACGCTGCGCGAATCGCTGCAGGGCTATTACCACCAGATGCTGGCGCCGCTGTTGCAGCACGAGGACGCCGACCTGCTGCTGCGCCTGTTTTACCGCGAGATGCTCGAGCCCACCGGCCTGTGGCAGCGCGAGATCGAAAACAACATCAAGCCCGAACATGCGGCGCTGCTGCGGGTGCTGTGTCGCCACCTGGGCACGCAGGAAGTCACCGACGACCTGCAACGCCTGGCCCATGCGATTCCGAGCATGTGCGTCACGCTGCTGATCGCGCGCGACGTCATTGCCGCCGTCTCGCCGCAACTGGTCGAGTCGCCTGCCGCGTTCGCGGTATGGGCCGAGCAGCTGGTCGATTACGCCGAAGCGCTGGTGCAGGTCGAAAAAAACAAACTTCAACAAAGGACAGCATGAACAGGACTTTACGGGTTGCCGTGGCGTGCGCCATGGCGGCGATGTTAGGAGCTTGCGCGGTCAAGGCGCCGGCGCCGCAGGTCGATGCGCAAGCGCCCGCGCAGTGGCAGGCCCCCCTGCCCCACAACGGCAGCCGCGCCAATCTCGCCACCTGGTGGCGCCAGCAGACCGACACGCTGCTGGCCGAACTGATCGAAGCGGCGCAGGCGGTCAGTCCCACGGTGTCGTCGGCCGCCTCGCGTATTGCCCAGTCGCGCGCGGACCAAGTGGCCGCCGGCGCCGCGCTGGTGCCCAACGTGGACGCGGCGGGCAGCATCAGCCGCGCCAACCAGCAGTCGCTCACCCCCATGGGCACCACGTCGCAGGCGGCGTTGCAGGCTTCGTGGGAGATCGACCTGTTCGGCGCCAACCGCGCCGCGCGCGACGCCGCGCAAGCGCGCTACCAGAGCGCGCAGGCCGGCTGGCACGACGCCCGCGTATCGGTGGCGGCGGAAACCGCCAACCAGTATTTCGCCCTGCGCGCCTGCCAGCAATTGCTGGACGTGGCCAGGCAGGACGCCGCCTCGCGCGCCGACACCGCGCGCCTGACGGAACTGTCCGCCGGCGCCGGCTTCGAATCGCCGGCCAACCTGGCGCTGGCACGCGCCAGCGCCGCCGACGGCAACAGCCGCTACCTGGCCCAGCGCGCCAGCTGCGACGTCAACGTCAAGGCGCTGGTAGCGCTGACCGCGATGCAGGAGCCGGAGTTGCGGCGGCGGTTGGCTGGTAATGCCGATGCGAGCGCTGGTGGAGCTGGTGCTGGTGCCGTTGCTGCTGGAGCCAATGCCGGCGATAACGGCGGCGCCAGCGTGTCGGCGATGGTGCCAGCCTTCGGCGTCACCGAACTGCCAGCGCAAACGCTGGCCCAACGCCCTGACGTCTTCACCGCCGAGCGCGAAGTGGCGGCCGCCAGCGCGGAGGTCGGCAGCGCCCGCGCCCAGCGCTATCCGCGCCTGACCATCTCGGGCGCGGTCGGCATCGCCAATTTCCATAGTGGCGGTGTCAATACCAAGACCGACACCTGGACTATCGGCCCGGTCTCGGTATCGGTGCCGATTTTCGACGCCGGCCGGCGCCGCGCCAACGAGGATGCCGCCGGCGCCCGCTACGACGCCGCTGTCGTCAGCTACCGCGCCACGGTGCGCCAGGCCGTGAGCGAAGTCGAGCAGGCGATGGTCAACCTCGACAGCACGGCGCAGCGCACGCTGGACGCCGGCACCGCCACGCAAGGCTACCGCACCAATTTCAACGCGGTGGAGCAGCGCTACAAGAACGGCATGGCCAGCCTGTTCGAACTGGAAGACGCGCGCCGCACCCGCCTGGCCGCCGAACAGAACCAGGTCACGCTGGCGCGCGAGCGCAACGCCGCCTGGGTGGCGCTGTACCGCGCCGCTGGCGGCGGCTGGACCGCTCCTGCTGCCGTTGGTAACTCTGCTGACACCGCAGCACCCAACTGATACCTGATCCCGGACTTATGAAAACTCTGAAATCGACTATGAATCCTGCGAATTTGAAGCCCACCGTGCTGGCCCTGCTGGCGGTGTTCGTGGTGGCCGGCGCCGGCATGGCGTTCTATTCGCCCGCCACGCAAGCGGCCGACGATAAAAAAGCTGCCGCGCCCAAGCCCGCGTTGACCGTCACCGTGGTCAAACCGTCGTCCGCGCGCCTGCCCATCACGCTGGCCGCCAACGGCAACGTCGCCGCCTGGCAGGAGGCCAGCGTGAGCAGCGAATCGAACGGCTTGCGCCTGACCGAAGTGCGTGTCAACGTGGGCGACGTGGTCAAGGCCGGCGACGTGCTGGCCGTATTCTCGGCCGACACCGTCAACGCCGACGTGGCGCAGGCCAAAGCGGCCCTGCTTGAAGCGCAAGCCAATGCCGCCGACGCCGTGGCCAATGCCGCGCGCGCCCGCACGCTCCAGGATTCCGGCGCGCTCAGCGCCCAGCAGATCAGCCAGTACAACACCGCCGAACAAACCGCCAGCGCCAGGATAGCCTCGGCCCAGGCGGCGCTGGCCACGCAACAGCTGCGCCTGAAATACACGAAGGTGGTCGCACCCGACAGCGGCGTGATCTCGGCGCGCACGGCCACCGTCGGCGCCGTGTCGGCGCCGGGAACGGAGCTGTTCCGCATGATCCGCCAGGGCCGCCTCGAGTGGCGCGCCGAGGTGGTGGCGCAGGACCTGCGCAGCATCGTGGCCGGTTCGACCGCGCTGGTGAAAGCGGCCAACGGCAGCGAAACCACCGGCAAGGTGCGCATGATTGCGCCGACCGTGGACCTGCAAACCCGCTCGGCGCTGGTGTACGTGGACCTGCCGCAGAACGCCGGCTCGAAAGACGCGCCGTTCAAGGCCGGCATGTTCGCCAGCGGCAAATTCGAACTGGGTTCGTCCGAGGCCCTGACCGTGCCGCAGCAGGCCATCGTGGTGCGCGACGGCTTCAGCTTCGTGTTCCGCCTCACGCCAGACAACCACGTGGCACAGGTGAAGGTGCAGCCGGGCCGGCGCCTGGGCGACCGCATCGAAGTGGTGGGCGGCCTGAAGGCCGATACGCCGGTGGTGCTGCGCGGCGCCGGCTTCCTCAATGACGGCGACCTGGTACACGTGGTAGCCGAGCAAGCCGCTACCGCCTCCAAGTAAGGAACGCCATGAACTTTTCCGCGTTATCGATCAAGAACCCGATCCCGGCGATCATGCTGTTCGTGCTGCTCACGCTGGCAGGCCTGATGGCCTACAAGGCCAACCCGGTGCAGGACTTCCCGGACATCGAGCTGCCCATCGTCACCGTCACCGCCACGCTTGAAGGCACGGCGCCGGCGCAGCTGGAAACCGAAGTCACGCGCAAGATCGAGGATTCGGTGGCCACGCTGCAGGGCGTGAAAAACATCTATTCGACGGTGCTTGACGGCGTCTCGACCACCACCGTCGAATTTATCCTGGAAAAGCCGATCTCGGACGCCGTCAACGACGTGCGCGACGCGGTGGCGCGCGTCAAAGCCGACATGCCGGCCGAGCTGCGCGATCCGTCCGTGACCAAGGCTGCCACCGCCGGCCGGGTGGTACAGACCTTTACTGCCGCTGCGGCCAATATTCCCGGCGAGAAGATGGACACGCAGGAGCTGAGCTGGTTCGTCGATAACGTCGTGGCCAAGCGCCTGCTGGCGGTGCCGGGCCTCGGTGCGGTCAAGCGCGTGGGCGGCGTCTATCGCGAGATCCGGGTGGAGCTCGACGATGCGCGCATGGCGGCGTTGCGCGTCTCGGCGCTCGACGTTTCGCGCCAGTTGCGGCTGGTGCAGAGGGAGGCGCCGGGCGGGCGCGGCGACGTCAGTGGCGCCGAGCAGTCGGTGCGCACGATTGCCACCGTCAAGAGCGCGGCCGAACTGGCCGCCATCGAACTGCCGCTGACCGACGGGCGCCGCGTGCGCCTCGACCAGGTGGCCACCATTACCGACACCGTGTCGGAACCGCGCGCGATCGCCATGCAGGACGGACGCGAGGTGGTGGGCTTTGAAGTGTTCCGCACCAAGGGCGCCAGCGAAGTGGCCGTGGCCCGGGGCGCGCGCGCCGCCATCGAACAGCTCAATCTCGACAACCCGAAAGTGGTGCTGCAACAGGTGATCGACAACGCGATTCCGGTCGAAGAAGATTTCGATGGCTCGATGCACCTGCTGTACGAAGGCGCGCTGCTGGCGGTACTGGTCGTGTGGTGGTTCCTGCGCGACTGGCGCGCCACGCTGGTGGCCGCCGCCGCGCTGCCGCTGTCGGTGATGCCGGCGTTCCTCGGCATCTGGCTGTTCGGCTACACGCTCAACATCGTCACCCTGCTGTCGCTGGCGCTGGTCGTCGGCGTGCTGGTCGATGACGCCATCGTCGAAATCGAAAACATCGAGCGCCACCTGCGCATGGGCAAAACGCCGATGGAAGCGGCGCTGGAAGCGGCCGACGAAATCGGCATGGCGGTGATCGCCACCACGTTCGCACTGGTGGCCGTGTTCCTGCCCACCGCGTTCATGAGCGGCGTGCCGGGCCTGTTCTTCAAGCAGTTCGGCTGGACCGCCGTGATCGCGGTACTGGCGTCGCTGGTGGTGGCGCGGTTGCTCACGCCGATGATGGCCGCTTACCTGCTCAAGCCTGCCGTGCACAAGGAAGAAAAAGACGGCTGGATCATGACGCGGTACATGCGCACCATGCAGTGGTGCCTGCGCAATCGCGGCAAAACGGCCATCGCTTCGCTGGTGTTCTTTGCCGGCTCGATTGCGCTGGTGGGCCTGCTCCCTACCGGCTTCGTGCCAGCGGCCGACCGTTCGCAAACCCAGATCAACCTGGAACTGCCGCCCGGCTCCACGCTGGCCGAAACCCGCGTGGTGGCCGAGCGCGCGCGCCTGGCGGCGATGCAGGTACCTGGCATCAAGGCGGTATTCAGTTCCATCGGCGGCGGCTCGAGCGGCGACGCCTTTGCTCCCGGCGCAGCTGCCGAGGCGCGCAGCGCGGTGCTCACGCTGTCCACCGTGCACCGCACCGACCGCAAGGAATCGATGGCGGACCTGGAAGCACACATCCGCGAACAGCTGAACAACGTGCCCGGTGCGCGCTTCAAGGTCGGCCCGCCCGACAGCGGCGTCAAGATGCAGCTGGTGCTGCGCAGCGACGATCCGGTGGCGCTGCGCGAGACGGCGCAAAAGGTCGAACGCGAGATGCGCACGCTGCAAGGCGTGGGCAATGTGCGTTCCACCGCGTCGCTGGTGCGCCCCGAGATCATCGTCAAGCCGGACTTCGCCAAGGCGGCCGACCTCGGTGTAACCGCCAATGCCATCGGCCAGACCGTGCGCGTGGCCACCGCCGGCGACTACGACACCGACCTGACCAAGATGAACCTGCCCGAGCGCCAGGTGCCGATCCGCGTCAAGCTGCCCGACGCCGTGCGCGCGGACCTCGACGCCATCGGCCGCCTGACGGTGCCGGGCAAGAACGGCCCGGTGCTGCTGGCGACAGTGGCCACCATCACCATGGAAAGCGGCCCGGCGCAGATCAACCGCTTGAATCGCAGCCGCAACGTCACGTTCGAGGTGGAACTGGGCAAGCGCACCCTGGGCGAAGTGAACACCGAGGCGCGCGCCCTGCCCACCATGCAGAACCTGCCCAAGTCGGTCCACATCGCGGAACTGGGCGACGCCCAGGAGATGGCGGCGCTGTTCAACAGCTTCGGCACCGCCATGCTGATCGGCGTGCTGTGCATCTACTGCGTGCTGGTCTTGCTATTCAAGGACTTCATGCAGCCCCTCACCATCCTGGCCGCGCTGCCGCTGTCGATCGGCGGCGCCTTTGTGGCGCTGTTGATCACGGGCCGGGCGCTGTCGATGCCGTCGATGATCGGCCTGATCATGCTGATGGGGATCGTCACCAAGAACTCGATCCTGCTGGTGGACTACGCGATCCTGGCGCGCCAGGCCGGCATGAACCGCTTCGACGCGTTGGTCGATGCCTGCCACAAGCGCAGCCGCCCGATCCTGATGACAACGATTGCCATGGGCGCCGGCATGATGCCGCTGGCGCTGGGTTGGGGCGCCGACCCGAGCTTCCGTTCGCCGATGGCGATCACGGTCATCGGTGGGCTGATCACCTCGACCTTGTTGAGTTTGCTGGTGGTGCCGGCGGTGTTTACTTACGTGGACGATTTCGAGCACTGGTTGCAGCGTTTGATGCGAAAATTACGCCGCGAGCCGGAACCGGGACCGGAGCCAAAAACACATCCGGCCACCACTTAAGGAGAACACGATGGAACACGACATCAAGGAGTTACCCGCAGTACGCCTGGCGGGCCTGCGCTACAAGGGCCCGTTCGGCCCCGGCATCGGCGAATTCTGGCGCGAAGTGTTCACGCCATGGCAAAAAGCCTATAACCTGCTGGACCGCCACACGTACGGCGTAGCGCTGGACAACCCGGACACCACGCCGCCAAGCGAAACCCGCTACGACGCCGCCGTGGAAGTGGCCGCCGATTACCCGATTGCCTCCCCCGCGATCGAATCGTCGATCCCGGCCGGCCGGTACGCGGTCGCCGCGTTCGAAGGCACCGCCCAGCAAATGCCGGCCGCCTGGGGCGAATTGATGAAAGAACTGCACAGTGCCGGCACTGCCGCCGAAGGCATCTGCTTCGAACGCTACAGCGCCAACGCCGACAGCGTCCCCGATCCCGCTACCGGCATCTTCAAGGCCGAGCTTTGCGTGCCGGTTAAATAGTCACCGAGAAGGGCCGGCGGTCCAGCCGCCGCCCATCGCCCGGTACAAATCCACCGACGCCGTCAACATGCGCGTACGCAGCTGCAAGCTGCCCACGTCGGCGCTGTACAGCGTGCGCTGGGCATCGAGTTCTTCCAGGTACGACGCGTAGCCGTTGCGGTAGCGGTTGTGGGCGATGCGCAGGGTTTCGGCCGCTGTCGCGCGGCGCGCATCGTTTTGCACTGCCTGTTCTTTCAACCGGGCGATGGCATCCAGGCCGTTGTCGGTTTCGGCAAAGGCGGTGCGCACCGCGCTTTCGTACGCGACGATCACCTGGTCGCGCTGCGCGGCCACCGAGTCGGTCTGGCTCTGCACCCGGCCGCCATCGAAAATCGGCGCAGCCAGTGCACCCGTCAAATGCCACAGCCGCGTGGGCGCGTTCAAAAAATCGTGCATCTTCAGGCTCTGGATGCCGCCGACGGCAGTGAGCTTGAACGATGGCAGCAGCTGGTCGCGCGTGGCCTGCAAGTTGGCGTTGATCGCCAACAGGTTGTACTCGGCGCGGGCAATGTCGGGCCGGCGCCGCAGCAGTTCGGACGGCAAGCCTTCCGGCACCGGCGGCGACTGCAAGGCCGTCAACTCCATGCCGCGCGCAATCGGTCCGGGGTTGCCACCGGCAAGGATGGCCAAGGCGTTTTCCTGTTCAAAAATCTGGCGCTTCAACTGCGGCACCGTCTCGGCCGTGGTCTGGTACTCGGCCTGCGCCTGCAGCCACTCCAGACGCGAACTGTAGCCGACGTCGAACTGGCGCTTGGCCAGGTCGCGCGACTGTTCGCGCAGCTTGAGGGTCGCTTCCGTCAGCGCCAGCTGGGCGTCAAGCCCGCGCAAGTTCAGGTAGCCGGTGGCCACGGTGGCGGCAATCGACAACGCCACCGCGTCGGCATTGGCCTGCTCCGCCTGGTACGTGGCAGTGGCGGCATCGGTGGCGGCGGCCAGCCGGCCCCACAGGTCCACCTCGTAGCTGGCCTGGACTTCGGCCTGGTAGACGTTGGTGACAGACGGCGTACCAACACTGGATACCTGGCGCGCGCGGGTGGGCGTGGTATCGGCCGACACCACCGCCTGTTGCCCGGCGGCCGCCACGCCCACCAGCGCGCGGTACTGCGCCACGCGGGCGCGCGCCACGCGCACGTCGCCATTGTGCTCGAGCGCCTGCGTCACCAGCGCGCTCAATACCGGATCGCCGAACGCCTGCCACCACTGCTGTTCCACCGGGCCGGCGTTCTGGCCCGGACCTGCTGCGGGCGTACGCCACGCCGCCGGCGTTTGCAGGGTTGACGCCGGTGGGGGAGCCACGGTGGCCGCGCAGCCGGCCAGCGCCAGCGCCGTCGCCAGCGCCGTCAGCCTGATCACGCTGTCCATCATGGCTGCCCTCCCTCGTCGGCATCGTTGAGCACCGCCGACGTGTCGATGCTGACGATCACCGACATACCGGGCGCCAGCCGCTGCGCGCGCGCCTGGCCGGCGTCGATGCGGATGCGCACCGGGATGCGCTGGGCGATCTTGACGTAATTGCCGGTGGCGTTATCGGCCGGCAGCACCGAGAATTCCGAACCGGTGGCCGGCGAAATGCGTTCGACCTGCCCGGTCAGCTGCGCACCGTCAAGTGCATCGACCTTGAAGGTCGCGCTCTGGCCCACGCGCACGTGGTTCATCTGGGTTTCCTTCAAATTGGCGATGACCCACAACTGGCGCGGCACCAGTCCCATCAACTGGGCGCCGGTGTTGACGTACGCGCCCTTGCGCACCGTGACCTGGCCCAGCTGGCCGTCCTCGGGCGCGACGATGCGGGTGTTCTCCAGGTCCACCTTCGCTGCCTTGAGCGCGGCGGCGGCGTTGTCCACTGCCGCTTCCAGCGACTGCTTGTTGACGGTGACCGAGCGCACCTGCTGCTTGGCGATGTCGAGGTTGGCGCGCGCCTGCGCCACGGCGGCGGCGGTTTGCGCCTGCACTGCGCGCGAGGCATCCTGTTCGCGCAGCGACAGCGAGCCGTCTTCTGCCAGCGAATCCACCCGTTTCAAATCCGCCTGCGACTTCATGGCCTGGGCCTGGGCATTGGCCAGCACCGCCTGGTTGAGCACCACGCCCGCTTCGGCCGTGCGGTGCGACTGCTCCCAGTTGGCCAGCGCCGCCTTCTGCGCGGCCAGTTGCGCCTGCGCCTGGTCGTAGCGCTGCTGGTAGATGCGGTCGTCAATCTTCGCCAGCAGTTCGTCCTTCTTGACGAACTGGAAGTCCTGCACATTGACCTCGGTGACATAGCCGGCGATCTGGGTGCCGATCAGCGTTACCTGGCCGCGCACCAGCGCATTCTCGGTGGAGACGATGGGCGTGGTAAACGGCGGCAGGCGCCACGCGTACAGCACCACCAGCACGCCCACCAGCGCGATCAGGGCAAAGGCGATGGTGGAGATGATCTGCGCGCGCCGGTGCGGCGGCGGCTCTTCCCTGGTGCTGGCCACGGCGGCCGTGGCGGCAGCGGCCGCTACTTCGGCCACATGTTTGTCGGAAGGCGTGGGATTGTCGGGAGTATTGTCGGCCATGGTGTTTTGCGAAAAATTATCGGGATTCGGAATTGGTCAGCGAGACGGCGGCTATGCCGGTCTGGGCGCCCTGGAACAGGCTCGGCGGGCACACCGTGCAGATGCTCCACAGGTAGCGCCCCAGCATCCACGCCAGCGTGAGCAGCGCGATCACGGTCACCATCAGGAATACATCGTTGTAGGCCAGGATATTGGCCTCGCGCGTGGCCGCCGCCCCCAGCGACGCCACGCCCTGCGCGCTGCGCACGGCCGGGTCGCCCACCACGCCGCCGAGCGCCGCACCGCCGTTCTGGATGCGCGCGGCCACCAGCGGGTTCAGGAGCGTCAGGTGCTCGGTCAGCAGGCTGGAATGGTATTTTTCGCGCACCACCTGGAACGTGCCGACGATGGCGCTGCCCAGCAGGCTGCCCAGCGTCTGCGTGATCGAGAACATCACCGAGAAGCTCACCAGGTTGTTGGGCGCGGCCACCACCGCGCCGAAGCCGGAGACGAACGTGGGGCCGATGAAGAACGCGCCGCCAAAGCCCAGCAGGAACTGGCTGATGTACATGTCGGCCGGGCGCGTGAGGTTGGTGGCGCGCGAATCCATGTAGGCGCCGATCGCCATCACCACCAGCGAGAACATGAGCTGCGCGGGAATGCGCGCCGGCGTGATGGTCCACGCGCTCACCAGCATGCCCAGCACGGCGCCGGCCATCACCACGATCCACAGCATCTGCATCTGGTCGTTATTGAGGCCCAGCGTCTGCAGGAAACCCACGGTACCATTGGCCTCCGACTGCACGATGCGGATCAGCAGCACCGACAGCGCCAGGCGCGTCATGTTGCCGGTAGTGAGCCAGCGCGTGTTGATCAGCGGGCGCGCGCGGTTATGCTCGATCAGCAGCGCGGCGGAAATGAGCACGATGGCGCCCACCAGGCACAAGCCCAGCCAGCGCGACTCGAACCACCAAACGGTGCGCCCCAGCGCCAGCACGGCGGACAGCAGCGCCACGCCGGGCGCGAACAGGCCGAACGTGACGAAATCCATTTTCTCGAACGCCTTGATACGGTCGCCCGGCGGCAGTTTCAGGTACAACACGCAGCCGAGCGACAGCAGCGCCAGTCCCAGTTCGAAAAAATACAACCCGCGCCACTCGGCGATTTCCATCAGGTTGGTGGAAAACAGCCGCGCCATGGGCGTGGCCAGTTGCGAAAAGCCGATCCCCAATACCACGCCTTTCACACGATGCTGGGCGGGAAACGCCTGCAGCACGTAGTACAGGCCCAAGGTGGTCAGCGCGGCGCCGCTCATGCCGTGGGCCGCGCGCACGGCAATCGCCGACGCCAGCCCGTGCACGAACAGGTGGGCCACCGTGGCCAGCGCGTACAGCACCAAAAACAATTCGGTAAACAATCGCAGCCCATACTGCTGGCGGAACTTCACCAGCAGCAGGTTCATGGAGACGTTAGCCATCACGTAGGCGGCCGGCAACCATTGAATTTCAGCCGAGAACACGCCCAGCGAGCCTTGCAGGTACGGCAGGTTGACGATCACCAGTGCGTTGCCGAGGCCGCCGGTGATGGCGACGATGAAGCCGATGACGAAAAACGCCACGCGGCGCGGGAAGGAATGGTGCGGGCTGGACGGCGACCCGGGCAAGGTGGGACGCTCATGCGGTTGCCAGACTTGAGGGGCGTAAACGTCCATCGGGGCCAGTTGTTTTAGTATTTTTTGACAGGGTAAGCTGAACTGCGACAGCCAGTATGTTGCATATTACTATGATGAGCCTGCGCACACGATTTGACGACTGCCCGGAAGTGAGGGAGCTTACAGAAAACCAGGCACAAAAAAAACGCCGCCACATCGCTGCGGCGGCGCCTCATGCTGCAATCGCGCTTACACCATCGAACCTTCGGCTTCACGCTGGAAGTTACGGTGTGCGCCCAGTGCCGCCTTGAACTCCGCCAGCGCCGACGTGACGCTGCCGGCATCGACGATCCACAGCGACGGATCGCCCTGGCCGCTTGGCAGCTTGACCTGCACACCGAGCTTTTTCAGCACGTCGGCGCCAGCGCCGATGGCCAGGATCGGCTTGCAGTGGTTGTACTGCTGGCGCACGAAGTCCAGCGCGATGGCTTCCGCCTGCAGCGATTTGGCACTGCCCTCGCCGTCGGCAATGACGACCGCGTCGTACAGCACGGCAGGACCGGCCTCGAACGAGATTTCCACGTCGAGCGCACTGCCATCGGCCGCTTTCAGCTGGCCCAGGTAAGGACCGACCACGCGCGGCACCGCGCCAGCCTTCAGCAGGTCCGCATACACGGCCTGCACCCCGGCTGCATCGACCCCATGCGAGGCGATGATGGCGACCTTGCGGCCTTTCACACCGACCGAACCGGGACGCGCCAGCAGCGACAGGGCCGGCGACGGCGCGTATTCCGGTGGCGTGGCGTCGGTGGCCAGCGGCATCGGCGCTGGCACGTCCAGGCCCAGGCCGGTGGCCACGCCCTGCGCCAGTTCGGCATCGACATTGGCCAGCATCGACAGCAGGCGCACGCGGATCGCGGGCACCGTCACCCGGCTCAATTCAAAACGGTAGGCGTTGATGATGTGGGTTTGTTCGGACGGCGTCTGGCTGATCCAGAACAGGCGCGCCTGCGAGTAGTGGTCGGCAAACAGCTCCGGCTTGCCGCGCACCTTATCCTCGGGCTTTTGCAGCTTCTGGTCGATGCTGGAAAACGCCGTGGTAAAGCCGGCCATGCCAGCCTGGAACGGGCAGCCGCCCGCCAGCGAGTTCGGTTCATACGCCACGCGGCCACGGTGGATGGCCTGGCGGTGCATGCCATCGCGCTGGTTGTTGTGCACGGGCGCGATCGGTGCATTGATCGGCAGCTCGTGGAAGTTCGGACCACCGAGGCGGCTGATCTGTGTATCGACATACGAATGGATGCGGCCTTGCAACAGCGGGTCGTTCGTAAAATCGATGCCCGGCACCACGTGCGCGGTGCAGAAGGCCACCTGCTCGGTCTCGGCAAAGAAGTTATCGGGGTTGCGGTTCAGGACCATCTTGCCGATGGGCTGGACCGGCACCAGTTCTTCCGGCACGATCTTGGTCGCGTCGAGCACGTCGAACGGGAATTGTTCGGCCTGTTCTTCGCTGAAGACCTGCACACCGAGTTCCCACTCGGGGTAGTTGCCCGCCTCGATCGCTTCCCACAGGTCGCGGCGGTGGAAGTCGGCGTCGGCGCCGCAGATCTTGGCAGCTTCGTCCCACACCAGCGAGTGCGTGCCACCCACCGGGTTCCAGTGGAATTTGCAGAATACTGAAGCGCCTTGCGCATTAACCAGGCGGAACGTATGCACGCCGAAGCCCTGCATGGTGCGCAGGCTGCGCGGGATGGCGCGGTCGGACAGGTGCCACATCAGCATGTGGGTCGATTCCGGCATCAGCGTGACGAAGTCCCAGAAGGTGTCGTGTGCGCTGGCGGCCTGCGGAATGCCGTTGTGCGGTTCCGGTTTCACGGCGTGGATCAGGTCCGGGAACTTCATCGCGTCCTGGATGAAGAACACGGGCATGTTGTTACCAACCAGGTCCCAGTTGCCTTCGTCGGTGTAGAACTTGACCGCGAAGCCGCGTACATCGCGCACGGTGTCGGCCGAACCGCGTTCACCGGCCACGGTGGAGAAGCGCACGAATACCGGCGTGCGTTTGCCCTTGTCGGCAAACGGCGCAGCGCGCGTGAGTTCCGAATAATTGTCATAGCTTTCGAAGTAGCCATGGGCGGCCGAACCGCGCGCGTGCACCACGCGCTCCGGAATGCGCTCGTGGTCGAAATGCGTGATTTTTTCGCGCAGGATGAAGTCTTCCATCGCGGTCGGGCCGCGCAGGCCGATCTTCAGCGAATTCTGGTTGTCGGCTACCGGCACGCCCTGGTTGGTAGTCAGGCGCTGGCCGGTCGCATCGACGCGCACGCGGTCGAGCGGGTCCACGGTCGGGTTGACGCCTTGTGGCTGGATGCCGTCGCCGACCTTGGCCGACGCGTTGGTCTCGGTAGTAGTGCTGGCGCCACCGAACAGGTGCTTCATCGGGCAGGTAGCGCCCGCTTGCGGCGTGCGCGCGGCATCGCCATGCTCACCGGCCTTGTTCGGATTGAACGGCATGCCTGCAGCCGCTTCCTGGCCGCCGGCCACCTTGTCGAGCAAGGCTGCCTCTTGAGGCGCGCCACCGAGACTTCCTGGCGGCGGCGCGGATGATGGTGTTGACACGGTACTCAAAACGGAACCGGCTCCCATGACGGAAGCCGGTGTTTTCTTAGCATTGCTCATTGGATATCCCTTGGTGTACGGCGCCCGCGCGGGCTGCCGGACATACCGGCAGCAGGACCGGCAGGGCAGCCTGGTTTTACTTGCGCGAGTTCAGCAGCTTGGAGATGCCGTAGCCAGCAGCGGCGGCAATCAATACTGACAGTGCTGGGTGCGAACGTACCTGGGTACGGCCCGATTCGGCCCAGACCTTGGCGTTTTCGCTCAGTTGCTTGGTGCCGGCGGACAGGCGCTCGACGGTGCCATCCCATTTCTGGTTGACGCTGTTGACGGTGTCGGCAACCTTGTCAACGCCGTTGTGCGCGCTTTGCGCCAGACGGTCGGTGGTTGGCGGCACTTTGTCGGCCACGCGGTCGATGGTGGAATGGGCATCGGCACGGACGTCACGGTTGATCTTGGTGATACCGTCACGGGCGCTGTCGATCTTGTTCTCAATCTTGTTTTGCGTATTGTTATCCATGATCGTTCCTTTCGTTAGTTTGCGAAGCTGCAAGAACGACAATATGCTCATTTGTGACATGCGACCGTGCGGAATCTAACCATGAGCGTATCTGCAGCCATATGTGAGCTGGCACACGGACGAGCCGGCTGCACTGGAGGATGCTAAACTTTCCCCGTACTGTCTCTGAGGAGCGCGCCATGTTTCCGATCTCGTCCACGCTGACCACGCCGGTCAATTTCCCGACGGTGAACCCGACGCTGCAAACCTCGGCAGTGAATTCGGTCAACTCGTCCACCCAGGCGGTCGGCTCTGCCACCGATGCGCCGCTGGCCTCGGTCACCATCGACCTGTCGCCGGTGGCCGGCTTCCTGCTGGCGGTATCGCGCTCGCAGCAGCAAATCGCCCAGCTGCAAGCCGGGGGCAGCCGGGCCACCCTGGACGGCGCCCTGCGCGCCAGCCTGCTCAATGACGCCACCCAGCAGGTGGTCGATGCGTTCAACCTGTTGCCGGGCGTCGATTTCAACCAGTCGCAGCCATTGGGCTCCACCTTGCTCAACAACCTGGTGAACAATCTCAACCAGCAGGTACAAGGCCAGCAGACCGGTGCCGAAAACCTGGCCCGGCTTGGCGTCACGCTGCAGCCGGCGCTGCTGTCCGATCCCACCGGCGGCCTGTCGCTCGACAATGAAATCCTGCGCGCCGCTTTCAATACCAACGAACAAAACACCACCAGCACCTTGCAGGACACGCTGACCAATTTCCGCAACCTGGCCACCGAGTATGCGGAGCAACTGAGCGCCACGGCCACCACCTCGTTCAACCAGTTGCTGCCCGGCGACACGGCCGCACTGTCGCCGGCCGACCAGGCGCAAAACGCCCGCCTCGACTTCGCCCGCGCCCAGCTCGACCTGCTGTCGCAAAACCCCTTGAACGAAACCGCCGCCGACCGCCTGGGCGCGCAGCGCGCGGCGCTCGAACAGCCGCTCACGCCGACCGCCACCGCTCCGCAATCGCCGATCGTCAATCCCTTGTTCACCTCGACCTCGGCCGCCATCGCCGCCCAGAACGCCCAGAACAGTCAAGCGTTGCAAGCGCAGCAGACCGACCTGGCGCAACGGGCGGAACAGACGCTGCAAGCGCAACAAACCACCCAAGCTGCCAACGTGGCGCAACAGCAGGCGCTGCAAGGCCTCAATTACGCCGAGCTGCAACAGGCGGCACTGGCCGAGGCCGCCAACCTGAACGCGCAGCAAAATCTGCAAACCGACGCCACCTTGCAAGCACAGCAGGCGGCCCAGGCGCAACAAGTAACCCAAGCCCAACAGGCGGCCCAGGCCCAGCAAGATCTGCAAGCCGACAATACCTTGCAAGCGCAGCAGGCAGCTCAAGCCCAACAAGCAGCCCGGACCCAACAAGACCTGCAAGCCGACACCACCTTGCAGGCGCAACAGGCGGCGCAGGCGCAGCAGACAATCCAGGCTCAGCAAGCAGCCAGGGCGCAGCAAGACCTGCAAGCAGACAACACCTTGCAGGCGCGACAAGCAGCCCAGGCGCAGCAGACGATCCAGGCTCAGCAAGCAGCCCGGGCCCAGCAAGGTCTTCAAGCCGACAATACGTTGCAGGCGCAACAAGCCGGCCAAGCGCAACAAGCACTTGCGCAGCAGGCGCTGCAAGCCCAGCAGCAAGTCGCCAATACGCAGCTGGCGCAGGCGCGGCAGAATGCGCAGACCGTCAACGCCGCGCAAGTGCAGCAGGATTTGCAATCGGCCAATTTGCTGCAATCGCAATTGGCCGCGACGCAGGCTGCGCAGCAAGCCACCGAGCAAGCGACGCAAACATCGGCCGCCACACAGGCACAGCAAGCCAACCAGGCCCAGCAGGCCAACCAGCTGCAGCAGACGCAGCAGGCAGACCAGGCGGCCGAGACCACCGCGCGGGCCGACGAGGCCGACGCCACCCAGGCAGCTGCCGAGGCCGCTCAAACCAGCGCCCAGGCCCAGGCCGCCCGCCAGCAGACCGCAGCCGGCCTGAACGCGGCCACTGCCGCCAGCACCCAAGCGGCGGCCCAGGCGCAAGCGGCGCAGAACGCTGCCGCCACCGCTGCCGCCAACAACCCGGCCAACGCCGGCAGTCCCGAACAGCAGGCGCAGGCGGCGCAAGTGGCCGCCTCCAGCCTGGCTGCGGCGACGTCGGCAGCGTCCAGTGCGCTGGCCCAGGCCCAGGCGGCGCAAAGCGCGGCCGATGCCCTGTCCGCGCAAAGCGCCGCTGCTGCCGCAGCAGCCGATGCCGCGCGCACCGTCCTGGCCCAGGCTGGCAACTCGCCGGCTGCCACCGCCGCAGCGGCAGCAGCGGCGCAGCAAAGCAGCGCGGCCGACACGGCTGCCGCCAACTCGGCGGCAGCCAATGCGGCAGCGGCCGATGCCGCCCAGCAAGCGCGCGCGGCCCAGGCCGCAGCGGCGCAAGCTGCCGCCATGCAGGCCAATCCGCTGCAAGGCAACCCGGCGCTGGCAGCAGCGATTGCCGCCTACAACATCAACGACCCCACGCTGGGCAACAACACGCCCCGCGCCGTCCAGTCCGCCACGCCTGCCGTGGCCCGGGTGGGTGCGGTGACGGCGGCGGACGGCACCCGTGGCATCGGCGCGTAAGCGCTGAGCAATTGCCAAGTCGCGAAGCCGGTGGTGCACATTCGGTGCACCACCGCCTCGCCACGGTGCAACCCGAATTAAATTCGGGTCAGTTGCCCGGCCGCCCCTGCTCCCGCCCTGAAACGGCTGCGAACACGGTACAACTCGCACGATAATATGTCGAATATTTAGCGATAATCAGCGCTCGCTTTATAGCGTTCATAACGTTTGCAATCATCGACATCGGGAGTTCGCATGGGTTTGAAGGACAACGTGAAGTACGCCGCAGCCGCCATGGCGGTACTGGCAGCCACTGCAGCACAAGCGCAGGAAACAGTGGTCAAGATCGGCCATAGCGGCCCGCTGTCGGGCGCCCAGGCGTTTTCGGGCAAGGATAACGAAAACGGCGCCCGCCTGGCGGTCGAGGAACTCAATGCCAAGCCCGTCACCGTGGCCGGCAAAAAACTCAAGTTCGAACTGCTGTCCGAGGACGACCAGGGCGATCCCAAGGCCGGCGTAGCTGCGGCCCAAAAACTGATCGACAACGGCGTGCGTTTCATCGTCGGCCCCTACAACTCGGGCGTGACCATTCCCGCCTCGCGCGCCTACAACGACGCCGGCGCACTGGTGGCCACCGTGGCCACCAATCCGAAAATCACCCAGCAGGGTTACAAGGGCCTGTTCCGCGTCAACGCCAGCGACACCCAGCTGGGCTCGAAAATGGCGCTGTACGCGGCCAATGTACTCAAATTCAAAAACGTTGCCGTCATCGACGACCGCACCGCCTTCGGCCAGGGCGTGGCCGAAGAATTCAAAAAACAGGCGCGCGCCTCGGGCATGACCGTGGCAGGCCACGAGTTCACCACCGACCGCGCCTTCGACTTCAACGCCATCCTGACCAAGCTGAAAAACAAGAAGATCGAGGCGATCTTCTTCGGCGGCTACGCGCCACAGGCAGCACCGATGGCGCGCCAGATGAAGCAGTTGGGCATCAACGCCAAGCTGCTGGGCGGCGACACCATCTGCACCGCCGAAATGGGCAAGCTGGGCGGCGAGTCGGTGGGCGAGAACGTGATGTGCTCGCAGGGCGGCGCCGTGCTCGAGAAGGCCAGCGCAGGTCCGGCCTTCAAGGCCCGCTTCAAGGCCCGGTTCAAGAAAGACCCGGATGTGTACGCGGCCGCTTACTACGACGCCACCATGCTGTACGCGCAGGGCATGCAGAAGTCGGCCTCGGTCGATCCGCAAAAAGTGGGCGCGGCGATCAGCGCCGGCACCTACCAGGGCGTGGCTGGCAACTACGCGTTCGATGCGCGCGGCGACATGAAAGAATCGCCGGTCACCATCTATACCTTCAAAGGCGGCCAGCCCGTGCCGCTGAGCAGTTACTGATCCATT
This sequence comes from Duganella sp. Leaf61, assembly GCF_001421905.1. Taxonomy (NCBI): domain Bacteria; kingdom Pseudomonadati; phylum Pseudomonadota; class Betaproteobacteria; order Burkholderiales; family Oxalobacteraceae; genus Duganella; species Duganella sp. Leaf61. The sequence continues at coordinate 484,688 of NZ_LMLM01000012.1, forward strand.
GCGCGGTTAAGCGCAATCAACCGGTCGAAGGCGTCGCGCGCACCGGCGCAGGCGTCTTCGATCTGGGCGGGCTCCACCACGTTTGCGCGCAGCGCCGCCAGAAACTGCTGCCAGCGCGGCCCGGGCGAACCGTTGCCGCGCAGGTAATCGAGCGGATGCGGCGCCAGCCGGGACGCCAGCCGTTTATAAAGCACCGCCCCGCCCAACTGCGATCCTTCCACCACGTAACACACGCCCCAGCGGTAGGCGGCACTGGCCTGCGCCGGCCAGGGTGCAGGCTGCTGCGATAGCGACGGCGGCAGTTGCTGCGGCTGCGGCTGTGACCGCAGCGGCGACGACGGCGGCACCGACTCCTCCCCGGCCGCTGCCGACACCAGTGCGCTATGTGCCAGGTCCACGCGGATCGCACCGAGGTAATCGGGTAATTGCGGACCATCGTTGAAGCCGGCCAGCCACCCGGGCACGGGCGCCAGCCAGCGTTCGAGCAGGCGCAGGTGCGCGCCGTAGGCGGCCAGATCGACCTCGGGCGCGGCCAGCGGCGTGTGCGCGTCGAGCTCGGCATGCCGCGCGGCGGTGGCGGCGCGCAGTGCGGCCAGCACGTCTTGTTCCCTGGTTTCCAACAAATCAACTCCTTTTGTAAGATGCAATGATTTTACACAGGCGTGCAACAACCCGCACACCGTAGGAATTGCCGCCTTGGCTGGTGAGACGCTGAGGTAGAATCTGATAACAACGTCCTATTTTGCCCCATGAGCGACAACCTTTCCCAGAACTGTTCCGTGCTGCTGATCGATGATGAACTCATCGCGCAAGACCTGATCGGAGACCACCTCAGCCGCCAGCCCGGGATCCACCTGCGCTACGACCAGCACGCCGAGCGCGCGGTCGAACTTTGCCGGGAAACCGAAGCCAACGTCGTCCTGGTGGACTTGCGCATGCCCGGCGCCGACGGTTTCGACGTCATCCGCATGCTGCGCGCCAATGCCGATACCGCCCACGTGCCCATCATCCTGCTGTCGTCCGAAGACGACGCGGAAACCAAGGCGCGCGCGTTTGCACTGGGCGCCAACGATTACCTGGTCAAGTGGCCCGAGGCGCGCGAGCTCGAGGCGCGCATCCGCTACCATTGCGCCGCCTACCACGCGCGCCGCCAGCGCGACGCGGCGTTCATCGAACTGCGCCAGCGCGAGGAAGAATTGCGCGCCAGTCAGGCCGCCCTGCACCAGGCGCAAAAAATGGAAGCGATCGGACAGCTCACCGGCGGTGTCGCGCATGACTTCAACAACGTCCTGCAAATCATCAGCGGCAACCTGCACCTGCTCAAGATGCTGGGACTGGTCAGCCCGCAGGGCATGGTGCGGGTGGAAAACGCCCTGGCAGGCGTGGAACGCGGGGCCCGCCTCGCTTCGCACCTGCTGGCGTTCGCCCGCCGCCAGCCGCTGCAAAGCGCGGTGGTCGATCTCAAGCCCATGCTCACCGACATGGACGACATGCTGGGCCACGTACTGGGCCCGCGCGCCAAAGTGGTCACCGATATCGCGCCGCACCTGTGGAATATCGAGGTGGACGTCGGCCAGCTCAACAACGTGATCCTCAACCTGGCCATCAACGCCCGCGACGCCATGCACGGCGAAGGCACGCTCACCATCCGCGCCCGCAACCTCGACGCCGACGCTGCGCGCCTGCACAAGGTCAATGTCGCGGCTGGCGAGCACGTACCGCACGCCGACTACGTGCTGATCGAAATCGTCGATACCGGCGTGGGCATGAGCGACGCGGTGATGCAGCGCGCCTTCGAGCCGTTCTTCACCACCAAGCCTACCGGCCAGGGCACCGGACTGGGGCTGTCGATGGCGTATGGCTTCGTCAAGCAGTCGGGTGGCGAAATTACTCTGCGAAGCCGCCCGGGCGAAGGTACGTGCGTGCAAATCTACCTGCCGCGCAACGAGGCCGTGGCGGCAGCCGACCATGCGGCCGGTGCCGAAACCGTGACCGGCGGCGCCGAAACGATTTTGGTGGTGGAAGACGAGGAAGCGGTGCGCAGCGCCACCGTGGCCATGCTGGCCGATCTCGGCTACCAGGTACTGGCCAGCCCGGATGCCGACGATGCCGCCCGCATGCTCGAAGGCGGCACCGGCATCGACCTGCTGTTTACCGATGTGATCATGCCGGGACGCCTCACCAGCCTGGAACTGTCCGAGCTGCTCAAGCGCCACCAGCCGCAAGCCCAGGTGCTATTTACCTCGGGCTATGCCGAGGGCTTGCTGGCGCACGACGGCAAGCTGCCGCACGGCGTCAACCTGCTGGCCAAACCCTATACCCTGGAAACCTTGAGCGCGCGCATCCGCCAATTGCTACGCCAGCGTTCCACCGCAGCAACAAACATTACTGCGGCTTGATGTAACGCTGCGAGCCTGGCGGCGGTTCGTTGAGCACCGCCCAAAAGATGCCGAGGTCGGAAATGGCGCGCACGAACTCCTGGAAATCAACCGGTTTTACCACGTAGGCGTTCACGCCCAGCTCGTAGCTGCGGATCAGATCCTGCTCTTCGCGCGACGACGTCAGCATCACCACCGGCAGGCTCTTGAGGCCTGCGTTGTCGCGGATTTCCGCCAGCACTTCCAGCCCATCCACTTTCGGCAGTTTCAGGTCCAGCAGCACCACCGCCGGGTTACCCTGATCGCGGTCGGCAAAGGCGCCGCGCATGTGCAGGTAATCGAGCGCGTCGGCCCCATCCCGCACCACGATCACTTCGTTGGCCAGCTGGCTGCGCTCGAGCGCGATCAGGGTCAGTTCCAGGTCGTGCGGATTGTCTTCGACGAGCAGGATGGGTTTTAGCATGCGGGTACCTCGGTCATTCTTTATCAGGTGGGGGTGTATCGGGAATGCTGAACGAAAAAGTCGCGCCCTCGCCGGCGACGGAACGAGCCCAGACCCGGCCGCCATGGCGCTCGACGATGCGGCGCACATTGGCCAGGCCGATGCCGGTACCGTTGAAATCCTCCATGCGATGCAGGCGCTGGAATACGCCAAACAACTTGTGCACGTAGTCCATATTGAAACCGACGCCATTGTCGGCAACATGGAACACGACTTCGTTGCTTAATTTCTCGCTGGTAATACGGATCACGGCGGGATCGCTCTGCGCCGTGAATTTCACGGCATTCGAAAGCAGATTGTACAACGCCAGCTGCAGAAATGCGGGGTCGGCGATCACATCAGGCAAGGTATCGACGTGCCATTCCACGCGCCGGCTGGCATATTCGGGCGCCAGCCGCTCGATACAACCATTGACCATCTCGCCCATGCGGATGCGCACGGGCCGCAGCGCCGCCCTGCCCATCTGCGAAAAACTGAGCAAATCATCGACCAGCTTGCCGGCCAGCCGGGCCGACGTCTTGATATTGGTAAGAAAGCGCAGGCGCCGCTCGGGATTGTCGTTGCCGGCAGTTTCCATCAGCAGGTCGGAAAAGCCCACGATGTGGCGCAGCGGCGCGCGCAGGTCGTGCGAGACCGAGTACGAAAACGCTTCGAGCTCCTTGTTGGCGCGGCCCAGTTCTTCGGCCAGGTCGGCCATCTGCTCGGCGCGTTCGAGCGCGATGCCAAGCAAGGTGGTGCGAAATTCCAGCGCCAGCTCCAGTTCTGCATCGTGCCACGGTGCACTGGTGCCGTGCACGGCTTCGCGCCAGCTCTCGAAACTGGTGCGCGGCGACAGCGCCCCGGGGCCGCGTTTGTCCTGCGGGCGGCCGGCCCAGTCGATGGTGTACACGTGCTCGGGCCGGAACCACAGCAGGTAGTGCTGGTGAATGCGCGAAATCGGCATCGCCAGCAGGCCGCTGGCGATGCGGGCATAGGCGGCTGCGGGCGGATAAATCGCGCCCAGGTGCGCGCTGTGGAACAGGTCTTCGTGCGAGTGCAGGCTGAGCCAGCCTGCCAGTGCGCGGATCTGTTTGTCGGTCGGGGTATCGCCAAAGCTGATCAGGCGGTCGTCAATGACAATGGCCACGCCGCCGGCGCGGGCAAAGCGCAGCAGCTCCGGCATCACGCTGCGCAGGTTTTCGATAAAGTCGGCGCCCTGGGTGAGACCGCCCAGCAGGTTCACCATCACGCGCCGCACTTCGAGGCGGAATTGCAGTTCGTCGGCGTCGGCACGGTTACGGATGCGCAACGCCAGGATCTGGCCGATTTGTTCGCATACGGTACGCTGGTGATAGCTGAGGCGGCGCGGCGTGGCGTGGTGGCATGACAACAGTCCCCACAGCTTGCCCTCCACCACCAGCGAGATCGACATCGAGGCCAGCGTACCCATGTTGCGCATGTATTGCAGGTGCACGGGCGAGACGCTGCGCAGCGATGCCAGCGATAAATCGGTGGCCCGGCCCGTGAACGGATGCGTGGGGGGCAGCAATCCGGCCGGCGTGTAGTTGGCGTCCTGGATCAGGCGGATGCGGTTGAGCAGGTACAGCTCGCGCGCCTGGCGCGGGATATCGCTGGCCGGAAAGCGCTGGCCCATATAGGCCTCGTAGCCGTCCTGCACGGCCTCGGCCAGCACCGTGCCGTGACCGTCCTTGTCGAAGCTGTACACCATCACGCGACCGAAACCGGTAAGCGCGGCGATCTCGTTGACCGCCAGCTGGCTCATGTCGGCAATGGAATCGGCGTCGTTGATCTTGTTGAGGAAGTCACCCACCACCGGGTACAACCGGTGCAAGCTGGCCTCCAGGTTGCCGGCAGCCGGTTCGAATTCGAGCACCAGCAAGCCGTCACGGACGTGGGCCAGCACATCGAACTGGGCGTCATCGGCCGTGAGCGCCACGGTGGCCAGGAAACTGGCGCGTTCATGTACCTGGTCCTGGCGCAACAACGGCGCCAGCTGGTCGGCAGCGTTGCCGATGACGTCACGTAACTGTTGGCCCAGCGCAGCGGCGGGGGCCATGCCGGTGAAATCGGCCAGGTTGTCGCTGACCTGCACCACGCGCGCGGCCGAAGCATCCGCTGCGTCCGGCACGTCCGACAAATCGAGGGACAGCAGGAAGCCGTGCGGCTGAATCGCGCCGGGTATGCGGATCGGCTCGCTTTCGCAGGTGGCGATGTCGGCGGAGGTGGCCTCAGGCATGGTGAACTTACATGGTTGAGCAAAAGCGCATGATAGCAACTTTTACCAACGTCCGACGCGCCGTACGGCCCGCTAGTCCATTTTTATCGCGTGAATTTTCCGGGTCAATGCATATACTCGGGCAACACCGCGTGAGCCACGCCGTCGCGAATTTCCAGCACACGTGGCTGGTGCATGCCAAAGCTCATCTTGTAACAGACCTGCCCCGCCTTCCACGCGGTCGGCAATACCATCAGGAGCTGGAACGCACTTGGTTGCTCTTCACCAACAAAGATTGGTGGAGTACCTGCAAGCAATATCGCCTGCATTGGTTGCTCGCCATCAATCTCGACGTGGTGGCCGCGTACCGTGATCTCGCGCTCCCCATCGAGCCGGGCATTGCCGACGATGGTGTCGTTGCGGCCGTCGACCACCAGGTTCAGGCGCAAGTTGGGATGGCCTTCGACGGGGCTGCTGATGTCGTAGACGGCAGTGAAAAGCTGGCTCATGTTCTTTCCTTTGGAAATGCTCAAAACAGGATCGAACTGTAACCGCCAGCGTCACGGCCGTCCTTCCGGATACCTTCCGAACGGCAAGTGACTGATTTATAAAGATTTAGCGCTTGGGCAATTGCCAGCCCGGCCGCACGTAATGGCAGGTGTAGCCGTTGGGAATGCGCTCGAGGTAGTCCTGGTGCTCGGGCTCGGCTTCCCAGAACGGCCCTGCCGGCGCCAGTTCGGTCACCACTTTGCCGGGCCACAGGCCCGACGCATCGACGTCAGCGATCGTGTCCAGGGCGGTTGCCTTCTGTTGCTCATCAGCATAATAAATGGCAGAGCGATAACTCGTGCCGAGGTCATTGCCCTGCCGGTTGGCGGTGCTGGGATCGTGAATCTGGAAGAAGAATTCCAGCAGCTTGCGGTAGGAAATGACTGCCGGGTCGAATTCGATCTCGATCGCTTCGGCATGAGTGCCGTGGTTGCGGTAGGTGGCATTGGGCACGTCGCCGCCGCTGTAACCCACCCGCGTGGCGACCACGCCGGGCATTTTACGGATCAGGTCCTGCATGCCCCAGAAACAGCCACCAGCCAGGACAGCTTTGTCAGTTGCGCTCATCGTCATTCCTTTTCATTGATCTGGTCAGGCCACTTATGTGGCGACGACGTGGTTTTTATCAACCGTTTACCGCCACACAAATGCATTTCGATCTATAATTTGCCTGTAGGAAAAATTTTACACTTTTGCGTGCCACCTCCCCGCGCGCAGCCCTTCTCCGGCCTGGACCCAGCCGAAAGACCGCGACCTTGATGGTTGCCAACGTTTCGATTGCCAGCCATGGACCATTCCCCTTCTATTAGTAAACGCGTCCTGATCGTTGATGACAACGTGCAAGCCGCGGATATCGCTTCGGAGTTGCTCGACCTCTATGGTTACCAGACCGCAGTGGCGTACGGTGGCCAGCAGGGTTTGCAGGCGGCCGAAGCATTTGCGCCAAACGTCATCCTGCTCGACCTCGGCATGCCCGGCATGGACGGTTTCCAGGTGGCTGCCGCGCTGCGCGCACGGCCGGATTTCCGCGACGTGGCGATTGTGGCGTTCTCGGCCTGGGGCGACAAGGGCACTCGCCAGCGCACCAGCGCGGCCGGTTTCAACGACCACCTGACCAAGCCGGCCAGCCTCGATGAAATCGTCAGCACCATTGCCGCCGCCTGCCAGCCCTGCCACGCCTGACGCCACGCGGGGTTTATGCTATTGTCAACCCATATTCCCCAGCAGAAGCAGGATGCACCATGAACAACCCGGAACCAGGTTCACGACCAGACCGCAGCAAGGCCATCGCGGTCGAGGCGGGGCTCGACCTGCTGAAAACCGAGGGTCGGGCCGCAGCGGCCGCCTTCATGGAAGACGCCGGCGTGCCGCTGGCGGTGATCGCCCGCGTACTTAACGAGCCGGACCGGCGCCGCCTGCATGCACGCGAAGACCCGCAATATATTGATTAACTAGTAGCGATTGACTACCGGGCAACCAGCTATTGGTCGCCCACCAGTTGCACGGCGTCCACAGTTTTGTAATCCCGCTGCAAGTTATTGGCGAACGTTACCTTGACGACCTTGGCCTTGTAGGCGGTCTTGTCGAAAGTACGCACGAACCAGGTACGGTTGCCGTTTTCTTCCTTCTTGACGTCGCTCAGTCCTTCCCACACCGTGTGCCATTTGGCGTCGGTATCCTGCAATTCCACCTTGTTGATCGCCTCCACGCCCTGGCCGCCCGTCAATACCACGCGGACCTCGGTGGCGTTGACAGGGTTGGCATACGTGGTTTCCAGCCAATCGAAACCCTTGTCGATATTATCGTTGGTCCAGTCGCGACCATCGGCCGGCCCCACCGCGCTTTGCGGCTTGTTGGAATCGGACACGCTCTTGTCCTTGTCGCCGAACACCGAACTGGCCTTGGCCTCGGCCGCCCACTGCGCACGCGGATCGTTGATGAACTTGTCTTCCTTCGTGGCGAAGGCCAGCAGCGCCTGCTTGCGCGCCAGTTCCTGCTGCTCCGCCGTCTGCTCGGCCGGTGGCGGTGCCGTGGCGGCGGCCGGCGCCGCAGCGACCGGCACTTCGGCGGCCGGGGCCGGCCCGGGCTCGCGCTTCTTGCACGCGCCCAGCAGCGCAACAACGATCAACGGCACAACAACGGCGGTACGATTCATGCGGGCTCCTGGCGAATGGAAATGTGTAAATGACATTATCAAAATGATCTTACCCGATTTTTAATGTCGAGCGCGCAACGTTGTTCCCCAGCCGAGCAGGAGGCATGGCAAAATATGCAACTGCCAAACTTGATGCAACTTCAATGCTCACATTATTGCAAACCGGATTGACCGGCCTGGACCTGATAGAAACCGGCCTGGCGCAGCGCGCCGCCCGATATGCGGCCAGCGGCGACGACGCGGCCGTGCTAGCCCACCTGGCGACCCTGCCCGGTACACCTGGTAGAGCCGGAGCCGCGCTCGGCTACCCGGGCCACCTCGCCTGGAACGAGATGATCGGTACGCCAGTCGGCTTCCATCAAGCATCGCAAGCCAGCATTGGCGGCCGTCACCAGTTATATCGCGCTGCGACACTGGAGCCGGCCTGCGTCGCCATGCTGGTGCGCTTGGGCAAGGTACTGGCAGCGGCCGACCAGTCGCAGCTGCTTGTGCGCACCGCGCCGTCCACGCCCGCCTGGCTGCAATATCTGCTCAACGACGCCCTTGGCGGTACGTTCAACTGGGAGCGCCGCACCAGCGGCCCCGAAGACCGCGCGGCCTGGAACGTCACCCTGGTAGCGGCGCTGCTGGCCGACGACGGCCAGCCCGAATCGCTGTTGCTGCCGATCGCGTTCGAGCGGCGCGAACTTCATCCCTACCAGGCCGACATGGTACTGCGCCAGTTGCTGGCGCCCGGCGCGCTGGACGACTACCTGCGGGCCCACGTCGCCGAAGTGGCGGCGCTGGCGCCCGTGCTGCCGGTGGCAGGACGGGTCATGCTGGTCAAGCGCCTGGGCAGCCACCCGCCGTTGCTGGCGCCGTTCGCCGAACTGCTGCTGCGGCTGGCCCTCGATAGCAGCAAGGTCGTGCGCACTGCCGCTGCGCAAATGCTCGACGCTATCGACCGCGACCGGCTCGGCCCCTTGCTCGCCACCATGCTGCGCAGCAGCCTCAGCGCGGAAGTGGGCCACGCCGCCGATCTGCTGGCACGCCTGCATGGCGATGCCGCCCGCGCCGCGCTGGAGGCGGCTCTGGCGGATACCACCGGCAAGGCCGCCGCGCAGGCGATCCGCGCCGCGCTGGGCCGCCTGACACCCACCGCCACAGCACAGCCACCGGAGTTGCCGGCGCCCCCGCCGCTGCCGCCGGCCCCGCAAGAGGTACTAGCCGATGACGCGGTCGAGCTGCTGCAATCCAACCACGCGGCGCTGCTGGCACAGGCACGCCTCGATGCGGCAGAGGAGATCGAAAAAAACCGTGACCGCGAGTACCAGTCCGACTACTCCCAGCGCGCCCTGGCGCTGTACAGCACCGTCACCGGCGAGCACTTGCGCCAGGCGGTGCAAGCGCTCAATGGCCAGGCGCCGCTGGCCGCACTGGCCACGCCGGCAGTGGACACGGTGCTCGACTACCGGGGCCTGCTGGCGGCGCGCGCCGACTTCGGCCTGGCGCAATTGCTGCGCCGGCTGACGGCCACCCGGCGCGAAGGCGGCAGCATCTGGCGCCATCCGTTGTTCCGGGCCTGGTTCGCGCAACAGGACCAGCAGGTCGATCTGCGCCAACTGGTAGCGATCATCGATGCCAGCGGCGCCAACGGCCTGCACCTGCCGCTGACCTGCCTGTACTGGAACGACGAACAGTCGCCGCAGCAGATGCTGCCGGCCGACCGCGTGTGGCCGGTGTTCGCCGAACGCACGGAACTGATCGACATCGGCCTGGGGCTGGCGCCGCCGCTCGATCCGGCCACGTATTTTTATACGCCGAGCTTGGTCAACACGCTGTCGGTGCTGGCCACGTTCCCGGTCATGCCCGCGCGCTGGCTGCCACGCCTGCTGGAACTGGCGCTGGGCACGGGCAAGACCGACCGCGCCGCCATCCAGCAGGCGCTGGCCCGGGTGCCGGACATCGTCGCCCGCGTGAGCGAAGCGCTGGGATCGAGCCAGCAGGAAGTGCGTATCGAAGCGGCGCGCTGGCTGGGCGCGCTCGGCGACCGCGCTGCGCTGCCGGCGCTGCAGGCGGCGCTGAACAAGGAAATCCGCGAAGCGGCCAGCGCCGCCATGCTCGGTGCGCTCGAAGCGCTGGGCGAGGACATCGCCACCCACCTCTCGCCCGACAAGCTGCTGGCGCAGGCACGCAAGGGCCTCAAGGCCAGGCTGCCCGCCGGCCTGGCCTGGCTCGACCTCGACGCCCTGCCGCCATGCGCCTGGCGCGACGGTACCCCGGTGGCGGCCGAGATCATTTGCTGGTGGGTGGTATTCGCCTGCAAGCTCAAGGAACCGGCCGGCAATCCCCTGCTGGAGCGCTACCTGTCGCTGCTGGCGCCGGAAGCGCGCGCGACGCTGGGGCGCTGGCTGCTGCACCGGTTCATCGGCCATGACACACGCGGACCGTCGCTGGAAGAAGCCATGGCGTGGGCCGACGCCAACCTGCGCCGTACGCTGGCACTGTACCAGTCGGCACACCACCACATGGGCATGGAGATGCCCACGACGGAGCAACTGTACGAAGACCTCAAACGCGAACACCTGGCCTCCTATATCGGCACCGCAATCTCTGAAAAAGGCATGCTGGCACTGACCTCCGGCGTACCGGGGCGCGAATTCACCGCCATCATCAGCGACTACATGCGCGCGCACTACTTGCGCCGCGCGCAGGTGGAAGCGCTGCTGGAAGCGGCCAGCAACATCGACGACACGGCCGTGATCCAGCTGATGCTGGCCGTCGCCCGGCGCCACCGCACGACGTCGGTGCAGGAAAAAGCGCGCACGCTGGTGCAGCGCATCGCCGACCGCAACGGCTGGACCCGCGACCAGCTGGCCGACCGCACCGTGCCCACCGGCGGCCTCGATGACAGCGGTACGCTGGCGCTGTCGTTCGGCAGCCGCCAGTTCACGGTCACGCTCGACGCCGACCTCAAGCCCGTGCTGCGCAACGCCGACGGCAAGGTGATCGCCGCCCTGCCCGAACCGCGCCAGGACGACGATGCCGATGCGGCCAAGGAAGCCAAACAGCTGCTGGGCGCCTGCAAGAAGGAAGTAAAACAGGTAGTGACCTTGCAGACCGGCCGCCTGTACGAAGCCCTGTGCACCGGCCGCGTATGGCCCGCAGCCGACTGGCGCACCTACCTGCAACAGCATGCGCTGGTAGGTCGGCTGGCGCAGCGGCTGGTGTGGCAGCAGGTGGCATCCGATACGGCGCCGGCGCGTACCTTCCGGCCCACCGAGGACGGCACACTGATCGACGTGGACGACAACGAGTTTGCGCTCGCCGAGGGCGCCGGCGTACGCCTGGCGCACCGCGTGCTGCTCGACGCACCGGCTGCCGCTGCCTGGGCCGCGCACCTGAAAGACTACAAGGTCACGCCATTGTTCGCGCAACTGGCACACGCACTGCCGGTGGCGACGGTGCCGGAAGGCAGCGTTATCGACGACCGCCTCGGCTGGCTGGCCGACAGCTACAAGCTGCGCAGCGCGTTCACCAAGCGCGGCTACCGCAACGCCCCGCCCGAACACGGTCCGGTCTTCTACGAGTATTACAAGGAGTTCGAGAGCGCCGGCCTGTACGTGGGCATCCAGATCAGCGGCAGCGCGCTGTCCGGCGAAAACGATCCTGCCGCGCTCAAAACGCTGGGCGTGCGCAAGCTGGGTCAGCACCGCTACGGCGGTGGCGAGATACCGCTGCGGCAGTTGCCGCCGGCGCTGCTGGCCGAAGTCTGGGCCGACTACCACGCGGTGGCGGCAGCTTGCGCGGGCTTCGATCCGGACTGGCAAAAGAAGGTGCGATGGGAGTGAAGCGGGCCGACCTCGATTTGCCCAAAGCGGGGATTCATGTCAGCATGCGGTTCGTTTGATTTGCCTGTTCGCCAATGTTAAAAAAGATAATGGATGCCCTCGGCACCGCACGCCTTGCACTGAGCTCGGACCTTGCCCTGATCCGCAGCGGTCTGGCCGGCCTGGACCTGACCGACAAAACGCTGACCACCCGCGCGGCCAACTTCGTCGCCAGCGGCGACGATCCGTCCGTGCTGACGGCACTGGCGGCGCTCGGTGGCTTGCCGTTCGAAGCGCTGGGCGATCCGGGCTTGATCGGCTGGGTGCATGGCGGCCGCGCGCAATCGCAGGCCGGCGCAACGGAGGCCGCCACGGCCAGCCTGCGCGCCCGCGCCAGCCTGTACCAGCGCGTGACGGGCGAACCGGAGCAGGTCGCCATGCTGGCGCGGCTGGGGCAAGTGCTGGCGGCAGCCGGCCAGGCGCAGCACCTGAGCCGCCCTATCGACGGTCTGCCCGACTGGCTGCAAACCCTGCTCAACGACGCGCTGTGGAACACCGCCCCCCGTAACATCGGCAGGTCCGACATCACGCCGGAACTACGACCGGCATGGACGGTCGCGCTGCTGGCCGCCTTGCTGGCGGACGACAGTCGCTGCACAATACCAGTGCTGTCGATCGTTTTCGAGCGCAGTGGTATCGACAGCTATCACCAGGACCGTATCTACCTGCCGCTGCTCGCGCCCGGCCTGCTCGACGACTACATGCTGGCCCATCCCGCCGAGGTGGAAGCAGCCGGCCGCACGCTGTCGGCCGTCGGCCGCGTGCAACTGCTCAAGCGCCTGGGCAGCCACCCGCCGCTGCTGGCTGCCTTCAATACACTCATCATCGCCATGGCCGCAGGCGACAGCAAGACCGTGCGCGCAGCAGCCATCCCCCTGATGGACAGCATCGCCCAACCCACCGCACTGGCGGCGCTGGCCGAACTGCTGGCCGACGGCCGCACCGGCGAACGCGCCAACGCCGCCGACCTGCTGGCACGCACCCAGGGCGAGGCCGCGCGCCCGGTGCTGGAGGCGGCGCTGGCGCGGGAAGCCGGCAAAACGGTGCAGCAGGCGATCCAGGCGGCGCTGTCGCGTCTGGGCGCAGCCACCGATGCCGGCGAACTGTCGCTGCCGGAGCCGCCGCCGCTGCCGCCCCCGCCCACCGAGGTGCTGGGCGACGATGCGATTGAGCTGCTGCGACAGAACCGGCTCGAACTGCTCGAGCGATACCGCACCGGCGCGGAACAGGAAATTGCCGACAACCGTGACCGCACCCATCCCTACAAATTTGCGCAGGAGAAGTACGCCCGCTACCGCAAGCTCGACGACGGCATGTTGCGCGACGCGATCCTGGCCGCGAATGGCCAAGGTGGCCAAGGTGGCAAGGGCGGCGAGCGGGCCCGCGCGCTGCTGGCCGACCGCGATCTTATGGCCACGCTGGAATTGGGCGGGCGCCTCGAAGCGCGCGCCGACTTCGGCTTGCTGCAAGTACTGCGCCTGACCGTCGGCAGCGGTTTCAATTACTGGGGCTTGTGGACCCGGCCGCTGTTCCAGAACTGGCTGCGGCGCCAGGACCAGGGGCGGGTCGATCTGCGCCAGTTGATGGCGCTGGTAGGGCAATGCGGCGGCGACGTCCGCGCCTTTGGCGCCAGCCTGCTGCGGCCGCACGGCGGCTCGGCCCTGCTCGATCAACTGCCGGCCGACCGCGTGTGGCCGCTGTTTGCCGAGCATCCGGAGCTGATCGATATCGGTCTCGGGCTGGCGCCGGCCAACCTCGACCGCTACTTTCACGACGTAGGCTGCACGCTGGCGGTGCTGGCCACGTTCCCCGTGATCCCGCCGCGCTGGGTACCCACGCTGATGGAACTGGCGCTGGGCGAAGGCAAGTCCCACCGCGCGGCCGCCCGCCAGGCCATGGCGCGCATGCCCGACATCGGCAAGCGCGTGGTGGATGCCCTGCAATCGGGTAAACAGGAGCTGCGCATCGAAGCGGCACGCTGGCTGGCCGCGCTCGACTACCGCGCCGGCATCCCGGCGCTGCAGGCGGCGCTCGACAAGGAAACCCGCGAAACTGCCAGCGCCGCCATGATGACCGCGCTTGAACAACTGGGCGTGGATATCGCCGCCTACCTGGCGCCGGAAAAACTGCTGGCGCAGGCGCGCAAAGGCCTCAAGGCCAAGCCGCCGGCCAGCATGGCGTGGCTCGATCTCGACAGCCTGCCCGCCTGCACCTGGGCCGACGGTTCACCGGTCGAGGCAGAGATCATCCGCTGGTGGGTGATCCTGGCCTGCAAGCTCAAGGAACCGGGCGGCAATGCACTGCTGGAGCGCTACCTGGGCCTGTTATCCAGGCCGTCGGCCGCCGCCCTGGGCACGCTGCTGCTGCACCAGTTCATCACGCGCGACACCGCGCGTCCGCCGCTGGAAGACCTCAACGCCGACGTCGATGCCAGTGTGGACCGGCACTACCAGGATTATCTCGCCTCGATCAAGCGCTATCCCGAGGCTTACGCGGGCCAGGCCAGGCTCACCCTCGAGCAGATGCGCGCCCAGCTGTACGACCAGCTCAAGCGCGAGAAAATGAGCGAGTACCTGGGCACGGCCATCAACGAGAAGGGCATGCTGGCGCTGGTGGCCTGCGTGCCGGGCGCACAGCTGGTGGCCGCCATCCAGCAGTACATGCGCGACCACTACCAGCGCCGCGCCCAGGTCGAGGCGCTGCTGGAGGCGGCCTGCGGATCCAACGACGGCGCCGTGATCCAGTTCGCGCTCGGTATCGCGCGCCGTTACCGCACGGCGTCGGTGCAGGAAAAGGCACGCATGCTGGTGCAGCGCATCGCCGACCGCAATGGCTGGACCCAGGACGAGCTGGCCGACCGCACTGTGCCCACCGGCGGCCTCGATGACAGCGGCCGCATGGCGCTGCAATATGGCAGCCGCGTATTTACCGTCTCGCTCGACGCAGCCCTCAAGCCGGTGCTGCGCAACGAAGAAGGCAAAACGGTGGCCGCACTGCCGGCGCCGCGCCAGGACGACGATGCGGACGCCATCAAGGAAGCCAAACAGCAGTTCGCCACCTGCAAGAAGGAAGTGAAACAGGTGGTGGACATGCAGACCAGCCGCCTGTACGAGGCCATGTGCGCCGGCCGCCGCTGGCCCGCCGTCGAATGGCGCCAGTACCTGCTGCGCCACCCGGTGGTCGGGCGCCTGGCGCAGCAGCTGGTGTGGGAAGAAGTGGCGATCGATGGCGCAGGCATAGTGGTCACGCGCTGCTTCCGCCCCACCGAGGACGGCAGCCTGATCGACGCCGGCGACGACGACATCGACCTCGATGACGCGGCGCAGGTACGCCTGGCGCATGGCGCGCTGCTGCCGGCGGCCGCCGCTGCCGCCTGGACCGCGCACTGCAAGGACTACAAGCTGACGCCGTTGTTCGCGCAGATGACGCATGCGCTGCCCGCGCAGCGGGACGGCAGCGCAATCGACGACCGCCTGGGCTGGCTGTCCGACAGTTTCACCCTGCGCGGCGCCTTTGCCAAACGTGGCTACCAGCGCGGCGCGGCGGAAGACGGCGGCGTCTTCTTCGAGTATCACAAGGACTTCGCGGCCAGCAGCCTGGCCGTGGTGATCGAATTTTCGGGCAGCAGCCTGCCCGAGGAAAATATCACCGCCGTGCTCAAGTCGCTCTCGTTCCGCCGCCACGGCGCGCACCGCTACGACTACAGCACAGTGCCGCTGGCGCAAGTGCCGCCGGTGCTGCTGGCCGAAGCCTACGGCGACTACCTCGCGGTGGCCGCCGCCTGCACCGGCTTCGACCCGGACTGGGAAAAGAAAACGCCGTGGTAACCAAGGAATGCAATGACTGAACCAACCATCCTGCGCGCCAGCGCCGAACTGCGCTACCGCGAAGAACTCGAGCGCCTGCGCGCGGTCGACAGCGACCAGCGCCCCGCTGGCTGGCGCCTGTCCCCGCGCGCTGTGCGCCGCTTCATCCTCGGCGATGCGGCGCTGGACGTGGGCCGCAAGTTCTACGGCGACGACCCGCTGGTGGACCGCGCCATCGTCACACTGATGGGCCACCAGGGCCTGATGCTGGTGGGAGAGCCGGGCACCGCCAAGTCGCTGCTCTCGGAATTACTCAGTGCAGCCATCAGCGGCGATTCGGCGCTGACCATCCAGGGCACGGCCGGCACTACCGAAGACCACATCAAGTATTCGTGGAATTACGCGCTGCTGCTGGCCGAAGGCCCGAGCCTGCGCGCCATGGTGCCGTCGCCGCTGTACCAGGCCATGGTGGCCGGGCGCATCGTGCGCTTCGAGGAAATCACGCGCTGCCCGCCCGAGATCCAGGACGTGATGATTTCGCTGATGTCGGAAAAGCAGATCATGGTGCCGGAACTGGGCGAACAGGCGCGCGTGCATGCGCAGCGCGGCTTCAACGTCATCGCCACCGCCAACCTGCGCGACCGCGGCGTGCACGAGATGTCGTCCGCGCTCAAGCGCCGCTTCAATTTCGAGACCGTGCGGCCGATCCGCGACCACGACTTCGAGGTGGAACTGGTGATGCAGCAGGTGAAACGCGACCTGGACGGCGCCGGCCTCGGCGCCCAGGTGCGGGTGGAGCGCGACATCGTCGCCCTGCTGGTGACCACGTTCCAGGAACTGCGCGCCGGTCAGACGCGCGAAGGCACGGCCATCAAGACGCCGGATACCGTGATGTCCACCGCCGAAGCGGTCAACGTTGCCTACGCCGCCGCGCTGGAGGCCACCTATTTCGGCAACGGCCAATTGACGCCGCGCGAGATCGCCAACCAGTTGCAAGGCGTGGTCCTCAAGGACAATGCCGACGACCTCAAACGCGTACAGCATTATTTCGATACCGTGGCGCGCGAACGGGCGCGGCGCGACAGCAACTGGAAGGCGTTCTGCGACGCCGCGCGCAGCCTGTGGCCATAGCGCCGGCGCCCACGCTGGCGGCGCTGGCGCCGCTATTGATCGACGGCGTCCACTTCGCGCCGATCCGCCACCACAGCCCGGCGTGCGCGCTGGCGGTGCAGGCGCTGATCCGCGAAGTGCGCCCCGCCGCCGTGCTGATCGAGGGGCCGGACGACTTCAACGCGCTGCTGCCGCTGCTGCTCGATGCCGCCACCCGGCCGCCGGTGGCGATCCTGGCCCAGGCGACGGCGCCGACCGGAAGGAACGATCCCGACGCGGCGCGCTCGGTGTTTTACCCGTTCTGCGACTACAGCCCGGAATGGGTGGCGCTGCACGAAGGCCGCGCGGCCGGCGCGCAACTGGCTTTTATCGACCGCCCGTGGCGCCCCAATGACGATAACTACGACCGCAACGACAGCGACGACGATGAGGACATCGGCAACCTGATGTCGGAGCGCTACCTGGCCCACAGCGACTACCTGAAGGCGCTGGCCGCGCGCACCGGCTGCCGCGACCAGGACGAATTGTGGGACCACCTGTTCGAGCTGCGCGACAGCGCCGCCCTGCGCGACTGGCGGCATTTGTTCGCCGACGTCCACGCCTACTGCGCCATGGCGCGCAACGATTACGAGCCGGCAGTGCTGGAAGCCGAGGGCAGCCTGCCGCGCGAACGCCACATGGCCGCGCACCTGCGCGCCTGGCGCGCCAAAGTCGAAGGCCCGATCGTAGTGGTGACCGGCGGCTTTCACACCACGGCGCTGCAACGCATGCTGCACGCACCGGAAACGGCGCCTGCGGTGAGAGACAGCGGCGCCGGCAAGCGCCTGGGCAGCTGGCTGATCCGCTACAGCTTCGACCGCCTCGACGCCCTGAGCGGCTACGCCTCCGGCATGCCCTCGCCCGCTTATTACCAGCGCGTGTGGGAGAGCGCCAACGCCACCGCAGACGGCCCGCTGTTGGCCGACGTCGCGGCCGAATGCCTCACCGGCCTGGCGCGCATCAGCCGAGAACTGGGCCTCTCCGAGCAGATTTCCACGGCAGGCGTGCAGGCGGCGGTGGTGCAGGCGGTGCGCCTGGCCGACCTGCGCGGCCACGCGGGACCGGGCCGGCAAGACCTGCTCGACGCCGTGCGTTCGTGCTTCATCAAGGGCGCTATCGACGACGGCACCAGCGGCATGGCGGCCGACATCCACCGCTACCTCGGCGGCAGCAAAATCGGCGATATTCCGCCGTCGGCCGGCTCGCCGCCGTTACTGGAAGATGCACGCCGCACAGCCGCGCACATGCGCATCAACCTCGGCGACAGCACCGCGCGCACCGTGCGCCTGGACCTGTACCGCAAGGACCGCCACCGTGCGCGCAGCCGCTTCCTGCACCTGATGGCGTATCTCGACACGGGCCTGGCGCGGTGGCAATCGGGCCCGGACTTCATCGGCGGCAGCTCGCTCGACCTCCTGATGGAAGAGTGGCGCGTGGCCTGGAGCCCGCTGGTGGAAGCGCGCCTGATCGAATGTTCGCCGCTGGGCGCCACCTTGCAGGCGGTCGCCATGGCGCGGTTGCACCGCGACCAGGCCGCGCTGGCGGCGCAAGGCCAGGGCCGCTCGGCGTCGGCGGCGGTCAGCCTGCTCACGCGCGCTTGCGTAATTGGCCTGCACCAGCAACTGCCGTCGCTGCTGCAACTGGTCGCCGACCTGCTGGACGAGGACAGCAACGCAGCCTCGGTGATCACGTGCAGCCACCGGTTGCTGCTGCTCTGGCGCGGACGCGAGCCGCTGGGATTGCAGGAGCATCCGCAACTGCGCGCACTGCTGCTGCAAGCGTGGAACACCGCGCTGTACCTGGTGCCGCAACTGGCGCAGGCCAAGCCTGAAGACGAAGCGGCCGCCATCGGCCACCTGCGCACCCTGCGCACGCTACACGGCGCCTTGCGCCAGTTGGCAGATGATCGGGCGGCCGGCGCTCCGGCTGCTGGCGCTGCTGCGGCTGAATCTCCGGCAGCCGGCGTCCCAGTGGCTGACGGTCCGGCGGCCGGCGGCCCGGCGGCCGGCGCTCCGGTGGCCGGGATCACGGTGAGCGGCATCCCGGCAGCGAGTGCGCCCGCGCCGCGCCATACCAGCATCTGGCAACGCCAGTTACTGGCGCTGGCCACGGCCATCGACGGCGCGCCCGGCGTGCGCAGCGCCGCTGCCGCCACGCTGTTCATCGACGGCGCCTGGACCGATACCGAACTGGCGGCGATGCTGCAAGCGTGTTTCGGTCCCGGCGCCCTGCCCGGCGACGCCGTGCGCGGCCTGGCCGGCCTGATGGCGGTGGCGCCGGAGCTGCTGCTCACCCAGGCAGGCCTGCGCGCACAGGTAAGCGCCATCGTGGCCGGCTGGGACGAGCGTACATTCATAGACTTCCTGCCCGACCTGCGCCAGGCATTCACCCTGCTCAAGCCGCAGGAGACGGCGCACCTGGCCGAGGCGCTGACCGGTACGCAGCAACTGACGCTGGCCGAAACCCACTACACCGCCACCGAGGCCGACCTGCTGGCCGGCGTGGCGCTGCAAGCGCGGCTGGCCGCCAGCGTGGCGCGCGACGGCCTGGGTGCATGGCTGACCACCGGGGCCACATCATGACCGACACCATGAACACCCAGCACAACGACAGCGCCAGCGACCCCGAACTGCTGCGCCGCTGGCGCCTGATCCTGGGCCGCTACGCCGGCCAGCCCAACAGCGTCGCCATGAGTCCGCGCGACCAGCAGATCGACCACGCGCTCGACTACCTGTACGGCCGCGAATACCAGGGGCGCGGCCTGCTGCGCACCCCGGGCAGCGGCGGCTCGCTCGACCCCAGCGCGATCAAGGCGGTGGACTGGTTGCAGCGCACCCGCACGCTGTTCCCACAGGACGTGTTCGAGCGCATCCAGCAGCACGCGGTGGAAAAATACCAGTTGGCCGAACTGCTGCAGGACCCGGACGTGCTGCGTTCGCTGGAGCCGAACCAGGCGCTGGCGCGTACCCTGCTCGGCATGCGCGGACGCTTGAGCGCGCAGATGCGCGACGCCGTGCAGGACGTGATCCGCCAGGTGGTCGAGGAGATCACGCGGTGCCTGCGGCCGCAGTTCGTCAACGCGCTGGTGGGCCGGCGCAACCGGTTTCGCCGTTCGCACATGCCCAGCGCGCAGAACTTCGACTGGCGCGCCACCATCGCCGCCAACCTGCGCCACTACGACCTGGCCAGCGGCCGGCTGGTGATTGCGCGGCCGATCTTCAATGCGCGGGTCAAGCGTCACCTGCCGTGGGACGTGATCCTGTGCGTGGACCAGAGCGCGTCGATGCTCGATTCGGTGATGTACAGCGCGGTGGTGGCCGGCATCCTTTCCAGCCTGCCCACGGTCAATGTAAAACTGGTGGTGTTCGATACCAGCGTAGTGGACCTGACCCACCTTGCTGCGGATCCGGTGCAGCTGCTGCTCACGGTGCAACTGGGCGGCGGCACCGACATCGGCCGCGCCATGCAGTATTGCGAAACGCTGGTGCGCACGCCGCAGCGTACGGTGGTTGCGCTGATCAGCGATTTCGAGGAAGGTGCGCTACCGGGGCCGCTGCTGGCCAGCGTGCAGCGCATGACCGAAGCGCGCGTCAAAGTGCTGGGGCTGGCGGCGCTCGACGAAGCGGCGCGACCGGTGTACGACCACACCATGGCGCAGCGCCTGGCCGGGCGTGGCGCCGAGGTGGCGGCGCTCACCCCCGCGCATTTCGCCGAATGGCTGGCCGAGGTGATGGCGTGACGGACTGGCTCCATATTTACCGCAACACCGACGACGACACCCTGGCCGCCCTGGGCAGCACGGGCCTGGTAAGGCGCGCCGCCAAGGACGTGGAAGCGGGCAAGGTGGCGTGGGAAACTGCGCCCCACCTGCTGCGCGCGGACGGACAACTGGTGCGCATCGACGCCGGCGGCCCGGCCCGCGCCAGCTGCGACTGCCCCGCACCCGGCGTATGCAAACACATACTGGCCGCCGTCATCTGGCTGCGTAACGCCGCGCCGGAGCCTGATGTGGCCGATGCTCTGCCTGTCCTGCTGGCCGAAGTAATGGCGCTGGATCCTGCCGCCGTGTTCAAGACCGCCGGCCTGGCCGCCACCCGCAAGGCAGCTGCTCTGCACGCGGTGGAGCATCCAGTGACCTTGTCCGCCACCGCCGGCGCCTTGCTGATCACGCTGCCGTCGCTCGACATCACATGCCGCTACATCGGCGGCGCCGGCTTTGCCGGCATGGTGTCGGAAGCGCCGGCCGCGTCGCGCGCGGCGGTGCACGTCCTGGCGCTGGCTGCCGTCTGGCGCCAGCAGGGCTGCGCCATCGCATGGCCGGCGCCGTCCAGGTCCGGTGCAGCTGCGGCGCCCGATGATGATGCCGGCCTGTCCGCCGACGAGCAGCGCTTCATCGAACGCCTGCGCGCGCTGGTGCTGGCCGCGTTCGAGGATGGCTGGTCGCACGTGAGTGAGATCGTGCCGGCGCAGTTGCGCGCGCTGGCCATGTCGGCGCGGGTGGAGTCGTTCCCGCGCCTGGCCGGCATGTTGCGCGCGCTGGCCGGCACCGCCAGCTTGCTGGTGGAGCGCGACGCGGGCGCCGACGAGCGCCAGGCGATCCGCCTGGCCACCGGCATCTACGCCCTCACCCACGCGCTGGAATCTGCCCGAGGTGGGCTGCTGCGCGAGCTGCGTGGCCGCGAGCGCCGCAGTTTCGACGGCAACCAGGCGCTGGAACTGCTGCCGCTGGGCGCCCACTGGTGGGAACAGCGCGGCGGCGCGCGCGGCTTGAGCATCGCGTTCTGGAACCCCGCCGCACAGGGCGTGATGCAGGCGGTGCTGGCGCGCCGCGACCACGCCGACCGCCACTTCAACCGCGAACTGGCCTGGAGCACGACCAGCCTGTGGCAAGGCGCAGGCGCCGCGGCCACGCTGGCCGGTGGCGCGCTGACGCTGGAACAGGCGCGCATATCCGACGACTTGCGCCTGGGCCTGAGCATGGAGACCCGCGCCAGCGTGCAGCCGCCCTGGCGCGCCACTGACGAGCGCTGGACCAGCGCCGGCTACGACGACTGGAATGTTCTGGCCGATGCCCTGCGCGCCAGCGCCGGTCTGCGCGGCGAAGCGCTCGACTGCGTACTGCTCAAGCCCGCGCGCTGCGATACGCCGCGCCTCGACGAAGCGCGCCAGACCTTCGACTGGACCTTGCGTGACAACAGCGGCGCGGCGCTGGCGCTGCAACTGCCGTGCGACCCCGTGCACCATCAGCGCATCGGCAACCTGGAGGACTGGGTGGCGAACGGCGCGCCGATCAGCGCCGTGCTGGCGCGTTATGAGCGCAGCCTGCAGGGCGGCCGGCTCGAACCACTGACGTTGATGATCGAAACGGCCGGCGTGCTGCGCGCAGTTTCGCTCGACTACGAAGGCGCGCCAGCCGGTGCGGCCAGAAGCGCACCGCTGCTGCAACGACTGGCGCGCTTGTTCGGCGCCAGGTCGGCTGCCGCAACGCCAGCCGACATCCCTGCCGAATCCATCGAGACCGCCACCCACGCCGGCTGGATCGGCGCCATGCAACAACTGCTGGAAAACCAGGCCATGAGCGGCAGGCTGCATGTGCCAGGGGCGGACCGCCAGCGCCTGGTCGCGCTGCGCGCCAGCCTGCGCGCGAGCGGCGTCGATCTGCTGGCGGACGCGCTGGCGCGCTATCTCGACCAGCCAGACACCGCGCGCGGCATCGCCCTGCTCTACCTGTGTCTGACCTGCGCCGAGCTAGGAGGTTAGCGGTACCTCCAGGCGTACCTCGGTGCCACCACCGGCGCGGCGGCTGATGCGCAAGCTGGCTTTGACCAGGTGCGCGCGCTCGCGCATGCCGGCCAGGCCCCAGTGGCCGTGCGGCGCACCGTGGGTCAGTACCTGGTCGTCGATGCCGCATCCGGCATCGAGCACGCGCAGTTGCACACCATCCGGCGCGTAGCGCAGTGCGATGTGCACCGTCACCGCGCCGGAATGGCGGCAGGCGTTGTGCAGCGCCTCAAGCGCGATCGCATGCACTTCGTGCTGCACACTGTCGGACAGCGGCACCGGCTTGCCCTGCTGCTCGACATGCACGGTCACGCCGTACTGCTGGCCGCAGGCGGCAGCCGCTTCTTCCAGCGCCCGCTGCAGGCCCGGTTGCGCGTCGTCACCCGAGCGCAGCGCCCATACCTGTTCGCGCCCTTCCAGCAGCACCGCGTCGGCGGTATCGAGTGCGTGGTCGATTTCGCGTTGCAGCGGATCGTCGGTGGCGATGCCATGCTTGATGCGGTCAAAACGCATGATCAGTGCCTGTACGCTTTGCAAGAAGCTGTCGTGCAGGGTGCGGGCGATGCGGGTACGCTCGTCGAGGCGCTCCTGCATGCGCTCGGCCACGCGCGCCGTCGCCAGTTGCACGCGCCAGCGGAACAGGCCATAGCCGGCCAGCGCCAGCACCAGCGCGCACAGCAGCTTGAACCACAGCGTCTGCACGAAAGTCGGTGCGATGGCCACATCGAGCGTGGCCGGCCGCGTGCTCCACACGCCGTCCTCGTTCGAAGCCAGCACCTCGAAGCGGTAGTCGCCCGGTCCCATGTTGGTATAAAAAGCCTGGCGCCGGGTGCCGGCGTCGCGCCAGCCATCCTCCAGTCCTACCAGGCGGTAGCGGAAGCGCGCACGCTCGGGGATGGTCAGCACGGCGGCGGTGAAATCGAGTTCGATGTTTTCGGTACCAGCGGGCAGGCGCGCGGCGCCGTTGAGCGGGTAGGAACGGCCTTCCGCGCGCAGGCCGATCACCTGCGGCGTGGGCATCAGCGGATTATGGGTGATGTGGCGGGGATCGATCCAGCCGACATAGGAGCTGGAGGCGTACCAGATATGGCCGTCGCTGCTTTCCGCCAGCGTGGGGATGGGGCGCAGCTGCGTGGCGATGCCGCCATAGCCATCGAGGTAATCGAAGCGCTCCATGGGCACCGCCACCGTCGCTGCGCCGTTCGCCAGCGCGGCAGCCACGTCGCGTGCACGGATATGCGCCAGCCCACCGACGCCATGCAACCACAAGTCGCCGGCAGCGTTTTCCACGATGCCCGACACGCCGAACAGTTCGGCGCTGCCCGCATCGCGCAACATGGCGAAGCGCTTGCCGTTCCAGTGTGCGAAGCCATGGTCGCCGCCAACCCACAGGTGCTTGCCACGACTGTTGATGGCGAGGATATTACCGGCGGCCAGGCCTTCGCCGGCGCCCAGCTGGCGCAGCGCGCCATCGGCCGACAGCACCGCCATGGCGTTTTCCGGATAGCCGAACCAGAGCCGTCCCTGTGCGTCGGCATGCAGCGAAATCGCCGTGCGCGCCGCCAGTTCCGGCGCCGCCGGCCGCCCCCACACGCCCGCCTTGAATGTATGGATGCCGTGGCCGATGATCGAGAGCCACAGCGTGCCGTCGCCATCCATCGCCATGGCCTGCACCGCCATCCTGGCCGGCCCGCTCGGCAAAGGCCAGCGCCGGTACCGGGCATCGCGCACCTGCCACAGCGCGCCCTCTGCCGCGAACCACGCGCTGCCATCGGCGGCGCGGGCGCTGGCTGTCGGGCTGTGGATCGGCGTGGCAAAGCGGCGGCCATCCTGGTCGACCCGGTACAGGGTATCGTCGAAGCCGATCATGCCCGGCGTGCTGCCCATCCATAACTCGCCGTGCGCACCGGCCAGTACGCTCATGAACGCGGTCTGGGCGCCGCCCCACTCCAGCCGGTTGATGCGGCCGTGGCTAAGGCGATCGACGCCACCTTCCGTGGTCAGCCAGGTATTGCCTTCGCGGTCCGTGAACTGGGCGTGGACATTGCGGCCACTGAAACCACCTTCAATCGCATCGGCGCTGCGGGCCGGATCCGACGGATCGACCTGGTACACCCCCTGCGGGGTCATGATCCATAACCCACCGTCCATTTTCTGAAAGACGTCCAGCCGTTGCTGCGTAAAGTGCGGCAGCGCCAGTGGCCGTACCAACTCGGTGGCGGGATCGAAAATGAACAACGCCCGGTGCTCGGTCTTGAGCAGGATGGTGCCGTCGGGACGAAGGTCGCCGCTATCGATGGGGGGCAAGCCCGATGTACCTGATATGCGCCGGAACCGCTGGCTGCCCGGCTGCCTGATGTATAAGCCCGTATCCGCGTATGCCAGCAAGGCGCCATTGGGCGCCACCGTAAAATGGCTGAAATTGCCCGGTGCGATGCCCTCGGCGGCGCCCATGGCGGCCCACCGCTGGCCATCGCGGCGGAACACCCCGACGTAAGTCGCCGCCCACATCACCCCGTCCGGGGTGCGGGCCAGTTCCTGCGTGGTACGCGCCGGCAGGCCTTGCGCCTCGCGGTAGTGCGTTACCGCGCCGTGCTCGAACACGCTCGCACCACCGAACCGGTAGCCCACCCACAGCGCGTCACCGTACGCGGCCACCGCCGACACATCGGTCGCCAGCAGCTTGTTGCCATCAATCGCATCGACGCGGTCGAAGCGCACACCGTCAAACCGGTGCAGCCCCTCGTAATTGGCCAACCACAGCATGCCACGACTATCCTGCGCCATGGCGATAGCCGCCGACGGCGCACCATCGCGCTTGCGCCAGGCGACATGCTGCAAGGTGCTCTGCCGGTACGGCGCAACCGGCACTTCGACCTGCGCTCTGTCGAAGACCTGCGGCGGCGGTGGCGCGGGCGTCGTGTAGCCGATGGCCGGCGCAAGCGCCAGCAAAAGCAGCACGGGGCGAGCGGCCAGCCGCAATGCGCGTAGGGACAGTGGAACCATGTGATGTTGTGACGAGGGAGGCCACGCATTATAGACCGACAGGAAATTTAGAATCTCCCCTCTAATTAATAAATTCCACATGGAAATTACTTTTCCAACAAGAAATATTCAATTACTATTACTTTTCCTCAATATGTACAAAAAATATAATCAATGAAGAATTTATCGTTCAAGCAAAAACTATGGCTGCCCCTGATACTGAGTCTGCTCTGCATCTTTGTCATTTTTGTCCACGGCGCGATCCAGACGCGCGATCTGCGCATGCAAGAGCGCCAGAAGGATCTCACCAACGTCAACCAGGTAGGCCTGAGCATCGTCAAGCATTTTGATGCGCAGGCCACCGCCGGCCAGATCACAAAAGAAGAAGCGCAGCGCCGCGCCATCGACGTTGTGCGTTCGCTGCGTTTCGGCGAAGACGGCTACACCGCCATCGCCAGCAAGGACATGATCTCGCTGATGAATCCCTTCGCGCCGCAAAACAACGGCAAGGACATGAGCGGCTTCAAGGACATCAACAACTATTACCTGTACCGCGAAATCGCCGCCGCTGGCGCCAGCACCACCGGTTCCGGCTACGTGCGCTACGTGTGGCCGCGCCCGGGCGGCAAGGAGCCGCTGCCAAAGACCAGCCGCGTGGACCGCTACGGCCCATGGGGCTGGGACCTGATCACGGGCGTGTACATGGACGACATCGACCGCGCCTTCCGAGCGGAGCTGCTGAAATCGGGCAGCGTGCTACTGGGCGTGACGCTGCTGCTGGGCTTTATCGTCACCCGCATCAACCAGGGCCTGCGACAAACCATCGGCGGCGAACCGGCGCTGGTGCGCGAAGCGGCCGCCCGCATCGCCAGCGGCGACTTCAGCGTGCCGATCCATGTCGACGCACGCGACGACAGCAGCATCTTCTTCGGCATGAAGAGCATGCAAACCCAGCTCGCCAGCACCATCGGCGACATCCGCCGCAGCGCCGACACCATCGCCCTCGCCTCGTCCGAAATCGCCAGCGGCAATATGGACCTGTCGGCCCGCACCGAGTCGCAAGCCAGCTCGCTCGAACAGACCGCCGCCTCGATGGAAGAGCTGACCGCGACGGTCAACCAGAACGCCGTCAACGCCCAGCAAGCCAACGAGATGGTGATCTCGGCCGCCAGCGTGGCCGGCAAGGGTGGCGAAGTAGTCGCCAAGGTCGTGCAAACCATGGACACCATCAACAGCTCGGCCACGCGCATCGTCGATATCATCAGCGTGATCGATGGCATCGCGTTCCAGACCAATATCCTGGCCTTGAACGCGGCCGTGGAAGCGGCGCGCGCCGGCGAGCAAGGCCGTGGTTTCGCCGTGGTCGCGAGCGAAGTGCGCAACCTGGCGCAGCGCAGTGCAGCCGCCGCCAAAGAGATCAAGACCCTGATCGGCGACTCGGTGGACAGCATCAAGGTGGGCAGCGGCCTGGTGGCCGAAGCTGGCGCCACCATGGACCAGATCGTGGCGAGCGTCTCGCGCGTGACCACCATCATGACCGCGATCACCGCTGCCTCGCACGAACAGAGCATCGGCATCGGCCATGTCAACCAGGCCATCACCGAAATGGACGCCGTGACCCAGCAGAATGCCGCACTGGTGGAAGAAGCGGCATCCGCCTCGGCCAGCATGCAGGACCAGGCCAGCATGCTGGCGCAACTGGTGCTGCGCTTCCGCCTGGACAAGGCCGAGCGCAAGGTAGCCCTGCTGCGCTAAGGCGCTTGGTCCGTTAGCGCCGTTCGAACCACGCCATGAAGGCGTCGTATTCGGGCTGCGCCTCCGGCACCGGCCGGCCTGCCGGCACCAGCTGATGTCCGGCCAATGGAATGCGGCGGAACGTCACATCCCGGCCCTGGGTGCGCAATTGCGCGTACAGCACTTCGGTGGACAGGATCGGAACGCTGTCGTCCTGCATGCCGCTGGCCAGGTACACGCGCGCCTTCGAGTGCGCCATGTTCTCCGCCGTGGACTGCGCAAAGAAACTGCTCCAGCGCAGGTACGGGTGGCCCCAGGCGAACTTGCTGGTGCTCGTCGGATCGGCGGCGATCGCACCGTAGGTCCGGTCCAGCTCCTGCAGCTGTTTGAGCTTGTCCTCGTCGCTGCCGTTCGAGCGATAGATGTTGGCGGCGAAGTCGTAGAGCTGGGTCGGTCCGTTGGCAGCGATAAGCACCACGTCCGTCACCTCGGCCAGTTCACGCGCCAGTCCGGCGGCCATGGGTGCGCCTTCCGACATCCCGATCACCAGCACGCGCCGCGCGTCGACTTCGGGCCGCAACAATGCGTGGCGCACCGCCTGCTTGAGCGTGGCCAGCCACGTGTCGTAGGAAAAGTGGCGATTGAAATCGCCGGCGCAGCCGACTGCCGAACCGGGGGCGCCCTGTTGCGGTTCGTCCGACTGGAAAGGCTTGTCCACGGCCATGACGGCATATCGCTTTTCGGCCGCGAGCGGTATCCACGAATAGATATTCGAAGAGCGGTTGGCCGTAGCATGGCGGGGCTTCGTTAATCCAAATAGCTATTTTGCCGGAAAAACCATTTTGCAGGATAAAGTCGAAATAAGAATGTGATGCGCGACTTGAGAATTGACTTCATGCAGCTATGTGTGTGCATTGAATGTGCAATGCACATACACTACAATAAAATCTGCTATTCGCCGAAGTTCGACTTTTTAAAAGGTGCCATGATGTCCAAGGAAGTACAGATGACTTTTCGCGTCGAGTCTGAATTGCGCACGGATTTTGCAGCAGCAGCTGCTGCAGAAGATCGCCCCGCTGCCCAATTATTGCGAGAGTTTATGCGGGCATATGTCAACCAGTCGAAACAAAAGCTGCTTACCTCGGCTAACAATATCGTTTCGCCCGCTGAGAAGCGGCGCAGGGAGCAGGCCGTTAACTTTGCCCGTGCGTCCGTAGGACTGGAAGGCTTCAAGCCGTCACCGGCAGCGGAAGCCAGCGCCCGACAATTCATTAATGGCCGAGTCAACATGGCTGAATTAGTAAAGCCAATCAAAGACTCCGAATAAGCCATGAGCAATAAATCGTTGACCGACGAGCAGCGCGAACAGCTTGAAGCCGACTTCACATTCAAAAGAATTTACGAACTTGAGCTGTACCCGGTGCAAGGAAAATTCGACGCAAGCCACTTGCGCGAAGTCAACCGCCGAATTTTTCAAGACCTGCCCGGCGCCGGCTTTGATCACGTCACCCCAGGCGAATATCGGAAGCCGGTGCCTGATGGCCGAGACTGGATGAAGCAGCGCGGCCTATCGACCGTGAACGGCCAATTCTTTGTAGCCTACTCACGTATGGACGCGCTCGCAATTAACCGGATTGACATCGCGCTTGCTACGGCCACGCCCGGCGAACTTCGCAATTTGAAGACATCGGAATTCACGGCGCGACTTGCAACACTTTACACGGAGCTTGATTACCTTCATCCGTTCAGCGACGGCAACAGCCGAACCTTGCGAACCTTTACCAGGCAACTCGCCAGGGAAGCGGGCTATCAACTGGAGTGGGAACGGTTTGGAGGTAGCGAGGTTGCCCGCGACCTCCTGTACATCGCACGTGACCGCAGTGTCAACGAACTGGCAAAACCGCATGTTCAACACGAAAACACCATGCGCAAAATCATTTTTACTCGTGACCGACTGGACGGCAATCGAAACTTGCCGGACTTACTGCGCGATGTGGTTCGTCCTGGCCGCGCGGTAGCTTTCGAGAGAAGTCCCGAAGCGCAAGCGTTGGAAGATTATCCAGAACTGAAAGAGGCATACAAAACGATGCACGAGGCCGCGCGGTATTTTGCGACCAAATGGCCAGGCAAGGTCGCGGCGCAAGAGCAAGCAATTCAGACTGTGATGAACCACGTTCAGGAGCGTTTGAACGCTGGCGAAACGACAGATTTTTGCAATTCCTAAAATGGAAAAAACCGCGCCCTTCTTTGCAAAGGTGCGGGCTTCTGCTATTACTTGAGCTTGCCGGAATCACATTCCGCTATGGCGCACCTCTCCCAGAGACACAAATGTCCCTCGCTTGTCCCTCAGGCGGACTCTTGTTCGCCAGTATGGTTCCCGGCGTGCTCTGGAGCAATTGAACGTGGCCAATTTCCGAGCTGCTTGGGCGTTGGACTAGGGGGCGGGGGGAAAGTTCAAATTTTTTTCGCTTCAGGCTGCATCACGTGATGTTTATCGCGCGTGAGATATCGTTGCGCCTGGGAATTTTACGCATTGATGCAACCCCGGCCAAAGCTGCCCCTCCATCAGTGCGTGTCTTTGGTTGCGTACAATCCTGATCGACATTTGAGTGGGATGCGCAGAATTTAGAGGAGGACCCGGGCCAGTTTCTTCGGAAAAAAGTTGCATTCTGGGTATAATGAACCACGCTTTTCAAGGCCTTTCGCCAAAGCGCTACCCTGCGTTCCACATGATTTACCTTCCTGTAGGTATTGCACGATGCATGACGTGAAAAACCTCATAAATAGCAGCTTTCGCCAATACCAAATCACGCGAATGCTCGGTGAAGGCGCTGATGGCATAGTCTACGCAGCCACCGGCCCAGAAGGAGAAGTTGCCCTAAAGCTTTTTTTCCCAGATGTGCTTGCCCGCAATGGAATTGAAGAAGGCCTGCACCGCTTGGAGTTGCAAATGCAACTTCGTGGAGTAAAAGCTCATCCTAATTTGGTAAAGCTAATAGACGGAGGATTCTGCCAAGAGTTGCAAACACTATATGTCTTCATGGAGCTTGTGCCAGGATCGTCCTTGGACAAAGTGGCCAGCGACGTCCCAAGAGCTGCAATTCCAGCCTTAGTTATGCAATTAGCGGGAGCCGCCGAATTCCTTGCAGGTTTGGAGCTAATACATCGTGACATTAAACCTGCGAACATAATTGTAAGCGATGATTTCACCCACCTGACACTTTTGGATTTAGGTGTAGTTTTAACTATACCGAGTGAAGATGATCCGCGACTTTCTGGCGATAAATTTATCGCGACTACTCGTTATAGCCCTCCAGAATTCGTATGGCGAACGGAGGATTCTGATGATAAAGACGCTTGGAACGCGATCACGTTCTATCAAATAGGTGCAACGCTTCACGATATTCTAATGCGCAAGGCGATCTTTTCGGGTTTTGATCAGCCACATGCCAAACTGTATGACTCGGTAAAGTATCTTTCACCAGTAGTAGATGCCACAGATTGCGACCAATGGTTGATTTCCTTAACGAAATGCTGTCTTGTAAAAAACTGGCGAGATCGAATTCAAATGGTCTCATGGGAAACTTTCAAAGGGCCAGTTGTTTCTCATACAGAACTTGATCTCCAGCAGCGGGCGATTCGCTTAAAGCAAATTCGAAACCAGGAAAAACGCGCAATGGAAGAAGCCCAGCAAATAAAGCCGCCCACAAATGACAGAATACACCAGCTTTGGCAACTGCAGGAAAGTGTCTTCATGGAAATACGTCAGTATCTACTCGGGGCAAATATATTTCCTTCCCGTTTTAGCGCGTTGCAAACTACTCAATCTGAATCGTCGTATATTATAAAATTCACTTTTGAACCGCAGTCGCAAATTGGATTTAATGAGGCATTCACAGTAACAATAGTCATGTCAATCAGCTCACAATTTGAGCAAGCCACGACAATGATAATATCAGGATCAATTGGATCAAACTCCGAACTATTCGAGGCAAAGTGGAATGAAATGCTTACAGTTGAGTCTTCAGTCAAAATCATTCAAAATTGCTTACTGAATATCGTTGACCAAATCATTCCTGACTAAAACTTTGAGGATAATATGCGCGGCACATTTTGGATTGGTGAGTCTCAGCTCGACGTCGAACAAGCTGCTGCAGTACAGAGCATGGATGGTGCCGATAGCTTTCTTGTTCGCGGCCCAGCTGGGTCTGGAAAAACGAACATATTATTACTACGCGCAAAATGGCTTAAATTAAAAGACATTCATGAATTTAAAATTATTGTCTTCACCGCAAGCCTTAAGCGTTTTGTGCAGGAAGGATGTGAGGGATACGGAATTCCACCACAGCATGTCAGTACAGGAATGCAGTTCTTTAAATCTTTACTTGACGAATATCATATAAAGCTGGACTTGACGAACGATTTTGAAACTGATCGAGCCATGGTTGCCGGACGCGTGCAATCTCTTGTCGATGAGAAAGGGATAAAGCCAATTTACGAGGCTTTGCTTGTAGATGAATGTCAAGACTATATGGACACGGAATTGCTTGTAATGCGAAAACTTTGTGATCGCTTAATTCTGGTCGCTGATTCTCGCCAATCGATCTATAAAACAACTCATACACCGAGACTTTTAGAATCGTTAGTAAGCGACAAAGTGATTACATTGAAGTATCATTATCGTAGTGGTCTTAACTTGTGCCGCGTGGCTGATACTATTCTGAAAGATTCGGCGAACTTTGCGCCAGTCTATGGCGAGTGCCGATATGATGAAGCATCCCAGCCATCGTCAGTTGTTTCAGTGACTAGTAGCAATTTTTCTGAGCAAGTCAGTTCTATCATCTCCAAGCTGCGAGGCCAGGTCGATTTGTATCCTGATGAACTAATTGGTGTGCTTTTTCCCAAACGAGAACAACTCGACCAGTTTACCGCTAGCTTGGCCATAGTTGCTGGTGAGTTTGATACGTCACGCATTCGCGCTGAGACGATGCACAGTGCAAAAGGCCTTGAGTTCAGGGCGGTGCATATCGGTGGTTGTGAAGCGCTATACAAGATGGGCTCCGTTCAAAAGCGTCTTGCTTACACAGCGGTGCTTCGTGGACGAACCTCAGTACACGTGTACTACACCGGAAGTATGCCGGGCTACCTGGAGAGTGCAATCGCTCGACTATCGGCACCAAAAGCTAATCCCGTGATGGGCGACCTCTTTAGGAAATAAGATGTTTACGAAGCAATTTCTTAATACCGCTACTATTTTTGGCTCTGCCTCAACCGAAAAGCCAGCTCTCAACGACCTTTTGACAATTAGCGGCGCTGTGGAACAGCCTCTCCATGAATGCTATTTTGAAGACGGAGCTAACTCTGGGCTGCCGGCTTTCGTAGTTCCTTACAACGATGATGAAGAGAGTTTTTTTGCGGATGTTGCGACCTATTATCCTGCATGGTCCCCCGTTACCGCCCACATTCATGTGCTCCGAAAGGAGCAAATTCCGGAAAAAATCGCAACGACTCGTGCTCGCACAAAAGCAAAGACAAATATTCGGCCGGAAAAAGTCACGCTTAGCATTTGGAGTGCACTGGCATATTCGGAAGCTGCGTCTCTTTGCGTAATTCACAATCTCACTGAGCAAGAGCCAAGCTATGGATTATGCAGAAGAACGCTTGCATTTTCCTTGGCTAGAGCAAGTTCATTATATCCCGCTATTCCTACGCCTGTCGTCACAGAAAAATGGAACAAACTTCGCGCAATCACACATGGTGAGCCAATCCACTTGCTGATCGAAACCGTAGATTTTTTATCATCCGTATTGAAAGGGGTCCCTCAAAAGACATCAAATGATCAATTCGGTGAAGTATTACCATTTTTTCCTGATTTGGATTTTCGCCAATTTTTAACTGATGATGATTATATCGGACGTTATTTACTTGAGTATCATCCATTGGTCGAAAATGCAGCTTCGGAGCTCTCAGGGGACTTTGATCGACGAATGGAAGCGTTCCAGAAAATTGTTGATTTGGTAATGAAAAATCCACACAGCCAATTAATTGATACGGTAACTATTGGCTTTTTTGCGAATAGAATTTTACCCGGTTCAATGCGATATATGCGCGTACTAGGGCGCTTATTGGGTAATTACCAGTCGCTGTTGGTGTGGTATGGATTTTTCTCTGCGCTATCAGAGCGTTATACCTCGGAAAGTGCCGCATTGGCTATCGATAGAAAACTGCAACGGGACATCACCCAATATTTTGACCTACGTATCTCGCCGCAAGTTGATATTTCTATCGATGAATTCCATACAATCTCTCGAGTTGGTCTTAAATCCATAGCGCTACGACCTGTGCAGCCCCGATCCTTATTTGTATCTTTACTGCCTGGAATCGATGTACACGTCCGATTAAATGAAGAATTTAGCGATTCAGATAATAAAGATTCGGAGAATTTGCGACAGTTAAAACAACGCGATAGGTTATTAGCAAACGTGTTGAACGAAGCGCAAAAGCTTTTAAATACTTCGTTAGCCGATGATCAATTTTCCCCAAAAAGTAGTAAATCTCGATATATTCGTGATCGATATTAAAAATTCAATAAAATTTATGAAATTCTCTTTTGAGTCATTAAAATTCTTTCGAGGAGTGGGCGAAGATATTCTGGTAGATCGCCCAACGATTCATAAGACGAGGATGGATCGACGTCCGAGAGATTTAGCTTTAGGACTTCATGAAGAGGCCGACAATTGGTTTAACATGAGATTCGGTGTGCGGTATCGCAGCCAAGCACTCTTCATTACCGGCTCTTGGACTGCGGCTCGAGCCTACGCTGCTAGTGACCAACATGTCGTACGAATTATTCCCGCAGAGCAATATAGATTTTGCTGGTCAGCGACACTCCGCGATCTACTTGAGTATCATACGACAGCAAATGCAAACGAATCGATAAGCAATTTTCTCGAACGAAACTTGTATAGCGAAGATGACCTAAAAGCCGCAAACGTGTCTGGTCACGAAGTTATGTTGCACTGCTCTGAATATATAGCCATTCCTTACCCGCGCCCGCCAGACCAGATTGGAAAGTCGAGCTTGATCTTGCTTGGTTAATTGACACGTAAGCTGAGTCAGAACACAGCGAATCACCGTTTCTAGCTCCATGGAAACGCTGTTCAAGAAAAATTCCTTATCGTCTACTACTGGTCAACGACCAGAAGTGGAGGGTCCGGATTTTGCCGCGCATGCTGCGCTGCTTACGATCATGACCAACGTACTGACAGGTGCCAACGGCGGTGTTACCGGACTTTGAATCATCTCGACGGGCCTAGATCGCAAGGGCGCCGCCCGTTCATCTCTGCCTTTTTCTTTTTTAATCGCCCCGTCTGCATTTGATCCAGTAAGCAGACGGCCATGTTCGCGCTCGATGGCACGCCTCAACAATTCGTGGCGTCGATAATCATGGCTGTCCGATGTAACTCCGCCATCGACGGGGGGGGAGGATCACCAGCGCATGCACATGAGGATGCTCGGTGTCGATGTGGCACATGACCAGGAACGATTGTTTTCCAGTCCCATTCCACGCAGGTATTGCTGGGCAATCTGCCTCCACATTTCGGCGCTCACGCTTTCAAGGGTGCCGCCGACAACGCCCCATGCAAAACGGCCCTTGCCTAGCATGAAAGGCGGCTGTCGGATTTTAACGAATTCCCTTGCCAGCGGGTGGCGTGCTCACATTCATGCAATAGCACCAGCTCATCGCAATCAACGGCTCAAAAAACGGTCGTTCGACTTCATCCTATTTCCCGTACATAAATATCCAATTCCGTCGCTAAGCCATTGATTTAATTGATACTTTAAAACATAACAACGTCCTAAACCATCCGATTACATCCGATTACATCCGATTGGGCGCGGCTCATACCTTTGGACCAAGCGGGTATGCAGCGGTGCGGCCCGCCCCTCCCAGCGACAGCAATTCA
The DNA here is from genome assembly GCF_001421905.1 of Duganella sp. Leaf61. NCBI lineage: Bacteria > Pseudomonadati > Pseudomonadota > Betaproteobacteria > Burkholderiales > Oxalobacteraceae > Duganella > Duganella sp. Leaf61. The sequence continues at coordinate 519,778 of NZ_LMLM01000012.1, forward strand.
TTCATCTTCATCCGATTGAGCAGATCTTTTCCTTGCCCCTCGGATAAACGGCAAAGTTCGCAATCTGTTCGTAGCCTATTCGTAGCCTATTCGTAGCCTATTCGTAGCTCATTCGTGGCTCATTCGTGGCTCATTCGTAGCTCATTCGTAGCTCATTTGTAGTCGAGTCGTAGCCTGTTCGTACCCATCCTTCGCCCACTAATACTCTGGCGAAAACGTCGCCCGGAACGTTGCGGCCGACAGTAACGTCAATCCTCCCAGTGCGGGGAGTCCCCGCGCCCCTGCCAATCTCTCACACATCACGCAACCTCCGGTTGGGCCGCAAAGCCGCGCCAGTGCTGGCTTTGCGCGTTAACGCGTTGCAGCCCTCTGTAAAACAAGGTTGCCCCCGATTGAACCGCAAAGCCGCACCAGCACTCGCTTTGCGGCAGATTTAGGCGATAACACGCTCCGGTCCTCGGCGAAACGGTTTAACGCCAGGAAGAATCAGCCGCAGAGACTGCAGGCCTGCAACTGTTCGAGCAAATCGCCCGCACTGGTCACGCGGTGGCCTTGAGGGCAAGGCATCGGAGTTGCTGGCGTCACTGCGGCCTGTCGCGATCGGTGCTGGCCGGGACATGCTGATGACCGCCGCCGCCATGCCGGTGACAATCTGCATCCCGACGCGCGTAACGCTGAGCATTGCTGCCTTTCGGGCTACCCGGCCTCGCAGAGCAGGATTCCGTTGAGCACGAAGTGCGAATAAGGAGTTGTGATGGAGGAATACACGCTCGCGTGTAGGCCTACATCACCTATCCTGCCCTGCTCTCAGCATCGATTGATTCACGAATGTGTCCGGTAGGTTGTCCGGTTTGAGCGCGTTTTTGCGCGGTTTTGGCAGGGTTCTGACCGAAACTCAGGCAGCAGATAATCCGCAGGCATGGATTTCAGATCATTGAGGACTGAACCGGCTCCAGCTGCCGACCTGCCAGGTGCGTGCGGCGCCGCTGCTGCATGACGGCGCCGACGTTCCTGCTGGCGCCGACCTGACGGCGCACCGCGCCCACCGTCATCAACTGGCGTGCTGCCGCCCTGCTCATCCAGCATGTCGGCGGCGTGGATGAGTTGTGCGTACTGCCGACGTCCGCGCTCATGATGGCCCGTCCTCGCGGCAATGGCGTCTTGCCACGCCGCAGCTTCCGGGCTCATCAAATAGTAATAATAATATTACTATTATTATTCTTATTCTTCTTATTATTACTCTTACCGCAGGCCTAAGACGGCCCCAGCATTTTTCTGGATGAGTACGTCTCAGCGGACTGAGGCGCATCGGCAGCCGGACTGTGCCGGCGCAGCGCGGGAGGGTCGGCGGATCATGCCGTAGGTAAAAGATTCAAACAGGAAGTTAGCACACCAGTTTCCTTTTCGCAGCATTGGGCAAACTCAAGCGTGCGCCATCTTTCCGGCGCAAGTCGCTACAAGCTGGCGCTGCGACAAACCCCGCTGGCAGTCAGCGCCCTACTTTGTCGTTAGAGCTGCCGAGACGAGGAGACACCGCATGGACACCAGCCACACCGATAGCCCGCCTGGCACGTCGCGCCTGCTGCGCATCCGCGAGGTGCTGCACCTGTGCGGGCTCTCGCGCGCCACGCTGTACCGCGAGATCAAGCTGCATACCTTCCCTGCCCCGGTCAAGCTGTCAGCGCGGTCGGTGGGGTGGTTGCAGGAGGATGTGGCGCGGTGGCTCGCGGCGCGCATTGCCCAGCGCGGACCGGCCTATGACGCGGCGCCGCGCCGAAACGCAAGCGCGGCGCAGGAGAGTGCTGCTACTGCGGACCGGGGCCGGGACCGGTCACAGTGCGAAGGGGAATGACGTCGGCGCCGGTGCGCAGCTTGTCCAGGTAATCGGCCCAGCGCTGCATCATCGCGGCGCGTGCTGGCAGGTGCGCGGTGCGGTTGTAGGCGCGGCCGTTCGGGTCGATCACGCGGTGCGCCAGCTGGTGCTCGATCAGGTCCACGCGCTCGCCCAGCACTTCGTCCAGGATCGTGCGCGCCGTGGCGCGGAAGCCGTGCGCCGTCATCACCTCCTTGGCAAAGCCCATGCCGCGCAAGGCCGCGTTGATGGTGTTCTCGCTCATGCAGGCCTGCTCGGTGCGCAGGCTCGGAAAAACGTACTTGCCGTGTCCCGTGATGCGGCGCAGCTGGCGCAGGATGTCGAGTGCCTGCGTGGACAGCGGCACCATGTGCTCCATCCGCATTTTCATCTTGGCGGCCGGGATGCGCCACGCGGCGCCGTCAAGATCGAATTCGCGCCATTCTGCGGCGCGCAATTCGCCGGGACGTACAAACACCAGCGGCGCCAGTTTTAACGCCGACACGGCCACGATATGGCCGTTGTAGGCGTCGATGGCGCGCAGCAGCACCGCCAGTTCTTCCGGCTCCGTGATCGCAGCAAAGTTGGTGCGCGGGACGGCGATCAGCGCGCCCTTCAAATCGGGCGTCACATCGCGCTCGGACCAGCCGATTGCCACGCCGTGGCGCAGCACCTGGCCGCACAGCTGCTTGATGCGGTGGGCCGAATCGACGGCGCCGCGCGCCTCCACCCGCTGCACCACGCCCAGCACGTCGCGCGGCTTGATGCTTGATACGGGCAGGCTGCCGATGTAGGGGAAGACGTCGTGCTCCAGCCACGCCAGCACCTTCTCCTGGGTGGCGGTGCTGCGGCTGGCGTCCATCTTCGCCAGCCACAGGAGCGCCAGTGCGCGAAAGGTGTTCTGCGCGTCTTCGCGCCGCTGCTGCTCGTACGGGTCGATGACCGGCGCCCGCGGATCGACGCCGGCGCGCAGCAGCTTGCGGGCGTCGGCGCACGCTTCGCGCGCCTCGGCCAGCGACACGTCCGGGTAGATGCCAAGGGCCAGCGTCTTGTGCCTGCCGTCGAAGCGGTAGTTCATCCGCCAGTACTTGTTGGACTCCTTGACCAGCAGGTACAGCGCGCGGCCGTCGCTGTATTTGTCGCCACTGGGTTTGCCGGAATGCTTGAGCTTCCGGATAAAAAGATCGGTGAGTGCCATGGCGCAATCCCATTCCGAGTGCGGCGCCGATTGAGGGACCAAGATTTTTCGTGAGGGACAAGCGCCAATTTGTCCCTCACCGGTCGTGGATTTCATGCTACACCCCGGTAAACCACGAGACAACAAAAAACCCGCGCTCCCTATGAGAGAGGCGGGTTTCGAGACTTCTTGACACTTTTTACTGCTGAGTTCTGGTGCCGCTTGCCGGAATCGAACTGGCGACCTTTTCATTACGAATGAACTGCTCTACCAACTGAGCTAAAGCGGCGACGACCCGCATTCTAACAAAGAACCTTCGCACCACGCTAGTCCAAAACCAATAAATTTTGGCAGTGGTGCAAAAATAACCTTGCTATCTACGGATCAGGGGCGATCAGCCCTTGTGATAACCGGCCACCACTTCCACTTCCTCGCGCGAGCCGAGGAAGACTGGCACGCGCTGGTGCAGCTTGGTCGGCTGGATGTCGAGGATGCGTTGCTGGCCGTCGGTGGCTACGCCGCCAGCTTGCTCGACGATGAAGGCCATCGGGTTCGCTTCGTACATCAGGCGCAGCTTGCCGGGCATCGAGGTGTCGCGGGTGTCGGCCGGGTACATGAAGATGCCGCCGCGGTTCAGGATGCGGTGCACGTCGGCCACCATCGAGGCAACCCAGCGCATGTTGAAGTTCGCACCGCGCGGACCGGTTTCGCCGGCCAGCAGTTCATTGACGTAGCGCTGCACCGGTGCGTGCCAGTGGCGCGCGTTCGACGCGTTGATGGAGAATTCGCGGGTCTTGGCCGGGATCTGCATGTCGCGCTGGGTCAGTACCCATGAACCCATTTCGCGGTCCAGGGTGAAGCAGTTGACGCCGTTGCCGGTGGTGAGTACCAGCATGGTCTGCGGGCCGTACACGGCGTAGCCTGCGGCGACCTGGCGGCTGCCCGGTTGCAGGAAGTCCTGCTCGGTCGGCTCGGTCATGCCTTCCGGCGCTTTCAGCACCGAGAAGATGGTGCCGATCGAGACGTTGACGTCGATGTTCGACGAACCGTCCAGCGGGTCGAACGTCAACAGGTATTCGCCTTTCGGATAGCGGTTCGGGATCTTGTGGATGGTTTCCATTTCTTCCGACGCCATCGCGGCCAGGTGACCGCCCCACTCGTTCGCTTCGAGCAGGATCTCGTTGGAGATGATGTCGAGTTTTTTCTGTACTTCGCCCTGCACGTTCTCGGTGCTGGCGGTGCCCAGCACTTCACCCAGCGCGCCTTTGCCCACGGCGTGGCTGATGGTTTTGCAGGCGCGGGCCACCACTTCGATCAGCAGGCGCAGTTCGGCGGGGATGGAGTTGTTCTGGCGCTGTTCTTCGACCAGGTATTGGGTGAGGCTGATACGTTTCATGAGGGGCCTTTGGTTAAGATTAATTGGCGAGTGCCTTGGTGATCACTTCCAGCACGTCGTTCGAGAGTTTGGTTTGGGCGGCGACCTGCTCCAGCGCGGCTTTCATTTTCGCTTGCAGCGCCGGGGCGTAACGGCGCCAGCGGTCCATGCTGCGCGCGAAGCGGGCGGCTACTTGCGGGTTGATCGCGTCGAGCTTGATCACGTGTTCGGCCCAGAAGGCGTAGGCGCTGCCGTCCGCCGCGTGGAACTGCGACGGGTTGGCATTGGTGAAGTTGAACAGCAGGCTGCGCGCGCGGTTCGGATTCTTGAGCGTGAAGGCCGGGTGCTGCATCAGCTTGCGCACGGCGGCAACATCGGTGGTCGGCGTGGCGGCCTGCATGGCAAACCACTTGTCGATCACTAGCGCCTCGCCCGCGAAATCGTCGTAGAAGCGTTGCAGGAACGCGCCGACCTCAAGACCGCTGTGGATCAGCGCCACCAGTGCGGCAAAGCGGTCGGTCATGTTGCCGGCCTGTTCGCACTGGTGTTGCGCCAGCGACTGCGTGACCGCGTCCGGCGCCACCAGCAGGTACGACAGGCACAGGTTTTTCAGCGCGCGCTTGCCGGCCGACAGTGCGTCCGGGCTGTACTCGCCCGGGGTCTGGTTGGCGTGGTACTGCGCCAGCAGTTCGGCACGCAGCTCGGTGCCGATGGTGCGGCGCATGAACTGGCGCGCGATGTGGATCGCGTGCGGATCGACCACGTCCATCTGCTCGGCGATGATGCCCTCGGATGGCAGGATCAGCGCCAGTTCGCGGAAGGCCGGATCGAGCGTCTCGTCGATCAGCAGCGCGCGCTGGGCGTCGAGGAAGGTCGTATCGAGCTTGAGCGGCTTGTCATGCTTGCCTGCCACCTGCGCGGTGAGCTTGAGCAAGCGCGCCATGGCCAGGCGCTGGCCCGCTTCCCAGCGGTTGACCGGGTCGCTGTCGTGGCGGAACAGGTGCAGCAGTTCGTCGTCGGTGTAGTCGTATTCCAGAATCACCGGCGCGGAAAAATCGCGCAGGATCGATGGCGTGGGACGCTCGTCGATATTGCGGAAGCGGAAAATCTGCTCGTGTTCCGTCAGCTCCAGCACCACCGTGGTGGCGCCCTTGTCGTGGTTGCCGCCGTCGAGCGTGAGCGGCAGGTCGCGGCCGTCTTCTCCCAGCAGGCCCACGGCCACGGGAATGTGGAACGGCAGCTGGTCCGGGTGGTTGCTGCGCTGGCTCAGGATGATGTCGAAGTTGCGCTTGACGGCATCGTAGCGGGTGCGCGCGGTGACTACCGGCGTGCCGGCCTGGCTGTACCAGCGTTCGAACTGGCGCAGGTCGCGACCATTGGCGTCGGCCATGGCGGCGCGGAAGTCGTCGCAGGTGACAGCCTGGCCGTCATGGCGCTCAAAATACAGGTCCATGCCCTTGCGAAAGCCGTCGCGGCCCACCAGGGTCTGGTACATGCGCACCACTTCGGCACCCTTTTCGTACACGGTGACGGTATAAAAATTGTTGATCTCGACGAACGAGTCGGGACGCACCGGGTGCGACATCGGTCCCGCATCTTCCGGGAACTGCGCCTGGCGCAAGGTGCGCACCTGGTCGATGCGGGTGACGGCGCGGCCGCTGTCGCTGCCGATCATGTCGGCGGAAAATTCCTGGTCGCGGAACACGGTCAGGCCTTCCTTGAGCGACAGCTGGAACCAGTCGCGGCACGTCACGCGGTTGCCGGTCCAGTTGTGGAAGTACTCGTGGCCCACCACGGCTTCGATGCCGGCGTAATCGACGTCGGTGGCCACGCGCGGGTTGGCCAGCACGAACTTGGTGTTGAAGATATTGAGGCCCTTGTTTTCCATCGCGCCCATGTTGAAGTCACCCACGGCAACGATCATGAAGCGGTCGAGGTCGAGCTCGAGGCCGAAGCGCTCCTCGTCCCAGCGGATCGAGTTTTTCAGCGACTGCATGGCGTAATCGGTCTTGTCGAGATTGCCGTCTTCCACCCACACTTGCAGCAGCACGTCGCGGCCCGAATTCAGGGTGTAGGTCTCTTCCTGGCACACCAGTTTGGCCGCCACCAGCGCAAACAGGTACGACGGCTTCTTGAACGGGTCTTCCCACTTGGCGTAGTGGCGGCCATCATCGAGGTCGCCCTCTTCGACCAGGTTGCCGTTCGACAGCAGCACCGGGTACATGGCCTTGTCAGCGCGTAGCATCACGGTGTACTTGGCCATCACGTCCGGACGGTCGGGGAAATACGTGATGCGGCGGAAGCCTTCGGCTTCGCACTGGGTGAAAAAGTTGCCGTTCGACACGTACAAACCGGACAAGGTGGTGTTTTCCACCGGCGCGCACAAGGTTTCGATTTCCAGCACCACGTGCTCGGGCGCATCTTTAATCGTGAGCACCACGCCGTCGATCTGGTACTCGCCCGCTTCCAGCAGCTTGCCGTTCAACCGCAGTTGCACCAGTTCAATTTCCTCGCCGTGCAGGACGATATCGCTGTGCGTGCCTGCCGGGTTGCGCTGCATGGTAATGCGGTTGGCAACAATGGTGCGGTTGGGGTCCAGGTCGAAGCCCAGTTCAACCGTATCGACCAGGAAGGCGGGAGGGGTGTAATCTTTGCGGTAAATCGTCAGTGGGCTGCTATCGGTACGCATGGGATTGTGTTGGACGTTAGGCAAAAGTCTATTTTACCAATACCAGCGCCGCGCCGACGCTTGATTTTCCTCAAGGCTGGTCGAAAGTTGCTGATTTCCACGCTGCCGTAACATTCTGTAATAATGATGCGTAGTCTGTGTGTGCGACGTAAACTGTAGTACTGAACATACCGTCTTTCCCGCGTTTTCCCGTTTTTAAGAGGCCTATCATGAGATATCTCGCCATCCTGGCGACTGCCGCCGTCATGCTGTTGACCGGTTGCGCCACCACCATCCGCAGCGACGTTACCGCTTTCAACGCCTGGCCGGCAGACCTGCAGGCCAAAACCTACGCGTTCGAGGCGCCGCGCGGCGTGGACGATACGCTGGAATACCGCAGCTACCAGGTGCTGGTGAGCAATGAATTGAGCAAGCTGGGCTTCCAGCAGGCCGACGAAGGCCAGCAGCCCAACCTGCTGGTGGGCATGAAATACCTGACCATCGACCAGCCGGTGCGGGTGATCCGCGAAGATCCGTTCATGGGCGCGCCGTGGGGCAGCCCATACTGGGGCCGTCCCGGCTATGGCCGCTACGGCTGGGGCTATTCGCGCTGGGCCTACAGCCCGTTCTACGATCCCTTCCGCTACAACGGTTTCGGCGTGGAAGAGCGCATACGCCACCAGTACCAGCGCCAGCTGCGCGTGACCATCAACACCACCAGCGGCCGCAAGCTGTATGACGTGACGGTGCAAAACACCAGCAGTGTCGCTGCCACGCCGCACGTGATGCCGGCGCTGGTGCAAAGCGCGTTCACCGGATTCCCGGGCCAGAGCGGCGTGCCGCGCCGGGTGGAAATCACCATCGATCCGAAGGTCGATACCGTGGTGGCTGGTCAGCCTGCCGTCAAAGCAAATTGAGGTTGAGTCGTTCCCGCCAATGCGGGAACGACGGACAAAAGAAAAGCGCCTGTGTCTGCACACAGGCGCTTTTTCTTTTACGTCAACCAATTACTTGGTGGCGATTTTAGCGGCTTCTTTCAGATCGCCCACTTTTTCCTGGACCTTGCCTTCGCCTTGCTTGGCCAGGCCTTTGGCTTCCTGCTCTGGGCTGTCGATCAGATCGCCAACGCCTTCTTGAATTTTGCCGCCGATGTTTTTCAGTTTGCCTTCGATTTGGTCTTTGTTCATGATGGAACTCCTGGTCTGGGCAAAAGCCGGAATGGCTTTGCATTGAGACCAGAATACTTCCCACTAGCAAACCCGTCTGTACGCTTGCGTACAAAAACCCGGACTACACGCCGGCATGCTTTTTCAGGTACTTGGGCATCCACCACCAGACCACCAAGATCAGCAGCGCCACCAGGCCGGACGTGATCAGGCCCACCATGGCGCCAAACACTTCCGAGATCACCAGGTCGGTGCCCAGCACGAGGGCAATGGCCAGCGTGAGTGAACCGCTGACCATCAGCTTGGTGGCCACGCGCTTGAAACGGGCCCGGTCCTTCAAAGGCCGCATCATGCGGTGCTGCACCGCTGGCGCACTCAATAACACCAGGCTGGTAAGCGACAACACGAAGGTGGCCAGGAACAGCAGCTTCTCGCTATGGACGATGCGCGCAAAGCCGCCGTTGAACGGCAGGATGATCAGGAAGGCCGTCAGCATTTGCGCACCCGGCAGCAGGATGCGCATTTCGCTCAGCATGTCCGAAAAATCGCCGTCGTCCTCGTCGTCATCCTCCTGGCGATGGCGCCCTTCGTTTTCGTCGAAAATCTGCTTGCTCATGGCAGCAGGATGGTCGAACCCGTGGTCTTGCGCCCTTCCAGGTCGCGGTGGGCCTGGGCCACGTCGGCCAGCGCGTAGCGCTGGCGCACGTCCACTTTTACTTCGCCGCTGGTCACCACGCCGAACAGCGAACGCGCCGCCGCTTCCAGCTCGTCGCGCGTGGACAGGTACGCCGCCATCGACGGCCGCGTCACGTACAGCGAGCCGCGCTTGGCCAGTTCGGCCAGCGCGAACGACTCCACAGGGCCCGATGCGTTGCCGAAGCTGACCATGGTGCCCAGCGGCGCCAGGCAGTCGAGCGAGGCGATGAAGGTGTCCTTGCCGATCGAGTCGTACACGGCGCGCACGCCCTTGCCGCCGGTGATCTCGCGCACCCGTTCCGTGAAATTCTCGGTGTTGTAGTTGATGACGTGAGCAGCGCCGTGTTCGAGGGCCAGCGCCGCTTTTTCGCTTGATCCCACCGTGCCGATCAGCGTCACGCCCAGCACCTTGGCCCACTGGCAGGCGATCAGGCCCACGCCGCCGGCAGCGGCATGGAACACGATGGTGTCGCCGGCCTTGAGCGCGACTGTACGGTGCAGCAGGTACTGCACCGTGAGGCCTTGCAGCATCATGGCGGCAGCGGTGTCAAACGCCACGTTCTCGGGCAGCACCAGCAGCTTGGACGCCGGCATATTGCGCGCCTGCGCGTATGCGCCGATCGGGCCGCCGGCATAGGCCACGCGGTCGCCGACTTTTACTTCGGTCACGCCCTCGCCCACCGCTTCCACCACGCCGGCGCCTTCCATGCCCAGGCCGGCCGGCAGCGGTTGCGGGTACAGGCCGGTGCGGTGATAGACGTCGATGAAATTGAGGCCGATGGCTTCGTGCCGCACTTGCGCCTCGCCAGGGGCCGGCGATTGCAGGTCCACGTCCACCAGTTCCATCACTTCGGGGCCGCCGTGGCGGGAAATACGAATTGCCTTGGTCATCGTTTGCTCCAGTGTGTAATGGTGGCAGTGTAGCGCGCGTTACGCGGTCGCAGCGCGCAGCTGCAACTGCGACAGCACCAGGTGCGCCGACGAGACGTTGGTCGCGCACGGCGTGTTGTGGACGTCGCACGCGCGCACCAGGGCGTTGATGTCCGGCTCGTGCGGCTGCGGCGTCATCGGATCGCGCAGGAAGATCACGCAGTCGATTTCGCCCTGCACCAGCATCGAACCGATTTGCAGGTCGCCGCCGAACGGGCCAGAATGCTTGCGGTCCACGGTCAGTCCCAGCTCGTTGGCCAGGCGCCCGCCGGTGGTGCCAGTCGCCACCAGGTCGCAGGTAGCGAGGAAATCGCGGTACTGGCCGGCCAGCAGGATCATGTCGTCTTTTTTCTTGTCGTGCGCAATCAGGGCAATACGGGTTTTCATGGTCTCATCCGTTTATATGATTTACAGATGATACCAGCCCGGATTGCCCTCTTGACAGCTAGCTGACGACCACTGCCGCCACGCCTGCAGTCACGGTGGCAGTCGTCGTGCGCGCCACCAGCGTGGCCGGTGCGCTGGTGCCCACCAGCTTGTTCACCTGGCGGAACTGCGCCACCAGCCTGGCCGGCGTGAGCGTGACCAGCGTGTAGCCTTGGGCATCGGTGTTCAGGTGCTTGATCCAGCCGTTGTTGCCGAGCGCGGCCAGTTGCTGCGCCAGCGCCAGCAGGCTGGTGTTGAAGTCGCTGCTCGCCTGCAGGCCGGCCATCACCGCCGTGACGGTCGCTTCCAGCGCGCCTTCCGCCACGCGTTTTGCTGCCAGCGCGCCGCGCAGCTGCACCCGCAACTGTTCCAGCAACTGCGCCAGCGTGGGCGCAGCCTTGCCCATGGTGTAGTCGAGCAGGTTGAAGTTCAGGCTCACCGTGCCCACGCCCGGCACGGGAGTCGCCAGCGGGTACGACACCAGCGTGCCGATGTCGCCCAGCGCGGATGCCGCGTCGCGCAGGTAGCTGAAGAACGAGTCGGAGCTGATCCCGGCAGAAACCAGATCGACCATTACCGGCGTGCCGCCGCCGGCAGCATCGAAGTCGTCGTTGACGGTGCCGGCAAAGAAGGCGTGGATATCGCCGGTGAGCGCCACCACGTTGCCGATGTTGTTGGACTTGAGGTGGGCGATTAACGCCTTGCGCTCGCCGTTGTAGCCGTCCCACTGGTCGCAGTTGAGCAGGAAGCGCGCGAAGAACGGCGCCAGCGCTTCCTGCTTGCCCGAAGCGGCAACGAAACTCGAGGCGGCGCCTTTGGCCTGCACATCCTGCTTGATATAGCCGAACGCGATGGTCTGCGCCGCTGCGCCGGCCTGCGCGATGGCAGCGGCGCCACCAGCGGCGGCCATGGTCACCGCCGCATAAACCGCCACCGCCAGTCCCGCCTGCGTGGCGCTCAAGCCGGCGCCCACGCCCGCTGCCGCTTGCGCTTGCGCCGCGCCACCGGACAGCGCCGCCGTCATGATGGCGGCCGCGCCATTTTGAGCGGTCCTGGCAGCAGCACCGGCGGCCGCTGCAGCGACGATCGCGCCGGCCAGCGCCACGTTGCCGCCAGTGGCGCCAGCCGTGGTGCCCACCTGCGCGGCCACGGTGGGTACGGCGTTCAGGGCCAGCAGCGTGGCAATCGCATCGATGCCATTCATCCCCATGCGCAGCAGCGACACTTCATTGCCCCACAACTTCCAGGTACTGGTGGCGGCCTTCATCTTGTCCATCCACCACTGGCGCTGGGTGTTGCCGAGGATGGAGACACCGGACAGCGGCGCCTGCCCGGCGGCGGTGGCGCCGGCGATTTTTTGCGCTTCGACGGCGGCCAGCGTCTGCTGCGGCACCAGGTAGCGCGAGCCGATGCGGCCCAGCGGCTTGCCGGTGGCCGGATTGATGCTGGACTCGGGAATGATGTGATCGGAGCGGTACAGGCGCTGGTCGGTCATCACCAGCTGCATCAGTTTGCCGAACTGGAAATCACGGTAGATGCGGATGTTCTGGAACGAGCTGTCGGCCGCGTCGAACGATACGTCGGCCGGCATGAACTCGAACCACGCCTGGTTGGCGTTGCGGCGGCGGCTGGACTGGTGCAGGTCGGTGCCGTCGGCATTGGTGCTGCCGTCGTAGGTTTGCGCGTCCTGCCAGGCGTCGTCGGTGAATTCGTGGTCGTCCCACACGGCGATGAAGGCAAAGCGCTCGTGCAGCGCCTGCAAACGTGGATCGGTGCGGTACTGTTTATACAGGTAGCGGTAGTCGGCCAGGGTGTTGGCGTACTTGGCTGTGCTCGATCCCGCCTTGGCCACGCCGTCGGGCAGCGTCAGCGCGCCGTGGCGGCTTTCCACGGCGCCCAGCTGGAAATCGTCGCCCACGGTCTCGTAGATGTAGTCGCCCAGGTGGACGATGAAATCGAGCTGCTCGACGGCGATCGACGTCATCGCGCCCCAGTGGTTCACGCTCCAGTCCTGGCAGGTCATATACACGAACTGCAGTTGCGCGACGTCGGCGGTGGCGGCTGGCGCAGTCTTGAAGCGGCCCACGTTGGAGCGGGTATCGCCGGCGACGAACTGGTAGTAATACACGGCGCCCGGCGCCAGGCCCGTCACCTTGTGGCGCACCGTGTTGTCGTACTGGCCGAGCAAAGGCAGGTGCACGTCCACCACCGGGGCGCCCGCCAGCACGGCGTTCGAACCCAATGCGGCGCTGTTGTCGCCAGCGGTGACCAGCAGGCGGATCGCGCCGTCCTGGCCCGCAGGCGCGGTGGCGACATTGCCGGCGGCGGCCGGCACGGCGCGCGTCCACAGCAGGATGCTGTCGGCGCGCGGGTCGCCCGAGGCCACGCTTTGCGGGAATTTCCAGGCGCCCGTGACCAGCGGCGCGCCGGTGTCGCCCACCACGACGGTGTTATCGCTGCCGCCGCAGCCGGCCAGGCCCGCGCCGGTTGCAACCGACGCCGTAATAAAACCGCCCCACTTCAAAAACCGCCTTCTGTCCATAACCGTTCCGCCTCTACAACAGTATTAAAAAATAAAGGCTAACACCGGTATATGACAGCATCTCTACAGGAACTTGAGCGTTGCCTCTAGTAAACGGTAACGGCGGCATCCCCGCCCCCGCTGGCGGTTTTGGCAAGGGGTCTTGTGCTAGAATACCGCCCTCACCGGATACCTCAAATCTACCGCCAAAGGACGACCGAACATGGCTGGACACAGCAAATGGGCCAACATCAAGCATAAAAAGGCTGCCACCGACGCAAAACGGGGCAAGATCTGGACGCGCCTGATCAAGGAAATCACCGTTGCCGCACGCATGGGCGGCGGCGACATCGCGTCCAACCCGCGCCTGCGCCTGGCCATCGACAAGGCGGCCGACGCCAATATGCCGAAAGATAACGTGCAACGCGCGATCACGCGCGGCACCGGCGGCGAGGACGGCGCCAGCTACGAGGAAGTCCGCTACGAAGGCTACGGCATCGGCGGCGCGGCGATTATTGTCGACTGCATGACCGACAACCGCGTGCGCACCGTGGCCGAAGTACGCCACGCGTTCAACAAGAACGGCGGCAACATGGGTACCGAGAACTCGGTCTCGTTCATGTTCAAGCACTGCGGCCAGTTCCTGTTCGCCCCGGGCACCAGCGAAGACGCACTGATGGAAGCGGCGCTGGAAGCCGGCGCCGAAGACGTGCTGACCGACGACGAAGGCGGCATCGAAGTGCTGTGCGGCCCGCACGACTTCGCCGGCGTGAAAGATGCGCTGGAAGCGGCCGGGTTCAAGGCCGAAGTGGCCGAAATCATCATGAAGCCTGCCACCGAGACGGTCTTTACCGGCGACGACGCGCTCAAGATGCAAAAGCTGCTCGACGCCCTGGAAAACCTGGACGACGTGCAGGAAGTGTATTCCAACGCACTGATTGAAGACTGAGGACTTATGAAAATTTTGGTAGTCGGCTCCGGTGGCCGTGAGCACGCGCTGGCCTGGAAACTGGCGCAGTCCGAACGCATCCAGATGGTGTACGTCGCCCCCGGCAACGGTGGCACCGCGCACGACTCGCGCATGGTCAATGTCAACATCACCGACCTGCACGAGCTGGCGAACTTCGTCGAGAAAGAACACATCGGCCTCACCGTCGTCGGCCCGGAAACCCCGCTGGCCGGCGGCATCGTCAACCTGTTCCGCGCCCGTGGCCTGAAGATCTTCGGACCGACCAAGGAAGCGGCGCAGCTCGAATCGTCGAAAGACTTCGCCAAGGCGTTCATGCAGCGCCACGGCATTCCGACTGCCAAATACCAGACCTTCTCGGACGTGGCGCAAGCGCACGCCTACATCGATGCCAACGGCGCCCCGATCGTCATCAAGGCCGACGGCCTGGCTGCCGGCAAGGGCGTGGTCGTTGCCCTGTCGCTCGAAGAAGCGCACCGCGCGGTCGACGACATGCTGGCCGATAACCGCTTCGGCGACGCCGGCGCGCGCATCGTGATCGAAGAATTCCTCGCCGGCGAAGAAGCGAGCTTCATCGTCATGTGCGACGGTAAAAACGTGCTGCCGCTGGCCACCAGCCAGGACCACAAGCGCCTCAAGGATCACGACGAAGGCCCGAACACGGGCGGCATGGGCGCCTACTCGCCAGCGCCGATCGTCACCCCGGCCATGCATGCACGCGTGATGCGCGAGATCATCAACCCGACCATCGCCGGCATGACCCGCGACGGCATCGTGTTCACCGGCTTTTTGTATGCCGGCCTGATGATCGACGCCGAAGGCAACCCGCGCACGCTGGAATTCAACTGCCGCATGGGCGATCCGGAAACCCAGCCGATCATGGCGCGCCTGAAAACCGACCTGCTGTCGGTGATGGAACACGCGGTCAACGGCACCCTGAACCAGGTCGAACTGGAATGGGACCGCCGCACCGCCGTGGGCGTGGTGCTCGCTGCCGCCGGCTACCCGAATGCGCCACTGAAAGGCGCCGTCATCAGCGCGATTCCGGCCGAAACGCCGGAGTCGGTCACCTTCCACGCTGGCACTGCGCTCGCTGGCGAGGGTCACAACGGCGGCAACCAGCTGGTGGTCACCGGTGGCCGCGTGCTGTGCTCCGTCGGTCTGGGTGACAGCGTCAAGCTGGCGCAGCGCCAGGCGTACGACGTGGTCGACCAGATCTCGTTCGACGGCATGCAGTGCCGCCGCGACATCGGCTGGCGTGGCCTGAAGCACTGATCATGTCCGCCGCACTCGCCGCCGCGCCCGACACCGCCGCCGTCAAGGCCTGGCTGCTGGACCTGCAAGAGCGCATCGTCTGCGCGCTCGAAGCGGTGGACGGCACGCCCTTCCTGCGCGACGCGTGGGACCGGCCCGAGGGCGGTGGCGGCATTTCGCGCCTGGTCGAAGAAGGCAATGTGATCGAGCGCGGCGGCGTGAATTTTTCGCACGTGATGGGTTCAAAGCTGCCGCCATCGGCCAGCGCGCTGCGCCCGCACCTCGGTGGCCAGCCATGGCAGGCGATGGGCGTGTCGCTGGTGATCCATCCGCGCAATCCGTATGCGCCCACGGTGCACATGAATGTGCGGTTTTTCAGCACCACGACCAACGAAGGCGAGCCGGTGTGGTGGTTCGGCGGCGGCATGGATCTGACGCCGTATTACGGTTTCGTGGAAGATGCGAAGCACTTCCATCAGACGTGCCACGATGCGCTGGCGCCGTTCGGCGCCGATCTGCATGGGCGCTTCAAAAAGTGGTGCGACGAGTATTTTTATCTGAAACACCGGCAGGAAGCGCGCGGCGTGGGCGGCATCTTCTTTGACGACGTCAACGATGGCAGTTTCGAGCAATGCTTCGCCATGGAGCGCAGCGTGGGCGACGCGTTCCTGGCGGCCTACCTGCCGATCCTCGAGCGCCGCAAGGACCTCGAATACGGCGAGCGCGAACGCGACTTCCAGGCGTACCGGCGCGGCCGGTACGTGGAATTCAACCTGGTGTTCGACCGTGGTACCCTGTTCGGCCTGCAGTCCGGTGGCCGCACCGAGGCGATCCTGATGTCGATGCCGCCGGTAGTGAAGTGGCGCTATCGCTGGGAGCCGCAGGACGGCACGCCCGAGGCGGCGCTGTATTCCGACTTCCTGCCGCATCGCGACTGGCTGGCTGCGTGACCGGGCCGCACGCACAGCGGATCGCTCTGCTGGGCGGCAGCTACGATCCGGTCCACCTTGGCCATGTGGCGCTTGGCGCGCATTTCGCGCAGCTGCTGCAAGTGGATCAATTGCGCGTGGTGCCTGCCGGTTTGCCGTGGCAAAAGTCCACGCTCAAGGCCACGCCCGCACAGCGCGCCGAGATGGTGACGCTGGCGTTTGCAAAACAACCGTTCCCGGTGGTGGTGGACATGCAGGAAATCGAGCGGGCCGCGCGCGGCCAGCCAACCTACACCATCGACACCCTGCGCGCAGTGCGCGCGGAACTGGGGCCGCAGGCCTCGATCTCTTTTCTGATGGGAGCCGACCAGTTGCAGCGGCTCGACACCTGGCACCAATGGCAAGCGCTGTTCGACCACGCCCATATCTGCGTGGCCGCGCGACCAGGTTTTAGTATCGATGGCGCAGGGCTACCAGCCGCCGTCGCCGCGGCGTTTTCCAGTCGACTGGGAACGCCCGACAACATCCGCAACACGCCGCACGGTCTGACGTATCTGGCACAAGACTTCGCGGTGGATATTTCCGCCACTCAGATACGTGCGGCATTACAACGGGGGGAGCAGGCAAATTCGCTTATCCCGCCGCTAGTGCTAGACTATATTGAACAACATAATTTATACAGAAGCTAATGGACATCAAAAAACTGCAAGCCCTCGTCGTTGACGCCCTCGAAGACGTCAAGGCACAAGACATCACGGTATTCGATACGACCCACCTGACCAGCCTGTTCGACCGCATTGCCATCGCCTCCGGTACCTCCAACCGCCAGACCAAGGCGCTGGCCGCTTCGGTGCGCGATAAAGTCAAGGCCGCCGGCGGCGACGTGTACGGCATGGAAGGCGAGGACACCGGTGAATGGGTGCTGGTCGACCTGGGCGACATGATCGTCCACATCATGCAGGCACCAATCCGCGCCTACTACCGCCTGGAAGAAATCTGGGGCGACAAGCCAGTGAAACTGGGCGCCGCCAAGCGCAAGGGCACCGTGGAAGCGGAAGAAGCAGCGCCGAAAAAAGTCAGCTCGCACCTGGCCGCCGGCAAAAAAGCGGTCGATGCATCGCCAGTGGTCGAGAAAAAGACCCCGGCACGCAAGCCTGCCGCTGCCAAGGCTGCCGCTACCGGCGAGAAGAAAGCCGCCAAGCCAGCCGCCGTACCAGCCGGCAAGAAGATCAAGGTCGCCCAGCCAAAAGCCACGGTCGCCGCCGTGAAAGCGTTGAAAGCCACGCCGAAGCCGAAGGCCGCCAAGCCGAAAGCCGAAGAAGCGCCGGCCAAGACCGTCATCAAGCGTATCAAGAAACCGGCAGCGGAATAACGCTGTATGCAGCTGATCATCGCTGCGGTCGGCCACAAAATGCCGGCCTGGATCGAAAACGGCTACGCCGAATACGTCAAGCGCATGCCGCCCGAACTGAAGATCGTGCTCAAGGAAATCAAGCCGGTCGAACGTTCGGGCAGCAAGACTGCCGCCACCGCGATGGCGCTCGAACGCGAGCGCATCGAAGCGGCATTGCCGAAATCGGTGCGCATCATCGCGCTGGACGAACGCGGCAAGGATCTCACCTCGGTGGGCCTGTCGCAGCAGCTCGAAACCTGGCAACAGGACGGCCGCGACACGGCCTTCCTGATCGGCGGCGCCGACGGCCTCGATCCTGCGCTCAAGGCGCGGGCCGAGGGCCTGATCCGCATCTCCAGCATGACCCTCCCCCACGGCATGGTGCGCGTGCTGCTGGCCGAGCAGCTGTACCGGGCCTGGACCATCACGCAAAACCATCCCTACCACCGGGTCTGATCATGACAAACAGGTTAGTCGATAAAAAGATCTACCTTGCCTCGAAAAGTCCGCGCCGGCGCGAGCTGCTGCGCCAGGTCGGTATCGACTTCGAACTGCTGCTGCTGCGCGCCGACGGCCCGCGCGGCGCCGACGTCACCGAAGAAGTGCTGCCCGGCGAAGCGCCGCTCGATTACGTCGCGCGCGTGGCGCTGGAAAAGGCCGTGTTCGCGCACGGGCTGCTCAAGCGCCGCCATCTCACGCCGCGCCCCGTGCTCACGGCCGACACCACCGTCACTATCGACGGCCACATCCTCGGCAAGCCCGCCAACGCGCTGGAAGCTGCCGCCATGCTCGAACAGCTGTCGGGCCGTACCCACCAGGTACTGACGTCGATCGCGGTGTGCAGCGCCGGCTTCCAGGAGCAGGTGACGCAGGTATCGGAAGTGCGCTTCGGCGTGCTGACGCCGGAAGCCATTGCCGCCTATTGCGCCAGCCAGGAGCCGTACGACAAGGCCGGCGGTTACGGCATCCAGGGCCCGGCCGCGCAGTTCATCGAACACATTGCCGGCAGCCACTCCGGCATCATGGGCCTGCCCCTGTACGAAACTGCGCAGCTGCTGCGCCAGGCGGGTTTGCCGCTGCCCTAGCGGCCCCACTGGCGTGCGTGTATGATCGTCGTTCAAATAGCCAGCGCAGCCCGCGGAGACACATGAACGAAGACATCCTGATCAACATCACCCCGCAAGAGACCCGTGTCGCCCTGATATTACAGGGCGCGGTGCAGGAACTGCACATCGAACGCACGCTCACGCGCGGCCTGGCGGGCAATGTCTATTCCGGCAAAGTGGTACGCGTCCTCCCCGGCATGCAGTCGGCCTTCATCGACATCGGCCTCGAACGCGCGGCGTTCCTGCACGTGGCCGACATCTGGGAAGCGCGCCCGCACGACGCCGCCAACAGCTCCACCGCCGGCGCCATCCCCACCCCGATCGAAAAAATCCTGTTCGACGGCCAGGTGCTCACGGTGCAAGTGATCAAGGACCCGATCGGCACCAAGGGCGCGCGCCTGTCCACGCAAATTTCGATTGCCGGGCGCATGCTGGTGTACCTGCCGCAGGATAACCATATCGGCATCTCGCAAAAGATCGAAAAGGAATCCGAGCGCGAAGCGCTGCGCACGCGCCTGCAAAAGCTGCTGCCCGCCGACGAGAAAGGCGGCTACATCGTGCGCACCCAGGCCGAGGACGCGTCCGACGCCGACATTGCCGCCGACGTCGAGTACCTGCGCAAGACCTGGAGCGCGATCACGCACGGCGCGCGCACCCTGCCCGCCACCACGCTGCTGCACCAGGACTTGAGCCTGGCCCAGCGCGTGCTGCGCGACTTCGTCCACGAGCACACCGCCACCATCCAGGTGGACTCGCGCGAGAATCACCTGATGCTGCAGGAGTTTGGCCAGGCTTACACGCCCGGCGTGCTGCCGCGTTTGCAGCACTACACGGGCGAGCGCCCGCTGTTCGACCTGTACGGCGTGGAAGAAGAAATCCTGCGCGCGCTGGGCCGCCGCGTGGACTTGAAATCCGGCGGCTATCTGATCGTCGATCAGACCGAGGCGATGACCACCATCGACGTCAACACCGGCGGTTTTGTCGGCGGCCGCAACTTCGCCGACACGATTTTCAAGACCAACCTGGAAGCGGCGCACGCGATCGCCCGCCAGCTACGCCTGCGCAACCTGGGCGGCATCATCATCCTCGACTTCATCGACATGGATAATACCGAGCACCGCGCGGCCGTGCTGTCGGAATTGAAAAAGGCGCTGGCGCGCGACCGCACCAAGGTGTCGGTCTCGAACTTCTCGGCGCTGGGCCTGGTGGAAATGACGCGCAAGCGCACCCGCGAATCGCTGGCCCACATCCTGTGCGAACCGTGCCCGGCCTGCAGCGGCAAGGGCCAAGTCAAAACCTCGCGCACCATCTGCTACGAAATCCTGCGCGAACTGCTGCGCGAAGCGAAACAATTCAACCCGCGCGAATTCCGCATCCTGGCGTCGCAGGAAGTGGTCGATATGTTCCTGGAAGAGGAATCGCAGCATCTGGCCATGCTGGGCGACTTCATCGGCAAGAAGATTTCGTTGCAGGTGGAGACGGCTTATCATCAGGAGCAGTACGACATCATCCTGATGTAAACTCGTCCTCTTTGATCCATAGCGTGCAAGGAGTGCGAAGCGATGAGGCTGGCATCTATACGACTGCGCAATTTCCGCCTGTTTTCGGACGTCACGTGCGAGCTGCACCCCGAGCTGACCGTCCTTGTCGCCGACAACGGACGCGGCAAGACCAGCGTGCTTGACGCGATTCGCATTCTCTTCGGCACTTATCTGGCAGTCTTCCCGACCGGCAAAGGCCAGGGCATCACGCTCTCCGACGTGCGAACGGTTGAGCTCGACCGCGAACTGCCATCCAGTTCCACCGTCTATCCGGTGGAGCTTGAAGCATGGGGCGAGCTCACGCCGGACCAGCCAGCCGTCTCCTGGTCACGCGCTTTGAATACTGCCAAGGGCGGCACGACGATCAAGGATGCTCGCGCCCTTACCCGGTACGCATCCCTGTTGCGTAGCAATGGGCAAGCACAGGCTCAGCATGGGCAACCTGAAGATTGGCCCTTGCTTGCTTACTATGGGACAGGCCGCCTTTGGCATCAAAGCAAGCTTACAAACGGAAAGCTGTTTACCAATGGCTACGATACCCGTTCCGCCGCATATCGCGACTGCATGGAACCAGCGTCCGGTTTCAAGAGCTTCATGGAGTGGTATGCCTACGCTTACCGCGCGATCACGCAAAGCAAGATTCGCTTCATGGAAAGCACGCCGGGCGCCACTGCACAAGAAGTCATTGCGCACCAGAGTGCGTTTTCTCCCCTTGTAGATGCCGTTCGTACAGCGGTCGACGCCATCCTGCGGCCTACCGGCTGGAAGGGCTTGTGGTATTCAGAAGTCCTGGCGGACATCACCATGACCCACGACCAGTTGGGCACCATGGCTGTCAGCCGGCTCAGCGATGGCATCCGCAACAGTTTGGGTATGGCTGCAGATATTGCTTTCCGTGCCGTGCAACTCAATCCCCACCTTGGCGCCGACGCTGCAAAAAAAGCACGCGGGATTGTCCTGATCGATGAACTCGATATGCATCTCCACCCTTCGTGGCAGCAGGTGATTTTGACCAGCCTGCGCGAAGCTTTTCCGCTGATCCAGTTCATTGTGACGACGCATAGCCCACAGGTACTGACCAGCATAGACCACACGAGTATCCGGGTGATACGCGAAGGCGATCCATCTTCTACGCAAACCGCGTGGATCGACACCGTGCCGCTGCAAACCAGGGGCGTGGCAAGTTCCAGCGTACTCGCGCAGATCATGGGCGTCGATCCGGTACCCGATGTGCCGGAGGCGCGCATGTTGGAGCAATACCACGCGCTGATCCAGCAGAACCTGCACCTGCAAGCTGCGGGCCTGGACCTGCGCGCCCGCCTCGACGCGCATTTCGGTGCGCACCATCCCGTGATGCTGGAGTGCGACCGCATGCTGCGTTTGCAGAAATATCAGCAAAAGCTGCAGCCCTCGCCACGCGCGCCGGATCATCAACCTGGCTAAGCCATGCGCCATCTGGTCCGCGATCAGCAGCCGCCAGCATGCCTGGGCCGCCATCGACATGGTGCGGAGCAGTGGTCAGCACTAACACCTGACGAGCGTATCGAAATCTGGACCGGGCTCGACGCGATGCAGCACGGACGCTGTGCATATTGCGAAGCTGCGCTGCCCGCAGAGAACCGGCATATCGAACATTTTCGCCAGCGTCACTACTACCCGCAGGGCACGTTCGATTGGCACAATTTGTTCGGTTCCTGCAATCGCAGAGATAGCTGTGGCAATCATAAGGACGGGGTGGGAGCCTATCCTCATCAAAACCTGATCAAGCCGGACGTCGAGGATCCGGAACACTTTTTATTGTTTACACCGATAGGCTCGGTACATGCTCGGGCCAACCTCAACGCAGCGGAGCGACTGCGAGCAGAAGAGACTATCCGTATTCTGCACCTCAACGGTCCACTTCAGGCTATCCGTCGCGAAGTCTTGCGCCACTACGTGGAAACAGCGGAGATACTTGCGGAAGTAGCACTGCAAGAGGGGGAGGAAGCAGCGCACCTGCTGTTGCAGGAAGAGCTCGATGCGGTCGAACAGCTGCCACACGTCACGGCCATCCGGCATTTGCTCACCAATCAGAAGGCTTGAATCGTTGTCATTAGCCTACTTCCAGTAACAAAGCCGTCACATTCCCCCGGTATGCTCACGCGTTTTGCCAACGGAGTTCCCATGCACTCGACGCGCCAGCGCCCTACCGGTTTTCCACGCCACCTGCCTTTGCTGCTCACCCTGCCACTGTTGCTGGCTGCTTGCGGCGGTGGTGATGCGAACCTGGATACGACGCCCACCCGCGCCATGACCGTCGTGGCCGCCACCGGCAAGGCCATGGCTGGCGCCGCCGTGACGGTGCAGGATGCGGCCAAGGCCACGGTCGGTAGCGGCACCACCGATGCCAACGGCAAGCTGGTGCTGAACCTGCCGGCCAGCGCTGCCGCGCCGTTCCTGTTGACGGTCACGCCGACCTCGGGCAGCGCCCAGTACGCGGTCACGGTCAAGGAGACTGCCGTCAATGTCACGCCGCTGACGTCGGTGCTGGCGATGCAACTGCTCGGGACCACGCCGGCAGCGACCAGCGCCAGCCAGCTGGCAGCCGTCGATGGGACAAAAATCGCCACCGCGCAAACCCAGCTGTCCACCGCGCTGGCCGATGCCATGCGCGCCATGGGCGTGTCCGCCACCTACGATTTCGTCAACGGCCCGCTGGTGCCCGGCAGCAGTACCGATGCCGCCGACAAGCTGCTCGACCAGTTGGCGGTCAAGGTCAGCGGTACCGATATCGACATCGTCAACACCAGCGGCGCCATCCTGGTGCAGAGCACCGGCGGCAGCGTGCCGCGTGCCACCGGCACGGCGCTGTTGACCGCGCCTGCCACCCCGACCGCGCGCCAGCAGCAACTGATGGCGATGGTGCCGGGCACCGCCGCCGCGCCGGTGTTCATCGAAGTGGCGCTGGACGAATTGCTGCCGACCCAGCCGGCAGTCGGCTATGACCAGATCTATTACAAGCTCGGCCGTTACAGCGCCGAAGACCTGATCATGGACAAGACCAACAAGCCGAAGAAATTCGCCGAACTGTGCGAAGCCAATGGCCAGGACGACGTGGTGACCAAGACCGCCAACGTCACCGGCGCCACGCTGATCAAGCCACCCGCCACGTTCGCGTGCAAGTCGCCGGTGGGCACCAAGCCGGGCGACATGAAAACGGTGGTGGTCGGTCCTGGCGGCAAGCTGTACCTGACCGATGGCCACCACACCTTCAGCGCGTTCTGGAATGCCGACGGCGGCGTCAACCAGAAGCTGAAAGTATGGGTCAAGCTGACCGACAACCTGAGCAAGCTGAACGAGGTGGATTTCTGGAGCGCGATGAAGGCCGGCAAAAAAGTCTGGCTCAAGGACGGCGCCAACCGCCCTATCGTCACCGGCCAGCTGCCGCAGCAGAGCGGCCTCGCGGCCCTGGGCAACGATCCGTACCGCGCGCTGGTGTACTTCACCCGCGACGCCGGCTACGTCGTCCCGGAAGCCAGCACCGAGTTCCTCGAGTTTTACTGGGGCGACTGGCTGCGCAGCAAGATCGACCTGGCCGGCTACGATCTGACCAGCAGCACCAGCTACGCGTCGGCCATCCTCAAGGCCTCGCAGGCGATGGTGGCGTTGCAGGCGACCGACGTGGTCAGCGGTGGCAATACGGCCGCGTCGCTGGGATGGTCCGGCAAGCTCGACACCAAGGCGCTGGACGACCTGGTCACGCCAACCGGCAAGCTGACCTATTCGATCGCCTACAAGAAGACGCTGGTCAAGTAATGCGCCATAGCGCTGTCGACGTTTCGACAGCGCTTGCTGAGCATCGTCTCCGCCGGGGCATCAGCGTCCCGGCGGCGCCATCATCGACTGGTTGCTTTTCATGAGCGTGTCGAGCATGTTGCGCACCGCTTCCGGCGAGCGGCTTTGCATCATGTCGAGCTGGGCCAGGTTGATGCGCGCGCGCGGGTAGTTGGCCTGCGCTGCCTGGGTCAGCCAGCGGCGCGCGGCCGCCAGGTCTTTCGGCACTTCGCGGCCTTCGTAGTACATCTCGCCCAACTCGTTTTGCGCCACCGGGAAACCAAGCGTGGCCGCTTGCTGGAACCACTGCCGTGCGCGCTTGCCGCACGCTGTGCGTCCCGCGCCGCCCTGGCAGGCCTGTTCGATGCGTCCCAGGGTGGTCATGGCCACCACGTTGCCCTTGGCGGCGCGGCGCTTGAGTTCGGCCACTTCCTCGGCGCCGGACTGGCCGACGCGCTGCTGCAATTGCCAGTCGAGCTCGGTCCAACCGCGTTCGTCGAGGTGGCGGTACCAGGCCGCATCGCCTTCGCTGCCCAGCGCACCGGGTTTGTCGCCGGAACGGTAGCGGCCTGCCGGCTTTGCTGCACCGGCAACGGCGCCGGTCTTGTCCGGCGCCATCGGTGCGCCATAACGCAGCCCCGGCGGCGGCCGGAAATAGGCGTCGCCCACTAGCGATGATTCCACCCACGGCTGCTGGTCTTCCAGCGTGCGCCGCCGTACCTGGTCGGCCACGGTGCGGAACAGGTCGGTTACCGGCAGCCCCGGCTGGCCGATCAGGCCGGCCAGCGTTTCGGTATAGATGCTGTTCTTGCGACCGGTGCCATCTTCCGCCAGTTGGCCCGGCGCGGTCGAATAGGCCACCAGGGTGCCGCGCGGCGCCACTGCCGGCCCCAGGCCGAGGTTGCCGATGGCGCGCATGCGCACGGCCGGCATCGGCTGGAACGGGTTGTTGCGGCAGGCGTCGAGAATCACCATGTTGACTGCCGACGGCGCCAGCGCCAGCCGCTCGTGCAGGGCCGACAGCGGATACGCCTTGAGCGCCACCCCGGCTTCGCTGGTGGGCGACATATCGGTCGGGATCAGATAATTGACGCCATTGATCTGCATGCCGTGGCCGGCGTAATACACCACCGCCGTGGCGCCAGCCGTCAGGCCGGTGGCGAACTGGCGCACCGTGTCGTACAGGGCACTGCGGCCCAGGTCCTTGGCCAACGTCACGCGAAAGCCGGCGCGGCGCAAAGCGCCGGCGATCAGGTCGGCGTCGGCACGGGTGTTGGGCAGCAAGCCGTTGTTGTAGGCGCCGTTGCCGATCACCAGCGCCTGCCGTTCGGGCGGGGCCGATACCGGTTCGGCGGCGCGCACGACAGGCAAGCCTGACCACGCGGCCGCTACCAGCAGCGCCAGCAAGGTGCGGCGCTGAGGTCTCATCGGCGCACCAGCAGCACGTCTTCCACCAGCGGCGAGGCGGCCAGGCGGGCCCGCACCGGTTCGGCGCTGCCCGGCTCGTCGAGGGCGATCCACAGTTCTCCCGACACCGACGGTCCCCACACGATGTGGCAACGGTTTTGCACCAGCAGCTCGGCCAGGTCGGCAAAGCGGGCGTCGCGCCGCACCACCAGCTTGAGGTCGGAGGCCCTCGCCGGCTGCGCGGCCGTGCCGCGATAGCTGACCGTGGGCGTTTGCGGGTCGAGCCGATAGACATTCCAGCCCATTTGCACCGCGATCAGCGCCACCCCCAGCGCGCCAACGGGCGCCCAGCGCGCGGCAGCCAGACCCTGCCACCAGCGCTGCCACCAGGCCGGCGCCGCTGGCCGGCTGGCCTCCAGGCGAGCGGCCAGCGCCTCGTAGCCGGCCAGCGGCGCGCGTTCGGTCACGCGCTGGCGCGCGGCGGCGGTCACGGCCTGCAGGAATTGCAGTTCCTGGCGGCCGTTGGCGTCATGCGCCAGCCATGCCTCCACTTCCTGGCGCCGGGCCGGATCGAGCGTGCGGTTCAGGTAAAACGGCAGCAGCTCGCGCAGGCGCAGGCGGTCGTCGTCGGTGTAGTCAGCCACGCTTGCCTCCCAGGTAATCGGGGCCGAAGGCCCGGGCCAGGCAGTCGCGGATACGCTGGCGCGCGTGGAACAGGCGCGACTTGAGCGTGCCCTCCGGCACTTCCATGTCGCGGCTGGCCTCGGCCAGTCCCTCCTCTGCCACCGCGGTACGGTAGATCGCTTCGCGCTGGCCGGCAGGCAGCTTGTCGATGCACACCAGGATCGCCTGTGTGGCTTGGTCCTGCTCGATCCCGGTCAGCACGTTCCAGTCGAGGTTGCCGTGTTTGTCGGCGATCGCGGCGGTCAGTTCTTGCGTTTCCAGTTCGGTGGCCATGTCGCGCTGCCATTGCCGGATGCGGTTGTTGGCGATGCCGCACAGCCAGGTGGAAAACTCCGACAGGCCGTTATAGGCAGCCGGTTTGCTAAAGGCGATAAACAGACTATCCATCGTGATTTCCTCCGCGCTCATGTCGCTCCAGACCCGGTAGCGCACATAGGCAAACAATTGCGGCTGATACACGCTGTACAGCCTTCTCGATGCTTGATCGTCGCGGTCGGCGATCCGGTTCAATAAATTTCTGACTTCCGCGCGCGGCAGATTATGCATAAAAAGGCGTGTTCAAAACAGCTGAAAAAATTACGAAAAATAATGTGAACCGAATCGGGAAACGCTGCGATAGAGCTGGAAAGGACGCCAAAAAACGTGCCTCAGAATTTTACGCTGCTATGCGGCATATTTTCCACTTGACAATATTATTATTTGCAATTGGGAAATGTTACTTGTAAGATTCAGGTGTATTTTATACAATTTCTTTAGGGAATGGTAATCAAATGACGATTTGCACGAATTGCCAGACCATTAATGCTGCACATGCGAAATTTTGCAAAGGGTGCGGCACCGGTCTGACGCCAGCTTCGAGCGGCAGCCAGTGCGAGTGCGGCGCGCCGCTTGCTCCTGCGGCCAAATTCTGCCGCAATTGCGGCAAACCGGCTGCGCTTCCAGCCGCAGTAGCGGTGGCTGTACCTGTGTCCGAGCCGATTCCCGAGGCGGTGGCGGTGATTGATCCGGTGCCTGAGCCAGTGCTGGAACCCGTTCCTGTGATTGAACCTATGCTTGAACCAGTACAGGTTCCTGAGTTCGTAGCTGAGCGTGAGTCTGCGCCGGTTGTCGAGCATAAGCCAGTGGCTGAGCCTGAACCAATTCCTGCGCCGGCACCCGAGCCGGTGCCAGTGCGGATGTTCGTGCCTGAGCCAGAACCGTTGGCAGCTCCGGTGGATGAGCCTGCTAAGGCCCCGGCATTCGATCCGGTGCAAGCACCTGTGCTGGAGAATGCGCCTGAACCGATGCCCGCGCCGGTATCCATTCCCGTGCCTGAACAATTGACAGCTCCGGTGCAGGAACTTGCCCCGGCCTCCGAGCTGCGCCAAGCGCCTGTGCTGGAAACCAAGCCTGAGCCTGAACCGGTTCCTGCGCCGGTACCAGAGCCGGCGCCAGCGCTCTTGTCCGAGCCTGAAGTATTGACGACTCCGGTGGAGGAAGCTGCTCCGGCCCCGGCAACCGAGCCTGTGCCTGTGCCGGAACCGGTGACCGAACCGGAAACGCTGGCGCAACCTGAGCCATTGCCTGATCCTGCCCTTGTCCCGGCAGCGACGATCGCCACGCCCGAAGCGCCGCCATCATCGCCACCGTGGTCTGCGCCAGTCTCGACCGAGCCGCCGGCCCGCAAGTGGGCGCTGATCGCTGCTGCCGCGGCTGCGGTCGTTGCGCTTGCCGGCGGTGGCGCCTACTTCTGGCAGTCGTCCAAATCCGCAGCGCCGGTACCAGCGCCGCTGACAGATGCGGCCAGCGCACCGGCGGCTGGCGAACCGGCGGCTGGAGCAACGACATCTGGAGCACCGGCAACGCTGGCGATCGATACAGCGCCGGCAGCCACCGCGCCAGCAGCGATCCCGCCCGAGGCACCTGCAACTGCAACTGCTCCGGTTCCTGCTCCTGCTCCGGTTCCGGCTACGGCTCCTACCCCGGCAAAGTCTCCGGCCCCGGCCCCGGCAGCAACGCAAGCACCTGCCGCAGCACCAGCGCCGGCAGCAACCCCGGCACCGAAAGCAGTACCAGCCAGCCCCAAAGCCACGCCACCGGTCGCAGCCCCGCGCGTGGACCGCGCACAGGCGGCACCGGCAAGCAACCCGCTCAGCGGCAAGGTGAGCGCCATGCTCGACAAGGCGGAAAACTTCATCGCGCTGCGCCAGTTCGACAAGGCCATCGCCACCGCCGAAGCCGCGCTCGATCTCGATCCCGCCAGCGGCGCCGCCAGGGCCACGCTGGCCAAAGCCAAGACCAAGCAATCCGAAGCATTGAAATCCGGCAGTTCCATCGAATAATCGCGAAAGGTCATACCATGAAAAAAACTACCCTTGCCGCCAGCGCCTGCCTGATTGCCGCGCTGACCGGTTGCGCCGCGCCCAACGGTCCCGGCGGTCCTGGCGGCGGTAACCAGCCAACCTCCGACAACAACACTACTGCCATCCGCTGCGGCTCGATGGCGCTCGGTGGCGCCGTGCTGGGCGGCCTGCTCGGCGGCAAAAAAGGCGCGCTCAAGGGCGCGGCCGTGGGCCTGGCTGCGTGCGCCGTGGTCGAAGTGGCCAGCCGCCAGACCAGCTCGTCCGCCGACGTGGAAAAGACTTACCGCACCGCCAACCGCAACGCCTTGCCGCCGAAAGCCAAGATCGTCGCCTACACCACCGCCGTCACGCCGCAAGGCGTGGCCCGCACCATGGAACCGATCAAGGTGCAATCGACGATCCGCGCCGTGTCCGGCACCGGCGAGCCGGTGCGTGAAGTGAAGGAGGTGCTGATCGCCTACGGTCCGGACGGCGAAGAGTTCAAACGTGGCGAAAAAATCGTCAACGACAAGGGCGGTAGCGGCGAGTTCGACAACAGCTTCACGCTGCGCCTGCCGGAAGGCGCGCCCGAAGGCGTGTACAAGCTACGCACCCAGTTGTACCTGAACGGCGCCATGGCCAGCACCAACGAAGGCGCATTGCAAGTCTTCAGAGGCGGAAAGGTCGCACTGCTGCCACGCGACGGCGCCATCGTGACGCTGGCGTCCCGCTGAACAAACCCAACTTCCATTCAAGAAATTCAATAACGAGGAGTATGTCCATGTCTGCTGTTCCAGTCTTTTGTGGTGCCTGCGGTAAATCCGCCGCTCCCGAATCGCGCTTTTGCGAAGATTGCGGCACGCCGCTGAAAACCGTCGCTGCCGTGACGCCCGATCTGACCAGTGCCGCCGCGCCGGTCATCCCGCTGCCGACGCCAGCCCCGGCACCATCACAAGCACCCGCAGCCACCACCGCGCGCGGCGTGGTCTTGCGCGACACCAATGCCGGCCCCGGCCTGGTGGTCGTGGATGGCCGCCAGTTGACGTTCACGCTCGAACAGCATTGGCGCAGCCCGACCAGCGCGCCGACGGTCAACACCCAGGTCGATGTCGCACGCGACGCAAGCGGCCAGGTACTGGCGGTAACGCCGGTGCCGGAGTCGGTGCTGGCCAAGGAAAAGCTGGACAAGATGAAGGACGGCATGAACGACCTGAAGGACGAGTACCTGCCGAAACTGATGGTGCGCGTGGACCAGGTCGGCAAGCCGCTGCTGATCGCAGTCGCCCTGCTGGCCATCGCCTGGATCTGGCTGCCGGCCGTGTCCATCAACATCAGCGCCAGCATCGTGCAAAACCTGACCATGTTCGACCTGCTGCGCCTGGCCAACGTCAGTTCCAGCCTCGAAGGCATGATGCAAGGCGGTAACGGCAGCAGCGGCCTGTACGGCTTCCTGTGCGTGGTCGCCATGATTGCCCCGCTGGCCCACGTGTTCGTGGCCGACAAACGGGCGGCGTTCGGCCTGTTCGCGCCGCTGGCCTTCCTGGTGCTGACCGGGCTGGGCATTTACCTGAAGATCCGCAACCTGACCAGCGCCGCCAGCGAAAGCATGCGTGGCTTCGGCGGCAGCCAGATGGGCGACTTTGCCGGCGCCATGATGAAACAGGCGCTGGCCGCCTTCTCGGTTGGCTACGGCAGCTACATCGCCCTGATCGTGGCGCTGTACCTGGCCTGGCGCGGCGTCCAGAAAGTTCTGGCAGCACGCTGATCGACACGACCACAACAACTATTTTGACCTTCCACACCAAGGAACCTTCATGAACCGCATGCTCCGTAACGCTACCCTGATCCTCTGCAACACCGCCCTGCTGGCCGGCCTGGCCGCCTGCAGCAAACCGGCCGACACCGCCGCACCGGCAGCCGACGCCTCGGCACCGAAGCCCAGCCTGCAAGACCTGCAAAACCCGAAAGCGGTGCAACAGGCCGTGGCCAGCACCCTGCCCCAAGGCGACAAGGCCACCCCGCTGACCAGCTACCGCAAGATCGACAGCGGCCACCAAGTGATGTTCCTCTACTACGGCATGTCGAGCCTGCCGGTGCCGTACGAAGACGTGGCGCAGATTTACTCGGCCGAGTACAGCCGCACCAGCGACGGCTTCCAGCGCAAGGACATCCTCAAGGCGCTGCAACCGCGCATCGACCAGGAAATCGAACGCGCCAAGGCCGGCCGCTACGTCATCCTCGAAAGCCGCGACGGCGCGCTGCTGGAGCGCTACAACTTCGAGAAAAAGACCTTTACCATCAAGGACATGACCAGCAACGACCGCTACACCTACTTCCACGACAACAGCCAGTACACGCTGGGCCAGAGCAACGCCACCGACTTCGCCAACCTGCCGGTGCCGGACGAAACCAAGGCTCGCGCCATCGAAGGTTACTTGAGCAAGTACGCCCAGCTGCGCATGGAAGTCTATGGCTTTGCGCAAGATGCCGACCCGAGCAACCGCCGCGTCAAGCTGCAGGTGATGAAAGTACGCCTGTATAGCCCAAGCAACGAACTGCTCGCCGAGATCTAAACTCCGCCAGCCGCCAGCCCCCTGCTGCATGCGCGGGGAGCCGGCGGCGCCAACCATGTCACTGGCACTACCTATGTTAAAGTCCTACCGCGCGCTGTACGCGCTTCCTGTCGTTGCCGCGCTGCTGCTGAGCGCCTGTGCGGTCAATCGCCAGGGCAACAACTTCAAATTCGGCATCGACGTCGACGAGCTGACCGCCTCCACGCTGCAGGAATTCCAGCTGGGCACGGCGCGTGGCGTGCTGCGCCGCACCCAGCAGAACCAGGTGCAAATCAAACTCTACGACCGCATGAAACTGATCGACCTGGGCCAGCTGTCCACGGTGCGCATCGGCGACGCGGTACGGTTTCCCGCGCACGACCTGATCCTGGTCCACGTGCCGACTGCCCACTGCCCCTACGCCTACCGGCTGTACCAGCTGAGCGGCTATGAAGTCGGCATGTGGAACATCAACGATATCGCCGGCCGCTGCAGCATGCCGCTGTCCTTCAGCGCCGACGCCCAGAGCTGGGTGGCGCAGCAGCAGTCGGTACCCAACCCGGTGGCCTGGGCCTGGTCGAACGGCCAGCTAGTGAGCGGACCGCTGCCGCGTGCACCGGGCGCCGACAACGCCACTGCCAACCTGCCGCGCAACGGCGCTGGCACCATCGAAGGCAGCTTCCAGCGCGGCGACGCGGCGTCTGGCGCGGTTGCACCGGGCACAGTGATGTCGGGCACCGCAGCGCCGCGTCCAGCGAGGTCGGGCACTATCTCAGGCGCAGGTACGCAGGGCGTCGCTACGTCAGGGGGTGCGACACCGGGCTCAGCAAAAGCAGGCGCTACCGGACCTGCGGCGAACACCCGGCCGGCAGCAGGCATGCGCTTTGAAACGGCCGATGGCGCCGCCAGCCGCGCCAGCACAGGCAGCACCGCGCCACGCGACAGCGCCACATCGGCAGCGGGATCGGCGTCGGCAGCGGCAGCGGCGCCTGCGGCGGGAACAGCATCGGCACCGGCCCGTGCGGCCTCGACGCCCGCGCCGCGCGCCAGCGCGCCAGCTGGCACGCTCAAACGCGTGGACAGCGGCAGCTATGCGCGTCTGCCGGACGCCAGCAGCGCTACGGTGGTGCCGCCCACCCGCATCATTTTGCGCAACAGTAACGGCGAAGGCGCCGCGCAATGACGAAGACCGACGCGCCGCGCCGGCGTTTTGCGCTGCTCGGCCCGCAGCCGCGCGCGCCATGGGTCTGGATCATGGCGCTGGTTACCGGTGTCTATCTGCTGGTGGAGTGCGGCTTCAACTCGCGCCTGCTCGACGTGGTGGGCGGCATGCCCGACCAGGAGGCGGTCGAAGCCATCGAGGAAATCGGCCGCAGCCTGTCCGGAATTGCATTGGCGCTGATGTTCTGGCCGTGGGTGCTCAAGCGGGCCGCCGACAAACGCTGGAATTACTTCCTCACCGCGCTGGCGCTGCTGGTGCTGACCATTGTCGTCGCCACGACTGTGTATCGCGGCGAACAGAAACTGGTGGACGGTATCGTCGAGCGCTCCAGCGCCGAGCAGCGCTTCCTGGCGACCAACCTGGTGGCCCTGCAAGGCGCGCTGGTGAGCAACAAGGTGCTGCTTGACGAACTGCCGCTCACGCTCGAACAACTGCGCGCGCCGGACGGCAAGAGCTTCCTGGCCGTGTTCCCGCTACTGGCGCTGTCCACGCACGAACTCGACCATATACTTCAGGCACAAAAGCCGCTGATCCTGCGCGCCATGGCCGACCAGCTGCACGGCGGCGAGAACGCCAGCTACAACCATTTTCTGACGTCGCGCGAAACGCTGATCGAGACCTATAACGATCACTATGTGCCGGCGTCGAACGCCTATCAGGACAGCCTGGGCGGCATCGGCGCGCGCCAGGACAAGGCCTGGAACGATTACCTGGCGCGCCTGCGCAAGCGCGGAGTCGATCCCGACAACGTCCCGCCGGCCTACTGGTCCGATATCCGCAAGGACGTACGCAAGCGCGGCGTCAATGTGGCAAAGGACTGGGACCCGGGCGACCGCGCCGGCTTCGAACGTGCGGTGGGCCTATCGGTGCGCAGCGAGTCGGACAAGCGCTTCCGCGAGGGCGTGGCCAAGCATCTCGATGGCAATAGTCTGCCGCCGGGACTGGGCATGAGCGCCTTCTTCAGCCATGCCGTGGTGCAGGCCAAGTGGCGCAAGAGCCTGCATTACAAGAACAGCAGCTTCGCGCTGCCGGTCGAGCTGCCGCCGCAGGCGCAGGCGCCGCACTTCTTCAACCGCACCGTCTACCAGCGCGTGCTCGATGACGATGTGCGCGCCACGCTGCCGCAATACACGGCGCCGGTGGCCACCTTTGCCGATGGCGGCAAGAACAGCGACCTGGGGCGTGACAGCCTGCGCGCGCTGGCCGTGCCGCCGATCGCACTGGGCTTTTCCATCGTCGGCGCGCTGATCCACCTGGTCAAGCTCACGCTGTTCGTGATCCAGCTCGCCTGCGCTTGGGGATTCCTGAGCGGCATCGTCAAGGGCTTCTGCGTGCCGGCGCTGGCGCTGTTGCTGCTGGCGGTGTTCCACTTCATTCCCACCAGCGAGATCACGCGCCAGCCGCTGTACGACTATTTCGAGCAGCGCGGCGCCGGTCTCGGTGCAACCGAACCCAACTGGCAAGGCCGCACCGCCATGTTCTTCACGCGCGCCGTGATCCACGCCCAGGTACCGGCCTACCCCTTGTTCGAGGCGGTGCGCCTGAACCTGCTGGGCGGCTACGAATTCGGCTACGAAAGCCATCAAAAGACAGGAAAATCCGATGCGAACAAATAACTCCATGCGCCCGCTGCTGCGGGCCGCCGCGCTGCTGGCTACGCTGATGACAGGGCAGGCAAACGCTGGCGCCCTGCCCGATGTGCAGAACGTGATGCAACTGGAACCGGAAGGCTATGTCGCCCTCAACAAGATCACCACGCCGCTGCTGTACCCGGTCCACACCGGCAAGCCCTACAACACCAAGTTCCTGCTCAGCATAGGACGCGAGAACCTGCCGCCCGACCTGCGCGAACTGCAGCCCAACCTCGAGGACATCAACGAGTTCCGCGTCCACGCCCTGCTGCAACAGTTCGAGCCATACCTGAACGGACGCATGGAAGCGTTGCGCAACGCCAAGGGCTACCTGGTGCCGTTGCAGGCCAAGCTGGGCGAATACGATTTCCAGCGCCGCCGGTTTCCGCTGTCGCTGAACATGATGGTGACCAAGACGAAGTCGCCCGACAGCTACCACTGCGCCGGCGCCTACGACGAATTCCGCCACACCAGGCTGAGCGCCTGCGTGTCGGCCACCAACTGGAACAACCAGAACAAGGCGTTCCAGTTCCTGGCCATCGACGACATGCAGCAAGCCGAACACATCAAGCGCCAGCTGCTCAACAAGCAGGCCGGGTTTTACTTCCTGATGCAAAACGACGGCCGTTTCCGCGTCGTCGATAACGCCAAGATGAAATACGGCGGCTTCATGGAACCGACGCTGGCCTCGGGCGTGCTGCCGGCGCGCGTAATCGGCCTGCTGCTGGTCGATCACACCAACAGCGCCATCATCCTGGCCGGGGAGATGACGCCTTGATGCGCTGATGCGCTAACGCGTTGACTTCCTGACGCGCGGCTGCGCCTGCGGCTACGGTTATGGCTGTGGCTGTGGCTGTGGCTGCGCCACGATTATTGCGGGGACTGCGCCTGCGATGCGGGTAGCGGCAAGGCATCGAGTACCAGGCCGGTGGCCTGCAACTGCTGCGCGGCCTGCACCGCGTCGCCCTGCCCTGCCGACAGCAGGTAGGCGCCCTGGGCATCGGGACCGTGGACGATATTCAAGCCCAGCCGGTGCAACGCCAGCCGTATCGCACCGGCGCTGGCGCGGTCGTCGAACACCACCTTCAGTTGCGCCGTCGCAGCGGCGCCAGCGCTCGCCCCCGCCTGCCCGCGATAGCGCGCGGCCTCCATGTCGGGCGCTCCCACCTGCGCCAGCCGCCAGCTCTGCACCGATACCCCGGCTACAAGCACCGCCATCACCCCATACGAAAGGTGGGGGATGACGCGCATGGAAAGCTCCTCGAAAAATTCAACGTTTGGTCCGCGGCACAGGCGGTGTTTTTCCTATTCGCTGGCGTGCGCCAAAAGTGGACAAACTTTTTGAAATTTTTTTGCCGAGCCCGTTGCTGGCCATTTCAGCTTGCAATCAAGGTTTACGCAACAAAGACGGGACTATTTGAACGGAAGTCGTGCACGCAAAAATCGTTGTGATAGTGTTGATGTCGCAAATATAACGAGAAGGAGACGAAATGTACCAAACTCGACTTGCCCGCCGCTGGACGCCCCTGGCGCTCAGTCTTTCCCTGATCTTCACCGGCGCGTCCGCCCTGGCCGCCGAGCAGCCCCCGCCCGCCCCCGCCCCCAGTCCCGCCATCGGCGACAACTGGACCTACCAGTACACCGACGCCCGCAACGGTGTCAAAGGCAATATCAGCCGCCTCGAAGTGTCGGCCATCGACACCACCGGCGTGCACGTGGACATCCACCGCCCCGGCGGTACCGCCCCCATCGGCAAGCAATTATTCAGCGCCGACATGAACCCGATCGACCGCGGCAGCATGCACTTCGCACCGTCGTTCGCGCGCTACGCCTTCCCGCTCACGCCGGGCAAGGAGTGGAACAGCGAGGCCGTGGCCGACAACACCAAGCTCGGCAAGCAGTGGCGCTATGCCATCAAGGGCAAGGTGGTGGACTGGGAAAAAGTGCGAGTGCCGGCCGGCGAGTTCCACGCGCTCAAGGTGATTGTGGAAGCCGAGTATCGCGGCAAGGACACCGGCCCCAACAGCGGCAACGGCAACCTGGTGGAGACCGTGTGGTTCGTCCCCGAGATCAACAACTTCGTCAAGCTCGACTACCGCGACACCGACTGGCAGGGCCGCACCGTCAACCGCGACGGCTGGGAGCTGGTATCGTACGGCCACAAGGCAGTGGCACCAGCCACACCGATGCCACCAACCGCACCGGCAGAACCGGCCCCGCTGACAGCACCGCCGGTAGCCAGTGCCACCCGCTAACCAGTTGCAATTCGGTAGCAGCTGAGAAAGCTTCCAGCGACGCAGCGACGAATCGAAGCGGTTGAGTAAGCCTTCAGCGCAAGGCGCAGCGACAAAGACAGTACGCCAGTACTGCGAGGCGCTGCAACGCCGCGATGGAGGCTTTATCAGGCGCTCTGATCTATCGCGAGATGCGCATGATGGCGGAGGCCAGTTTGGAAAAACAAGGCGTCAGATCGCTGGTGGTAGCCGCATAACAGTACAGACCGACGGGCTTGGCCGCGTTGAAGCAGCGCGCCGGGGCGTCGGTCGAATTCGCCATGCACTTGAGGGTGTCCTCGCCCTTTTCGCCATCGACGCCGGTGGCCGACTTGAGTGCCGAACCGAGCCCCAGCGTAAACACGTAAATCCCCTCGTCCTGCGACTTTTTCGCCATCGCTTCGACCAGGTTGCGGGCCGCGCGGTTGACGTTGGTGAAGGTGACGGCATTGGTGACCTTGCGCGGAGAATCGGTCACTACCGCGAACTCGCGCAGGTTCGGATCGTTGGGCTTGCTTTCCGGGTTGTGGCCGTTATACCAGTCGGGCAAAGCGCTGGCCTTGTCGTCGATGTCGTAGTAGTAGCGGCCGTAGCGGTCGTAGCCGTAGGCGTAATTCGGGTTGCAGCGCTGGTCGGTCAGCACGCTGGCCTGCACGTCGATGCGGTACAGGCCGCCCGGGGTGCCGGAGCTGCCGTCGTCGGTGGTGATCACGCCGGCCTTGGTGCAATCGCTCGGGGTTTTCCAGGTCAGGTAGCTGGCGAACGAGTTCGGCGCGCCATCCGAGAAAAACACGATCACGCGCAGGTTGGAGCGGTTGTTGTTCGACGTGGGCACGCTGTTGAGCTGCTGGCGCGCCCAGTACATGCCTTCCGGCGACGCGGTCGAGCCGCTGAAGTCGAAGTCGTTGATGTGCTTGATCATCGAGGTGCGGTCGAAACCGCGCGCCACCGGCCGGATCGGATCATCGACCACCGCGCCGTATGAAAAATGGATCAGCCCCACGCGGTCCTGGTCGGCGTTGAACTGGTTGAGGAAGGTCTTGGCCGAGGCGATCACGTTGCTGCCCTGGTAGTACAGCGAGCCCGAGGTATCGAGCACCACGGCCATGTCCAGGTCCTTGCGCACCGCCTGCGAGGCCACGGCCGGCGTCAGCGGCGATACCCCCAGCAGGCCCAGGAACGAGATCGGCAGCGTCGCGCTGGCACTGACCGACACCGTCACCATGCCGTTGTTGAACACCACGCTCGGCGCGTTGAGCCTGGCCGTGGAACCCATGTAGTTGGCCGGGTAGTTGGCATTGAAGAAGCGGATCGCTGCCGCCTGCGCATTGGCGCGCTGGGTGGCTTCGTCCTTGCCCTGCGAGACGGCGCGCGCGGCCGCCAGGCTGGCGGCGTCGGTGGCGGCGTTGAGCTTGTCGCGCACCATGTAGGTGACGCCGGTATCGACCACCAGGCCCACCGCAGCCACCAGCACCGCTATCGACAGCGCCATCATGACCACCACGCTGCCTGTTTGCCTGGAACGCTTGGAGACCATATCAGAACACCGTCATCGAATAGAGATTGGTGCCGAAACTCGGCACGGTCAGGGGGCCCAGCGATACATTGCCGAACAACACATTGAATTTGTAAAAGCTCTCGGCCGCATAAATGATTTCACCCTCGAACAGCTGACCGCTCATGAGCGAGATGCGCGGCGCATTGGCGCCGGTGGCGATGTTGCTGCAGGCGCCGGTGGTCGTGTTCCAGCTGGCGCAGCTCCACAAGCGGCTGGGCGGCGCATAGCCGCTCACGCGGAAACCGAGCCGGTTGACGCTGTCGTCCCAGCGGTACTGTTCCAGCACCACCGTGGTGATGGCGCCGGAACTGTCCTTGTAGCCCATCAGCTTGGTGATGTAGAGCATGCCGCGCGCATTCATGTCCAGTGGCGGCGCCGAGGCCGCCACTGCGCGCATGATGGCCTGGCTGTTGTCGGTCAGTTGCAGCTTGCTGCGCGCGGCCAGGTTGGCGGATTCGCGGCTCAGGTTGATCAGCACCGAGCTCGCTTGCAGGCCACGGGCGAAGTCGGTCACCGCCATGACCATGAACACCAGTAACGGCAGCAGCAACGCGAATTCGATGGCGGCAATGCCGCGCTGGCGGCGGCTTTTGACTACCGGCTGCATCAGTTCACCCCCGCATAGTTTTCGTTGAGCATGGTGACTGCCACCGTGAACCTGTATTTGCCGTCCTTGAAGAACGGCTTGAGCAAGGGCGTGGCCAGCGGCCAAGCACAGTCGAGCTTGATCACCAGGATGTCGCCGGCCTGGCCGAACATGGCGGCGTTATACGAGCTGCTGTCGGTGTAGGTGACGTTATTGGTCGTGATTACCGGCGCTACCTTGGCGTACATGCCGACCGAGCTGGTTTTCATGCGCGCCAGGATGGCCTGATAGCGTTGTTGGTTGGAGACATTGGGGTCGGCATCGGACAGGCCGGTGATGGCGTAGCGGCCACCCTCGCGCACCGCGTACTGCATGGTGAGGTTGGCGAAAAACATCAGGCTCAATTCGATCACGCCGATCAGCAGCAACAGGAATACCGGCATCACCAATGCCATTTCCACCACGGTGGCGCCGCCCTCGCGGTGCCTCATGCGCGCAGGAACGCCCTGGCGCGATCGGTCTGTCGAACGAAAAACTGTCATGTCATCTTCTGGGTGAGAAAGCAACCGTGGCGGTTGCATGGTCTTGCTGTGGCGCTGTCGCTTGGGCGGCCCGGGGACATCGACGACGGATTGAGGGTGCCGATGCCCGCATTGTAGCCCGGTCAAAATATTTCAGATAGTAATTTAATGTTTTTTTTGCGGAATTATGGGAGTAGCCTCTGGTCATGACGATACCGCACCTTGTGATCGTTTTACGTTTTCAAGCTGACAATATGCCTGAATAAACAACAGCTTAGCTTCTTGAAGTCGCGCATTTTTTTTGTACAATGCAACACTCTTTCACAGCCCGGAGACACGGTGGCAACAATCAGCAAGCCAGCGGCAGGCCCCAACGCGGCAGATCCGACCGCGGACGCCACCAGCGCGACCATGGTGTTCGGCATGCGCCTGGTGCTGGCGATCTCGGCTTTGCTGACGCTGTACATCGCTCCTGCCGATCTCGACTTCAAGTCCGGGCTCGGCACTGTCATCTTCCTCGCGTACGCGATCCACAGCGCGGTGCTGTACCTGGCGGCGCGCCTGCACCGCAATCCTTTCTGGCACGGCAAGACGGTGTACTGGCTGGACCTGGGCTGGTATGGGCTGATGGTGTACTTCAGCGGCGACAGCAACAGCTTCTTCGTGCCGTTCTTCTTTTTCGTGATCCTGACCACGTCGTTCCAGTGGGGCTTCGAGGAAGGCGCGCGGATTTCGCTGGCCTCGGCTGTCGTGCTGGCCGCCGCCGCGCTCATCGTCAACCCGAATACCGACCCGGCCCACCTGCTGCTGCGCATCACCTTCGTGCTGGTGCTCGGCTACATGATCGCCTACTGGGGCGAGATGGGCATCGTCCAGCGCCGCAGGCTGGGCTTGTTGCGCCACGTGAGCCGGCTGTTCAATCCGCGCTTCGGCGTGGCGCAAACGCTGACCTCGCTGCTGGAGGAAACCCGGACCTTCTACCAGGCCAGCACCTGCATCCTCCTGATGCGCGAGGACGACGACGCCAACTGGCTGCTGCGTTCCGTCAGCGCGCAACACATGGGCCGCGCGGCCACCGTCTCGCGCATGTCGAACGCGGCAGCTGCACCGCTGCTCGGTTTTCCGCCTGGCCACAAGGTGCTGTACAACCAGCCGCTCGATGCGCGCCTGCCGTGGAGCGGCGAGGCCCGTGCGCGCCAGACCGACGGCCGCTGGGAGCCGATCGATACGGCCCCCTGCGAGCAGCTGGCCGACCTGTTCGATGCGCGCGCCTTCATCAGCGCGCCGCTGCCGCTGCGCCGGGGGGCGGGCCGCATCTTCGTGGTCTCGGCCGGGCGCCGCTTCAAACGCAGCGACGCCAGCTTCCTGGCGCAGGTGGTCGGCCAGGCGTTTCCGGTGATCGAAAATATCGCCCTGCTCGACAGCATGGCGTCGGAGGCAGCCTTCCGCGAGCGCCAGAAAATCGCCCGCGACCTGCACGACACCACCATCCAGCCGTATATCGGCCTGCGCCACGCGCTGTCCGCCATGCGCCACGGCGCCGCGCCCGATAACCCGCTGCTGGACGACCTGGACAAGCTGATCGCCATGAGCGGCGAAGTGATCGGCGACATGCGCAACTTCGCCCGCAACGTGCGCCGCGACGACGGCACCGGCGAGCCGGAACTGATGACGGCGCTGCGCCGCCAGGCGCGCCAGATCCAGGAGTTTTACGGACTGGAAATCGCACTGCGCATCGTGCCCGAGGTCGATATCAGCGACCGCCTGGCGGCGGAAGTGTTTCAGATTGTTAACGAGGGGATGAGCAATATCCGCAAGCACACGCGTGCGCGGGTCGGTGCGGTTACACTAGCAACGTCCAGCCGTTGCCTGCAGATCGATATCGACAACGAAAACCCGGACGGGACGCCGGGCCAATTCCTGCCCGGTTCCATCGCCGAGCGGGCCGCTGCACTCGGCGGCGGGGTCGAGATCACGCATCCGGACGGCAGCACCCGGGTCCGGGTCAGCATTCCGTTGTAAGAAAGGAACCACCGTGAGTAGTACCTCCGCACCGATCCGCGTGATGCTGGTCGATGACCACGCTACCCTGCTCTGGGGCTTGCGCAAGCTGATCGAAGGCACCGCGCCCGAGATGGAGCTGGTGGCCACCGCCGCCGATCCCGACCAGGCCCTGGTCGAGGCGGCACGCACGCGTCCCGACATCGTGCTGCTCGACCTCGACCTGGGCGGCCGCAGCTCGCTCGAGATCCTGCCCGACCTGCTCACCGGGCGCGCCGCGCGCGTGCTGATCCTGTCCGGCAACCGCGACGAGGCCCTGCTGGGGCAGGCCATGCGCCTCGGTGCGCGCGGCGTGGTGGGCAAGGATGCCGACGCCGAAGTGGTGCTGGCGGCCGTGCGCAAGGTCCACGGCGGCGAGATGTGGATGTCGCAAACCATGATGACGGCCATGCTGGGCGCGTTCATCAACCCGGCCGCCACCGACTACCGCAATATCGAAGCGGAGAAAATCGCCTCGCTCACGCTCAAGGAGCGCAAGATCGTCCAGGCTGTCGTGCACAGCAACGGCGCCGCCAACAAGGACCTGGCGCAACAGCTGTTCATCGCCGAACCCACGCTGCGCAACTACCTCACCTCGATTTACCAGAAGCTCGACGTCGCCAACCGGCTCGAGCTCTATGTCTACGCCACCAAAAACCGCCTCGGCTGACAGAGCGCTCAACAAAACCTCCATGGCTGCGTTGCAGCGCCTCGCCGTACATTCGTACTGTCTTCGTCGCCGCGCCTTGCCCTGCAGGCTTTGTTAAGCGCTCCCCTTTCCCCCACCGTGACAAATGTCACGGTCAAATCCACCGCTTTGTCACAGTCATTTCAGGAGCATTGTCCGATGTGGCAGGGAAGGCGCGTCTCTATAATTCATTCCATCAGCTCAGGTGTTGTTAAGTAGCTGAAGCCCACAAGGGCAGGCAACATTAACCCACTAAAGGAAACCAACATGAACGCCATCAAAAACTTCATCGCCGACGAATCCGGTGTCACCGCTATCGAATACGCCATGATCGCCGCACTGGTCGCCGTCGTCGGCCTGACCGCCGTGAAAACCCTGGGCACCCAGATCCAGACGCTGTTCGGCAAAGTTGTGACCGCCACCGCCTGATCACTGCAATACCAGACACGCACTACACAATTTACTTTACGAATAACTTTTCAAGGAAAACATCATGAACGCCATCAAAAACTTCATCGCCGACGAATCCGGTGTCACCGCTATCGAATACGCGATGATCGCCGCACTGGTCGCCGTGGTTGGCCTGACCGCTGTCAAAACCCTGGGTACCCAGATCCAGACGCTGTTCGGCAAAGTCGTGACCGCTACCGCCTAAGTAACTGCTTTACCAGGAATGTCCGGTACGGTTCACACCGGCCGGGCATTTTTTTATTCCCCAACGAGACGAGACCTGGCCATGAAATGGTTACCCTTCATCGTGTTGTCGCTGTTGCTCGCTGGCGCTGTCTGGCAGGACGTGCGCAGCCGCCGCATTCCCAACCAGCTCGTCCTCGTGGGCCTGGTCCTCGCTTTTGCCTTGCAGCTGGTGCTGCCTGCCGGTGATGGCCTGTTCGTCGCGCCGTTCGGCAGCATCGGCTTGCTCTGGTCGCTGGCCGGTTTCGGTACAGGCCTGGCGCTGCTGCTGCCCATGTACGCGCTGCGCGCACTCGGCGCCGGCGACGTCAAGCTGCTGGCCATGATCGGCGCCTTTGTCGGCCCCGGCGCCGTGATCGGCATCGCCGCCTGCACCTTGCTGGCCGGCGGCGTGCTGGCGCTGGTGGTGTCGATGTATCTTGGCACGCTCAAGCGCATGCTCGGCAATTCCATGCACCTGGTCACGCACAGCGTGTTCGGCGCCCTCAACGGCCAGTCGGCCGCGATCGAAGCGCCGGCCGCCCCCAGCGGCAAGCTGCCGTACGCAATCGCCATCGCCGCCGGCGCCGCGCCTTACCTGGTGTACGCTGCCCTCAACGGCAAGAGCCTGTTCGCGTGAACCTGCCTGCGACACCCGGCGCCACGCTGGCCGCGACTGCGCCGGCTTCCACGACGGCCGCGTACACGGCGTCCGCTCACACGGCGTCCGCTCACACGGCGTCCGCTCACACGGCGTCCGCGCCGGCTTTCATGCGCGCGCCGCGCACGGTGGAAGATACCGGTTTGCCTTTCCTGTTCCTGGTCGAGCTGCTGCTCAAGGTGCTGGCCCAGCGCGGCCAGCTCAAGCTGCCGGAACTGGCCAGCCACCTGAAACTGGCCGTGGGCGTGATCGATCCGCTGATCGCGTTCATGCGCACGGAAAAACTGTGCGAAGTCACGCGCCGGGGCGGCAGCGGCACCGACGCCGACCTGGCCTACCACCTGACCGAACTCGGTCACGAACGCGCGCGCCAGTGCCGGGAGCGCAATGCCTACGCCGGTCCGGCGCCCGTGACCCTGGCCGACTACCGCCGCCAGGTGGCGCTGCAAAGCGTGGCCGACCTGCACGTCACGCGCGCCGAGGTCACGCGCGAGTTCAACGACATCGTGGTCAACCAGCAAGTGCTCGACCAGCTGGGCGCAGCGATGAACTCGGGCCGCGCGATTTTTATTCACGGCATGGCCGGCAGCGGCAAGACCTACCTGGCCGAACGCCTGCGCGGCCTGCTGCACGGCGATATCGCCCTGCCCTACGCCATCATGATCGACGGCGAAGTGGTGCCGTTCTACGATCCGGTCCAGCACCGCGCCAGCACCCAGGTCGAGGCCGCAGCGCCGGACAGCGCCGGCTACGACAGCATCGACAAGCTGCGCAGCATCGACCTGCGCTGGGTGCGCGGCGTGCAGCGCCCGGCCACGCTGACCGGCGGCGAACTGACGCTGGAGATGCTCGACCTGCGCTTCGACCCGAACACGCGCCTGTACCAGGCGCCTCCCCATTTGAAAGCCAATAACGGCATCTTCATCATCGACGACCTCGGGCGCCAGCGCTGTTCGCCGCTGGAATTGATGAACCGTTGGATCGTGCCGATGGATCGCGGAATCGACTATCTTTCGTTGCATACAGGCCAC
The DNA here is from genome assembly GCF_001421905.1 of Duganella sp. Leaf61. Taxonomy (NCBI): domain Bacteria; kingdom Pseudomonadati; phylum Pseudomonadota; class Betaproteobacteria; order Burkholderiales; family Oxalobacteraceae; genus Duganella; species Duganella sp. Leaf61. The sequence goes on from NZ_LMLM01000012.1 coordinate 563,439, forward strand.
GTTTTCGAAGTTCCGTTTGATGTAGTCGTGGTATTCTCATCGAACTTCTTACCCGAGCGCTTGTCCGATGGCGCTTTCCTGCGCCGCCTCGGTTACAAGATCGAAGTGCCGCCGCAAACAGAGGCTGAATATGAACGCATTTTCCGTCAAGTCTGCCAGCAAGCGGACCTCGCTTTCGAGCCCGATGCCTACCACTACCTGCTGCAGGAAAAACACCGCCGCGAAGATGTGCCGCTCCTCGCATGCTATCCACGCGATCTGATCCGGCAACTGCTGGACCTGGCACGCTACGAAGCGGCGCCGGCAGTGATGACGCGCGCCGCGCTCGACTGGGCCTGGCATAACTATTTCGCTGGCGCCGGCGTGCGCCGCATGGCGGCAGCCCAGCACCACCACAGTACCGGCGGCGATGCCGACCGGGAGCGCCGTGACAGCGGCGCGGCGTTCAATCCGATGAAAGCAAACTCATGAGAAATACACGGGCCCTGGTGATGATCGCAGTCGCGCTGGTATTGGCGCTTGTAGCGGTGGTGGTGGCGGCGCACTGGATCAACGACCAAGGTGCGGCCGGCAACAAGAAAGTGGCGGTGGCGCTGGTCGATATTCCGATGGGTGCGCGCATCACGCCCGAGATGCTGAACCTGATCGAGTGGCCCAGCAACGCCATGCCGCCGGGCGCGATCACCGACATCAAGCAGCTCGACAACCGCGTCTCGCGTACCGCCATCGAACATGGCGAGCCCATCATGGAAAGCAAGCTGGCGCCGGCCGGCACCACCGGCGGCCTGTCGGCCGTGGTGGCACAAGGCAAGCGCGCAATGACGGTGCGCGTCAACGACGTGGTGGGTGTGGCCGGCTTTGCCCTGCCCGGCAATTTTGTCGACATCCTGGTCAACACCCAGGAAGAAGCGCGCGGCGACTTTGGCAACGACCGCGCGCGTGAACAGGCGATCTCCAAGATCGTGCTCGAACGGATACTGGTGCTGGCCGTGGCGCAGGAATCGAACCGCGACGACACCAAGCCGAAAGTGGTCAACGCCGTCACGCTGGAACTGACGCCGGACCAGGTGGAAAAGCTCGACCTGGCGCGCAGCGTGGGCACGCTGTCGCTGGTGTTGCGCAACCAGATCGATCCCAAGACCGCCGATACCGCCGGCGCCACCAAGGACAGCCTGCTCGACCCCGACGGCGCGCGCGCCGCGCTGCTGGGCCGCAATCGCCCGCAGCCGCAGCAGTCGGTTGCCAAGGCGGCCGCTGCGACGGCAGCGGCACCAACGCCGGCGCCGCGCCCGGTCGTGCCGCACGGTGACAAGGTCGAAGTGATCAAGGGCCTCGACCGCAGCACCCAGCAATTCTGATGTCCCCGCTTCGCTTTGTTTTACCACGCACAAGGATGCCATCGATGACCGTATTTCGCATGACTGCCAAGGCGGCACCCGCCGGACTGACGACCCTGGCCGTGCTGGCCGCGCTGGCAACCCTGGCCGTTCCGGCGCCGCTGGTGTACGCGCAGGGCAAGGCCAAGCCGGCCGCTGTTCCGGCCGCCACCGCCGCCACTGCCGCGATCGCCACCACGCCGTCGGGCCTGCCCGGCACGGCAGCCGGCAACGCCAGCAGCGTGCAGATGGCGCAGCAGATCGACCTGGCCGAAGGCAAGTCCACCCTGATGCACCTGCCCTACCCGGCCGCGCGGCTGGCAGTGGGCGATGCGCGCGTGGCCGACGTCATCCTGATCAATCCCAGCGAAGTCTATATGCTGGGCAAGGCCACCGGCACCACCAACCTGATCCTGTGGAACAAGGCCAACCAGGCCACCATCATCGACATCAGCGTGGGCATCGATGCCGCGCCGCTGCGCCAGCAGTTTGCTGCCCTGTTCCCCACCGAGCGCGATATCGTGGTCACCGTGTCCGGCAACGCCCTGATCCTGTCGGGCAGCGTGGCTGACACCATCCGCGCCGGCCAGGTGGTGGCGGTTGCGACCGCCTACCTGCAACGCGGCGCGCGCGGCGCCATGAGCCAGGCGCCGGCGCAGGCTGGCGCAGGTGCAGCAGCTGCTACCGGTGCCGCTGGTGCCTCCGGTAATGGCGGTCCCGGCAGCGCAGGCGCCCCTTTGACGGCCGTCGATTCCGGCGCCAGCCTGCTGACGGGCGGCACCGCCGTCGGCAGCGCCGCCAGCCGCGTGGTCAACATGCTGTCGGTGGCAGCACCGCAGCAGGTGATGCTGGAAGTGAAAATCGCCGAAGTATCGAAAAGCCTGGTGGACCAGCTGGGCGCGAGCATCGGCGTGGCCGGCACTGCCGGCAACTGGACTTACAGCCTGCTGTCGAATCTGCTTACCGGGAATGCCGGCAAGCTCGATGCGTTCAACGGCAAGAACGGCAACTTCGCCACGCTCGACGCCCAGAAGCGCGACGGCCTGGTCAAGATCCTGGCCGAGCCGACCGTGATGGCGATCAGCGGCCAGGAGGCCAGCTTCCTGGCCGGCGGCAAGATCTACATCCCGGTCGCGCAAGATGGTACCGGCGGTTCCTCGCGCATCACGCTCGAGGAAAAGGAATACGGCGTGGCCGTCAAGTTTACCCCCACCGTGCTCGAAGGCGGACGCATCAACCTGCGCGTGGCGCCGGAAGTATCCGAGATCAACCGCGAAGGCATCGGCATCAGCGCCACCGGCAGCACCGCCACCGCCATCCTGCCGGCCTTTACCACGCGCCGCGCCAGCACCACGGTACAGTTGTACGACGGCCAGAGTTTTGCCATCGGCGGCCTGATCAAGAACAACGTCACCACCAGCATCAAGGCCTTCCCGGGCCTCGGTGAAATTCCGATCCTGGGCGCGCTGTTCCGCAGCAGCGATTTCCAGAGCGACCGCACCGAGCTGGTGTTCATCGTCACGCCGCACCTGGCGCGGCCGCTGGCGCCGAACCCCAAGCTGCCCACCGACGACTACGTGCAGCCGAACCGTTTCGACTTCTTCGGCATGGGCAAGATGGAAGGCCGCGCGCCGGCGCCCGCAGCCGCATCGACACCGGCGCCAGCCGAACCGCAACCCGCCGGCGCCGGCTTCGACGTCAAATAGGAGACCGCATGGCCCGCATATTTCTTTCCGCCGCCCTGGTTACCACGCTGGTGCTCAGTGGCTGCTCGCTGTCGCCACGGCTGGACCACCAGTTCGGCGCCAGCGTGCAGCAGGCGCTGGCACAGCAAACGTTGAACCCGCAGGCCGGCGCCAACCGCTCGCCCGTCAATGGCATGGACGGCAAGGCTGCCGAGTCCGTGTATGAAAACTATCAGAAATCGTTCCGCGCGCCGGAAGCCCAGGGCAGTTCGCTGACCTCGGGCTCGGGCACCAGCTCGGGTACGCGCTGAACCAACGCCAAGGACACCCATTGAAAATCGCCGTCATTTCCAAGGATGAACGCCACCTGCTGGACCTGGGCCGCCTGCTGCGCGCACGCCCGACCGGCGACGAGGTGGACCTGCTGTCGGGCGGCCTGATCCGGCTGGCCGGCATGGCCGACGAGCAGTTGCCCGACGTGCTGATCATCGACCAGCCGTCCGTTGCCGATGGCGACCTGATCCAGGTTGAACGCCTCAGCGGCCTGCATCCGACCATGGCCTTCATTGCGCTCACCAGCGAGAGTTCGTCCGATTTTCTGCTGCAGGCAATGCGCGCCGGCGTGCGCGAAGTGCTGCCTGCCCCGGTCACGTCCGCCACGCTGTACCCGGTGCTCGACCGCATCGCCGAAAAATTGGGCCGGCGCCACCATGCCAGCGGCAAGGTACTGGCATTCATCTCGTGCAAGGGCGGCAGCGGCGCGACTTTTCTTGCCACCAACCTCGGTTACGCGCTCGCGGCCAGCGGCGCCAAGCGCGTGGCGCTGATCGACATGAATTTGCAGTTTGGCGACGCGTCGCTGTTCGTCTCCGACCACAAGCCGCTGGCCACCCTGTCGGACGTGGCCAGCCAGATCCACCGGCTCGACCCGTCGTTCCTGTCATCGAGCATGCTGAGCATTCTGCCCAACTACGGCGTGCTGGCCGCGCCGTCCGATCCGGCCCATACCAGTGACGTCAAGCCCGACCATATCGACGCCATCCTCAAGCTGGCGCGCCAGCAGTACGACTTCATCATCCTCGACGTGGGCCGCAGCCTGGACGCAGTGACCATCCGCGCGCTCGACCACGCCGACCTGATTTTTCCGATCCTGCAAACGACCTTGCCGTACATCCGCGACAGCAAGCGCCTGTTGACGGTGTTCCGTTCGCTCGAATACTCGAAAGAGAAAATCCAGCTGATCGTCAACCGCCACGACAAGGGCGGCGAAATCCGCTTGAAAGACCTGGAGGCGGCATTCGACACCGACCAGATGCAGACCATTCCGAACCACTACGACGCTGCCGCCGCCTCGGTCAACCAGGGCGTGCCGGTGATGAAGCTGGCGCCCACCAGCCCGTTGAGTCGTGCGCTGGACGAATTCGCGCGCAGCCTCAGTGGCGAAGCGGCCGCCGTCAAACCGGTCAGCTGGATTGACAAGCTGCGTGGCCGCAAGGATTAAGGATCCACCATGAACACTCCCATTTCTCTGCGCGAGCGGCTTGAAACCGGCACCACCCGCGTGGTGGCCCAGCGCGTGACCGGCATCGACAACCGCGCCTACCAGGACCTCAAGCACCGCCTGCACCAGACCCTGCTCGACCGGGTGGACCTGGAAAGCATCCAGCGCCTGTCGCAGGACCAGATCAGGCTCGAATTGCGCACGCTGGTCGAGCGGCTGCTGGAAGAAGAGTCGGTTGTCATCAACGACGCCGAGCGCAAGAATCTCACCCGCGACATCCAGAACGAGATGCTGGGCTTCGGCCCGCTCGAGCCGCTGCTGGAAGACCCCACCGTGTCCGACATCCTGGTCAACACCCACCGCCAGATCTACGTCGAGCGGCGCGGCAAACTGGAGCTGACCGACGTCACCTTCACCGACAGCGCCCACCTGATGAAGATCATCGACAAGATCGTCTCGCGCGTGGGCCGCCGCATCGACGAATCGAGCCCGATGGTCGATGCGCGCCTGCCCGACGGTTCGCGCGTCAACGCCATCATTCCGCCGCTGGCGATCGACGGTCCGATCGTCTCGATCCGGCGCTTCTCGGCCGACCCGCTGCGGCTGGCCGACCTGGTGGCCTACGGCTCGATGACGGCCGACATGGCCGAAGTGCTGCAGGGTTTGGGCCGCGCCAAGGTCAACATCCTGATCTCGGGCGGTACCGGTTCGGGCAAGACCACCATGCTCAACGTGATCTCCGGCTTCATCGGCCAGACCGAGCGCATTGTGACGGTGGAAGACGCGGCCGAGCTGCAACTGCAGCAACCGCACGTGGTGCGGCTGGAAACCCGGCCGCCGAATATCGAGGGCAAGGGCGAAGTGACGCAGCGCGCGCTGGTGCGCAACGCGCTGCGGATGCGCCCCGACCGCATCATCCTCGGCGAGGTGCGCGGCGCCGAAGCGCTCGACATGCTGGGCGCGATGAACACCGGCCACGAAGGCTCGATGGCGACCATCCACGCCAACACCCCGCGCGACGCCCTCACGCGCCTGGAAAACATGATCAGCATGGCCGCCGCCAACCTGCCCACCAGGGCCATGCGCCAGCAGATCAGCTCTGCCGTGGGTGTGGTGGTGCAGGTCTCGCGCCTGCCCGACGGCAAGCGCAAGGTGATGTCGATCCAGGAGGTCACCGGCATGGAGGGCGAGATGATCACCATGCAGGAGATCTTCAGCTACAAGCAGACGGGCCTCGGCGACGACGGCACCGTGCACGGCCACCACAGCCCCAGCGGCATCCGGCCGCGCTTCATCGACCGCCTGCGCAACTTCGGCGTCACGGTGTCGAACACCGTGTTCGAACCGACCTAAGGGCCAGCATGGATTACCGTTTGATCGTCTTCGGTCTGTGCGTGTTCGGCGCCGTGGCGCTGCTGGTGTGGGGCATTTACAGCAGCGTGCACAACGTCAAGGGGGAGCAGGCCAAGCGCGTGGCGCGGCGCCTGCGCAACGCCATCGGCGACGACGGCGCGGAGCCGGCCGTCTCGATCACCAAGGACCGCATGCTCAGCCGCGATCCCGACACCCATCGCCTGCTGCTGCGCATCCCCGGCATCCTGCTGCTCGACCAGGTGCTGCTGCAATCGGGCCGCAGCTGGACCGCCGCACGCCTGCTCACCATCATCGCCATCGCGGCGGTGTGCGGCGTGGTGCTGGGGCTGGTGCTGCGCCTGCCGTTCAGCGGTGCGCTGGTGCTGGGCCTGTGCGCCCCCTGCCTGCCATGGTGGGAGCTCAACCGCGCCAAGAAGCGCCGCATCACCCGCATCGAACTGCTGCTGCCCGAGGCGCTCGACATGATGAGCCGCGCCATGAAGGCCGGCCACGCGTTTCCCACCGCGCTGAAGATGGTGGCCGACGAGATGCCGATGCCGCTGTCGATGGAGTTTCGCGCCGTGTTCGACGAGGTCAATTTCGGCATCAGCATGCCGGACGCGCTGATGGGCATGGCGCAGCGCGTGCCCAGCGCCGACCTGCGCTACTTCGTGGTGGCGGTGCTGATCCAGCGCGAGACCGGCGGCAATCTGACCGAGCTGCTGGCGTCGATCAGCGCCATCATCCGCGACCGCCTGCGCCTGCTGGCGCAAGTGCGCGTGATGTCGGCCGAGGGCAAGATGTCGGCCTGGGTGCTGGGCCTGCTGCCGTTCGGCGTGGGCGGCATCATGTTCGTGCTGAACCGCGAATTCCTCACCATCCTGTTTGTCGATCCACAGGGCCAGCGCCTGCTGATGGGCGCGGCGGGCATGATGCTGCTCGGCTTCCTGGTGATCCGCAAGATCACCAAAATCAGGATCTGACCCCATGACACCGATTCAACTGATTTTTTTGGTCGTGATCTTCATCGGCGTGTTCGGCGCCGCGCTGGTGGCCGCGCGCCTGTTTACCAACACCGCCGTGCGCGACCGGCTCGACGCCCTGTCCGAGCAGCCCGAGTCCAGCTTCGACCGTGGCCGCTGGCTGCAACAGCTGGTCAACCTGGCCTCGCCGCTGGCCAAGTTGTCGGTGCCGGCCGAAGGCTGGGAAACCTCGGCCGTGCGCCGCCGCTTCATCAACGCCGGCTGGCGCACGCCGGCCGCACCGGGCCTGTTCTACGCCGCCAAGACCGGGCTGGCGCTGCTGCTGCCGCTGCTGGTGTTCCTGTACCTGAGCAGCACCGGCAGCCAGGCCGAAGGCATGACCAAGTTGAGCTACCTGCTGGTGGCCGCCGCCATCGGCTACTACGTGCCAGGGTTGGTGCTGAACGAAGTGATCAAGCGCCGGCAGCGCGACATTTTCGAGAGTTTTCCCGATGCGCTGGACCTGATGACGGTGTGCGTGGAAGCGGGACTGGCAATGGACGCGGCGCTGGCGCGGGTGGCGCAGGAGATCGGCCTGAAAAGCGTGATCCTGGCCGAGGAGCTGCAACTCGTCACGCTGGAACTGCGCGCCGGCAGCGCCAAGGAAAAGGCACTGCGCAACCTGTCGCTGCGCACCGGCGTGGACGACGTCGATGCGCTGGTGACGATGCTGATCCAGGCCGACCGCTTCGGCACCAGCGTGGCCGATTCGCTGCGGGTGCAATCGGAACTGCTGCGCACCAAGCGCCGCCAGCGTGCCGAGGAGCAGGCCGCCAAGATCGCCTTGAAGCTGCTGTTTCCGCTGATTTTCTTCATCTTCCCCAGCCTGCTGGTGGTACTGCTGGGCCCTGCGCTGCTGCAGTTGTACCAGGGCCTGGCTGCAGCCCAATAACTGGAATGTCCATGCGATTTCACGCGCTATGTTTCGCCCTGTGCGCCGCCGGCCTGCTGCCGGCATGCGGCATCGCGCCCAAGCCGGCGCCGGCGCCAGCGCTGGCCACGGCGCCGCTGCTGCGCCTCAGCGACGGCGACGGCAACCAGCCCGGCTACGCCTACCGGCTGGGCCGCGCCTACGAGCAGCAGGGCGACCTGGCGCGCGCCGATGCCGCCTATGCCCGCTCGCTGGCGCTGGACCCGGACCAGCTCGACGCCCGCAACGCCCGCGCGGTGCTGCTGGCAAAGCAAGGCCGCCTGGACGACGCGGCAGCCTTGCTGCAAAAGCTGACCAGGGATTTCCCGTACAGTGCCCAGGCGCTGGGCAATCTCGGCTACCTCCGTTATTTGCAGGGCGATTACGCCCAGGCGGCCACCGCGCTGCGGGCCGCGCTGGCGCTGCAGCCCGATTACGCGCCGGCGCGCGCCAACCTGGCACTGCCCGGTATCGACCGCGCGGCCGCCGCACCAGCAGCCAGCGCCGCCACGGCACGCACCACCCCAGTTTTCAACCAGGAGTCTCCATGAAACGAACCACGTCCGGCCGGGGTCCCACCGGCTATTTGTTGCAGGTCTTCCTGGCAGCTTTAATGGCGGCGATACTTGCCGCCTGCGGTGGTGGCGGCGCCAGCGGCGGCAACGGCTGCACCACGCTCGATCCGAACCGCGATACCGCGTTGCCGGGCTGCCCCGCAGTCACTCCCGTCACGCCCGTGGTGCCGTCACCGACCATGGTGCTGGCCCTGACCGACGGCACCGGCAATGCCGTCACCGCCATCACCAGCGAGCGCCCCGGCACCCTGGTGGCCGTGTTCAAGACCGGCGCCAACGTCGCTGTCGGCAATGCGCTGGTCACCTTTACCAGCACCGACCGCACCGCAGTCTTCGTGCCCGGTTCCGGCACCGCGATCACCAACGCCGGCGGCGTGGCCAGCATCACGCTGCCGATCGGCGCCACCGCCGGCGCCTTCAGCGTGACGGCCAGCGCCAGCGTCGATGGCAAGACCGCCACCGCTACCGCCAACTACAACGTCACCTTGCCGCCACCGGCCGGCAGCCCCTCGCTGGTGCTGACCATCAATAGCGTCAACGGCGTGCCGACCAATGCGGTCACGCCGTCGCGCCCGGGCAGCCTGGCCGCCACCGTGCGCGACGCCAGCGGCGTGGTGATCCCCAACGCCCTGGTACGCTTCGTCACCACCGACACCACCGCCACGCTGGTGCCATCGACCGGTACCGCGCTCACCAATGCGGCCGGCGTGGCCCGGGTGGTCATCCCGGCCGGCACCGTTACCGGCGCCTATGCCGCCACCGCCAGCATCACGGTCGGCGGCCAGCCGCTGACGGCCACCGCCAACTACACGGCAACCATTCCGCCGGTCGTACCAGTGCCGACGCCACCGCCACCAACGCTGACCCTGGCGCTCACCAGCCCGGCCGGCAGCAGTACCATCAACGTCGCGCCGGACAGCCCCGGCACGCTGGTGGCAACCGTGCGCGATACCGCCAGCGCACCGGTCGCCAATGCGCTGGTCACCTTTGCCAGCACCGACAGCACCGCCAGCCTGACGCCGGTGAGCGGCACCGCCCTGACCGATGCCAGCGGCCGCGCCACGCTGGTGGTCAACGCCGGCACCAGCCCCGGTGGCTACAGCGCCACCGCCGGCGTCACCGTGGCCGGCCAGGCACTGGCTGCCAGCACCAACTATGCCGTCACGTTCCCGACGCTGACGCTGTCCACGCCAACGCTCTCGCCGGCGTCGCTCGCTGCCGGCGGCACCGCCAGCGTGAGCGCCACCCTGTTCAACGGCGGCACGCCTTACCTGCCGGTACAGTCGGTTGTCTTCAGCTCGCCCTGCGCGGCCGCCGGCAAGGTCCGCCTGGTCACACCGGTGAACACCGTCAACGGCGTGGCCACCACGTCGTACACCGACCTCGGTTGCGGCGCCAGCGATCCGGTCACGGCCACCGTCGCCTACAACGGCAGCACGCTCACCACCAGCGCCACGCTGACGGTGCGCCTGGCCACCGCCGGCCAGCTGACCTTTGTCTCGGCGCTGCCGCAAAACATCGCACTGAAGGGCACCGGCGGCGCCGGCCGCCAGGAGACGGCCACCGTCACCTTCAAGGTGCTCGACGGCGCCGGCAAGCCGTTCGCCGGCCAGCTGGTCAACTTCGCGCTCAACACCGGCGTGGGCGGCCTGGCCCTGAGCCCGGCCAGCGCCACCACCGGCACCGACGGCACGGTCTCCACCATCGTCTCGGCCGGCACCATCAACACCCCGGTGCGGGTGTCCGCCACCCTGCCCGGCGGCGGCATCAGCACCGTCTCCGACCAGCTGGTGGTTTCGACCGGCGTGCCGGAACAGGTCAGTTTTTCGCTGAGCGCCCTGGTGCGCAACGTCGAAGGCGGTTCGTTCAACGGTTGCCCGGCGCCCGCCGGCACCACCCTGACCGCGCGCCTGGCCGACCGCTTCCACAACCCGGCGCCGGACGGCACCGCCGTCAGCTTCACGGCCGAGGGTGGCACTGTCGATGCGTCATGCCTGACCGGCGAAACGTCCACCACGCTCACCGACGGTACCGTGATCAAGCAAAAAGGCACGCCCGGCGAATGCACGGTGCGCTTCTGCGCGGCCAGCCCGCGTCCGGCCGACGGCCGCGTGACGGTGCTGGCGTATGCGCTGGGAGAAGAGAGTTTTGTCGATGCCAACGGCAACAACCGCTATGACGCCGGCGAAGTGTTCACCGACCTGGGCGATCCGTTCCGCAACGACCGCGCCGTGACCGACGCCAACGCTGCCGGCATCAACGACGCCTATGCCAGCAACAGCGCCACGCGCATGGCCGGCGAACCATTCATCGACACCGATGGCAACGGTACCTGGACCGCCGGCGGCAATGGCGTGTACAACGGCGTGCTGCGTGCGCCGGGCGTGGGCAGCGGCGCCACCGTGCACCTGCGCCAGGCGATGGTGATGGTGCTGTCGAACAGCACGCCGGCGGTAAGCCTGCTCGACCAGGCGCTGAACGGCGCGCCCACCATCGGCACGCTGGCGCTGAGCCAGTGCGTCAACGGCCAGCCGTTCGTCAACCAGACCAAGACGTTCCGCTTTGCCATCCGCGACAACAACCAGACCGTGTTTGCCACCAATGTGCAGGCGGCCCATCCGGACTGGCTGTTCGACCTGCCCGGCAATCCGCTGCCGGCCGGCACCCGCATCAACTTCACCACGTCCAACGGCCGGCTGCTGTCGGCCGCCAGCGCCGTGGTGCAGAACACCGTGTCGCCGGACGCGGCCGGCTGGATCTACAGCGTGCAGATGGTCAGCGATGCGTCCAGTTCGGTCGGGACCAGCCTCTGCTCCAACGACGTCACCAGCGGTACGCTGACCATCACGGTCACCACCCCGAACGGTGTGGTCAGCAGCGTCTCCTACCCGGTCACCGACTGACGGGGCGCGGTCAGGCACAGGCCGGCCAGCATGAACAACATCAGCGCATAAAACACGCTGCTGTGGATGGTCCAGAAAATCACTTCGGTCAGGCCAAAGCCGAAGTAGCAGACCACCAGCAACATGCCAGCCAGCGCCGGCGCCGTGACATCGCGGCGCTGTGCCCTGCCACGGTGCAACTGACGGCGGAAGAACAGGAACGGCAGCAGCAGCGTGCCGGCCCAGGCCAGCAGTCCTACCACGCCGCCGAACACGGTGGCGTGCAGCGCGTCGTTGTGGAAGTGGTCGAATTCGAGCACGTATGGCGGCGCTTCGCCACGGGCCACCATGGCCTGCTTGGCGCGGTCCACCGCCGCCACGCTGCGGCCCAGCCACGGGTGCTCGGAGATCAGCTCGGTGGCGGTGTGCCACAGCTCCAACCGCACGCCCATATTGGTAAACGTGTTACCACCTGCGAAATATTGCTCGACATCGGCCACGCCCTGCATGGCCCGTTCGCGCGCACCGGTTTGCGGCACCAGGAACGACATCGCCAGCAGCACCGGCACCAGCAGCGCTGCGCCCTTGCGGTAGCGGCCACCCAGCACATTGCCATAGCGCAGCAACAGCAGCACGGCCAGGATTGCGGCTACCCAGCCGCCACGGGTGCCGGTAGCGACCGAGCCGATCAGGCCCGCCAGCGCGCCCAGCACGGGCCACAGCACGGCGCGGCCGTGGAAGTCGCGCGAGGCCGCCAGGCACATCAAGCCCATGCACAACGAAATATCACCGAAGGTAATTGCGTTGATCAGGCCGCCGGGGCGATCCATGCCCAGCACCCAGCGCTGATAGCTGATGAACACCGCGCCGGCGACCGCGCCGGCAATCAGGCCCCACCACAAAAAGCGGCGCGATGGCCGCCACACCAGCACCACCAGCAGCGCAGCAGCGGCAGCCAGCGAGCGTACCGGGCGCTCGAGGTCGCGCAGCCGCACTTCGGGGTCGAATACGTAGTATCCGAGGGCCAGCAACAGGGGAAAAGCAAAGGCCAGCAGCAGCGGTGCAACCTCGCGTATGTGCGGTGTGGCAACAGTACGGACGGCGCGCCAGCTGGCGACGGCCACCAGCAAGTAGACCAGGCTGAACAAGCCGGTACCGCCGCGTGCGATCAAAAACAGGAATGGTGGCGCAAACAACAGGCTGTTGAAAAAGACAGTGCTGACAGGCTTTTGCGATAAGGTATTATGCATCATTCTTCTTGTGGTTCTTTCCGCGAGAGATCACCCTGCCCGCCTCCATTCATGCAACAAACAATCAATATTTCAGTCGTCATTGCGACCTACAATCGCCCGGATGCACTGCGCGCAGTCATCGAGGCATTCTTTCTCCAGGACGAGAAAAATTTCGAGCTCATTGTCGCCGATGACGGCTCGACCGACAACACGCGTGCCTGCGTGGCGGAGCTGCAAGCGCGCTCACCGGTACCGCTGCGGCACATCTGGCAAGAGGATGTCGGCTTCCGCCTGGCGCGGGTGCGCAACCTCGGTATCGCGGCAGCCAAAGGTGACTATCTGATCTTCCTCGACGGCGACTGCATCCCGCAAAGCAGCTTTATCAGCCAGCATCGGCGCTTGGCCGAGCCAGGCTGCATGGTAACCGGCAGTCGCATTTTGCTCAGCGAAGCGCTGACTGCGCAGGTGCTGGCGGGCGCGATTCACCCGCTGCAACTGTCGCCGTGGGGCCAATTGAAGCTGCGTTTGAATGGCGGGATGAACAAATTGTTACAACTTTGGTGGCATTTTCCAGACATCAAGCGCACATCGGACCGCTTTACCTGGCGCCGCATCAAGGGCTGCAATATGGCGGCGTGGCGCAGCGACATCGAACGCATCAACGGTTTCGACGAAAGCTTTACCGGCTGGGGCCACGAGGATGCCGATATCGTGCTGCGCCTGTTTAACGCCGGCATCCTGCGCAAGGATGGCGCGTTTGCCACCGAAGTGCTGCACCTGTGGCACCGCGAAGCCGTGCGCGACCAGGCCAGCAGCAACAAGGCGCGAGTGGAAGCACGCATGCTCGATAAAACCGTGCGCGCCACGGTGGGGCTGGCGCAATGAACGGAACCCTCAGATTGAGCATCGTGGTGCCTGCCTACAATGTGCAGGACTTTATCGTTGAAACGCTCGATTGCATCCTGCCGCAAATGCGCGACGGCCACGAACTGGTGCTGATCGACGACGGCTCCACCGACGCCACCGTCGAGCGCGCGCGCGGTGTGTTTGCCGCGTGGCCGCAATGCGCGGCGCGTATCGTGCAGCAGACCAATGCCGGCGTGGCCGACGCCCGCAACAACGGCGTGGCGCAGGCGCGTGGCGACTACATCCTGTTCGTCGATAGCGACGACCTGTTGCAGCCAGGCGCGCTGGACGGCATCGACGCTGCCATCGCCCAGTATGCGCCGGACGTGATCGCCACCGATTTCTGCATCTGGTACCCGGGCCGTACCGCCAAGCCGCTCGAATACCACCATTTGGGCTATCCCCCCAACGTGGTGGTGGAAGGCCCCGAAGCGATCCTGTCCACGTATTTCGCCGACCGCCACATGTATGTGTGGTGCAAGATCATCCGGCGCGACATCTACCTGCAACTGGGGCTGCCGCTGTTCCCGTCGGGCCGGCTGTTCGAGGACATGGCCATCGTGCCGCGTCTGCTGGCCGCCTGCCGCACGCTGGTATACGTGCCGCTGGTGCTGCTGCATTACCGCCAGCACCCGGTCAGCATCACGCGCGTGATCACGCCGCAGTGGTGTACCGATTTCGTGCTGGCGCTGGCCTCGGCCAGGCCATACCTGGAAAGTGCCGGCGCAACCGACAGCGCGGCCATGCGCGCCGAGTTCGATGGCGCCGCGACCCTGTTCTACCTGTGTGCCATCAAGACCTCGTTCCAGTTGCCGGCCTCGGCCAAGCCGGACCAGGTGCGCGCCGACGTGCGCAAGATTTACCTCGGCAGCCTGTTCGGCACAGTGGAAAAAACGCTGCACAACCTGGAAGCTGGCCAACTGGCGTCGGTCACGCTGCGCAACGGCCGCCGCTGCGCGCGCCAGGTGCGCCAGGCGCTGGCCGACAGCACCGTGTTCAAGTGGCGCCAGACCATCAACCGCGCCTACAAAACCTGGCAAATGGCCAGGCAACAACGCCTTAGCAAAACCAACTGACCATGTCCGCCCCGTTTTCCATCAGCATCATCGTCCCCGCCTACAACGCTGCCGGTTTCATCGACGAATGCCTGGCCCACATCGTGCCGCAAATGGGGCCGGCCCATGAACTGATCGTGATCGACGACGGTTCGCGCGACGACACTGCCGCCCGCGTGCAGGCGCACGCCGCCGCTGCGCCGCAATGCGCGCTGCGGCTGATCCGGCAAGCCAACCAGGGCCTGGCACAAGTGCGCAACGTGGGCCTGCAGGAGGCGCGCGGCGACTACATCCTGTTCATCGACAGCGACGACCTGCTGCAACCCGGCATCCTGGCCCGGCTCGACGCGATAATCGCCAGCCATCATCCCGACGCGATCGCACTGGACTTTGCCATGTGGCACCCCGACCGGCCCGACAAGAACCGCGCCGTGCGCATGGGCTACACGCCCGACACGCTGATCACCGACGCCGACACTATCTTGGGCGTGTTCTTTGCCGACCGCCACCTGTACGCGTGGGCGCGCGTGATCCGGCGTGACATTTATGCGAGCTTCGAGCAGCCGCTGTATCCCACCAAGCGCCTGTTCGAGGACGTGGCCGTCACGCCGCGCCTGCTGGCGCGCTGCCGCTCGCTGTATTACCTGCCGCAGCAGTTGCTGGCCTATCGCCAGCACCCGGTCAGCATCACCAAGTCGGTCAGCGCCGACTATTGCCGCGATTTTACGGCCGCACTGGGTCTGACCAAGCCGGCGCTGGAACAGGCTACCGTCAGTGCCGGCGTGCGCGATCACTTCGATGCCGTGGTCAGCTATTTCTATATCGGTGCGGTGAAGAACTCCTACCAGTTGCCAGCGGCGACCGGGCGCGTGGTGCGGCGCGAGTTGAAAGAGATTTACCGGGCCACGCTGTTCGGTACGCCTGAAAACGTGCTGGACAAGATGGAACAAGGCAGCCTGCGCTCGACCAGCCGCCGCGACGACCTGCGCGCCGCGCGCCAGGTCCGGCAGGCATTGGCCAACAGCCTGGTGTTCCGCTTCAAGCAGACGCTGAGCCGCAAGGTCAAACTGTGGCAGCGCCAGGCGCGGGTACGGGCCCTGGGGAAAGCATAATTTCCTTACTGCACCTGGACTTTAAGCGGACGCGCCGGGTAGGAAAAATCCGCTACCATGGGTTTTTGGCCCAAGGAGGTTACTCATGCGTGTAGATATTTATTACCGAGACGAAGCAGAAGGCAAACACACCTACCTGGCTGTACCGGAAGGAAAAACCATTCCGGAAGAAGCGACCAGCACCGACTGGCATGTGGAAGCCGAGAAGGTCGAGGTCGATGACGACAACGGCGACCTGTCCCGTTACCATATCGCCGATCCGCTCGCGCAGATCGGCTCGAAAGGTTACGCCATTACCAGCGTGACCGCGCAACTGTAAGTTCTCGCCTACCTGCCACGCGGCCAGTTACCGCCGAACCGAAGCTCAGCGTACTGTCGTACGCCGGTGCTCCCCAAGGCGGTATCGGGCCGCTCGCTGCCGTGTTGCGAGGTGCCTGGTCAATACTCGATCAGCACGTCCTGCGCGCCCAACTGCTGGCGCAGCGCCTGCTGCAAGTCGTCCGACGGCGCCACGCGCCACCCTTCCCCCAGTTGCACCGTGCACGCCACGCCCTGTGGCATGATGCGTGCCGACACCGGCAAGCCATCGGCATGGCGGTGCGGCGCCAGGACTTCCGCCATCTTGCGCACATCGAGCGTGGCAGGCAGCGCCATTGCCAGCTGCTTGCCGTGCTTGACGCGGGCGCTGACGATATCGAACACTTTTTCCGCCGAGATGCGCAAGCCGCCCGAGAAGCGGTCTTCCGAGACCTTGCCGATCACGGCCAGGAACTCGTCTTCCTTGATCATGTGCTTGCACTCTTCGAACACCTCGGCGTACACCGTCACTTCCACCACCGCGCTCTTGTCGTCCAGCGTGACGATCAGGAGTTTACCGCGCTGTGTCATCTGCGGGCGGATGCCGGTGATCACGCCGCACAGGATGCGCGGATCGCGCGACGGTTCCAGGTCGGCCAGCTTGGTGCGCGAAAAGCGGCGCGCTTCGGGTGCGAACGAATCGAACATGTGGCCGGACAGGTAAAAGCCCAGCGCCATCTTTTCCTCGGCCAGGCGCTGGCGGTCGGTAAAGATATCGGCCTTGACGTAGTCCGGTGGCGGTTCCAGGTCGCTGTCGTCGCCGCCGAACAGGCTGACCTGGTTGGCCGATTTCAGTTGCTGGTCGGCGTACTCCATGGCGAAGCTGACCGATGCCAGCAAGATCGCGCGATCGACGTTCAGGCAATCGAACGCGCCGGCGCGGATCAACGATTCGATGGTGCGGCGGTTGATCTGTTTTTTATCGACACGCTTGCAGAAGTCGAACAGGCTGACAAACGGACCATCGGCCTTGCGCGCGGCGATAATCGCCTCGATGGCGTTCTGGCCCGCACCCTTGCAGGCGCCGAGGCCGTAGCGGATCTGCGTGACTTTTTTACCGGTAACCGACGGCGCCGGGCCGTCCGGCACGAAGCGGTAGTCGGACTTGTTGATATCGGGCGGCAGGATAGTCAAACCGCAGATATCGATCGCGTCTTCGACCAGGATTTTTACCTTTTCCGTGTCTTCCATCGCCAGCGACATATTGGCTGCCATGAACGCGGCCGGATGGTGGGCCTTTAAATACGCGGTGTGGTACGACAGCAGTGCGTACGCGGCGGCGTGCGATTTATTGAAACCGTAGCCCGCGAACTTTTCCATCAAGTCGAAGATCTCGTCGGCCTTTTGCGCCGACAGGCCATCCTTGGCGGCGCCGGCGCGGAATATCTCGCGGTGCTCGGCCATCTCTTCGGCCTTCTTTTTACCCATCGCGCGGCGCAGCATGTCGGCGCCGCCCAGCGAGTAGCCGCCGACGATCTGCGCCATCTGCATCACCTGCTCCTGGTACACCATGATGCCGTAGGTTTCGGACAAAATGGACTCGGTACGCGGATCGGGATAGTCGAATTTTTCGCCGTGCTTGCGCTTGCAGAAGTCCGGGATCAGGTCCATCGGGCCCGGGCGGTACAAGGCCACGAGCGCGATAATGTCCTCGAAGCGGTCGGGCCGCGCATCTTTCAACATGCCCTGCATGCCGCGCGACTCGAGCTGGAATACCGCGACCGTCTTGGCCTTGGTGAGCAGCTCGTACGACGGCCGGTCGTTCAGCGGCAGCTTGGCCAGGTCGAAATCTTTTTCGACCGGGTCGAGCGCCTTGATGTAGCGGACCGCGCGGTCGAGAATGGTCAGCGTGGTCAGGCCCAAGAAGTCGAACTTGACCAGGCCCACGGCCTCCACGTCGTCCTTGTCGTACTGCGACACCACGCCGCCGTCGCCACCCTGGGTGTACAGCGGGCAGAAGTCGGTGAGCTTGCCCGGGGCGATCAGCACGCCACCGGCGTGCATGCCGATGTTACGGGTGATGCCCTCGACCTGCTGCGCCAGGTCCAGCAGTTGCGAGACTTCTTCCTCGTTCTGCTGGCGCTCCTTGAGCATCGGTTCTTCTTCGATGGCCTCGGCAATCGACACCGGCTTGCCCGGCTTGAACGGGATCAGTTTCGAGACGCCATCGCAGAAGTTGTAGCCGAAGTCCATCACGCGGCCCACGTCGCGGATCGCGCCCTTGGCCGCCATGGTACCGAACGTGGCGATCTGCGAGACCGCATCGCGCCCGTACAGGTCTTTCACGTGCTGGATCACCAGCTCGCGCTTTTCCTGGCAAAAGTCGATATCGAAGTCGGGCATCGAAACCCGTTCCGGGTTCAGGAAACGTTCGAACAGCAGGTTGTACTTGAGCGGGTCGAGGTCGGTAATTTTCAGTGCATACGCGACCAGCGAACCGGCGCCCGAACCCCGGCCCGGGCCGATCGGCACATCGTTGTTCTTGCCCCACTGGATGAACTCGGCCACGATCAGGAAGTAGCCGGGGAACTTCATGTTGATGATGGTCTTGTTCTCGAAGTCGAGCCGCTCCTCGTAGCGCGGCCGCTCTTTTTCGCGCCGCACCGGATCGGGATACAGCTGCTCGAGCCGCTCTTCCAGCCCCTTCTTGGTTTCGGCGATCAGGAACTCGTCGATGGTCATGCCGGGCGTGGGGAAGTTGGGCAGCTGCGGCTTGCCCAGCGTGAGCGTCAGGTTGCAGCGCTTGGCGATTTCCACCGAGTTGTGCAGCGCGGCCGGCAGGTCGTGGAACAGCTCGCGCATCTCCGCTTGCGTAAGGAAACGCATCTGCTCGTTGAACTTGCGCACGCGCTTGCCGTTGGCCAGCATTTCGCCCTCGGCAATACACACGCGCGCCTCGTGGGCGATGAACTCGTCCTTGGAAATGAACTGCACCGGGTGCGTGGCCACCACGGGCAAGCCCAGCTTGGAGGCCAGCGACACCGCGTGGCGCACCTGCGCTTCCTGGTTGGCCTGGCCGGCGCGCTGGATTTCGATATAAAAATGGCCGGGGAAAATCCTGGACCATTTTTGCGCGTTCTGCTCGGCCAGTTCCGGGTTGCCGTGTTCAATCGCCATGCCGACGTCGCCAAAATGGGCGCCGGACAGGGCGATCAGGCCATTGGCAGGCGAATCGCCGGGCAGCAATGCGTATTGCTGGTTGACCAGGTTGGCCAGCCACTCGGTGCGGATCTCGGCGCGGCCCTTGTACTGGTTGGTGAGCCAGGCTTGCGACAGCAGTTCGCACAGCTGCAGGTAGCCCATGCGGTTCTTGGCCAGCAGCATCAACCGTGACGGCTTGTCGCGGTTGTCGTCGTTGGTAATCCACACATCGACACCGACGACCGGCTTGATACCCTTGCCGCGCGCCGCCTTGTAGAACTTGACCATGCCGAACATATTGGACAGGTCGGTGACGGCGAGCGCCACCTGCTTGTCCTTGGCGGCGCTCTTGACCAGGTCGTCGATGCGCACCAGGCCATCGACGATCGAGTACTCGGAGTGGACCCGCAGGTGCACAAAAGCCGGCCCGGCAGGGACTACCGCGCCCTCGTCAGGAGCCACCACTTGTTCGTTTGCTACCATGTTCATACGCTACTCGATGCTGGTTCAGTAACCTGCTATTTTACCGCGCAACGCCCTGGCCCGGGCGGCGCCTGTGCTTGTCGTCCGGCATTTTGCGTATAATGTCGCCTTCCCTCTTTTTTGATCCTGAACCGATCGATAACCACCATGTCCGCTAATACTGCTTTACAAGCTGAAGCGCATGCTGGCGCTCCTGTCGCCGCTGCCGCTGTCGCTACCGATCTCGCTCCCCACGTCAATATCGCTGCCTATAAATTCATCACCTTCGACGATACCGAAGCGATGCGGCCGCAATACCAGGACATCTGCGCGCGCCTGGGCCTCAAGGGCACTATCCTGTTGACCCCGGAAGGCATCAATATGTTCCTCTCCGGCCCGCGCGCCAACATCGACGAGTTCCTGGCATGGGTGCGTAGCGATGCCCGCTTTGCCGACCTGGAAGTGAAAGAGAGTTTGTCTTCCGAGCAGTCGCACAAGCGCATGCTGGTCAAGATCAAAAAAGAAATCATCACCATGCGCATGCCGCTGATCAAGCCGGAAGAAGGCCGCGCGCCGTTCGTCGAGGCGCGTACGCTCAAGCGCTGGCTCGACAACGGCGTCGATGACCACGGCAAGCCGGTGGTGATGGTCGATACCCGCAACGATTTCGAAGTGGACGTGGGCACGTTCGACCACACGGTCGATTACCGCATCAAGAAATTCACCGAGTTCCCGGAACTGATCGCCGCCCACAAGGACGACTTCGAAGGCAAGACCGTGGTGACCTTCTGCACCGGCGGCATCCGCTGCGAAAAAGCCGCGATCCACATGCAGAATATCGGCTACGACAATGTGTACCAGCTCGAAGGCGGCATCCTGAAATACTTCGAGGAAGTGGGCGGCGCCCACTACACGGGCGACTGCTTCGTGTTCGACTACCGCACCGCGCTCAACCCGCAGCTGCAGCCGACCGAAACCGTGCAATGCTTCGTGTGCCGCGCCGTGGTCACCCCGCGCCAGCAACTGGCGCCGGAGTATGTATACGAAAAATCCTGCCCGGCCTGCTTCAAGGCCGAATAAGCGACAACGGTTCGGTCAGCTCTCGTTTTCGAGCATGCTGATGCGGACCAGGTCGGCGACATTGTCCACGCCCAGCTTGGCCATCAGGCGGGCTTTGTGGACTTCCACCGTGCGCACGCTGATACCGAGGGCCGGGCCGATTTCACGGTTGTGGCGGCCCAATACCACCAGGTCCATCACTTCGCGTTCACGCGGCGTCAGTTCGCCCAGCAGGCTGGCGTGACGGCTGCGGCGCTGCTGCTCGTGCTGTTCGCTGCGCGCGCGCGACAGCGCTTCGTCGATGGCGGCAATCAGCTTGGCGTCGTCGAACGGCTTTTCCAGGAAATCGACAGCGTCGGCCTTGAAGGCGGCGCGCGCGGTGCCCACGTCGCCGTGGCCGCTCATGATGATGAAGGGAATGCGGCAGCCCTGCCGCGCCAGTTCCTGCTGCAAGGCCAGTCCGTCCATGCCCGACATGCGGATGTCGAGCAGCAGGCAGCCGCGCCAGTTGGGCCGCCAGGTTTGCAGGAATGCTTCGCCGCTGGAAAACACGGCGGTACGGTAACCGCGCACGCCCAACAGCAACCCCAGTGCGTCGCGCACGGACGGGTCGTCATCGACTATATAGACGGTCAGGTTGTGGGCGCTTTGTTCGAAGGCGTCCGGATTATGCAGCGACATGATGCTCTGGCTCCTCGGCGCGTGCCAACGGCAGCGCCATTTTAAATATTCCCTTGTCTCCAACCTCGGCCCACAGTGCACCGCCGTGGGCCTCCATGATGGCCCGGCTCAGCACCAGGCCCAGTCCCAGTCCGCTGGCCTTGGACGAGACGAACGGCTCGAACAGGCGCGCGGCCAATGCCTGCGACACGCCCTTGCCGCTGTCCTCGATCATCAAGTGCAGGCAGGCGCGCCGTTCCGATGCCTGGCGGCCCCTGGCGCCGCGCCCACCCTTGCCGGCCGCGTCCACCCGCCAGCCCGACACCGTGATGCGGCGCGCACCGGCCGGCTGTTCCTGCACCGCTTCCAGTGCATTGGCCAGCAGGTTGCGCAGCACCAGCTCGACCTGCAGCCGGTCCACCTGCACCTGCAAGGCCGGTACCGCCTCGATATTGAGCACCACCTCGCGCTCGCGCAACTGCGCCATGAACTGCTGGCTCACGCCCGCCACCAGGTGGCGCGCATCGACCGCCTCGAGCTTCATGGCGCCGGTGCGGAAAAAATCGCGCAGGCGCCGCACCACTTCGGCAGCACGGCTCGACTCGGCGATCATGCGCTGCACCACGCTCTTGAGCATGGCGCCGCTCTCGCCCCGTTCGAGCAGGAATTCGCAGGCCTTGCCGTAAGTCCCCAGCGCGGTCAGCGGCTGGTTCAGCTCGTGCGCCAGGGCGGCCGCCATTTCGCCGGCCGCCGCCAGCCGCAGCGACTGCTTCAAGTCGCTCGACACCTGGCGCAATTCATCGACCACGATGCCGATGGAAAAGCCCACCAGCGCCAGCACCGCGTCGAGCATTTGCAGTTCGTGCACGGCGATATCGCCGGCGTGGTTGAGCTTGACCAGCGCACCGATACCCGCCTGCAAGACGAACACCATCAGTGCCGTACCATACAGGCCCTGGCGCGACGCTGCCCACACGACCGGCAGGAACAGGAAATAGAAATCCTTGAATTCCGACGTCGCGATGCTGCCGAACACCAGGTACAGCACGCCGATCGCCAGCGCCAGGTAGCCCAATGTTTCCAGGTTCCACACCGTATCACGCAAGCGCTGACGGGTCGGTGCGCTGGCCAGCATCCAGATCAGCGGCATCGACACCACCACCCCCACCATGTCGCCGATGCCAAAGCGCAGCACTGCCGTGCTCCAGTTGCCGGCCGGGATCAGGCCGGTGGCGGACAGCAGGCTGATATACACGAGGTCGTTGAGCAGAGAGCCCACGGCCACGATCGCCACCCACTGGAACAGGCGCCCCCGGCTGTCGAACAGGCCGTCGCTGCCGAAGGTACGGCGCAGCGCTTCGCCCATCAGTCCGTAGCCTACTGTGAGCCACACCGACAGCAGCACCGTGAGCAGCAAGCCGGCCGGCATGCCGCGCACCAGGATTTCGCCGAGCGTCAACGCGATAAACCAGGGCAGCGCCGCGCGCCAGCCATGGCGCAGCCAGAACACCAGTCCCAGCGACGGATCGGGATTCCAGGGCGTAATGTTGAGACCGTACAAGGGGTCGATATAGGTGGCCCAGTCGAACAGCAAGTACAGCGCAATAAAGGCTGGAAACTGCAAGGAGCGAAGGGAAAACGCGGACCGCGACCAGGACATAGTGTAAAGATTTGTATCGTATTGTAGCATTATGCCTCGCCGCCCACCAACGCGCAGCGCTTTTTACAACTAAGGGTTACCCTTAGCAACACCTGTTTCTGCCCCTCACACCGTCCCGCGCAGTCTCCATCGACATACGGGAACCCCCTTACGCTGGCGCCCCAATTGTCAGCCCCGGGGTGCAGGCCTACCATCGGTTCCTTGCGGTATGAACACCGCGCATACCACAAGGAAACATGATGTCGATCACATTGCACTCAGGCACGGTAGGCCTGACCGGGTTGCGCCGCTTGCGCGAGACCATCAAACTGTCCGCGCGCGCGCTGCTGCACCGCGAAGCGGTCGAGGGCTGGTTGCAATTGCTGAACTCGGCGCCATTGTTTTCCGACCTGGTCGCGGACCATCCGCGCATGGTCTACAAGGTGTTCCGCCCCTACTTCAGTAATACCATGGGTTACCATGCCCGCCTCACTCTGTTAAGAGAACACTACCGCTTCATCCTGCGCCAGGGCCTGGGTCCGCTGACGGCGCTGGCGTCGAAAGACAAGGTGGTGCTGGCCCGCGTGACCGGCAAGAACGGCCTGCCTTATCATATCCAATTGGCGGCGGTCGAGCCGATGGAGCGCGAAGGCGAACTGGTCCTGCAGTTGGTGCAGGAAGATGAAGTGATCTACAACTGCGCGTTCTCGTTCCACCAGGGTGAGCGCGGCATGGTGCTCGGCGTCGGCTGCATGCAAGGCCCGCGCGGCGACCACGGCCTGCAAGTGATCAAGGATGCCACCCGCGAACTGCACGGCCTGCGCCCCAAAAACATGATGATCAAGCTGCTGGGCCAGATCGGTGTCGTGCTCGGTTGCGTCGAACTGCGCCTGGTGGGCAATGCCAACCGCACCGTGTGCCGCTCTTTACGCCAGGGCAAGGTGCATGCCGACTACGACGCGCTGTGGCAGGAACTGGACGCCACCCCGCGCGCCGACGGCGACTACCGCCTGCCGTGCCTGCCACTGGCAGAGTTGGACCTGGCAGCGATCCCGTCGCGCAAGCGTTCGGAAGCGCGCAAGCGCCACGAGACCTTGACGGGCCTGGCCGACGACATCACCGCCAGCCTGCGCGCTTCGCGCCAGCCTATCGCCGGCAGCAAGGGCAGCGCGCCTGCCGCTGTCGTCCATGAACACGAGGGTTACGCGCTGGCGTAACCGTTCACCCCGCTGCTTGCATCCGATGCATCAGCGGAAATACGCCGCCACTTCGCGCAAGGCGTCGGCATCGAGTACGCCAGCCGCCGCCCGTAATTTGAGCATCGCCAGCAAATAGCTGTACCGCGCCTGCGCCTGGTCGCGCCGGCTCGTGTACAGCTGCTGCTGGGCGTTGAGCAGGTCGAGGTTGATGCGTACGCCGCCCTTGATGCTTTGCTCGGTAGCCGTCACCAGCATGGCGCCCGACGCCACTGCCTTGTCCAGCGCGCGCAGCCGCGCCACGCTGGAAACCACCACTGCGTGTTGCTTGCGCAATTCCACCAATACCTTGTCGGTCGTCGCCTGCTGGTCGGCCTTGGCCTTTTCGGTGGCGGCCACCGCCTGGCGCGTGCCCGCACTTACCGCGCCGCCTGAATACAGCGGCACATTGATCTGGAAGCCGATCGACTTCTGTTTCGAATCCTGGTTCAGGGTGTTGAGCGTGTCCGAATTGTTCTTGGCGTAGCTGGCCACCAGGTCCACCCGTGGCGTGTGGCCGGCGCGGGCCTTGTTGATTTCCTCGCGCGACGACGCCACCGCGAACTGCATGGCGATGATGTCGGGATTCTGGCGCAGCGCGATGTCGCGCCACTCGTCGAAGCGGATCGCCGCATCGGGCGCCAGGCGGAATTCGGCCGCCACGTCATCGACCGCCTTCACTTCCTGGCCGACGATGGCCGACAGCGCGGCCAGCGTGGTTTGCACATTGTCTTTAGCTTCGAGCACCTGCGCTTCGGCCAGGTCGAGCCGGGCCTCGGTTTCCAGCATGTCGGTCCTGGTGCCCTCGCCTTTTTCGAACAGGCGGTTGTTGACCGCGCGCTGCTCGAGATAGACGTCGCGCTGCACTTCGGCCAGGCGCAGCTGGGTGTTGGCAAACAGCGCCTCGGTATAGGAACCGGCCAGGCGCAGGATCAGCTCCTGCTTGCGCGACGCAAACACCGCCGTGGCGTAGTCGGTCTGCCACAGCCCCTGGTGGTAGCGCGCGATCGCTTCCAGGCTGAACACGGGCTGGCGTACTTGCACCACCGCCGACTTGCTGCGGTACTCGAGTTCGCGCGACGGCGTTTCGATGCCGTTGGTGATGTACACCACGTCGGCCTCCACCCGGCTGTTGGAATAGCTGGCCGACACGCTGGGCAGCAAGGCCGAGCGGCCCAGCACTTCGCTTTCGATGCCCGATGCATACTCGTGGGTGGCGGCGCGGTAGGTCGGGTCGTTTTGCAGCGCCGACTGGTACGCCTGCATCAGGCTGATGGCGTGGGCGCTGCCTGCGTGCAGCAAGGTCAAAATGAAAATCGTTGGAGCGACAGGCTTCACTCAGTCCTCCGACAGCGAGGTTTTGGCGCGGTCGATCACCGGTTTCAACAGGTAATTCATCATGGTGCGCTCGCCCGTTTTCACAAAAATCTCCACCGGCATGCCGGGCCGCACATCCATGCGGTGCTGGGCGATCATGCGGGTGCCGGCCGGCGTCACTTTTACCCGCACCTTGTAGGTGGCCGCGCCGGTGCGCTCATCGACCGCGCGGTCGGCTGCCACGTGTTCCACCACGCCGTCGATATGCGGCGTGCGGTTCGAGTTGAAGGCCGAGAAAATCAGCTCCACCGGCAGCTTGGTATGCACGCGGTCGATCAGGTTGACCGGCAGCAGTCCTTCCACCACCAGGCCGTCGTCGGCCGGCACGATGTCGAGCAGGCGCGCGCCGGGGGCCACCACGCCGCCCCTGGTAAACACGTTCAGACCCACCACGATGCCGCCCACCGGTGCGCGGATTTCGGCGTTGGCCAGGTCGTAGTCGAGCGAGAGCATGCGGCCTGCGAGGGCGTCCGCTTCTTTCTGGGCGTCGTACAGCGCCGAGCGCACTTCCTTCTGGTATTCCTGGGTGCGCTGCACGCGGCGCAGCGACAACTCCAGCACCTGGCGCTGGCCCCGGCTGATGTTGCCGATGTCTTCCGAAATGGCGCCGTTGACCTGGGCGTAGGTGCGCTCCACTTCCAGCAGGCGCGACCGGGCGATATAGCCCTCCTTGGCCAGGTCGCGCATGTTCTCGACCTGCTCCTTGAGGAACGCCAGTTGCTGCACCTTGGATTCGCGTGATTCTTCCAGGCCCCGGGTCTGGGCGCGCAGGCCGGCGATGTTTTCATCGACCGCCGCCAGCTCGTTCTTGAGCGCCGACTCGCGTGCGCTTTTCAGTTGCTGCTGCACTTCGAATACTTCGGCCGTGCGCGGGTCTGCCTTGTACGCTTGCAGCGACGCCGGGAACGCGATGGCCTTGCCGTCGCGCTCGGCCACCAGGCGCGCCTCGGCCGCGCGCGCGGCCAGGTACTGCACGCGCGCCACTTCCACCTGCGACTTCGGTGCGATGTCGCTCATCCGCACCAGCAATTGGCCGGCCTTGACGATATCGCCGTCCTGCACCAGGATCTCGTTGACGATGCCGCCGTTCTGGTGCTGGATGGTCTTGCGGTTGCCTTCCTTGGCCACCGTGCCCGGCATCGGCACGCCCTTTTCCAGCGGCGCCAGCGTGGCCCACAGGAAGAAGCCGCCCACGCCCAGCAGCACCACCAGCCAGCCCAGCTTGCCGTAGCCGCTGGCGTCCGTGTGCACGGTCAAGGGCGACACATCGTGGCTGACCACATCGGAGGCCAGCGCTTTCGAGTCCGAATTCAATAATTTCATGGTTGCTCCTGGGCGGACGCCGGCGCGGCTGGTACTGGCGGTTGCGGCTGCGCCGGGGCGCTTGGCTGCTGGGCCTGCGCATGCGCCTGCATCTGTTTCTGGTTTTTCTCTTGCAGCGCCTGCAGCACCTGCTTGGTCGGGCCGAACAGCTCGACCGCGCCGTCGCGCAGCAGCAGCAACTTGTTGGTAATGCCGATGGCGCTGGTACGGTGGGTGATCAGCACGATGGTCTTGCCGCGTGCGCGCAAGTCGTTCACGGCCGCCAGCAAGGCATGCTCGCCGGCATCGTCGAGGTTGGAATTCGGTTCATCGAGCACCAGCACGGCCGGGTCGCCATACATGGCGCGCGCCAGGCCCAGGCGCTGCTTCTGGCCGCCGGACAGGCCGGCGCCGCCATCACCGAGCGGGGTGTCGTAGCCTTGCGGCAGGCGCAGGATCATGTCGTGTACGCCGGCGCGCTGCGCCGCCAGCACCACCTTGTCGGCCGCCACCTCGCCGAAGCGGGCGATGTTCTCGCCCACCGTGCCGGCAAACAGTTCGATATCCTGCGGCAGGTAACCGAGGTGTGGGCCCAGCTCGGCCTTGTTCCATTGATAGATGTCGGCGCCGTCGAGGCGCACCTTGCCCAGCGCGGCTGGCCACACGCCCACCAGCAGGCGCGCCAGCGTGGTCTTGCCCGAGCCGCTGGGGCCGATCACGCCAACCACGTCGCCGGGCATCAGGCCGAACGACACACCACGCAGCAGGGTCACCTGGCCGCCGGGAGCGACGGCGCTCACGCCTTCCACCGTCAGCATGCCGGTAGGCTTGGGCAGCGGCATGCCCGCCTTGCGCGCCGGGTTACCGTCGAGCAGTTCGAGCAGCCGGCCGTACGAGCTGCGCGCGCCGGCATAGGTTTTCCATACCGCGATCACCTGCTGCACCGGCGCCAGCGCGCGGCCCAGCAGGATCGAGGCGGCAATCATCATGCCCGGCGTGATCTTGTTTTCCAGCACCAGCAAGGCGCCATAGCCCAGCACCAGCGATTGCAGCGCGATCTGCACGAACTTGGTGGCGGCCGCCACCAGTCCCGCCTTTTCGCTGGCCTCGCCCTGCAGGTGCAGGAATTTGCCGTGCAGCTTGAACCAGCGGCCCATCAGGTTGGGCAGCATGCCCATCGACTCGATCACTTCGGCATTGCGCAGGTTGTTGGTCGCCAGCGAGGCCGAGGCGATCGATAGGGTATTGGCTTCGGCCAGCGGCTTTTTCGACACGCGCTCATTGAGGAAGGCCAGCGCCACCAGGATCGCGGTGCCGCACAGCGCAAACACGCCCAGGCCCGGCTCGAAGATGAAAATCACGACCAGGTAGATCGGAAACCACGGCGCGTCGAAAAACGCGAACAGCGCGCTGCCGGTGAGGAACTGGCGGATATTGGTCAGATCGCTCAAGGCTTGCCCGGCGTTGCCGCCTGTGCGCCGCAGGTTCTGCTCAAAGGCCGCGGTGTACACCCGCTTGTTCAGTTCCATGTCGAAACGGGCGCCGACGCGCACCAGGATGAAGCTGCGCACCAGTTCGAGCACGCTGATCATCAGGTAGGCGCCCAGGATCATTACCGTGAGCATCAGCAAGGTGGTCTCGTTGCGGCTGGTCAGCACGCGATCATAGACTTGCAACATGTAGAGTGACGGCGCCAGCATCAGCAGGTTGGTGATGGCGCTGAACGCGCCCACCGTGAAAAAGGCGCGCTTGAGCGTGGAGAGGACGTCGGTGATTTCGTTACTGGGCGGAGAGAATTTGTTTTTCATTATGGGATAAGTTGTGACGAATCAACTCCACTGGATCGGCGGGGCCATTATCGCTCACAAAATTCCCTGAAAATTCACAATTTCCCACACGGGCCGCCATAGACACGCCCAGCCTCAATTTACTTGGAGCATCTGTTGGAAATTGGCACAATTTGATGCGCAACGGCCCCGCTTTCCTGGGAAAGACGGGGCCGCCAGTGGATACGGAAGCTTAACGGGTAGTCGTCGTACGCCAGGTGGCCACGCCGGAAACGGTCCGGGTCGGAGTCAAGGCGCCTTCGAAGAGGTAAGTTGCGCCGCCATTACCTCCCAGCGCGCCATTGACCTGCATTGCGCCCGGCTGCGCGGTACGGGTGACGCTGCCGAACTGGCCATCCTTGGCCAACTGGCCAGCGGCGGACAGCCGGTAGCTGGCGTCCTGGTCGCGTACATTGACGCTGGTGGCAAACGTGGCCTTGGCGAAATCGACCGTCAGGCGGCCGTCGGACAGGCTGGCGGCCGTGCGCTGGCCGGTGCCGGCGTCGCGCACGTAGGCTTCGCTGGCAGCCAGGGCGAAGCCGGCGCTGCCGCGCGCCGGCGTCACGTACGGCGTACCGTCTTCGCCACGGAACAGCACATAGACCTCGTTGGCGGCCAGGCGCCGGGTGCCGCTGGTCGCGACGGCCCCGGACAAATTCTCGAGGGTGGCGTTGGGCGCGCGGTCGATGACTTTTTCCCAGCGCCCCCAGCTGACCACTTGCGGCTGGGCGGCCAGGTCAGGTGGGCGCACATTGCCGGTGGCGCCGAACTGCGGCAACTTCGCTTGCAGGTCGCCGCTCTTGCGGGCGTCGAGGTCGGGGTTGACACCGGTGGCCACCATGGTGCCAGCCATGGCCGACGACTCAACCCGGGCGTTGGCCGGACCAGCGACCAGACCAGCGGTATTGGCAAGGTTAGCAAGATTGGCAGTGTTGAACGCAGGCGTGCCCAGGTTTCCCTGCGTAGCCGTAGTGCTCATTTCGCGGGCGAAACGCGCTTCGGTTTCGGGCCGCACGATCACCAGGCGCTGATCGGCCGTGCGGATATACAGGTAGCCGTCGCCACCGGTGCGCACGCGGTCACCGTCTTGGACCGTTGCGCCGACGCGGGCGGGATCGCCTTCCACCTCGGCCTGGCCGGCGACAAACACGATTTGTCCCGGCTCGGCGGCATGCGCCTGCGCTGCCAGCAGCGCCGCGATAATGAAGGTGAGTTGACGCGCCATGATGGAATTCCGGTGGATGATGCGAACGCCCGGATCTCGGACGTACGCCATGACGCGTATTTTACCGAAATTAATTTCTGACAAGACAGTCGTTACACTTTGTATCAATCCTTGTAACCAGCCGTGACCGTCGATTCGGCAATTCCAGGCGGGTACGTTATACTGCCCGACCATTGCGCCGATTCCGGGGCGGCCAGTATTTACCCATCGATGACACTGCCAGGCTTCCTCCACCATCCGCTGTCGAAAACCGTCCCGCAGGCGATCTGCGCGCTGGTTATGCTGGCCGTGACAGGCGGCGCTGCCCGCGCCCAGACTGCGGACCTGGTGCAGGACCTGTACCGCGACGCCCTGCGGTCGATCGCCGAAGGCCGCCGCGACGACGCCACCGATGCGCTCGAACGCGTGATCGCCCAGGAGCCGCTGCACGCAGGCGCCTGGCTCGATTTGGCGCTGGTGCGCTGCGACCTGGGCAACATGGCCGGGGCCGAGCGCCTGTTCCAGGCCATCGAGCAGCGTTTTGCGCCGCCACCGGAAATCCGCGAACTGATCGCCCAGGCCCGCGCCGGCGGCTGCGCCGGCTGGCAACCGCGGCCGTTGTACAGCATCTCGGTCGGACGCGGCCTGAGCCGCAACGTCAACCAGGGCGCCAACAGCGCAACGTACCAGCCGGTGGACGGCGGCGACGGCCTGGTGCTGCTGCCCGACTTTTTGCCCCGGCGCGACCAGTTCACGGCGTTGTCCGCCGACTATATCCGCGACCTCACGCCCAACGGCACCCAGGGCTTCGTGCAGTTCCAGGGCCGCCGCCACGACAGCCTGCACGACTACGACAGCTATTCGCTGTTCGCCGGCATCGACACGCCGTGGCGCATCAAGCGCTGGAAACTGCGCACCACCGCCACCGTCGGCTACGCCACGCTGGGCAGCCAGTTGTACCAGCGTCAGCTCCAGCTGCAAGCGCAGTTGATGCCGCCGCTACCGCTCCCCAAGACCTTGCAACTGTCGCTGCACACGGGCGTGACCCACGTCGATTACCAGACTCTCGACAATTTTCGCGGCACCACCGGCGAAGTGCGCGGCCAGCTGACCTGGCGCAGCGGCAACCAGTACGCCAGCGCCAGCTTCGGCCTGCTCGACGACAAGGCCGCCGAACAGCGTCCCGGCGGCAACCGCCACGGCAACAGCCTGTCGCTGCAATACCGGCAACTGCTTGGCGCCGGCACGGGCGAGCTTGGTTATACGCGCCAGACCTGGCGCAGCGCCAGCGCCTATGCGGAGGGCCTGATCGACGAGACCCGGCGCCAGCAAGCGCATATGTTGCGCGGCGCTTATACCTACCCGTTGAGCAAAAGCCACAACCTGGTGGTCGAGGCGCGGCGCATCCACAACCGCGAAAACATCTCGATCTTCCAGTACGACGATACCCAGTTGCAACTGAGTTGGCAGTGGCTGGGACCGTGATCAGCCCCTTCCCGGAGATTTAGTTACAGCGCGTAACAAGCTGTTACAACATATTAAGCTGGCAACTGGCTGCTATATAATCTTTCGATCATTATTGCAGGACTCCTATGGTCGTCGCCCCTCCACCACTGTTGCTGCCGCCTTGCGCCGGCGCCATGTTTTCATGAGCGTCATGCTGCGCGCGCTGTGGCACAGCCGTGGCTTCATCGGGGGCAGTGTCCAGCGCGACTTCCAGGCCCGCTACCGCAACACCATGCTCGGTGCCGCCTGGACCGTGCTCAACCCGCTGGCGATGATCGTGGTCTATACCGTGATTTTCTCGCAGGTGATGCAGAGCAAGCTGCCAGGCGAGGTCAGCCGCTTCGGCTACAGCATTTACCTGTGCGCCGGCATCCTGTCGTGGGGCCTGTTCGCCGAGATCGTCACGCGCGCGCAGAACATGTTCATCGACAACGCCAACCTGCTTAAAAAGGCCAACTTCCCACGCATCTGCCTGCCGGCCATCGTGGCCAGCAACGCGCTGGTCAACTTCGCGATTATTTTCGGCCTGTTCACCGTCTTCCTGCTGGTATCGGGCCAGTTCCCCGGCGCCGTGTTCGCACTGCTGCTGCCGCTGCTGGTGCTGGAAGTGGCGCTGGCGATCGGCCTGGGCCTGGTGCTGGGCGTGCTCAATGTGTTCTTCCGCGACGTCGGCCAGTTTTTCCAGATCTTCATCCAGTTCTGGTTCTGGTTGACACCGGTGGTGTACCCGGCCGCGATCTTGCCGCCCGCGCTGCGCGACTTGCTGGTGTTCAATCCCATGGCGGCAGTGACGGGGGGGTTCCAGGACGTGCTGCTGCACGACCGCGCGCCCGACTGGGCGGGCCTGCTGCCAGCCACGCTGTGCGCGCTGGTGCTGTGCGTGCTGGGCCTGCGGCTGTTCCGCAAGCGCGCCGGCGAAATGGTGGACGAGCTGTGATGGGAGCCATTACCGTTACCGGCCTG
Source organism: Duganella sp. Leaf61 (assembly GCF_001421905.1). Taxonomy (NCBI): domain Bacteria; kingdom Pseudomonadati; phylum Pseudomonadota; class Betaproteobacteria; order Burkholderiales; family Oxalobacteraceae; genus Duganella; species Duganella sp. Leaf61. The sequence continues at coordinate 595,779 of NZ_LMLM01000012.1, forward strand.
GGCAAGGCCTATAAACAATATCCGACGCGCTGGGCGCGCCTGGCCGAGTGGCTGCTGCCATGGCGCGGCCCGCGCCATCGTGCCCACTGGATCTTGCAGGCCATCGATTTTCATATTGCCGCCGGCGAAGCGGTGGCGCTGATCGGCATCAACGGCGCCGGCAAGAGCACACTGTTGAAACTGATCACCGGCACCACCCTGCCCACCGTGGGCAGCGTGGCCACGCATGGCCGGGTGGCGGCCTTGCTGGAACTGGGCCTGGGTTTCCACCCCGATTTTACCGGCCGCCAGAACGTGCTCATGGCCGGCCAGCTGATGGGCCTGGACGCCGACCGCATCACCACGCTGATGCCCGAGATCGAGGCGTTTGCAGGCATCGGCGACTACATTGACCAGCCGGTGCGCGTGTATTCGAGCGGCATGCAGATGCGCCTGGCGTTCAGCGTGGCCACCTGTGAGCGGCCCGATATCCTGATCGTCGACGAGGCGCTGGCGGTCGGCGACGTGTTCTTCCAGCAAAAATGTTTCGACCGCATCCGTGGCTTCACGGCGGCCGGCACGACGTTGCTATTCGTCTCGCACAGCATGGGCACGGTGATGAATATCTGCGACCGCGCGCTGTATATCCGACAGGGCCGGCTGGCCTTCGACGGCGCCCCGCGCACCGCCGCCGACCGCTACCAGGCCGAGCTGCTGGGCCATGCGCCGGTCGATGCCGCCGACGCGGCGGCCTCCGCACCGATACCGGTTGTAATTTCTGCCGACGCCCCGGCTGCGCCACCGGTCGATGCCGACCGTCTGCGCACGTCCGTCGCGCTCTCCGGCAGCGACGGCAGCATCGTCACCGCGCACGCCGATTGCGTGGGCGCCGCCTTTGTCGATGCCGACGGCGTTGCGCTGACCAATATTGGCGCTGACCAGCAGGTGCGCCTGCGCATCGATTACCTGGCCCACCGCGACCTTGACGATCCGCACGTGGGCTTCAAGATCCGCAACCGGCACGGCATCGTGCTATTTGAAACCAATACCTATTGCATGCACCAGACGCCGGGGCCGGTCAGCGCAGGCGGCGTGCTGTCGGCCAGTTTTGTCTTTGCCATGCGACTCGCACCGGAGGAGTACACGCTGACGGTTGGTTTGGGCAATGGCGGTTATGATGAAGGCAACTTCCGCGAGGTGCTCAATTACCTGCACGAGGTCAGCGCCTTTATGGTGCTGCCCGATGCTGCGGCGATCCGCTGGTCCGGCATGACCAACCTGGCGCCGCGGCTCGAATGCGCCACGCTGTAATGGAATCCAGAAAGAGTATCGTGACTTATTCCTCCCTTGAAGCGCAGCACCTGGTGCGCGCCCTGTATCGCGCCCTGCTGGGCCGCGAGGCCGACGCCACCGGCCTGGCCTACTGGACCGACACCCTGGTGGACGGCCGCCTCGACCTGGCCGCGCTTACCACCACGCTCGCCGCCAGCGATGAATACCGCGCCACGCTGGCCCACCAGCACACGCAAGCCGGCCTGCGCACACGCGTGGCCGCAGCCGCCACCACCGCGCTGGCCGATTCACCGCTGCGCATCGTGGACGTGGGCGCGCAAATCCTGGCCGACGAGCAGCATGTGTATGCGGCCCTGGCCGGCCACGGCCTGCCCTGCCACATCGTCGGCTTCGAACCGATCGCGGACAAGCTGACCGAACGGCGCCAGGCCGACGGCGCCACCGTGCGCATGTACCCGGACTTCATCGGCGACGGCAACAACCATACGTTCCACCTGAACGTGCCTGACGCCACGTCGTCGCTGCTGCCGTTCAATACCGGGCTCACCGAACAGCTGGTGCACCTGAGCCAGCTACGCACGGCGCGCACCGGGCAGGTCGCCACCAGCACCCTCGACGACGTGCTGGACGATAAAGCCACGGTGGACTTCCTCAAGCTCGACATCCAGGGCTTCGAATTGCCCGCGCTGCGTCATGCCGGCGCCGTGCTGGCCCGTACCAACGTGGTCCACTGCGAAGTCTCGTTTGCCGAGCTGTACGAAGGCCAGGGCCTGTTCTCGGAGATCGAACAACTGCTGCGCGGCCACGGCTTCGAATTCATCGACCTGGCGCACAGCTGCCGCTATGCCTACCACGGCCCGTTCGAAGGCAGCCGCGACCGCCTTGGCTGGGGCGACGCCGTGTTCTTCAGGCGCGCCGCCGGCCTGGCCGGGCGCGACTTGCTGGCCCAAGCGGCGATTGCGCTGCTGGTCTATGACAAGCCGTCGCTGGCGGCCGCGCTGGCCGGGCCGGCGCACGCCGCGCTGTTTGCGCCGGAGGCGGCATGACCCTCATTTCGTACGCGCAGAACGGCGAAGACGTGCTGTTGTGGCGCGCACTGGGCCGCATACAGAACGGCTTTTATATCGACGTCGGCGCCAACGACCCCGAGGAAAATTCGGTCACCCGGATTTTCTACGACGCCGGCTGGCGCGGCATCAACATCGAACCGATGCCGTCGTACCACGAAGTCTTCCTGCGCGAGCGCCCGCGCGACATCAACCTGGCGCTGGCCTGCGGCGCTGCCGACGGCAGCATCACGCTCTACGACACACCCACCGTCAACGGCTGGGCCTCCACCGATGCCGCCACCGCTGCCCTGCACCGCGCCGACGGCGTGTCCATCATCGAGCACCAGGTACCGCTGCGCACGTTGGCCGGCATCTGCGCCGAGCATGCGCCGGACGCCATCCATTTCCTCAAGATCGATGTCGAAGGCTTCGAGGCGGAAGTGTTGCGCGGCATGGACCTGCAGCGCTGGCGGCCGTGGGTGCTGGTGATCGAAGCCACGCTGCCCGGCAGTCCCGTCACCAACCACGAGCAGTGGGAAGCGCTGGTGACATCATGCGACTACCGGTACGCCTATTTCGATGGTCTCAACCGGTATTACGTGGCGGCCGAGCAGGCGCAACTGTTGCCCGCGCTGGCCGTCCAGCCCAATGTGTTCGACCATTACATCGTGCGCGATCTCGACCGCGCCCTGCACCGGGTGCAGGTGCTGGATGCCGAACTGGGGCGCATGACCGGGCTCGAGGCCGAACTGGTGCGCCTGCAGGGTGTCGCAGCCGAACTGGCCGAGGCGCGCGCGCGCCATGCAGAACTGGTGCAAGTGCACGACGGCCAAACCGCGTGGGCGCGCCAGCTCGAAGCGCAGTTGCAGGCGGCCCACGGCAGCTGGTCGTGGCGCCTGACCGCGCCGCTGCGCCTGCGCACGCCTGCGCGTGTGCGGCCGCAGGTGCGGCGCGCGCTGATGTGGCTGGCGCAGCGGCCGGCGCTGCGTGGCGCCGCGTTTTCCGTGCTGCGCCGCGTACCAGGGCTGGAAGCGCGCTTCCTGGCCTGGTATGCGCGGGTGCGCGGCAATCCCGACGCCGTGGTGCCGATGCTGGCCGACGTGCCGCCGGCGCTGGCGCACTTGCCGCAATCGGCCCGCCGCGTGCTGGCCGATCTCGAGCGTTCCGATTCCCTTTCCAGTCACTGAAGCATGCGTATCGCGATTGATTTACACCCGAGCCTGGACGGCGCCACCCTGGCACAGGTAACGAGCACCGCAGCCGGGCTGGCCGCTGCCGGCCACACCGTGGTGGCGCTGCTGCACCATGCGCACGGTGAGCGGTCCGATGCCGCGCGGCTGGCGCTGGCGCCGCTGCTGGCAGCCCATCCCGCGCAAGTGCAAGTACGGGTGCTCGACACCGCGCGCGGCGCCGACGCCTGGCGCCGGCGCGCGGCCACGCTGTTGCGCGACACCTTGCTGCGCGATGTGCAGGCCGACGTGGCCTGGCATCCGGGCCAGTCCGCGCCGGGTGTCGGCGACCGCAGCGGCAGCGACAGATTCCCGGCCGGCGACAGCGACAGCGACAGCGACAGCGGCGGTTTCCCGGCCATCCCGGTCATTCACGGCATGGCCACCGCCGGCCTAGCCGCCGTGCAGCAAGCGCTGCTGGCGGCCGTGCCTGACACCGACACGGACATCGGGGGCAGCGGCGGCGTTGTCGGCGGCGGCGGCGCCGGCAGCATCGCTGGCGCCACCGCCGTCAAACCGCGCATGGCCTACCTGTCGCCGTTGCCGCCACAGCATTCCGGCATCGCCGACTACAGCGTGGAGCTGTTGGCCGAGCTCGAGCACTACTACGACATCGAGCTGATCGTCGACGCCGCGCCCGATGCCCACCTGGCGCAGCGCTACACGGTGCGCGACTGCGCCTGGTTCGAGCAGCACGGCGGCCAGTACCAGCGCGTGCTCTACCATTTCGGCAACAGCCCGGTGCACCAGCACATGTTCGCGCTGTTGCAGCGCCACCCCGGCATCGTGGTGCTGCACGATTTCTTCCTCAGCAACCTGCTCGACGCGATGGAACACGACGGCTACGCGCCGCAGGCGCTGGCGCAAGCGCTGTATGCCTCGCACGGCTACGGCGCCTTGCAGGCGGCCGCGCGCGATGGCCGCAACGCCGCCGTCTGGGCCTATCCGTGCAACTGGCAGGTGCTCGAGCACGCCAGCGGCGTGATCGTCCATTCCGATTTTTCGCGGCGCCTGGCGCAGCAATGGTACGGCGCCGACACCGGCGCCGACTGGCAGACCTTGCCCCTGATCCGGGGCCTGCCGCGCGGCCATGACGCCGGCCGCGCCCGCGCTGCGGCACGGTCCGCACTCGGCCTGGCCGAGGACAGCTTCGTGGTGTGCAGCTTCGGCATGATGGGCGTCACCAAGCTCAACGACTTGCTGCTGGAAGCGTTCCTGGCCAGCCCGCTGGCAGCCGACCGCCGCTGCCACCTGGTGTTTGTCGGCAAGGCCGATCCCGACCGCTACGGCAGCGCCATTGCGCACCGGATCGCCAAGGCGGGAGTGGCGGCCACCATCCACATCACCGGCTTCGTTAGCAGCGAGCAGTACGCCACCTGGCTGGCCGGCGCCGATGCCGCCGTCCAGCTGCGCAGCCGCACGCGCGGCGAAACCTCGGCGTCGGTGCTCGACTGCCTGCTGCACGGCCTGCCCACCGTGGTCAACGCCCACGGCTCCAACACCGACCTGCCCGCCGACGTGCTGGTGCAACTGCCCGACGTGTGCGACGCCGCCATGCTGGGCAGCGCCCTGACCGGCCTGCACCGCGATGCCGCCCTGCGCGCCGACCTGGCCAGCCGGGCGCGCGCCTACATGGCCGCCCACCACACGCCGCAACAGGTGGGACCGCGCTTTCACCAGGCCATCGAAACCCTGGCCGCGCACCAGCCGCACCGGCACTACGCGGAACTGCTGGACGCGCTGCGCCGCTTGCCGCCCGCACCCGCCGGCGCCTTGATGGAGACCGCCGCCGCGATTGCCGCCAACCGCTTGCCGCGCGGCCCGCGCCAGCTGTTCGTCGATGTCTCGGCACTCGTGCATACCGATCTGCGCACCGGCATCCAGCGCGTGGTACGCAGCATCCTGCTCGACCTGATCGCCGCACCGCCGCCCGGCTACCGCATCGAGCCGGTGTACGGCACCAGCGGCGGCGCGCCCTACCGGTACGCGCGCGCCTATACCTTCAAATTGCTGGGCTTGCCGCCGGTAGCGCTTGAAGACGCGCCGCTGGAGCTGCGCGCCGGCGACCTGTTCCTCGGACTCGACCTGTTTGCCGGCGTCACCATTCAAAGCCGTTCGCAGTTGCTCGATATGCGGCGCCGGGGCGTGCGCATGCATTTCGTGGTGTACGACCTGCTGCCGGTGCTGCAACCGGCCATGTTCCCGGCCGGCACCGACGATTATTTCCGCGATTACCTCGACACCATCGCTGCCGTGGCCGACGGCCTGGTGTGCATCTCGCGCGCCGTGGCCGACGAATTGCACGACTGGCTGGCGCAGCGTCCCGCCTTTGCACCGGGCGGCCGCGCCGCTGCGGACCCGTTGCCGATCGCTTACTTCCACCTTGGCGCCGACATCAACGCCAGCGCCCCCAGCACCGGCTTGCCGGCCGACGCCAGCGACATCCTGGCTGCCATCGCTGCCCGCCCCAGCCTGCTGCTGGTGGGCACGCTGGAACCGCGCAAGGGCCAGGCCCAGGCGCTCGCTGCCGTCGAGCTGTTGTGGCAACAAGGCGTCGATGTCAACCTGGTCATCGTGGGCAAGGCCGGCTGGATGATGGAAACGCTGGCGCGGCAACTGGAACAGCATGCGGAACGCGGACGGCGCCTGTTCTGGCTGGCCGGCGTGTCCGACGAAATGCTGCTCAAGCTGTACCAGGCCTGCTCGGCGCTGGTGGCGGCCTCGAATGGCGAAGGCTTCGGCCTGCCGCTGATCGAGGCCGCCCAGCACGGCCTGCCCATCATCGCGCGCGATCTGCCCGTGTTCCGCGAAGTGGGTGGCGCACACGCCAGCTACTTCAGCGGCACCGCTCCGGCCGACCTGGCGCAGGCACTGCGCGACTGGCTGGACCTGCACGCGGCTGGCGCCGCGCCCGGCTCTGCCGGCATGCCGTGGCTGACCTGGAAGGCCAGCACGGCGCAGTTGCTGCAAGCGCTGCAAGTGCCGCATGTGCCGCATGTACCCGATGGCCGGCAACCGTATCGCGTGCTGACTTCCCTTCCATCCGGCGCGCCGGCCTTTTCTTCCTTAGGTGCTGCATGAACCCGATCGACCTGTACTCCCCCGACGCCGACCGCATCGCGGTGGTGATTCCCAGCTACCGCGTGACGCGCCACATCCTCGGCGTGCTGGCCGCGATCGGCCCGGAAGTGGCGCGCATTTACGTGGTGGACGACTGCTGCCCCGACCAGTCCGGCGCGCTGGTGCGCGCCGAGTGCCGCGACCCGCGCGTGGTGGTGGTGCAGCTCACCGAAAACCAGGGCGTGGGCGGCGCCGTGATGAGCGGCTACCGCGCCGCGCTTGCCGACGGCATGCGCATCATGGTCAAGATCGATGGCGACGGCCAGATGGATCCGGCGCTGCTGCTGCACTTCGTCGCGCCGATCCTGAACGGCGAAGCCGACTACACCAAGGGCAACCGCTTCTTCGACCTCGAGAAAATCCGCCAAATGCCGGCCATGCGCCTGTTTGGCAACGCCGTGCTGTCGCTGATGACCAAGCTGTCGTCCGGCTACTGGGATCTGTTCGATCCCACCAACGGCTACACCGCGCTGCACGCGGACGCCGCGCGCCACCTGCCGTTCGACCGCATCAGCAGCCGATATTTTTTCGAGTCCGACATGCTGTTCCGCCTCAATACCATCCAGGCGGTGGTGGCGGACGTGCCGATGGATGCCAGTTATGGCGACGAGGTGAGCAACCTGAAAATTTCGAAAATCGTCACCGAGTTCATGGTCAAGCACGCACGCAACCTGGGCAAGCGTTTGTTCTACAACTACTACCTGCGCAATATGTCGCTGGCATCGCTGCAACTGCCACTGGGCGTGTCCATGCTGCTGTTCGGCAGCGTGTATGGCGCCTGGCACTGGGTGCAGGCGGCCGCGCACGGTGTGGCCACGCCGGCCGGCACGGTGATGGTGTCGGCGCTGCCGGTGCTGATGGGCATGCAACTGATCCTGGCCTTCCTGGCCTACGATATCGCGGCGGTGCCGCGCCGCGTGGTTCAGAAGAAATCGGTGGCCCGGGCTGCGGTGGTGGTGCGTGAATAAATTGATGCACGCGCTGCGCCAACGCCAGTTCCTGGTGTTCGTGGGCGGCGGCCTGCTGTGCACCGCGCTTGACGTGGGCGTGATGCAGGGCCTGCTGCTTGGTATCGGCTTGAGCGTGACAGCTGCAACCACCGCCGGTTTCGCCACGGGGCTGCTGCTCAATTACGCGTTCCATGCGCGCGTGACCTTCGGCCGCCTGCACAGCGCCGGCGCCTTCCTGCGCTTTTTGTGCGTGGTGGGGCTCAATTACCTGCTCACGATTGCCTGCGTGAGCGCCGCACTGGTGCTGGCCCGCGCGGGCATGGGCGCCGGTGCCGCCAGCGAAGCCACAGCTGGCGTCGCCTTGATTGGCAAACTGGTGTCGCTGCCGCTCGTGGCGTGCAACGGCTTTTTGCTCAGCAAATACTGGATCTTCCGATGACTACTTTATTGCCGATCCGCACCGACGACGACGCGCTGACCAAGTATGCGCAACTGCTGTCGGCTTGTTTTCCAGGCACCGACAAATTTACCCGGGCCTATTTGCAATGGCTGTACCGCGACAACCCGGACGGCGTGGCGGTAGGCTTCGACGCCTGGGACGGCGACCAGCTGGCGGCGCACTACGTGTGCATTGCGGCGCGCGCCGACATCAACGGCGTCACGGTGCCAGTACTGCTGTCGCTCAATACCGCCACCCACCCGGCGCACCAGGGCAAGGGCCTGTTCACCAAGCTGGCGGCGCTGACGTACGAGGCCGGCGCCCGCCATGGCTACCACGGCGTGTACGGGGTAGCCAACGCCAACAGCACGCCCGGCTTTCTACGCAAGCTCAACTTCCAGCTGGTGCGCCCGCTCGAAGCGCGGATCGGCTTTGGCACCTTGCCGCCGCCGCGCCCCGGCCCCCGTTCGTTCGCGCGGCGCTGGGACCAGGCCAGCCTGGCCTGGCGCGCGGTCTGTCCCGGCAAGCCGCTGGGCGCGCGCCGCCACGGCGACCTGTGGCAATTCCATGCGCCGGCCATGCCGCTGGTGCACGCGTATGCCGAGGTGGCCGCCGCCAGCCTGCCGCCGGTCATCGCCCTGCCCGCGGCGGGCGCCACCGCACCGGCCACGTTGCGCCTGTTCCTGGGCCTGCGCCCGGACGCCGACGGCGGCTATGGCCGCTACGTGAATGTTCCGCAGCGGCTGCGCCCTTCCCCGCTCAACCTGATCTGGCTGCCGCTGGCCGGCAGCGACCAGGGCCGGCTGGCGCCGGAAGCGATCGATTTTTCCTTCCTCGACTTCGATGCCTACTGACACCGCCCTGTTCCTGTTCGCCCATCCCGACGACGAATTCGGCGTCTGGCAAACCATGCTCGATTGCCTGGCGCGCGGGCTGCGCGTGCGCTGCGCCTATTTTACGAACAGCCCGACAAACGACCTGTCGGCCCGCCGCGCGGCCGAGTCGCGCCGCGTGCTGGGCGCCATCGGCGTGGCCCAGGACGATATCGTGTTCCCCGGCGCCGAGCTGGCCATCCTCGACGCCAGCCTGCCCCATCACCTGGCGCCGGCGGCGGCCTGGCTGGCGCGCTGGTGCCGCGAGGCGGGCACGCCGCAACTGCTGTGCGTGCCGGCATGGGAAGGCGGCCACCACGACCACGACGCGCTGCACGCGCTGGCGGTCGATACTGCGCAGGCGGCCGGCCTGCTGGCCGTCGTGCGCCAGTATGCGCTGTACAACAGCGCCGGCATCCCGAAGCCGTTCTTCACGGTGCTGCGGCCACTGGCGGCCAATGGCGTGGTCGAACGCACCGCCATACCCTGGCAAAACCGCCTGCGGTTTTGCCGTTACTGCCTGTCATATCCATCGCAGGCGGTGACCTGGATCGGCCTGTTCCCGTTCGTGCTGTGGCACTACCTGCGGCGCGGCGAGCAAACCCTGCAACCGGTAGCACCCGCGCGGACCTTGCAGCGCCCGCATGCGGGCGACCTGTACTATGAGCAGCGCCGTTTCTTCACCTGGCCGCAGATGCAGCAACAACTGGCCGCCTGGCGCGCCGATCGGAATTGACCTCCATGAGCACTAATACCCGCTTCACCTCGCGCCTGTCGCACTATGCCCTCCCCTTGGGCGTGCTATTGATCCTGCTGTACCTGCTGATCCGCAACCATGGCCTGTACCCGGTCGTGTTCCTCGACGAGTGGGCCTACAGCCGCTACTCGCGGCTGGCGCCGCTGGGCGAGGCGATGGTGCCGTCGTACCTGTACTTGTGGCTGTTCCGGGCCACCAATGCGTGCGGCCCGGAATTCCTCGAATGCGCGCGCCTCGGCAATACTGTGTTGTACCTGCTGGCAGCACCGTTCATGTACCGGGTGGCGCTGCCGCTCGCCGGTCGCACGGCCGCAATCATGATCACGCTGACGGTACTGCTCGGTGCGACCAATATCTACACCTCGTTCTTCATGCCCGAGGCCACGTATTTCCTGTGCTTCTGGGTGCTGACCTGGCTCATGCTGGGAGAAGTTGGCGGCACCGGTGCGCGCGGCGCCGTGTGGGCCGGGATGGCGCTTGGATTGATGAGCCTGGTAAAAGTCCACGCGCTGTTCCTGCTGCCGGCCATCATGCTGTACACGGTCTGGCGCAACTGGCGTGACGGCCGCGCGGCCGCCGGCCTGCTCGCTGCCGTGGTCATGGCAGCATGCATGCTGGCGGTGAAATGGGGACTGGGCTGGCTGCTGGCCGGACCGCCCGGGCTCGACATGATCGGCAGCTTCTACAGCGGCCATGCCGGCGCCGGCAGTTCGCCGCTGCGCCTGCTGCCGCCGGCACTGTGGAACTTTTACGGCCACGCGATGGCGCTGGTGCTGATGTGGGCGTTGCCGCTGGTCGCCGTGGCCGCTGCTGTCACCAGTCCGACCGCCCGCACTGCCGCTGGCAAACCCGGCATCAACGCCCTGGTGTACACCGTGCTTACCCTGGGCGCCACCATGGCCCTGACGGTCGCCTTCACCGCCTCGATTGCCCAGGCCGGCACCATCGAAGGTTCGCGGCTGCACCTGCGCTATTACGGCTTCGTACTGCCGCTGCTGCCGATGCTGGCCGCCTCGCCGCTGCTGACGGCCAACCTTGGCCAGCGCCTGCGTACCGCGCTGGCGCTGGGATTTGCCGCGCTGATCGCGTATGCGATGGTGAACCTGTTCAGCCACTTCCCGCATTCGATCGTCGATTCGCCCGAGCTGGCGAACCTTGGCGTATTCAGGACCGGCTTCTATATCCTGATGACGGTGCAACTGCTGCTGGTCATCGTGTGGGCCTGGCGCCCGGCGCTGGCCCGCCAGGGCTTTATCTGGGTGCTGCTGCCCATGGTGGCGATCAATTCCGCCGCTACTTCGACCATCATGCTGCTGGTGGCGGCCACCCATCCGCTGCCGGCGGACCGGGCGGGCCACGCGATGTACCGGCAATTCACGCCGGCGCAGCGCGACCGCATGCTGCTGGCCGGCGACGACGCCGCCCTGCTGTATCGCGCGCAGTTCCAGGTGGACCGCCATGCCAGCCAGGTGCTGATATTGCCGCCCGGCGCAGCGATCAACGCCAGCATGCTGCCCGCCGGGGTCGAGACGCTGGTGGTGCTGAGCAAACACGCGCTGGCGCCGGACCTGGCGCCACAGGTAGTCACCCCCGATTACACGCTCACGCGACTGACGCCCACGCCGGTGGCGGACCGGATTGTCACCACGGTATCGTTCAAGCGCGCGCCGCCCGCCAGCCTGGTAACAGTCACCGGCCTGTCGGCGCCCGAGCCGTGGGGCACCTGGTCCGACAGCAGGCAGGTCGTGGTGCGCTTTGCCCAGCCGCTGCCGCGCCACATGCTGCTGACCATCGAAGCCCAGGCGTTCGGCCCCAACGCCGGCGCGCCGGTCAAGCTGACCGTGGGCACAGCAACACGCGAGCTGGCATTCGCCGGCGCCATCGGCCAGCGCACCGTGCGCATCGATACCGATGGCCGGCAGACCGAACTGGTCTTCGACGTACCGCATCCGACCGCGCCCAGTGCCTTGGGTGGCGGTAATGGCGATGGACGGACGCTCGGCATCGGCCTGGTGAGCCTGACCGTCGGCGCCTTGACCGCGCCATAAAGCCAGGACTGTTGCCTGATTATTTACCCCGCCGCGCCTGCTGCTGGCGGGCAAACAATTCGCCCATGTACAGGTCGCCGCGATAGCTGAGATGGTGGTTGTCGCGGTACATCAGCGTGGTGCCGATCATCGCGTGGCAGCGCTTGGCGTCGCATAATGGCGCGGCGGTGTCGAACACCTGTACTTGCGGGAATTCCCTGAGCAGCGCATCCCATGCCGGCTTGTGCGCCGCCACGTTCTGGTCGAACACGGCGCGCGGCATCGCGCAATCGATGTTGGTGCGCGAATTGGCCACGCCGGCCCGCCGCAGGCAGCCGCGCGGCTCGAAGTCGAGGGCCGGCACATCGTAGACCAGGATCACTTCGCGACCGGCCGCCAGCAACTGGCGCACGGTTTCACGCATGGCAGCCACCAGCGCCACACCGTCGGCGTTATAGGTGTACAGCTTGACGTTGGTGGACACGATCACGGTCTTGATGCCGGGGGTTTCCAGCGCCAGCTTGAGCATCATCGGGGTGGCTTTCTGGTAGCCGTCGCCGCGATCGGGCATGCCCAGGAATGGCGTGCGGGTGCCCAGGTACCAGAGGTTTTCGCCCTGCGAGCGGTAGTAGCGGGTCAATCCGGCCACCAGGTGATAGCCATGGCTGTCGCCGATCAGCAGCACGGTCGGGTCCCGGGCCGGCTGGTCGAGCAGGCAATATTCGTACAGCGAGGCAAAACCGTAGCGCTGCTTGCAGGCGGCCGCGTTGGCCTTGTCCTCGACAATTACCAGGTCCTGCTGCTGCAGGGCGTTATCGACCACGCTGGCGCGCTGCGGCCAGCCATTGCCGGCATAGATGGCAGCAGCCACCGCCACCAGCGCCAGCATGGCGGCCGCCAGCACGGCCACCTTGATGCGCCCATTGCGGGCGCCGCGCAGCGGCCGTTCGACCAGGCGGTACGTCAGCCACGCCAGCACCATGGCCGCCAGCACGGCGCACACGCGCACTTTGGCCGACGGCAGCCCCGACTCGACAATGCGGGCAAACGCCAGCAGCGGCCAGTGCCACAGGTACAGCGGATAGCTGATCAGGCCTAACCAGACGGCCACCCGATTGGACAGCAGCAGGCGGTTGCACAGCGCTTGCGGTCCGGCCGCGATCAACAAGGTGGCGCCCAGCACCGGCAACAGCGCCCAGCCGCCGGGAAAATGGCGGTCGGCGCGCAGCAGGGCCAGCGCCGCCATGATCAGCAACACCCCGGCGACCGACGCCATGTTGCGCACCCGTGCGCTGCCCAGCTCGAACAGCGTGGTGCGTTCGCCGGCGTGATCGTGATCGTGCCCGTGCCGGCGCGCACCGATGAACAGCCTGATCCGGTGCACCGACAGGTAGGCCAGCACGGTGCCGAACAACATTTCCCACACCCGGCTGGCCGGCGAATAGAAGGTCGCGCTCGGGAACTTGTGGACGCCGGCCAGGTTGATGGCAAACGACAGCACCAGCACCACCAACGCCAGCCTGAGCACGCTGACACCACGCCGCCACGCCAGCCACATCAGCACCGGCCAGACAATATAAAACTGTTCTTCGATGCCCAGCGACCACAGGTGCAGCAGTGGCTTGGTCTCGGCCGCCGTGTCGAAGTAGCCGACTTCGCTCCACAGGAAAAAATTCGAGACGAAGCCAGCGCCGGCCAGCACGTGGGTGCCCAGCATCTTGTATTCATCGGGGAACAGGGCAAACCAGCCGAACAGCATGGTCGCAGCCAGCACCAGGATCAGCGCCGGGAAAATCCGGCGCACCCGGCGCGCATAAAAATCGCCGAACCGGAAGCTGCCCTGCTCGACGCCAGCGATCAGGATGCTGCCGATCAGGAAGCCGGAAATGACAAAGAAAATATCGACACCGGCAAAGCCGCCGGGCAAGCGCGCCGGAAACGCGTGGTACAGCACCACCGACAACACGGCCAGCGCGCGCAGACCGTCGATATCGGCGCGATAGGCCGGGTGCAGCATGGAGGCTGGGGTGGCCGGGGAAGAAGGCAAGGCCGCAGGCAGGGAGGACGTATGAGGTGTCATGACGCAAACCGCTGATTAATTTCCAGCGATCAAGCATAAAAAAAAGCCATTGTAGTCGAAACCACAATGGCAATATAGTCGTGAAATTTTCACTAACCCGCTAAGGTTGATGTACAGCCTGGGCTTTATTGCTTGGGCACGCCGCCGAGCAGTACTGCCAGTTTTTGCTTGGGCTTGGCCGAGGCATTGCCGGCGGGGGCGCTGGCTGGGGGCAGCGTGCTGCGGGCCGGTTCGTACGGTTTGAGGAACCACGGATCGACCTTGTCGCGGCGCGGGGCCATGCCCATGCCGCGCGGGGCGCGGTCGGTCGGACGACTGGCCGGGCCACGGCTGCTGTCTTCCGGGCGGCGCGGATGGCGGTCGCCACGTTCACTGCGCTCGCCACGGTTGCCGCGCTCTTCGCCGGCGGGAGCGGGGCCGTAGGCAGGCGCAGGATTGAAGCCTTGCAGTTCGCCGCGCTTGATGGTTTGCTTGATCAGCTTCTCGATATCGGCCAGCAGGCGCTCGTCCTTGTCGGAGTAGATCGAGATGGCGTCGCCGGAAGCGCCGGCGCGGCCGGTGCGGCCGATGCGGTGGACGTAGTCTTCGGCGTTATACGGCAGATCGTAGTTGATCACGCACGGCAGGTCGGTGATGTCGAGGCCACGGGCGGCCACGTCGGTGGCGACCAGGATGTCGGTCTCGCCCTTTTTGAACGCTTCCAGTGCGGCCATGCGCTCCTGCTGGGTCTTGTCGCCGTGGATGGCAACCGCCTTCATGCCTTCGCGCTCGAGTTCGCGCGCCAGGCGCGAGCAGCCGATCTTGGTGTTGGAGAAGATGATCACCTGTTTCAGCTCGCGCTGGCGCAGGATGTGCGCGGTGACCGCGTGCTTCTGGTTCTCCGCGACCTTGTAGACGACCTGGGTCACCTTGTCGGCGGTCTGGTTGCTGCGCGCCACTTCAATGGTGATCGGGTTGCTGAGGAAGGTGTTGGCCAGCTTTTTGATTTCTGGCGAGAACGTGGCCGAGAACATCAGGTTCTGGCGCTGCTTCGGCAGCAAGTTGATGATGCGCTGCAAGTCCGGCAGGAAACCCATGTCCAGCATGCGGTCGGCTTCGTCCATGACCAGCATTTGCACTTGCGACAGGCTGATATTCTTTTGCTCGATATGGTCGAGCAGGCGGCCAGGAGTGGCGATGACGATTTCCACGCCGGCCTTGAGCAGCGCCGTTTGCGGCTTCATGTCCATGCCGCCGAATACCACGGTGGAGCGCAGCGGCGTGTGCTTGGCGTAGGCCTTGACGTTATCGGCCACCTGCACCGCCAGTTCGCGGGTAGGCGTGAGGATCAGCGCGCGCACCGGGTGGCGCGCCGGCGAGGTGCTGTGGCTGGCGTTGGCCAGCAGCATCTGGATGATGGGCAGCGAGAAACTGGCGGTCTTGCCGGTGCCGGTCTGGGCCGCGCCCATGACATCGCGTCCTTGCAGCAGCACGGGAATCGCCTCAGCCTGGATCGGCGTCGGATGCTCGTAACCGGCTTCGTCGAGCGCGCGCTGGATCAGCGGCGACAGGCCAAAGTCGGCAAAGCGCACGCTGGCGACCGGCGCTACCGGTGCGGCTGGCGCAGCCGGAGCGGCTGGTACAACTGGGGCAACCGGCACCGCTGCGACGGCAACCGCCTCGGCTGCGGGCGCAGCAGAGGCTACCGGTGCTGGTGCTAGCGCCGCAGGTGCTGCAGATGCCACGGGTGCTGGTTGCGCAGGTGCGGGGGCCACAGGTACGACTGGTTCCACCGGTGCTGCTGTTGCCACAGGCACTACTGGTGCTGCGGGTACTGCTGGTGCTGCAGAAGTTGCTGGTGCTGCTGGCGTGACTGGTGCAGCAGGTGCATTGGGGGCAGACGGGACGTCAACAGACGGGGTAGTGATCTCGGATTCGGACATAGTGTGTGGGCCGGCCCCTGGGGGACAACCAGCTTTCTTCAATAAACAACAGAATCCGCACCGGGGAAAAGGGACGGGTGCGGTGGCGGCGCTCTATACACGGCAGGCAGCACCGTAAACTATACCCTAAAAAGCGGCAAGTGCGCGAAAACACTGACTATTATCCAGAAATAATTGCATCAATGGCATGTATAATGCCAACCAAACCATAGAATTATAAATAATCCATTACTCTCCTCCTGCCGGACGGCGTTGACCGGCGCCTCGAAAACTCCACCATGCCCGCGCTCCCTTCGTCCGCTTTGCCCTCCTTGCGCCCAGCCTTCGCGCTGCTTTGCCGCCTGTTGCTGTCCTGCTTGATCTTGCTGTCGATTCCGTTCGCTCCGGTGCTGGCAGCGGACTGGCCGATTTCTCCGGAGGCGGTCACGCCGTCGCTGCGTTTCAAGAAGCTGGGACCGCTGGGCGGGGACGAACCATCGATGCTGGCACTGCTGCAGGACCGCCAGGGTTATGTCTGGGTCGGCACCCATACCAACGGCCTCTACCGCTACAACGGTTACCAGGCGGTACGCTATGCCCACAACCCCGCCGATCCGCACAGCCTGCCGCACGACCGTGTCTCGGCCATTTACGAAGACGCCAAGGGCCGCATCTGGGCCGGCACCCAGAACGGCCTGGCGCGCTTCAATCCGGACACCAACAACTTTACGGTGATGGCGCCAGCCAAGGGGCCCAACAACCATCGCATCATCAAGCGCATCATTGCCGACGGCCGCGGCGGTATGTGGATAGCCAGCTGGGGCGGCTTGCAGCACTACCATCCGGACACCGGCAAGTTCACCGTGTATGCCCACGATGCCAAAGATCCCGGCAGCCTGGCCAGCAACGACCTCAACGCGCTGGCGCTCGATGCCGGCGGCGGCGTCTGGGCCGCCACCTGGCCCGGCGGACTCGACTACCTGGCGCCGGGCGCCGCCAGCTTCCGCCACCACCAAGTGGATCCGGCGGTCCGCGCCGATGCCCGCGTCAATATCGTGCGTGCGCTGCAATTCGATCGCAACGGCGAGTTGTGGATCGGTACCGAGGCCGGCGTGGTGCACTGGGATGGCAAGCGCGAATGGAGCACGCGCACAGCCGTGCCCTCGCCCGCCAGCCGCATCACCGACTTCAACCTCGACAACCAGGGCCGGTTGTGGGCGACCACCCTGTCGGCGGGATTGCTGCGCTGGAACCGGGAACGCGGCGCCTTCGACCAGTTTGTCCATGCTGCCGACGATCCGTACAGCCTGCCCGGCGACAACTTGCGCGCCGTGATGCAGGACCGGGGCGGCATGTTGTGGATCGCCTCGTTTACCGATGGCATTGCGCTGGCCAATCTCAGCAGCGAAGGCTTTACGCGCCACGTGCCATTTCGCATCGACCGCCGTGCCGCGCCGGCCAGCAATGCGCTGCTGAGCCTGTCACGGGCGCCCGCGGGCCGGCTCTGGCTGGGTGGCAATGTGGGCATGAGCTTGTACGACCCCGGCACCCGCACGGTCGTCAAGACCTGGCAGGCCGATGACCGGACCCCGGGCAATCTGAGCCACTCCATCGTGTACAGCATGTACCAGCAGGACGATGGCAAGGGACCGCTGTGGCTGGGCACTTCGAACGGCCTCAACCGGCTCGACCACGCGGACGGCACATTCCAGTCCATCCACTTCGGCAACACCGCCAGCGACTACATCAACCTCATCGCACCCGGCGCGGGCGGCGCGCTGTGGCTGGCCACCGGCAACAGCCTGATCCGCTACGATCCGGCTACCGATGCCCGCAAGATCTATTACAACGACCCGCAGGACCACGCCAGCCGCAGCGTGGACGGCGCCTCCGCCGTGCTGGAAGACAGCAGCGGCCGGGTGTGGGTGGGCTCGGAATGGAATGGTGGCGGCCTCGACTGGCTCGATCCCGCCACCGGCATCTTCCGCCACTTCCGCCACGACCAGGCCGACGCCACCAGCATCAGCGACAACAACATCGTCAGCCTGCACGAGGACGCCAGGGGCCGCATCTGGATCGGCACCAGCAAGGGGTTGAACCTGGCCGTGTTCGAGGCCGGCGGCAAGGTGCGTTTCACCTCGTACGCGGCGGCCATGCGGGCGCAAAAAATCCTCGCCATCGAACACGACCTTGATGGCAATATCTGGTGCAGCACGCTGGCCGGCCTGTTCCGCCTCGACCCGGAAACAGGCAAGGTCAGCCTGTTTACCGCCGCCGATGGCCTGACCGAAGGGTTCACCGTCAACTCGTCCGCGCGCGGCGCCGATGGCACGCTGTACTTTGGCGGCGTACACGGCATGACAGCGGTCACACCATCGAAAGTGCGCAGCAGTTCGGTGCCGCCGCAGGTGGCCATTACCGATATCACGGTGTTCAACCATTCGCTGCAAAACGGCAAGCCGCGCGCCGACGTCAAGGCCGAAGGGCCGGTCACCGCGCCCACCGCGCTGACCCTGTCGTCGGAAGCGTCGGTGTTTTCGATCGAATTCGCCGCACTCCACTACACCGACCCCGGCCAGAACCGCTACGCCTACCAGTTGCAGGGTTTCGACCGAGAATGGGTGCACACCGATGCCGCCCACCGCAGTGCCAGCTACACCAACCTCAACCCGGGCCACTATGTGTTCCGGGTCAAGGCTGCCAACCACCTGGGCGTATGGAACGAGGAACCGGCCACCTTGCGCGTGACCATTACGCCGCCGTTCTGGCAGCGCTGGTGGTTCCGCATGCTGGGCGTGGCGCTGGTGGTGTTCACGTTGGCGCTGCTGTACCGGATCCGCATCGACCGCCTGACGCGCCACCAGGTGCAGCTTGAAAAAGTGGTGGCGGCGCGCACGGCCGAACTGGAGGAATCGAACCGCAAGCTCGCTGCGCTCAGCACCACCGACGGCCTGACCGGCGTAGTCAACCGGCGCGGCTTCGACCTGGCGCTGGCGGCCGAATGGCGCCGCGCCGCACGCACCGGGCAGCCGGTGGCGCTGTCGATGCTCGACGTCGATTTCTTTAAAAAATACAACGACCATTACGGCCACCAGGCCGGCGACGCCGCCTTGCGCGCCGTGGCCGACCTGATCACCCACCACGGCCGGCGCGCCACCGACATCGCGGCCCGCTATGGCGGCGAAGAATTCGCCCTGCTGGCGGCCGATACCGGTGCGGCCGATGCCTTCGAGGCGGCGCAGTCGATGTGCGCCGAGCTGGCGCGGCGCCAGTTGCCGCACGAGCAGTCGCCGTTCGGCATGCTGACGATCAGCATCGGGGTGGCAGTGCTGGTGCCGGGCGACGACAACTCGCCGGACATGCTGGTGGAAATGGCGGACCGGGCGTTGTACAAGGCCAAGCAGCGCGGGCGCAACATGGCCTTGCTGGCAAATTAAAGCTCGACTCTGACCCTGGCCGCCACGCTGCGCTCGGCGCCGGGCGTAACGTACAGGCCGGCCCACGACGACGTGTAATACGTGCGGTTGAACAGGTTGAGCACGTCGAGCGACAGCTTGACCTGCCGGGTCACCTGCCAGTAGCCGAGCAGGCGCGCGGTCGTGTACGACGGCAGCGAGTAGGTGTCGGCATTGTTGCCAGAACGCTCGCCCACATGGTTGACGCCGCCGCCCACGCCGTAGCGGCTGCCGTCAGGCAGGCGGTCTTCGCGGATCGCCAGCAGGCCGGCGCTCCATTTCGGCACGTTCATCAGGCGCGTGCCGGCCGCCAGGGTGCGGTCGCGGGTGACACGGGCGTCGTCGTAGGCGGCGTTGCCGCTCACGCGCCAGTGACGGCCAAACTGCCCGGTCACGTCCGCTTCCACGCCGCTGCTTTTCACTTCGCCCGCCGCCACCGAAAAGCCCGGCACATCGCTGGCCGTAAGCACATTGGTCTTGGTGATGTCGTACACGGCGACGGTGGCGCCCAGGCGCTGGTCAGCGCTTTGCAGCTTCCAGCCCGCTTCGTAGGAACGCGATTTTTGCGGGTCGAAAGCGTTGCCGTTGACGTCGATGCCGGTATTGCCACGGAACGATTTGCCGGCCGACAGATACAGCGAACTCCAGCTATTGGGCAGGTACGTGACGCCCGCGCGCGGCGACACCGCGCTCTGCTTGCGCTGCAACTGGCTGCGGGCCACGCGGTTGACCAGATCCTGGCTGTACTCGTCCCAGCGCAGGCCGGCCAGCAGTTTCCATTGTGCCGACAGGCTGACCTGGTCCTGGGCGAACACGGCTTTCACGCGCTGGCGTTCGTCCGAGCTCGTGGTGAGCGAGGTCAACGGTCCGGCCGCGCGGCCGTACACCGGTGCGTAGATATCGATTGGCGTGTTGGCCGAGCGCAGGATTTCCATGTTCATCCACAGGCGCGAAGCTTCGGCGCCGACCAGCAGCGTATGGTCCAGGCCGCCGGTGGCAAACTTGCCTTCCAGCTCGCCGTTGACCGAGGTATCGCGCGATGGCAGCGTGCGCCAGGTGGCCTGGCGGTTCAGGGTGCGGTTGTCCGCCGCCAGCGACGTCGCTTCCGTGTAGTCGCCTTCGAATGTGCTTTCCTTGTAGCTCGCGCCCAGGCGCGCGCGCCAGCCGTCGGCCAGCACCCGGTCCAGCGTCAGTTGCTGGGTCTTGCTGGAGAGGCGCATGTTTTTGTCGGTCGGCTCATTGAGGATGCGGTCGCGCGGCAGCAGGCCCAGCTGGCCGCGCACATTGATCACGCCGCGGTCGAGCGGGGTGTCGGATTTGAGAATTTCCGCTTCGTAGTTGAGCGTGGTGCGCGGGTCGATCTGCCAGGTCAGCGCGGGCGCCACCAGCATGCGCTTGTTATGCAGCAGCGCCGAGCGCGGATCGCCCTCCTCCGTCATCAGGTTCAGGCGGTAAGCGACAGTGGAACTCAATGGCCCGGTGGTGTCCACCGTGGCGCGGCGCAGGCCGCGATCGTTGAAGCCCACCTCGGCCACGCGGCGCGCGGTAAATGCCGGCTTCTTGGTGACGATGTTGATGGTGCCGCCCGGCTCGCTGCTGCCGTAAATCGCGCCGGCCGGCCCCTTGAGGAATTCGAAGCGCTCGACAGTGGCAGTGTCGCGCGGCGGATTATAGCCGCGCGCGCCGGGAACGCCGTTGACCAGGAAACCCATGTCGGTGCTGGAAAAGCCGCGGATGCCGAAGTTGTCCCAGGTACCGCCAAAATCGTTCAGCCGCGAAATGCCGCTGACGAAATCGACGGTATCGGCCAGGCGCATGGCGCCCAGGTCCTCGAGCTGCTCGATGTTGACCACGCGCACCGATTGCGGCACTTCGCGCAGCGGCGTATCGGTGCGGGTGGCGCCCCGGCTGGCGCCGGTGTTGTAGGCGGCGCTGCGCTCGGCCACCACGTTTACTTGTGGCAGGGCGACGTCACCGGCGGCACCATCTTGCGCGTGGACCAATGGCGTGGCGGACAGCAGGCCGAGGGCCAGCCAGGGCTTGAGGGGACGTAACATGGTGCTCCGTATCGGTTTTGAAAGTTGCAGCACTATAATCGAGAATGATTATCATTTGCAATCTATCAGAACGGATAACAAGCTGTTACATCCGGTTGGTCACCTTGTTAAAAGGTTTCCCACTCGTCGCCTTCCACCGTTTGCTTCGCGGGCTTTTTCGGCGCAGGCCTGGACGCAGCCGCAGTGGCCAGGCGTGGCGCAACCTTGGCGGGTGCCGATGTCGCCACCGCGCGCCGGGCAGGCGTGGGCGCTACCGCCGCGCGCGTGCTCGATGCGTGGATCTTGAACACGCTGACCACGTCGCTCAGCTGCGCCGCCTGGTTTTGCAGCGATTCGGCCGCAGCGGCCGACTCTTCCACCAGCGCGGCATTTTGCTGGGTGACCTGGTCCATCTGGGTAATCGCCGTGTTGACCTGCTCGATGCCGTCGCTCTGCTCGTTACTGGCGGACGAAATCTCGGCCATGATGTCGGTCACGCGGGTGATGCTGGTGACGATCTCGCTCATCGTGGTGCCGGCCTGGTTGACCAGTTCCGAGCCGGCCTCCACTTTTTGCACCGAGTCGGAAATCAGTTGCTTGATGTCCTTGGCGGCAGCAGCCGAACGGTGCGCCAGGTTGCGCACTTCGCCCGCCACCACCGCGAAGCCCCGGCCCTGCTCGCCGGCCCGCGCAGCTTCCACGGCCGCGTTCAGCGCCAGGATGTTGGTTTGAAAAGCGATGCCGTCGATCACCGAAATGATGTCCTCGATCTTGCGCGACGATTCGTTGATCGAGGCCATGGTGCCCACCACCTGCCCCACCACTTCGCCGCCCCGGGTGGCGATACCGGAGGCCGACTGCGCCAGCTGGTTGGCCTGGCGCGCATTGTCGGCGTTCTGCTTGACGGTGCTGGTCAGCTCTTCCATCGACGAGGCGGTTTCTTCCAGCGAACTGGCCTGCTCCTCGGTGCGCGAGGAGAGGTCCTGGTTGCCGCTGGCAATTTCCGCCGAGGCGGTAGCGATCAGGTCGGTGCCGCTGCGCACCTGCGCCACCAGCGCCTGCAGGTTTTCGGTCATGGTTTTGAGCGCCTGCATCAGCTGCCCCGTCTCGCACGACGACTTGACGGCAATGTCGCGCGTGAGGTCGCCTTCAGCCACGGCGGACGCGGCCGACACCGCTTCGCGCAGCGGCGCCGAGACGATACGCGCCACCGCCACGGCCAATGCCAGGCCGATGCCGATATTCAGTGCCAACAGCACGATCGACGTGACGCGCGCCGTGTTGTAGGTAGCGGTCGCGGCATCGCTGGCAGCGTCGCCGCCGTCGATATTGAGTTTGACCAGCTGGCCCGTGACGTCGGTCAGCGCCCCCAGCACCTTGGCCGACGCGCCGCGCGACAGCGCCCGCGCCGCCTCCTTGTCGCCGGCGGCCGATAGCGCGATCATCTTGGTATGCTCGGCCAGGTAGGCGGTCCAGTTCTGGTCGAAGGTGGCTACCAGCGCTTTTTCCTCGGGGCTGCTGATCAGTTTTTCGTAGGCCTCGCGGTGCGTCTTGATGGCGGCCAGCGTGGTGGCGATGCGCTGGTTGTAATCGGCATACAAGCCGGCCTCGTCGTTGAGCAGGTGCGACAGCTCCCAGCGGCGCAGGTCGCTGACATCGCTGCGCAGCTCCATCGCCATGCGCACGCTCGGCATCCAGTTCTCGGCCAGGTCGCTGGACGCCTGGTTGACGCGCGCCGTGGACAGGATGGAACTGACGCCCATGAACAAGGTCAGCAACAACACCACGCCAAACGAGACCAGCAACTTGGTGGCAATCTTCAAGTCATAAAACCATTTCACGGCGCGCTCCTGGGAACATACACGGGGTTCCCAGTATGCAGCGACCACTGGTCGCTCGCCAGCACCATCCGATGCTTGTATCTATGCAGCAACAGAGCTCATGATATCGAGTAAATGTTGCACATAAAAAAGCGGCGCCCGGGTGACGGGGCGCCGCTTTTGATGGTGCTGGGTTGGTGTTACAGCTTGCCGCTCAGGGTCAGGAAGACCTGGCGTGGCGCGCCGGTGAGCAGGGTTTGCGCCGTGCCGTTCGGATCGCGGGCCTGGAAGCCGTTGGTGCCGACGGTGCTGATGTACTGCTTGTCGAACAGGTTGCTCACGTTCACTTGCAGCGACAGGTCTTTCATGAAGCCCAGCGACTTGAGCTTGTAGCCGGCCGACAGGCTGCCGATCCAGAACGCGTCGACGCTGGCGTCGTTGGTGTAGGTGTAGTAGCGCTTGCCCGTGTACTTGCCGCCCAGGCGTGCGAACCAGGCGCCGCTGTCGTACGACGCTTCCGTGCTGAACAGGGTTTTCGGTGCGCCGGCCACCTGCTTGCCGTTCACCTGGACCAGGGTGGTGCCGTCCAGGTAATCGGACTTGTACTTGGAGTCGTTATACGTGGCCGAGTTGAACCAGCTGATCTGGCGGTTGATTTTCCACACGGCGATGGCTTCCACACCCCTGGTATCGACCTTGCCGACGTTCACGAAGGTGGACGGGCAGCCGACGATGCCGGCGCAGGTGGCCACGGAGAGCTGGCGGTCGTCGAAGCGGGCGCCGTACACGGCCAGCGAGCCTTGCACCGCATCGCGCTTGAAGCGGTAGCCGAGGTCGATATTGGTCGAGGTTTCCGGTTTCAGGTTGCCCACGCCGGCGTCGTACGCAGTCTGGGTTTGCGAGAACGGACCGCCCACACCCGGCTGGTGCGCGCGCATGTTTTTCGCGGCCGAGGCGAAGATTTCGTCGTCGGCGGACAGCGCGTAGTTGGCGCCGACCTGCGGCAGGAAATTCTTCTCGGCCGTCAGCTTGCCGGCGGCGCGGTTGCCGATGATGTTACGGGCGGCAATGTCCACGCTCATGCTCTTGAAGCCGGCGTTCACTTTCAGTTTGCCATCCATCAGTGCCAGGCTGTCCTGCAGGTAGAACTGCGAGGTGGTGGTGATGAAGTTCTGCTTCCAGTCGATCTGGAACGGGTTCGACAGGTAATACATGGTGTCGGCCGGGCCGGTGACCGCGTAGTAGGCGCGGGTGCCGGTGTGGTCCGAGCGCTCGCCCCAGGCGCCGAAGGTGACGGTGTGATTGCCCGCTTCCCACGTGGCGTCGGCCATGATGCCGTTGCGGTTGATGCGGTATTCGGTGGTGCGGATCGACAGCGGGTTGGCGGCGTTGGTGGCGACGTACGGCGTGTACCAGTGGCCTTCGCCCTTGTTGTCGTGGTGGTAGCCGGTGGTCTTGAGGTTGAAGGACGGGGTCAGGTTCAGATCCAGGATCAGGCCGCTCAGGTTGTCCTTGCGCAGGCCGCCGGCCGAATAATAGGCGTCGTCGAGGCTGGTGACGTTGCCGCTGAACTGGCCACGGGCGGCATTCAGGGCGCGCTGCCAGTCGGGCTGGTAGTTGTCCCAGTCGTAGCCGAGGCGGCCCAGCATTTCCTTCGACATATCCTGGTAGTCGACTTCCTTGCGGTCCGAGTAGTTGAAGAAGCCGGTCAGGCTGTTGCTCTCGCCAAAGTTGAAGACAAAGCGGGCATTGACCTGGTCCTGGTCCTGGCCGCCTTCACCCTTGGTCTTGTCGCTGCGCTGGCGGGTGCCGCTCAGCGATGCCTTCATGGCGCCGCCGATCAGGCCGGTATCGACGCGGGCAAAGGTGCGCGACGTCGAATCGCTGCCCACGGTTTGCGACACGGTCAGGGCGCGCTCGTCGCTGGGGGCCAGCGTGAAGAACTGCACCGTACCGCCCAGGTTGCTGGTGGACGCAGTGGCCAGTGAGCCGGCGCCCTGCGATACCTGGACGCGACCGATGTTTTCCGACGATACGGCACGGCTGATGTGCAGGCCGTTGTTGTTGGCGTAGCTCATGTCGCCGAGCGGAATGCCGTCAAGCGTGAAGCCTAGCTGGCTCTGGCTGAAGCCGCGCAGGCTGAACGACGTCGACCATTCGTAGGCGCCAAACGGATCGGCCGACTGGAAGTTCACGCCGGGCAGCTTGTCGAGCACTTTCAAGGGGCTGGTGCCCGGCAGCGCTTCGGCCAGGTCGGCCTTGTTGATGTTCTGCACCTGGCGCGACTGGCCGCGCCCCGTGATTTCCACGGTCTGGACCGGACCGGCCACGGCGGCCACGGTGGCGCTGTCGGCCGCTTCTTCCGCGTGAGCGTGGATGGCCAGGGCTTGCAGCACGAGCAGGCACAAAGGTTTCAGGGGGAAGCGCTGGGACATGGCTGTTCTCTTTCTTGCTGGGTGAGTTGGTATCAATCAGCAAGATTGTAAGAACAGCATGTGACGTTGCGATGACGCGGCGATGACAGTTGAGTGACACTGCAACATTCTAGGCGGCCTCGGCCGCCCTGCCCACGGCGAAGTCGAGCAACGCCTCCGGCGCGATCGGCCGCGAGATATGGTAGCCCTGCAAATAGTGGCAGCCCATCTGTTCGAGGATGGCGGCCTGGCCGGCCGTCTCCACGCCCTCGGCCACCAGTTTCAGGCCCAGCGAATGGCCCATGGCAATGATGGCGTGCACCAGGCTGTTGCTGCGGTCGCTGTGCTCGATGTCCATCACGAATGCGCGGTCGATCTTGAGCGTGTTCAGGTGGAATTGCGTCAGGTAGCTCAGCGACGAGTAACCGGTGCCGAAGTCGTCGAGCGACACGCCCACGCCCAGCGCGCGCAAGCGGTCGATCACGCTGTGGACATGGCCGCCATCGTCGATCAGCACGCGCTCGGTCAACTCCAGTTCGAGCTGGCGCGGCTGCAGGCCGTGGCGCGCCAGCGTCTGCTGCACCAGCGCCACGAAGAACGGATCGGCCAGTTGCCATGCCGAGACATTGATGCTGACCGTGACCGCGCCCAGCGGGCCGTCGCGCCAGGCCGCCATCTGGCTGCACGCCTGTTCCAGCACCCAGGCGCCCACCGCCACCACCATGCCGCTGTCTTCCGCCACCGGGATGAAACGGTCGGGCGGCACGTGGCCCAGTTGCGCGTTGTGCCAGCGGATCAGCGCCTCCACCTTGGTCAGCGTGCCGGTGCGGGCATCGACAATGGCCTGGTACACCAGGCGGAATTCGTTGTTGTCGATCGCTCCGCGCAGCGCGCCGTCGATTTCCAGCGCGCTCTTGGCGGCGGCGTTCATCGAATCGTGGAAGAAGCGCAACTCGCCGCGCCCGGCCTTCTTGGCTTCGTACATGGCGATGTCGGCATTGCGTATCAGGGTGTCGCTGTCGCTGCCGAGCGCGGGGTAGCAGGCCACGCCGATGCTGGCCGACACCCCGATCGCATGGTGCAGCAACTGGAAGCGCGCCGACAGCGCACTCAGGATGTGCTCGGCGCAGCGGCGCGCGGCCGGCTCCGCGCTGCCCGCCGCCAGGTCGGGCAGCACGACGATGAACTCGTCGCCGCCGAAGCGCGCCAGCAGGTCGTTCGGCCCCAGCAGGCCACGCACGCGCTGCGCGGTCTGGCGCAGCAGGTCGTCGCCGGTGGCGTGGCCGAAGGAATCGTTGACGCGCTTGAACTTGTCGAGGTCGAGGAACAGCACCACGCATTCGCGCCCCTGTTCGCGGCACTGCGCCACCTCGCGGGCCAGCGCCTCGGACAGCGCGTGGCGGTTGAAACAGCCGGTGACGGGGTCGATGCGTGCGGCCTGGTTGAGCAGGTCGTCCTTCTTCTGGCGCTCGGTAATATCGAGCAACTGCACCAGGCAGTACAACTGGCCGCGCTCGATATACGGCGAGCCGGCCATTTCCAGCGGCAGGCGCGCGCCGGAATGCAGGGTAACCACGGCGGTGTCGGTCATCGGGTATTGCACGCCGGGCGCCTCGAAACGGCGGAAATAGTCATCGGCCATGGCAGGGGTGAGCCTGGGCAAAATTTCACTCAGGTGCTTGCCCACCAGGTCGGCCGCCTGTTCGAACCCCAGCAAGCGCGCGCCGCGCTCGTTGGCGACGTGGATGATGCCACGGCGGTCGCGGATCAAAAAACCGTGGCTGAGGCTGTCGATGGTGCGCGCGTAGCGCTGCTGCATTTCATCCTGCACCGCGTAAATCAGGCCGAGCATCGACAGGGCTTTCAGGATGGACGTGCCGGCAAACCACAGCAAATACCATTCCGGCGGCAAGGTGGCGGCACTGACCAGGTTAAATACGCCGCGCGCCATCAAGGTGCAACCGAGCAAGCGGTAACGGCGCTGGGCGCGGACCAGGCGCACGCCCATCCACACCATCACCAGGCCCAGCGCGGCGGCGCTGCCGGGCGGCACCCAGTGCGGATGCAGCTGCCAGAGCAGATAAAATCCGGCCGTGGCAACGACCATGGCCGCCATGATCGGACGCCAGTGACGCCGCCGCAAATCGCCGAGAAAATATTGCGTGCCACTGTAGTAACCGGCCATGCCGGTGACCAGCATCAGCGCGCACACAAATAAACGCCAGGACGGCGATAAAACCGCCGCGCCGGCAAACCAGGCCAATCCGCCGGCCATCACGGCCGCCTGGCCGATACCCCACAGCAAGGCGTGCTTTTCCTTGCGGTGCATCAGCCATAAAAATACCAGCAATGCCACCAGTATGGCGTCCACCGCAAAGGCGGACGTCATCAGCGACAAGTTCACGTATTGTTCCGGCAGTATGCTCATCACCTGGCGCCGTTGGCGTGCTAACTATTTCTTGATAACACCTATTGTATGCCAGTAACTGGGGATATTTATATGCAAGCTGAAATTTAGGGGTGTAAGGCGCAGCGCTGGATAAAACCGGATTTTTATGCTGTATCCGGCTGCCGGGACGTCAACGCAGTGCCTCTCCACCATACAGTCGCGCCAAAAATGAGCATGATGATGCCATTTTTTAGCTTTTTTGCCACGGCGGCATGCGCCCTGGCGGCCGGTTCACCCGCGCCGGTCGTTTCACAGGAAGAGCGAGACGGCCAGCAGCCACATCACCACCGCAATCGCCCCATCGAGAATACGCCAGGCCACCGGCCTTTTAAAAATCGGAATTAAATACTGTGCACCCAATCCCAGGCTGAGAAACCAGATAATCGACGCCAGCATGGCGCCGAGGGCAAAATACCATGGTCCCTGGCCCGGTTGCTGGCCGCCGATGGAGCCGAGCAATACCACAGTGTCGAGATAAACATGTGGATTGAGCAGGCTGAAAGCGAGCATGGCGGCAACTACCTGGCGCTGGCTCACGGCAGTGGCCTGTTTATCAAGTTCAAAACTGGACGATTTAAATGTCGAAAGCGCCGCGCGTACGCCGTACCAGAATAAAAACGCCGCACCGGCGATTTTTATCCAGAATAAAAGACCGGGCATATTATTAATGACTTCGCCCATTCCCGCCACGCCGGCGCCAATCAACAATACGTCGCACACGATGCAAATGGCAACACAGGTATAGACATATTCGCGCTTCAACGCCTGGCGCAGCAGGTAGGCGTTTTGCGAGCCGATCGCGATGATCAGGCCGCCGCCCAGCCCCATTCCCTTCAATAAAGCGCCCAGTCCCATGCTTGCCTCCTGCAAAAAAACCACAGCTTAGCGGCGCTTCAAAGATAAGTATAATTAATAACACTGAACAAATATTAGGGATGCTAATGAGCCGTATCGACTACCGGGGCCTGGCGGCGCTCGACGCCGTGGTAGAACATGGCAGTTTCGACAAGGCCGCCGCTGCTCTTTCGATCACGCAATCGGCGGTATCGCAGCGCTTGCGCATGCTGGAAAACCAGGCAGGCGAGCTGCTCCTGCTGCGCAGCCAGCCGCCGCAAGCAACTGCAGCCGGCCACCGCCTGATTGCCCATTACCGCCAGGTGCGGTTGCTGGAAGCCGCCCTCGATAATGCCGACAGCTCCGGCGCGGGACGCCCGGAACTGGCGATTGCCGTCAACGCCGACAGCGCCGTGACCTGGCTGCAGGAGGCGGTCACGCCGCTGATGACCGCCGGCGACTGCATGCTGCACATCACCATGGACGACCAGGACCATACCCTGGCCATGCTGCGCGAAGGCCGGGTGTTTGGCTGCGTCACCAGCGAAACCGCGCACGTGGCCGGCACCACCGCCACGCCGCTGGGGCTGATGCGCTACCACTGCATGGCCAGCCCGGGGTTTGCCGCGCGCTGGTTCCCCGACGGCTTGACGGCAGTCAGCGTGCAATCCGCGCCCGCGCTCGACTTCAACCGCAAGGATGCGCTGATGGCGCGCTTTATCGCCCAGGCCACCGGCTACCAGGGCCGTTACCCGCACCATTCGTATGCATCGTCGGAGGGTTTCGTGCGGTTCCTGGAGGCAGGTTTTGCGTACGGCATGGCGCCGCACCTGCAATGCGCGGCACAACTGGAGGCCGGCACTCTGGTGGACCTGGCGCCGGGCCTGGTGCTGGACGTGCCGTTGATCTGGCATATGTGGGATATCCAGACGCCGTTTACCAGGGCGTTGTCAGAGCAGGTGATCGCCACGGCGCGGCGCTGGCTATTGCAGCCGACGCGTTGAGAACCTGTCGCGGCAGGGAGTAAGGCGCGGCTTGCGCGCCGCGACAGCGGGGCCGGCGTGGCGCGTCATTGCATGACCCGGCCATGCCTTTTCCTCGCGCGTTTATGGCTACCGAGGCATCGCAATCCGCTGCCCCCTCCCTACCGGGATAGGTTCTAAAACAGGTCGATCTGGCTAGACTGCGGCTCCGGTGGCTGCACTTTCTTCTTGCGTGGCGGTGGCGGATCGAACCAGGCGCGCATCAGTTCGGGCGGGAACTGCTGGAAATAGCTGCGCGCGCGTTCGGGATCGCGGCAGCGCAGCCAGTCGTCGTATTCGTCGGCGGCAATCACAATCAGCGAACGCTTTTCGTCACCGGGCTTGTGGAAGCGCCGCATCAGCGGATGGTCGTCGGCGTTGATGGTCAGTTGCGTGAACGAGTACTCGGGACCGTTTTCACCGGGCCACTCGCGCCACACGCCCGCGACGGCAAACGGCGCGCCGTCGGCGCGGCCGATCTGCCAGCGCTGGGCCGCGCCCGACTCGTAATTCGGTTCGAAAAACCCGGTCATCGGTATCAGGCACAGTTGCCCCTCGCGCCAGCATTTCGCGTACGAGCGCAGTTGCGCCACGGTTTCGCTGCGGGCATTCATGGTGTCCCACGGCTTGACGCCAGGTGGAATCTGCCTGCGCGGCACCAGCCCGTAGGTGGCGGTGGTGCACACCAGCTGGCCTTGCTCGTTGTAGCGGATGATGGGCGCCGGGTAGTCTTTCCAGCTCTCTGCCGGCCAGTCGTCGCCCTCGAACAGGGTGAGCTGGAACAGGTCGGCCAGCAGGTCGCGCGACGTGGGCCGATAGTTGGTACACAAGATTTAACCCCGCAGGCCGACCAGCAGTTGGGCAACGCTGTCGTGGGTGGCGGTCCAGCCGGACGTGGCCAGCTTCGGTGCGCACACCGGGCAGGCCACGAACGGATCGCAGTCGTGCTCGAGATCGATGAACAGCTTGCCCATCACCGGTTTGCCGGCATAGGAATCGATGGTGACCGGGCGATTTTTCAGCGAGGTGGCAGCCACGGCCGGCACGAAATCGGCGCCGCCGGGCGGCAGCCAGCGCGAGAACGCTTCGGTCGGTTTGCCATCGGGCACATACCAGGACTTGCGTTCGCCATTCCAGCGCGCGCCCAGGGCCTTGGCCTCGTCTTTTTCCGCAAACGGAACTTTAAGAAACATCATGCGGCATACTCCGTGACGAACAGTGACAAAGTCGCTATTTTACGCGTCTGTGAGAAAATGAGCGCTTGAACTCCGGAGACACCGTATGCCCCTGATCGAACCATTGACCCTCACCCTGCCCGAGCTGGCCGAGCGCTGGCACATGACGCCGCAACAAATGCTGGCCGGCGCGGTGCCGCAAGTGCTGCCGATGTATTTCTATTTCGACGGCCTGGTGTTCGGCTTTGGCGACAAGTGGCTGCGCGTCAACGGCGACGCCGCCATCACGCAAGACCTGGACACGCACCAGACCCGCGCGGCATCGATCGAAATCGACCTGCAACGCCAGGCCCTGCACAAGCGCGGCCTGTTGAAACTGACGCAATGGGAAGAAGCGCTGAGCGACGACGAACTGGCCGAACACCAGGCCGAATCGGACCGCCTGGCCGGCGAAATCGTGCGCCTGACTGCCCTGCTCAAGCAGCGCCACGAAGAACGCCAGCAACATGTGCGCAACGGCCTGTTGCGCGCGGCGCCGCGCACCTTGAGCGACATCGCCCTGCACGGCAAAACCCGCTTCCCGCAATTCGCCTTCATGCCCAACACCCCGCCCGGCGCCGACAGCACTGAACGCGTGCCGCCCGGTACCGTGGTGGCAATGGAAGACGGCTTTCCGCTCAAGGACGTGCTGACCGATGCCGACCTGGTGATCTCGATGCTCGACATCAAGCTGGCCGAGGAAGCCGGGCTGCATCAACAATCCGGCCTGTAAGTTTTATTTCAGCGCTTACTTGAGCGCAATACGCTTGTGTTCGCGCGCCGAGCGATACACCGCTTCGATAATGCGGATATCGCGCAAGCCCTCCTCGCCTGCCACGATGGGCGTGCGGTCTTGCAGCACGCATTGCGACAGATGGTCGAGCTGGCCGGCGAACTGGTTACTTGACGCATTCGGCGGCGCCGTGATTTCATTCTTGCGCCCGTCGCCTACCCACAGTTTCTGGCCCTGGTAGCCGGTGGCCGGTTCCATCTCGATGCGGCCCTTGTCGCCCATCAGCAGGAACTGGTTGCGGTTGGCCGAATACATCGACATGCACGACCCAATCACGCCCGACGGAAACTCCAGCTGGAATTCCACCATGTCCTCGACGTCGCGGAAGCGCGGATCGGACCGGTCGGTGGTTTCCTTGGCATACACCGATACCGGTTCTTCGCCCGTCATGTAGCGCGCCGCCTGCAGCGCGTAAATGCCGATATCCATCAGCGAGCCGCCGCCCGACATCGCTTTTTTGGTGCGCCAGTTGTTGCCACCCGTGGTGTAACCATGCTCGGAACGGAAATAGCGCAGTTTGCCGATCGCGCCCGATCGCGCCAGCCGTCGCGCCTCGAGGTTGAACGGCTCGAAGTGGCAACGGTAGCCGATCATCAATTTTTTCCCAGCCTGCTTGCAGGCCGCGATCATCGATTCGCACTCGGCCGACGACAGCGCCATCGGCTTTTCGCACAACACGTGCTTGCCAGCCTTGGCGCCCCGGATCGTGTATTCGGCGTGCATCGATACCGGCAAGCAAATATAGACGATGTCGATGTCGGGATTGTCCTTGATGCGGTCGTAGTTCTTGTAATCGTAGATATTCGATTCCGGCACGCCATACTCGCCCGCCACTTTTTTGGCCTTGACAGGGTCGCCGCTGACCAGCGCGACCAGCTTGCTGTGCTGGCAATACTTGAATTGCGGGATGATGACGCCGAGCCCGTAGCCGCCGAGACCGACGATCGCGTAGCCGAGCTTGCGGTCGGGATTGGCCCACACGGGGCCGGCCACGGCCGTTGCCGCCAGTACGCCACCAGCGGTCATGACCAGATTACGCCGAGTAAAATCCATCATCGTCTATCTCCATTGTTAGTTTGTCTTTCTGATTCGGTAATTTTAGTACACATGTTAGCGCTACAGAGCATCTCGACCATGGCGCGCGCCATAAATTTCGGCAGGGGTGCGCGGGGCCTTTACACGCTAAGATAAGCAACCGTATTGACCTGGAGCCTGGCCATGAATGATCCGCTCACAACAACTGAACATACACCGGAACGCCTGCCCATCGGCACGCTGGACGGCGTCGAATTCGATGTCGCCGCCTGGGGACCGGCGCAAGCCGATGTCGACTTCAGCGTCGCCTGCATGTTCGAGCACGAGCAGGATGGCGCCCCCATGGCCGGCGGCCTGCTCGGCCTCGATACCGCGCTGGGCGGCCAGTTGACGGCACTGCGCGCCAGCGGCAACTTCCGTGCCCAGGAGATGGAAACCATCCTGATCAGCCTGCCGCCAGGCACCATTCCCGCCCGCGCGGTACTGGTGATCGGCCTCGGCAAACCCGAAACCCTGGACGGCGACCGCCTGCGCCGCGCCACCCGCGTGGCGATGCGCGAAGCGATCCGCCAGGGCGCCCGCTCGCTGGCCTTCGCCCCCAGCGTGCTCGACGGCGGCCACACCGACAACGCCGGCCTCGACATGCCACGCATGATGATGGACGGCATGCTCGGCGCCCTGCGCGCCGAACACGCGCTGGCCGCCGCCGGTCTGGCGCCACCACCGTCGGTCCAGCGCTGCACCTTCGACGTCGGCGCGCCGCGCCTGCACAGTTCGGGCGAGGCTTTTATTGCCGCCTTCAACGAGTTCGCGCAAGCGCGCGGTAGATAATTCTTCGGGTATATTGGGGACTTCACCACGCCCACCTACGGGAGTCGCCATGCACCACCTGATCCGTCCAGCCGTCATTGCCATGCTCGCCCTGGCGGCCAGCACCGCCTCGGCGGCCGTCACCGTCACCTACGTCAACACCGAGAAGATGACCGACGTGCCGCGCTTCGAGACCGACCGCAAATCCATGGAAATCAATTTCCGCGAGTTTTTCGAAGAACTGGCCACCAGGCTGCCCGCAGGCCAGGATTTAAAGGTGGAAATCCTCGACATCGACCTGGCCGGCGACGTGTTCCCGCGCGTGCCGATCCGCGACGTGCGCGTGACCAAGGGCAGCTACGACTTCCCCCGCATCCACCTGCGCTACAGCATCGAACAAGACGGCAAAGTGCTGCGCAGCGGCGAGCGTGAGCTGGCGGACCGCAACTACCAATTGAATGTGAATAGTTATCGTAACGAGATGTATAACTATGAGAAGCAGATGCTGAGTGATTGGTTCAAGAAGGATGTGTTGGCGAGTAACTAACGTGGCGCTCAGCGGCGACCTGCTATGCTGAGTCAGGCAGCCAGGTCTGTCTGCCATAGCCACTGACGTACACAGCTACGCGCCCAGATGAAAGAGTGTGAATGAGTAACACAGAAAAAACCATGATTGCCGAATTGGCGTTTCAACTCGGCAAAGTCACCAGACATGCTTTTGACAACAAAGAAGCCAAGGCCACCCCGGTCGAACTGGCAAAAATCGCCAATGATTTGCTGGAATCGGGACACGAGAAAATCGCCGCCGACTTGCTGATGCTATTTGTCGCGGGCTTCGAAGAAGGCGATCCTCCGGAAAGGCGCACTGATCCGGAAAGTCGCTGATAGTCCAATAACGACAAAGGGCTGGCACGCAGCCAACCCTTTGATATGCAAGACGAATAATTGGTAGGCCTCCCGTGAGTCGAACACGGCACCAACGGATTATGAGTCCGCTGCTCTAACCAAGCATGAGCTAGAGGCCCGAGGTGATACCTGTGCGCTGGAGGTCTTGCCGGCCCCGCTGACGCGCGTTCGTTTTTTGGACGAACGCGCGAGGATAAGGGTTAGCAGCAACGCACGTCAAGTCTTAGTTGGCTTCCAGGAAGCTTTTCAGCTTGTCGGAACGGCTCGGGTGGCGCAGTTTGCGCAACGCTTTTGCTTCGATCTGGCGGATCCGCTCGCGGGTGACGTCAAATTGCTTGCCGACTTCTTCCAGCGTGTGGTCGGTTGACATCTCGATGCCGAAACGCATGCGCAGCACCTTCGCTTCGCGTGGCGTCAACGAGTCCAGTACGTCCTTCACCACGCCGCGCATCGAGGCGTGCAGCGCTGCGTCGGACGGCGCCAGCGTGTTGTTGTCCTCGATGAAGTCGCCCAGGTGCGAATCGTCGTCGTCGCCGATTGGCGTCTCCATCGAGATCGGTTCCTTGGCGATCTTCATGATCTTGCGGATTTTGTCTTCCGGCATTTCCATCTTGATGGCCAGCGTCGCCGGATCGGGCTCGGCGCCGGTTTCCTGCAGAATCTGGCGGGAAATCCGGTTCATCTTGTTGATGGTTTCGATCATGTGCACCGGAATGCGGATGGTGCGCGCCTGGTCGGCGATCGAGCGCGTGATGGCCTGGCGGATCCACCAGGTGGCATACGTGGAGAACTTGTAGCCGCGACGGTATTCGAACTTGTCCACCGCCTTCATCAGGCCGATATTGCCTTCCTGGATCAGGTCGAGGAACTGCAGGCCGCGGTTGGTGTATTTCTTGGCGATCGAAATCACCAGGCGCAAGTTAGCTTCCGTCATTTCGCGCTTGGCCTTGCGCGCTTTCATTTCACCGGCCGCCATCTGGCGGTTGATGTTGCGCAGGTCCGGCAGCGGCAGCACCACGCGCGCTTGCAGGTCGATCAGGCGTTGCTGCAGTTCCTTGATGGTCGGGATGTTGCGGCCCAGGATGGCGCTGTACGCGTGGCCGGCGGCCACTTCGCCATCGACCCAGTCGAGGTTGGTTTCATTGCCCGGGAAAACCTTGATGAAGTGGGCGCGCGGCATGCCGCACTTGTTCACTGCAACGTCGAGGATCTGCTTTTCGATGTGGCGCACCTCGTCCACCTGCCCGCGCAGGGTGTCGCACAGTTTTTCGACGACCTTGGCGGTGAAGCGGATGCCCAGTAGTTCGGACGAGATCGCTTCCTGGGCCTTGTCATAGGCCTTGGAGTTATAGCCCTCTTTTTCGAAGGCGCGGCGCATCTTGTCGAATTGTAGCGAGATGGTGTCGAATTTTTCCAGCGCGGTGTTTTTCAGCGCTTCGAGCTGTTCAGCCGAGTAGCCGGCAGCGGCGCCGGCGGAGTTGCCCGCTTCTTCCTCTTCCTCTTCTTCCTCTTCCTCGGCTTCTTCGTCGTCCTCGTCATCGTCGCTGGCGGCGGCAGGGGCCGGCGCGGCAGCGGCGCCGTCGTCGCTTTCGTCCACTAAACCGTCAACGATTTCGTCGATCTTGATTTCGTCGGCGCGAATACGGTCGGAGGCGGCAATGATTTCGGCAATGGTGACCGGACAGGCGGAAATGGCCTGGATCATGTCCTTGAGGCCGTCTTCGATGCGCTTGGCGATTTCGATTTCGCCTTCTCGCGTGAGCAGCTCGACCGAGCCCATCTCGCGCATATACATGCGCACGGGATCGGTGGTGCGGCCGAAGTCGGAATCGACCGTGGACAGTGCGGCTTCAGCAGCGGCCTCGGCTTCGTCGTCGCTGGTGACGGTGGCGACGTTGTCGGACAGCAGCAAGGTTTCAGCGTCCGGCGCATGCTCGTAAACAGCGATGCCCATGTCGTTGAAGGTGCCGATGATGCCTTCGATCGCTTCGGGATCGATGATGTTTTCGGGCAGGTGATCGTTGATCTCGGCGTACGTGAGGAAGCCACGTTCCTTGCCGAACTTGATCAGGGTCTTGAGTTTCTGGCGACGGCGCTCAAGCTCTTCCTCGGTCGCTTCGGTATCCGAAGAGAACGCATCCTTGAGCAGCGCTTTTTCCTTGGCCTTGCGGTCCTTGGCCTTGGCCTTGTCCACGGCCTTCAGTTCGGCGCGTTCGACCGCGTTCAGCGCGGCGACTTCGTCGTTTTCAGGCTGGAATTCCTTCGGCTTGCGCCCGCGCCGGCCGGGCACTTTGACCGACGGCAGTACGTAGCCCGAAGTATCGATGGCAGCCAGCGTGGCCGCGTCCGTGGTCTGGCTGACCACGGGCGGGTTGTTGCTGGCGACACGCGTTTCCGCCTTATCCGCTGTTTTAGCGGATTTTGCGGTCACTTTGCTCGGCTTTTCAGCCACATTGGATTCAGGTTTCTTGATTGGCACAGGCGCTTTCGATTACACAACGACTTGCTTATTTAGGATAAAGTTTCTTGCAGTTCCCTTGGAACCCACGTCTTCGAACTTGCCGACTTCGCAAGTCCGACAACACTACGACTACTTATACCTGGTGAGGCTCTGACCGCAAAATTCTACTGCATCAAACTCATGCGTAGTGGCAAGAAACGATGACTGGGTTAGACAACAAACATAAGCGAAGGTTCACCTTCGCATTATTTGTTTGTCCAGTACCCCGCCTGGATTCCCTGCCTGTCGATCAAGAACCTAACTCACTGAAAACAAACACACTCTGAACGGAAAAACGATGCCAAAACATACAACACTTAGCGTTTTATTATAGCACGTCACTTTTCAATATCCAGAGGGAAGCACCCTTGCCGCTCCTCTGTAAACCTGCAAAAACATGACGGCGATCAAGACGCCTCCACACTGCCACAATATTAGCGGTTTGCAAACTCCGCTTGCTTCTCTCTTTCCAGCTGAGCTTGCTGCGCGGTGATCTCGCGAAAGCGTGCAATGCTCTCCGGTGTGAGACCCGCCGCCGACAGTTGCATCAGCTCCTGTTTCAGCGCATCTTCCTTGATCTGGCGCACGGCGCTGCGCAGGAACATGCGGTCTGCATCGACATCGGACTCCGCCCCCTGGGCGATTTCGCTGATGATCTCGTCGTATTCATCGCCCAGCGACTTCAAATGCTGGGCGAACGCGGCAAAGCCGCCGTTGGGGCCCAGCGCCTGGGCGCCAGCTACCAGTTGCGCCAGCCGCTCGGCAGCGTCGTCGCCGAAGAACTGGAACGCCGCCAGGGCCGCTTCGTCGATATCGAGCGCCAGCGGCGGATGGGCCACCAGCAGGCGCACGATCTGCAATTCCAGCCCCACCGGCGCCGGCCGGCCGCTGCGGCTGGGCGCCTTGCGCGACAGCGCTACCGGCTTGGCCAGCTCGAACAACGATTCGATCTCGTGCGGCGTGGTTTGCGTCAATTGCGCCAGGCCGCGCACGATTTGCAGGCGCAGCGCGGTCGGCGTCATCGATTGCAACAAGGGCTTGGCGTCGAACTGCACGCGCGCCCTGCCCTCGGGGCTTTGCAAATCATGCTCACCAACCACTTCCTTGATCAGGAATTGCGACAGCGGCATCGCCTCGTGGATCTCTTGCTCGAATGCTTCGTTGCCGTAGGTGCGCACATAGCTGTCCGGGTCGTGCTCGGTGGGCAGGAACAGGAACTTGATGGTCTTGTTGTCCGCCACGTGCGGCAGGCACGCTTCCAGCGCGCGGCGGGCGGCGCGGCGGCCGGCCTTGTCGCCATCGAAGCTGAAGATCACCGTATCGGTCTGGCGCATCAGTTTCTGCACGTGGTGCGGGGTGCAGGCGGTGCCCAGGGTTGCTACTGCTTGCGGGAAACCCATCTGCGCCAGCGCCACCACGTCCATATAGCCTTCCGTCACCAGCACATAGCCCGCATCGCGGATCGCCTGGCGCGCCTCGAACAGGCCGTACAGCTCGAAGCCCTTAGAAAATAATGGCGTTTCGGGAGAATTCAAGTACTTCGGCTCACCGCCATCGAGCACCCGGCCGCCAAAGGCGATCACCTGGCCCTTGGTATTCTTGATGGGGAACATCACGCGTTCGCGGAAGCGGTCGTAGCGCTTCTTGTTGCCGCCGTCCTCGTCCACGCGGTCGATTACCAGGCCGGCTTCGGCCAGCGCCACCACGTCGTAGTCGCGGAAGATGGCTTTTAAATTGTCCCAGCCCGGCGGCGCGTAGCCGAGGCCGAACCGCGCGGCGATCTCTCCGGTCAGGCCGCGTCCCTTCAGGTAGGCGATGGCGTCCGGCGCGGTGCGCAGCTGGGCGCGGTAAAAGTCGCAGGCCTGGGTCATGGCGTCGGACAGGGCCAGGCTCTGGGCCTGCATTTGCGCGCGCTGCGCGGGAGGAATCTTGTCGTCCTGCTCGGGGACGACCATGCCGACGTTTTGCGCCAGGTCCTTGACGGCATCGACAAAGCCCATGCCCGAGTATTCCATCAGGAAGCCGATCGAGGTGCCATGGGCGCCGCAGCCGAAGCAGTGATAAAACTGCTTGGTAGGACTGACGGTAAAACTGGGGGATTTTTCGTTATGGAATGGGCACAGGCCCATGAAATTGGCGCCGCCCTTCTTGAGCTGCACATAACGTCCGACGACGTCGACGATATCGACGCGGTTGAGCAAATCGGCAATGAATGATTGAGGGATCACAGGACTGGGGTGCCAGGGTAATTATTCAGACTATACCGCCGTGCTGATCCGGCTTTGACGCCGATCAAGCACGGCAGACCAACACATCAGGCCGGCGCCAGCGCCTTCTTGACCAGGGCGGAGACGACCGTCATGTCGGCGCGGCCAGCCAGTTTCGGCTTGACGATGGCCATGACCTTGCCCATGTCCTGCGGACCGGCGGCGCCCGATGCGGCCACGGCAGCGGTCACTTCGGCAGCGATTTCCTCGTCCGACAGGCCGGCCGGCATGTAAGCGGCCAGCACGACCAGCTCGGCTTTTTCGATATCGGCCAGGTCGGCGCGACCGCCGGCTTCGAACTGGGTGATCGAGTCCTTGCGCTGCTTGATCATTTTTTCCACGATGGCGACCGTTTGCTGGTCATCGACCTCAATGCGCTCATCGACTTCCTTGCGCTTGATTTCGGCAAGGATGAGGCGAATCGTGGACAGGCGGCCGGCTTCCTTGGCGCGCATGGCGTTTTTCATGTCTTCGGTGATTTGTTCTCTCAGGCCCATGAGGACTCCTTATGAAATTGTTAGTGTAAATGCGCGGCGTACAAAGACGAAAACCCGCTGCGGCGAACCGGAGCGGGCATTCTCTAGATGCAGCAATATCCGACCCGGGGCAATGGCGCAAAATACGCCGCACGACCGGATTGGGTTGAGCAGTCTTAGAAGAGTTTTTTCGGCAGCTGTTGGCTGCGGATGCGTTTGTAGTGACGCTTGACTGCAGCTGCCAGCTTGCGCTTGCGCTCAGCCGTTGGCTTTTCGTAGAACTCGCGTGCGCGCAGTTCGGTCAGCAGACCGGTTTTTTCGATGGTGCGTTTGAAGCGACGCATTGCGACTTCGAACGGCTCGTTTTCTTTAAGGCGAATAGTGGTCATGTAAAAATTCAAACCGTTTGAGGTTATAGGGAGACAGAGACTATAGCAGCTTTTGCAGGGAAATGGAAGTCCATGGACCATCGAAACGGCCCACGCAGACGGCTTTGACTGCAAAAACAACAAGACGACGCCGAGTCAGCTCCCACATAAACTCCGGCAATCTTTCTGCTCCCGAAACTCCCCGGGCGATTGGATTGCACCTGCGCCGTTACAACAAGACGGTCAGTATATCAGACTGCCTGTCCTGCTGCCACACCAGACGCCCAGGCCCACTGGAAGTTGTAGCCACCGAGCCAGCCGGTCACGTCCACCGCTTCGCCGATGAAATACAGGCCCGGCACCTTGGTCGCCATCATGGTCTGCTGCGACAGGTCGCGGGTATCGATGCCGCCGCGCGTCACTTCGGCCTTACGGTAGCCTTCGGAGCCGTTCGGGCTCAGGGTCCACTGGTTGATCGCCGCGCCCAGTTCGCGCAGTTTGGCATCCTGCATATCGGCCAGGCGGGCGTCGAGCGCAAAGCCGTGCGCCAGCAGCAGGCCTTCGGCCAGGCGCGTGGGCAACCACTGCGCCAGCACATTGCCCAGCTGCTTCTTGATGGTGCCCTTGCCTTCGATCAGCGTCGCCGCCACATCGATCCCCGGCAGCAGGTCGATCACAATCGGCGTGCCCGGGATCCAGTAGCTCGAAATTTGCAGGATGGCCGGGCCGGACAGGCCGCGATGGGTGAACAGCAAATCTTCGCGGAAGCGCGCGCCGGTCGGGTTACGGCCCTTCAATGACCCGGTTGCCACTTCGACTTCCAGCGCGATGCCGGATAGCTCGGCAAACGGCGTCCACGCCTGCGGGTCGAACGTCAGCGGCACCAGTGCCGGGCGCGGCTCCACCATGCGCAGGCCGAACTGGCTCGCGATGCGGTAGCTGAAATCGGTGGCGCCGATTTTCGGAATCGACAGGCCGCCAGTGGCGATCACCAGCGCGTCCGCCTCGATGGTGCCGGTGTCGGTTTCCAGGATATAGACGCCATCGTTGTGCTCGACGCTGGCGATCTTGCACGGCATGCGCCAGTGGACGTCGCCTGCGGCGCACTCGTCCTTGAGCATCTCGATGATCAGCTCGGCCGATTCGGTGCAGAACAGCTGGCCGCGATGTTTTTCGTGGTAGCCGATCCGGTGTTTTTTCACCAGCGCAACGAAGTCGGCCGGGGTGTAGCGCGACAGCGCGCTTTTGCAGAAGTGCGGATTGTCGGACAGGAAGTTGGCCGGCGTGGTGTTGATGTTGGTGAAGTTGCAGCGGCCGCCGCCCGAGATGCGGATTTTCTCGGCCAGCTTGCTGGCGTGGTCGATCAGCACCACGCGCTTGCCGCGCTGGGCAGCCGTGGCCGCGCACATCATGCCGGCGGCGCCCGCGCCGATTACTGCTACATCAAACTTTGCCATGCCAGTTCCAATCCAATAAGTTGCCACAGGGTGACGAAGTCGCTCGCCTCAGGGCAGCAATTACGACCGGGGCCGGGATTGTACAGCAGTGCCCCGCCCTGCCCGCCTTTTGCTACTCGATCGGCTCGCTCACGCGCTGGCGCGACTGCAAGGTGCGCGAGACCAGCAGGCATTGCGCCACCTGCTCGGCAATCGAGGCCGGCACCGGCACGTCGCCTTTTAACACTGCCGTGATCCAGGCGGCCGTGGTGGCAGCGTCTTTTTCTTCCGGCAGCAGCGGCAGTTCGATCACTTGCGTCTGCTTGGGCACCAAGGTGCTGCGCAGGCCGCCGTGGAACCAGTCGATCTGCTGCGCCTTGTTGGCGTTGGCCACCGTTTCTCCCTCGGTGCCGCGCATCAGGAACGCGTCGCCGCGCTCGTGCAGCGCCGAAGTGGTGAAATATTCACCGAGCATTTCCAGGTATTCGGGATGGGTGTACGACACCAGCCGCAACGCCGGCCCCACGAACGGCTGCATGATTTTCACCAGCGTGTGGGTGGAATTGCGCACGCCCAGCCGGCGGCGCAGCGACAGCTGGTACGCCAGCTTGGGCGCCAGCGCATCGATGGTAATGAACGCCACGTGGCCCTGGGCCATCGCTTCTTCCGCCTCGGCGCGGTGGCGCGCTGGCGTGATATCGAGCGCCGCAAAGACTTCGGCCGACGTCACGCGGCCGGGGTCGGTGGCCACGCCGTGCACCAGCACCGGCACGCCTTCGCGCGCCAGCAGCATGGCCAGCAGCGGCGTCAAATTGGCCATCTTGCGCGCGCCGTTGTAGCTGGGAATGCATACCGGCGCATACTGGCCCGGCGGCGCCGTCAGCGGCTCGAACGAGCCTTCGGCGGCGTCGAGAAAGCCAGCGATTTCCTCGATCGATTCGCCCTTGATGCGCATCGACAGCAGGATGCCGCCGAGCTCGAGGTCGGAGACGCGGCCATCGAGCATGGCCTGATAAAGATCGTGGGCGTCGTCGCGCGACATGCTGCGCGCGCCGTTTTTGCCGCGGCCGATCTCCTTGATGAGTCGGGCGGCCAGGAATGGTTCGGATGTCGTCATAAGCTTCTACTGGAAGAATTTGGCTGTGGCGAAAAAACCCTGCTGACGAGGTCAGTATTGTTTACTTCGGCTACACTATACCTCCCCCGAATAAAATTCACGCAAAAAGCCATGATTTCCCCAGATATCGAAAATATCAACGTTACCTCGTTTGCGCCGATGCCGTCGCCGGAAGTCTTGCACAGCAAGCTGCCGCTCACCGACAGCGCGTCCGAGACCGTGATGAAGGGCCGCGAAGCCCTGCGCAACATTATCGACCGCGAAGACAAACGCCTGTTCGTGGTAGTCGGCCCCTGCTCGATCCATGACCCGGTCGCCGGCCTCGACTACGCGCGCCGCCTGAAAGCGCTGCAAGCGGAAGTGGCCGACACCATGCTGCTGGTCATGCGCGTGTATTTCGAAAAGCCGCGCACCACCACCGGCTGGAAGGGTTATATCAATGACCCCGACATGGACGATTCGTTCCGCGTCAACGAGGGCATGGAAAAAGCCCGCCAGTTCCTGCTCGACGTCTGCGAACTGGGCCTGCCCACCGCCACCGAAGCGCTGGACCCGATCTCGCCGCAATACCTGGGCGACCTGATCGCCTGGACCGCCATCGGTGCGCGTACCACCGAATCGCAGACTCACCGCGAAATGTCGTCGGGCCTGTCCACGCCGGTCGGCTTCAAGAACGGTACCGATGGCGACATCAGCATTGCGATCAACGCCATCCTGTCGTCGGCGCACCCGCACTCGTTCCTCGGCATCAACGCGCAAGGCAATGTGGCGATCGTGCGCACGCGCGGCAACGCCTACGGCCACGTGGTGCTGCGTGGCGGCGACGGCCGTCCGAACTACGACTCGGTGTCGATCGCGATTGCCGAGCAGTCGCTGGCCAAGGCCAAGCTGCCGGCCAACCTCGTGGTCGATTGCTCGCACGCCAACAGCTATAAAAAGCCGGAACTGCAACCGCTGGTGATGGCCGATGTCATCCACCAGATCGTGCAGGGCAACAAGTCGCTGGTCGGCGTGATGATCGAGTCGAATATCGTGGGCGGCAACCAGAAGATTCCGGCCGATCTGAGCCAGCTGGTGTACGGCTGCTCGGTGACCGATGGCTGCATCGACTGGGCAACCACGGAAACCATGTTGCGCGATGCGCACAAGCAGTTGTTGCAGCGTCCGTAAGCATTGAATTGCCGGCTTGCGCGGCCGGGCGCCGCTGCGCAACGACGGCTCATCGGCCTGCGGCGCGCCATGCGTCGCAGGCCGTTGGTTTTCAGCCGAACGCCATCACGCGCGTGGCGACGCCAAAGGAGCCGGCCAGCGCCGCTTCCGCCTTGCTGGCTGGCGCGCTCAGTTCGGCCAGGTCGAGATAGACCTTGAAATCCTCGATCTTGACGGAATAGCGGCGGGCGTTGCTCTGGCGCGGCTCCACGTTGGCCGTTTCCAGCACCGCGAACACGCTTTCCTCGTCGGTGCGGAACAACGCCACGCCCGGCAGCTCCTGCCACGCCAGGCCGCGCGGCACGATGCGCGCGCCGTCCAGCGGCACGTCCTTGAGTTTGCACACCTGTTTCCATTGTCCCGACATCTTCGCCTCCCGCAGTCAATCCGTGCTTTTACTAAGCAAAACCGGTGCCACAGGAAAATACTGCAAAACGCCGCACAATCCTGACCAAATGGCAAAATTTCTCCCTGCGCCAGTGCGGTCGCGGGCCCGGGTGGTGCAGCCGGTGGTGCAAC
The DNA here is from genome assembly GCF_001421905.1 of Duganella sp. Leaf61. Taxonomy (NCBI): domain Bacteria; kingdom Pseudomonadati; phylum Pseudomonadota; class Betaproteobacteria; order Burkholderiales; family Oxalobacteraceae; genus Duganella; species Duganella sp. Leaf61. Next base: position 640,155 of record NZ_LMLM01000012.1, read on the forward strand.
GGGCCAAGGTCGGGCAACGCACTTTCCTTTACAATGGCGGACTTCCCCTTACCTTTGCAGCCCTTCCATGATTGTTCTCGGTGTTGAATCCTCCTGTGACGAAACCGGCCTGGCGCTCTACGATACCGAGCACGGCCTGCTGTCGCATGCCCTGTATTCGCAGGTGGCCATGCACGAGGAATACGGCGGCGTGGTGCCCGAGCTGGCGTCGCGCGACCATATCCGCCGCGCCATTCCGCTGCTGACGCAAACCCTGGAAGGCGCCGGCAAATCGCTGGCCGATATCGACGCCATCGCCTATACCCAGGGTCCCGGCCTGGCCGGTGCGCTGCTGGTCGGATCGTCGGTGGCGTGCAGCCTGGGCCTGGCGCTGGACCGCCCGGTGCTGGGCGTGCATCACCTGGAAGGCCACCTGCTCTCGCCCTTGCTGGCGTCGCAGCCGCCGGAGTTTCCGTTCATTGCGCTGCTGGTGTCGGGTGGCCATACGCAGCTGATGCGCGTCGATGGCGTAGGCCAGTACACGCTGCTGGGCGAAACCCTCGACGATGCCGCCGGCGAAGCGTTCGACAAGTCGGCCAAGCTGCTGGGCCTTGGTTACCCGGGCGGCCCGGCCATTTCGCGGCTGGCGGAATTCGGCGACCCGTCCGCCTACAAGCTGCCACGTCCGATGCTGCACACCAAGGATTTCAATTTCAGCTTTTCCGGACTGAAAACGGCGGTGCTGACGGTGGTGAAAAACCACGAAGAGAAGGTAATTGCCAATATCTGCGAGCAGGACAAGGCGAATATCGCGCGCGGCTTTGTCGATGCAATCGTGGAGGTGCTGACCGCCAAATGCATCTCGGCACTCAAGCACACGGGCTTGAAACGGCTGGTAATTGCCGGCGGCGTGGGCGCCAACGCGCAGTTGCGCGCGTCGCTGAACGCGGCGGCCGCCAAGAAGAAGTTCAAGGTGTATTACCCGGAACTGGAGTTTTGCACCGACAACGGCGCCATGATCGCTTTTGCAGGCGCCATGCGGTTGATGATCAACCCTGACGCCGCCCAGCGCGACTACAGCTTCAACGTGCGTCCGCGCTGGCCGCTGGACGACATCAAAACTGTTTAAAAGCGTTCGACTGGGCCTTCAGAGCGAGAAGCTGCAACGAAGCAATGAAGGCTTGCTCGGACGCTCAAGCGGAGGCGAACGCCATCGAAGCGAGTACCGCCAGGCCGACCAGCGGGATCAGGTAACGGACCTTGCCCTTGCCGAGTTGCACGCCACGGGCGGCAATGCGCTCACTGCGCAGGCGATGTTCATCGGCTGCGGACTCGTGCACGGCGTGCGATTTTGGTTTGTCTTCGATTACATTCATAACGTCCTCCCTGTTAAGTTCGATAATCTTCCTTTCTGAAGGGCACTGCAATTGTTGTGCCAAGAAGAATCAGGGGTTACTGCCCCCACCGCACCATTCTATGCAGAATTGTGGTTCCGATACCACACGTTATGGCACATTAAGGTCCAAAGTGGTGCGCGCCGACCTATTTGGCAGCACCGTGCAACAGGTCGGCGCGTGGATAACCCCAGCCCGGCACACCGCTCGGACACGGTTCTGGCGACGCCAGCGGCATGGTGGTGAAGTTGCCGCGCGGCGTCATGGCAAAGCGGTAGTCGGACAAGGCGCCACCTTCGCTGTCAAACGCCGGTGCGCGGCCAAAGCGCAGCCAGGCATTGACGCGGCAGTTATCGACGCTCAGCGTGCGCAACCGTCCCAGGTCGTCCTGCTCCATGCCGAACTGGGCAACGCCGGGCGCCAGCGCCATCGAGGGGCCATGCTCGACCAGACCGGCCGAGCACGACAACGGCGCCACCCACTGCGGCGCCAGGCTGGCAATCCCGCGCCGCAAGCGATACGTGCCGGCCGCCTCGTTGCTCTCCACGCTCACGTAAGCCCAGCACAGCGGCTGCGACGGAAACGCCGTCATCACCACATCCAGCACCTTCGACGCCGGATCGACCTGCTGCAAGGCCGCAGTGATCTGCGCCCGGCCCAGGTGCGAAGCCACGCCCTGCACCGCGATAAAGCCGATGCCGATCGCCAGGCCCAGCGCCACGCCGGCGCGGCTGTCGCGGCCCGAGCGCGTCTGCACGGCACCGCACAGCACCGCCACCTTGAGCAGTATCGCCAGCGCGATCCAGCCCAGGTAACCCTTGACCGCGAACATCACCAGCGCCGCCAGCAGACCGGCCAGTGCCAGCCAGCGCGCGGTGCGCCAGCGCATGATCAGCGCCATCGGCACGCCGATCGCCACCCAGAACAACGGCTCGATGATGAATACCATGTCGCCATACACCCAGCGGCCATCGAACGGATACCATGGGTGCACGCCATACGAATTGGTGAAATCCATTGCCAGGTGCAGCGCGAAACCGAGCGCAATGCTGGCCGCCAGGCCCCAGCGCGCGGTGGTACTGGCCTTGAGCAACGTTCGCGCCGACGGCCACAACAGCCAGATCAGCGCCGCCAGCAACAGCGCCTGCGGAATCGCCAGCAACGCCGTGTGGGTATGGCCGCGGTGATGCAGCAGGTAGCCCAGCGGTGGCGGCAGCAGGTTGTTGAGCACCAGGTCGAGGTCGGGGAAATTGCTGGCCAGGGCGCACGCCACCAGCAGCAGGCGGTGGCGCACCTGCTGGGCGCGATCCTCGACCTCACGTGGCAGACTACGGTGTATCAGTTCACCGGCGCCGAAGCCGATGATGCTGTGGGTAAGGTTATCCATGAATCCTTGGTAAGACTGCGCGAACGGATGATGCGGGGCTTATTGTTGTACTTCCACGCCGCGCCAGAACGCGATGCGGTCCTGGATCTCTTTTGCCGCCTCGAACGGCGCCGGGTAGTACCAGGCGGCGTTCTCGCTGGTTTCACCGTCGGCAGACACGGTGTAGTAGTTGGCCAGGCCCTTCCACGGGCAGCGCGAGGTGTGGTTGCTCGGTTGCAGGTAGTCGGGATTGACCGCGTGGCGCGGGAAATAGACGTTGTTTTCGACGATCACGACTTCGTCGTCGGCCGCTTGCGCGATGACGACGCCGTTCAGGGTTGCGGTGGGCATGGCGATTCCTTTAAATTCACAGACGCTCGGTGGAGGGACCTTCGACGCGGTTGCGCCCGCCCCGCTTGGCACGGTACAGCGCGGCGTCGGCCTGGCGCAGCAAGCTTTCGGCGTCGGCCACATCGAGATGATCGAACGTGCCCACGCCCAGGCTGGCCGTTACTGCCAGCATGCGCGGACCGATTTCGTGCGTCTGTGCGGCAATGCGCAATCGCAGCGACTCGGCAAAATGCAGCGCGCCGTCGAGCGGCGTGTTGGGCAGCACCACGCACAGCTCCTCGCCGCCGTAGCGTCCGGCAATGTCGATCACGCGCACGTGATCGCGCACCAGCTGGCCGATGGCAGCCAGTACCTGGTCGCCGGCCGCGTGGCCGAATTCATCGTTGATGCGCTTGAAGTAGTCGAGATCGATCATTACCGCCGACACCGGCGCCCGGAACCGCCGGGCGCGCGCGGTCTCGAAGCGCAGCCGGTGCAGCAGCGAGCGGCGGTTGTGCAGGCCGGTCAGCTCGTCGGTGGTGGCCAGTTGTTCCAGTTCGCGCACGGTGGCGGCCAGGGTCTTTTCGCTGGCGCGCAGTTCAATCAGCGCCATCACCTGGCGCGCCAGCTTGCCCAGCATGGCGCGCTGTTCGCGGTCCAGGCAACCGGGCTTGGTATCGAGCACGCACAGCGCGCCGATGGCAAAGCCATCGGACGACATCAGCGCCACGCTGCTGTAGCGGCGCATGAACGGCGCGGTGACGGTGAGCGGCAGATGGGCGGTGCGCGCATCGAGCAGCAGGTCGGGAATTTCAAGGTCGGGCGCGCCAAGCACAGCCAGCGAACAATAACTGTCGGTGCGTGGCAATTGCCCCAGTTGCATGCCGGTGCAGGCCTTTACCCACACGCGGTCGGCATCGACCAGCGAAACGAAGGCATACGGCACGTTGCACAGGCGCGCTGCCAGTTCGGTGAGGAAACTGAAGTCCTCGCAGGCCGGGGTATCGAGGATGTGATAGCGATGCAGCGCAGCCAGACGAAAATTATCGACCACCGGGCGGGCGGTGGCGGGCGGCGTGACATGTTCTGCGGACTGCATGGGGATCCTCGGGAACGGCATAGACGTTAAGTTTAAAGCAAAAGCCGTGCCCCGGGGTCCCTACGTATGGGCTTCAAGCCTTGGCGATAATTTCGCGCAGCGCCCGCTCGAACACGGCGGCAGGCTGGCCGCCCGAAATCAGGTACTGCTCGTTGATGATCACGGCCGGTACCGAGTTGATGCCGTGGCGCTGGAAAAACTGTTCGCGCTCGCGCACTTCCTCGGTGAACTGGTCGGATTGCAGCACGGCCAGCGCCCCCTCGCGGTCGAGGCCCACACCGGCGGCCACGCGGGCCAGCACGTCGTGCGAGCTCGGGTTTTCGCCGTCGGTAAAGTAGGCGCCCAGCAGCGCCAGCTTGAGTTCGGTCTGCTTGCCTTCCAGGCCGGCCCAATGCAGCAGGCGGTGGGCGTCGAAGGTGTTGTAGATGCGGCTGCGCTTGTCCATGGCGAAATCGAAGCCCACCTCGGCGCCACGCGAGCGGATCATGGCGCGCGCCTGTTCCTGCTGCTCGGGGGACGAACCGTATTTTTCGCTCAGGTGCTCGCCGATGTCCTGGCCTTCCGGTCCCATCTTGGGATTGAGTTCGAACGGCTGGAAATGCAGGTCGATCTGCGCGGCCTCGCCGATGTTATCGACTGCCTGTTGCAGGGATTTCAGGCCGATGGCGCACCATGGGCAGGAGACGTCGGAAACGAAATCGATCTTGATGGAACTGGACATGGCGCGACCTTTTCAAAACGTGATTTATGACAGATGGGGCTTTCATTGACGGAATCAACCGCCATCACGCATTTATTTTGACGCTTATTTTCCCGCTTTGGCTGCTGTCTTGCTCTTGCTGCCGATACGGCTTTCCTTGCCAGCCATCAGGTTGCCGATATTTTTGGTGTGACGGAAGATCAGCAAGCCGCTCATGACAAACACGGCCAGCAGTTGCGGCTCCACGCCGAACAGCAAGCCATAGTAGAACGGCGCGAACAGGGCGGCCACCAGCGCCGCCAGCGACGAGTAACGGAACGCGAATGCAATCACCAGCCAGGTCGCCAGCGTGGCCAGGCCCAGCCAGGGATCAAGGCCCAGCAGCACGCCCAGCGCGGTGGCCACGCCCTTGCCACCGACGAAACGGAAGAACACCGGCCACAGGTGGCCGAGGAATACCGCGATCGCTACCAGGGCAATGGTGGCGTCGCCCACCTGCAATTGCTGCTGGTAGCGGATTGCCAGCCACACGGCCAGCCAGCCCTTGGCGCCGTCGCCGATCAGGGTAACGATGGCAGCTGATTTATTACCACTGCGTAACACATTGGTGGCGCCGGGATTTTTCGACCCATAGGTGCGCGGGTCGGCGATACCGAACAATTTACTGGTGATCACCGCAAATGAGATCGAGCCGAGCAGGTAGGCGGCCACGGTCATCCAAACTGTATTCATTGTTTCCTCTAGTTAAGCTTCCCTCGGGGGATGCGGAATATACACCAGCGTGTTTTATTCAGCCAGTGCGCAGTGCACGGGCTTGGCTTGCAGCAGTTGGGTCAGCACCTGGGGGACGATGCCGACCAGGTAACCCCTCCTGCCACCATTGATATAAATTGTTTCCAGCGCAAGGATGCTATCCTCGACATACACGGGCATGGCCTTGCGGGTGCCGAACGGCGAGGTACCGCCGATCTGGTAGCCGCTGTGGCGCGTGGCCACCTCGGGTTTGCACGGTTCGACCGACTTGCAGCCTATGCCGCGCGCCAGGTTCTTGGTCGATACCTTGCAGTCGCCATGCATGAGCACGATCATTGGCTTGGCGGCCTCGTCCTGCATGACCAGGGTCTTGACCACGTGGTGCTCATCGACGCCGAGCGCGCGCGACGACACGCTGGTACCGCCGTGGTCTTCGTAGTCGTACGGATGTTCGGAAAAAACCACCTTGTGCTTGCGCAGCAGCTGGGTGGCCGGGGTCTCTGAGATGTGCTCTTTTTTAGCCATGCGTGATACGCTGTTTTTGCGTCAGTTTGTGAACGAGTTCGACTGGGAGTTTCTTATTATGCCGCAGGAAATCCGCTTTGCCACTTTCAACGTTTGCAATCTTTCCCAGCCCGGGGCGAAATTGTACGACAATCTGGCGCCCCTCACGCCGGACGAATACGCGGCGAAAGTGCTGTGGACGGCGCAGCAGCTCGACCAGCTCAACGCCGACGTGATCGGCTTGCAGGAGATTTTTTCAATGGCCGCGCTGCGCGACGTGCTCGCTCACAGCAGCCGCTACCGCGATGCCACGCTGTGCGGCTTCGACCCCGCGCCCGATCCCGTTACCGGCGAACCACGCCTCACGCCCCAGGTGGCGCTGATCTCGCGCCTGCCGCTGGCCGGCCCCGCCACCGCCTACATGGTGTTTCCGGACGGCGCCACCCTGCCCGACGGCCATCCCGATCTCGACCGCTTCGCGCGCGCCCCGCTGCACGCCCAGGTGGTGCTGCCCGACGAGCGCATCGTCGATGTGCTGGTGATCCATTTAAAATCCAAGCGGCCCGACTACCGCCACGGCGACAGCAGCGAAGGAATGGACAACTCCGCGCTGCTGTACGCCCAGGCCAACCTGCGCTCGCTGATACGGCGCGGCACCGAAGCGGTCGCCCTGCGCGCGCTGCTGTCGGCCATGGACCGCGACGGCCGCCGCCCGCGCATCATCCTCGGCGACTTCAACGACACCATCGAGGCGGTCACCACCACCATCGTGATGGGTTCCGGCTGCGCCGGCGTGGCGGGCGAGGAGCTGAGCGGCCGCCTGTTCGACAGCAACCAGATCCAGCTGGGCCGCGACCGCCTGCGCCATGTCGGCTACACCCACATCCACGAGGGGCACTACACCACCATCGACCACGTGCTGGTATCGGAAGAATTCAATCCCGCGTCCCCGAACGCGGTGGGCGAGGTGCTCGATGTGACCTACCTGAACGACCACCTGTTGCAGGACAAGCCGGAAGCGTCCGATCATGGGCAAGTGCTGGTGCGGATGCGCTTGTTCGACCGGAACGAGCGTCATTTAATCTGATCCGTCGAGCAAACCATCGAGGCCGGCGAGCTGCCCGTTCGCGCGTGCATACCGCCCCTGGTACTGGTCGCACCCATGGCGGCGCAAAAATTCGAATTGCGCAGCGCTCTCCACGCCCTCGGCCAGCACCGTCAGCCCCAGGCTGTGGGCGATGGCAATGATGGCCGTGACCACGGCCGCCTGCGCGACGTCGCCATCGGCGCCGCCGCTGACAAACGATACATCGATCTTCAGCTTGCTCAGCGCATAGTCGCGCAACTGCCCTACCCGGCTGTACCCGGTACCGAAGTCGTCCAGCGCCAGCCGCACCCCGAGCGCGGCCAGGGCCGCCAGCGTGGCACGAGCGTTGCCGTCGTGGTGCATGAGCACCGCTTCGGTCAATTCCAGCTCCAGCAAATGCGGCGGCAATTGCGCGGCCGACAACGTGGCAGCCACCTTGTGGGCCAGATTCTTTTGCATGAATTGCGTGCGCGACAGGTTGACTGCCACCACCAGCGGCTGGCCGGCATCGCGCCAGCGCGCCGCGTCCCGGCTGGCCCGCGCCAGCACCCAGTCGCCGATCGGCACCATCAGCCCGGCGCCCTCGGCCACGTCCAGGAAATCTTCGGGCAGCAGCAGGCCGCGCGCCGGGTGGCGCCAGCGCAGCAGTGCCTCGGCCGCCAGCGGTTCGCCGCTGGCGAAATCGATTTGCGCCTCGTACGCCAGCATGAACTGGTCCTGCGCCAGCGCCTCACGCAGTTCGTCTTCGAGCGCGGCGCGCTGGTGGATCTGGCGGTTCATGTCGGGGCTGAAAAACTCGAAGCCGTCGCGGCCATTGGTTTTGGCGTGGTACATGGCCAGGTCGGCGTGTTGCAGCAGGGTGTCGATGTCGTCGCCGTCAGCGGGAAAAATGGCGATGCCGATCGAAGCACTGACGTGCAGCCGGTGCGCCTCGATGCGAAACTCGCGGGCCATGGCCTGGCGTATGGTGGCGGCCACGTGCGCGGCCTGGTCGATGGCGCCGATATCGGCCAGCACCACCACGAACTCGTCGCCGCCCTGGCGACTCACGGTATCGACGCTGCGCACGCAGCGCACCAGGCGCGCCGCCGCCTCGCGCAGCAGCAGGTCGCCGACCTGGTGGCCCAGCGCGTCGTTGATGCCCTTGAAGCGGTCGAGGTCGATGAACAGCAGCGCCACCAGGCGGCCATTGCGGCGCGCTGCCGCCAGCGCCTGGCGCAGGCGGTCGCGGAGCAGCACGCGGCTGGGCAGGCCGGTCAGAAAATCGTGCTCGGCCAGGTGGCGGGCACGGGCGTCGAAGCGGCTGCGCGCGGCCACCCCGGCCATCAGCGCCAGGTAGATCGCCGCCTGCTCGTGATAGCGCGCGGTGGTCTCGCGCATGACTGCGCACAGCAGTTGCCGGCCATCATGGGCCACGCTGGTGAGCATGATATCGACCCAGAACTCGCGGCCGTCGCGGCCCACGCAGCGCCAGTCGAAGCGCAGGTTGCCCGCCTGGCGCGCGCGCCAGCCCAGCGCGGTAAGAATCGGCGCCGACGGCACCCCGCTTACCTGCTGCAGCGGTGAAAAATCGGCCAGCCGGTAGCCGAGCATGAGCGCGGGTGCGGCGCAGCCGAACATGCGCAGCGCGCCGGGATTGACATCGACAAAGCGTTCGCCATCGATCACGGCCAGCGCGTCGCTGGTGTGCTGGTACACCGCCAGGTGGGGCCACATGGGTAACCTTTCAAAAGGCGCCCTGCCGGGCCTACGCCATTCTTGCGCTACATCAAACGGCCGCGTTTGACCTCCCTCAATCGCGCTCGTATGCTTTTTATCGCGTTCGACAGCGTTCAGGCGCGGTTTTGTGCAGTTCAGCCCTGGTTTTGCGCCACCTGTCGCATGGCGGTCGTTTGCGCCCTTGTAAATGACTACAGTGCCAGCATGCGAAACCCTCGCACCGGAAAAAAACAGAAGAACGCCATGACCATGACCGCCCCGCACCCGATTCCCCTCCACACTGCCCGCGCCCCGGCCTATCTATGGCGCAAGCCGGTACTGGCAGCCGCCGTCGTGGCCGTGCTGGCCGGCGGCGCCTGGTTTGCCCTGCAGCGTGCGCCGGCGCCTGCCACGCCGGTCCCGGCCACCAAGGTGGCGGAACAGCCGCCGGTACTGGAACTCGGCAGCGCCGACGTGGCCGCTATTTCCGCCAGATCACTGGCGCTCAGCTTGCCCTTGTCCGGCTCGCTGGCGCCCCTTTCATCGGCCACCATCAAGTCCAAGGTCTCGGGCGTGGTGCAAACGACCACGGTGCAGGAAGGCATGGCGGTGGCTGCCGGCCAGGTGCTGGCGCGCATCGACCAGGCCGACCTGCGCGCACGGCTGCAACAGCAGCAGGCGCAACTCGACGAAGCCCAGGCCCGGTTGTCCATGGCCACCAAGAACGAAGGCAACAGCGGCGCGCTGCTGGCGCAAAAATACATCTCGCAGAATGCCTACGACGCCACCCAGAACAGCGTGGAACTGGCGCGCGCTGCCGTCAAGTCGGCGCAGGCGATGGTCGAGATCGCCCGCATCGCACTCGAGGACGGCGTGATCCGGGCGCCGATTGCAGGCGTGGTCAGCAAGCGCCACGTGCAGGCCGGCGAAAAGCTGGCGCCCGACATGCCGGTGTTCAGCATCGTCAACCTGGCCGAACTGACGCTCGAGGCGCAGGTGCCGGCCTCGGAAATTCCGCGCGTGCGCGTGGGCCAGGACGTGCGCTTCCGCGTCGATGGCTACCAGCAGCGCGAATTCACCGGCAAGGTGGCGCGCATCAACCCGTCCACCGAGGCCGGCTCGCGCGCGCTGCTCGTGTATATCGCCGTGCGCAACGACGACGCGGCCTTGCGGGCCGGCATGTTCGCCAAGGGCGCCATCGTCACCGACCGCGCCGACGTGGCGCCGGTGGTGCCGCTGGCCGCGCTGCGCGACGATCACGGCCGCCAGGTCGTGTACCGCATAGCTGACGGCAAGGTGGTGGCGCAGCCGGTCACGCTGGGCCTGCGCAACGACGACGAAGGCACGGCGCAGGTGGTGGCCGGGCTGCAAGATGGCGCGCGGGTCATCGTTTCAAAACTGCCTGCCCTGAAACCGGGTGCGCAGGTCAGCTTGCCTGCTGAAGCTGCCCCCACTGCTGCTGCGGCAACGACAGCAGCATCCCAGCCGAAGAAAGGCTGAGCCATGTGGATCACCAAAATCAGCATCGGCCACCCGGTGTTTGCCACCATGGTCATGGTGGCGTTGATGGTGCTGGGCCTGTTCTCGTACCGCGAGCTGGGCATGGAAGCGATGCCCAACGTCGAAATTCCCGGCGCCATGATCGAAGTGAACTACCCCGGCGCCTCGCCCGAGGCGGTCGAGAACGACATCACCCGGCCCATCGAAGAGTCGGTCAACACCGTCAGCGGCATCAAGACCTTGCGTGCCAACTCGTGGGAAGGGCGCGGCGCCGTGTACGTGGAGTTCGAACTGTCCACCAATATGGACAAGGCCATGCAGGACATCCGCGACAAGGTGGCCATGGTGCGCCCGCGCTTCCCGCGCGAGGCGAAAGATCCGTTCATCGTCCGCTTCGAGGGTGAAAACAGCCGGCCGGTGGCGCAGATCGGCCTCACCGCCAGCGCCCACAGCCTGCGCGATCTGTCGACCATGGCCGACCAGATCATCGGCAAGCGCTTCCAGGGCGTGGCCGGCGTGGGCCAGGTGCGGCTCAACGGCATGGCCGCGCGCCAGATCCTGGTCAACCTGCGCCCGGCCGACATGACCGCGCAGGCGGTCGGCGTCGATGAAGTGATCAATGCAATCACCGCCACCAACGCCAACCTGCCGGCCGGCTCGATCAGCCTGGGCGCCGACGAGCGCCTGGTGCGGGTGGAAGGCAAGATGAAGCAGGCGCGCGACTTCAACAAGATCATCGTGGCGCGCCGCGCCAACGGCCCCGTGTACCTGGAGCAGGTGGCCACCGTGGTCGATGGCGCCCAGGAAGAAATGTCGATCTCGCGCCTGAACGGCCAGCGCGCCGTCATCCTCGACATCACCAAGGTGCAGGACGCCAACGTGGTGGAAGTGGGCCAGCGCATTCAAAAAGTGGCGTTTGAGTTGCGCCAGACGCTCCCAAGCGACATCACCCTCACCATCCTCAACGACGAATCGGTGAAGGTGCAGGCCCAGCTCGACAACGTCAAGCGCACCATCGTCGAAGGCGCGGTATTGACCATGGTGATCGTGTTCTTCTTCCTGCACTCGTGGCGCTCGACCATCATCACCGGGCTGACCCTGCCGATCTCGGTGCTGGCCAGCTTCATCGCCATGAAGTTCTTCGGCTTCACGCTCAACATGCTCACGCTGATGGCGCTGTCGCTGTGCATTGGCCTCTTGATCGACGACGCCATCGTGGTGCGCGAGAACATCGTGCGCCACCTCGGCATGGGCAAGAACCATCACAAGGCAGCGGCGGACGGCACCAACGAGATCGGCCTGGCCGTCATGGCCACCACGTTTGCCATCGTGGCCGTGTTCATCCCGGTGGCATTCATGCAGGGCATTATCGGCCGCTTCTTCCTGCAGTTCGGCATCACGGTGGCAGTGGCCGTGCTGGTGTCGCTGTTCGTCAGCTTTACGCTGGACCCGATGCTCTCGTCGGTGTGGCCCGACCCGGTCAAGGACCGCTTCAAATATGCGCCGTGGCTCGGCCGCCTGATGCACTGGCTCGAGGGCGGCGTCGATAAGCTGCACGTGGTGTATGGCAAGGTGCTGGCGGCTGCGCTGCGCTGGCGCAAGCTCACGCTGGCGTCCGCCGTAGCGCTGTTTGCCGGCAGCCTGCTGCTGGTGCCAATGATCGGCGGCGAGATGATGCCGGAGCAGGACAACGGCTGGGTCAACCTGCAGATGAAAACGCCGGTCGGCTCCAGCCTGCAATACACGGACAACAAGGTGCAGCAGGTGGAAGCGGCCCTGAAGGCGTTTCCGGAAATTGCCAGCGTGACCGCCGTGGTGGGCACGCAGGACGGCCGCAACACGGCGCAGATCGACATGAAGCTGCTCGACCGTGCGCACCACCAGCGGCCGTCGCAAAAGGAGATGGAACGCCGCATCCGCGAGCGGTTAAGTAAAATCGCCGGCATTACCATGTCGGTGGGCTGGAAGCCGATCTTCATCGCCATCCTCGGCACCGACGAGGCCAAGCTCGACAAGGTGGCCCACCAGTTGATGGACAAGATGCGCGCCATCCGTGGCGTGGTGGACCTCGAGTACAGCCAGGAAGGCGCCAACCCGTCCACCAACATCAAGATCAACAACGAGCTGGCCAGCGACCTCGGTTTGACCGTGCAGCAGATCGGCATGGCGCTGCGCCCGTTCGTCGCCGGCGACACCACCAGCCACTTCCTCGCTGCCGACGGCCAGAACTACGAAGTCAACGTGCAGTTGCCCAAATCGGGCCGGCAGACCGTGGCCGACCTGGCCGACCTGTCGCTGGCGTCGAGCAAATTAGGGCCCGACGGCGCACCGCTGATGGTGCCGCTGCGCCAGGTGGTGGACTTTGTGCCGGCGTTCAGCCCGCAGGTACTCAAGCGCCAGGCGCTACAACGCCGCGTGGCGATTTACGCCAACACCCAGGGCCGCCCCGGCGGCGACATCGACAGCGATATCAAGCAGGCCATCGACAGCATCGTATTGCCCGACGGCGTGCGCTTCGACGTCGGCGGCAATGCCCAGGAAATGCAGGAGAGTATGACCTCGGCCATGGTGGCGCTGGGGATTGCCGTGATCTTCATCTACCTGGTGCTGGCGTCGCAGTTCGGCAGTTTCCTGCAACCGGTGGCCATCATGATGTCGCTGCCGCTCTCGCTGATCGGCGTGCTGGTGGCGCTGCTGGTCACGGGCAGCACGCTCAACATCTTCTCGGTGATCGGTTTCATCATGCTGATGGGCCTGGTGACCAAGAACGCGATCTTGCTGGTGGACTTTACCAACCAGGCGCAACAGGAAGGCATGGGGCAATTCGAGGCCATCATGCGCGCCGGCCAGGTAAGGCTGCGGCCGATCGTGATGACAACTTTGGCGATGGTGTTTGGCATGTTGCCGATGGCAATTGGCATGGGGGAAGGCGGCGAAACGCAGGCGCCGATGGGACGCGCCGTGATCGGCGGGGTGATCACGTCCACCATCCTGACCCTGGTGGTGGTACCGGTGGCATACACCTACCTCGATCACCTGGGCAAGCGCTGCGTGCGGTACTTCAAGCGGCGCCAGCACGCGGATGCGCCGGCGCCCGCATTGCAGGCGGTGGAGTGAATTAAAACTATTCTTTGGGCGCCGGGTCGGCAGGCTCGGCGCCCGCTTCGTCTGCATCGCCGCCTTCGGCGCCTTCGCTACCCTCTTCCTGGCCCGAATTTTTCAGCTCGGCCTTGCGGCGCGCCTTCTCGTCAGCCTTCTTCTTCTTTTCCAGTTCTCGCTGACGTTTTTCGTACGAATAGTTTGTCTTTGCCATTTGCTACCTCTTCTAGTGAGTCATCTGACCACATTATGACGCACTTGAGCCAAACGCAAGTAATTCAGCCGCGAGGATGATGCGCCGCATGCAGCAACTTCAGTCGCTCACGGGCTACATGGGTGTAAATCTGTGTGGTGGAAATGTCTGAATGGCCGAGCAACAGCTGCACCACGCGCAAGTCGGCGCCGTGGTTGAGCAAGTGGGTGGCAAACGCATGGCGCAAGGTGTGCGGCGACAGCGGCACGGTAATCCCGGCCTTGAGCGCGTGTTTTTTGATTAATACCCAGAACATCTGGCGCGTCATGGCGCCGCCGCGCCCGGTGACAAACAGCGCGTCATCGACCTGGCCGTTGAGAATGATGCCACGCGCGTCCTTCACATACCGCTCGATCCACACGCGCGCCTGCTGGCCGAACGGCACCAGCCGCGTCTTGGCGCCTTTACCGGTAATGCGCAGCGCACCGTCGTTCATGCTCAGTTCGAGCATTTTCAGCTCGACCAGCTCGGACACCCGCAAGCCGCTCGCATACATCAACTCCAGCATGGTGCGGTCGCGCAGGCCCAGCGGCGTGTTCAAGTCGGGCGCGCCCAGCAGCGCCTCCACTTGAATTTCGCTCAAGGTGTGGACGAAGCGCTGCGGCTGTTTGGCGGACGCGAGCTTGAGGCTGGGATCGTCCGTCAAGCGGCGCCGCTGCACCAGCATCTGGTAAAACCGCTTGATCACCGACAGCCGGCGGTTGGACGACGTCGCCTTGCCGCTGTCGGCATGGCGCGCCGCCAGGTACGCTTCGATATCGTGCCCGGCCACGGCCAGCAGGCTGGCCTCGCCCAGGTGGGGCCGCTGCGATTGCAGCCAGGTGGCAAACAGGCGCATGTCGCGCCGGTAGGCATCGAGCGTGTTCTTCGACAAGCCGTCTTCGAGCCACAAGCTGTCGCAGAACTCGTCGATCAGATCAGGGTTGTTTGTTGCCATGCGTATTCGCTCGATCCTTCGTGCGCCAGCAGCCAGCGCTTGATGCCCAGCAGGTAGCCGTTGGGGTCGTCGCTATTGGAAAAGCCGCCCAGGCCGCCGGCAGCGGTCACCCGGTGGCACGGAATTACCACCGGAAACCAGTTGGCGCCGCAGGCCTGGCCCACCGCGCGCGGCGCGGAGCCGACGTGCCTGGCCAGCTCGCCGTACGTGCGCATGCTGCCGGCCGGAATCGAGCTGATGGCGTCCCACACCTTGCGCTGGAAGTCGGTGCCGGCCGGGCGCAGCGGCAGGTCGAAGACAAAGGACGGGTCGGCGCAGTAGCGCTGCAATTGCTCGGCGGCCAGGCGGGCGGGCGCGTCGGTAGGTGCCTTTGCCTCGACATGGGGCGGCAAATAGCACAGCTCGGTAATCTGCCCCGCCACGGTGCGAATGCCCAGTTTGCCAAATGGCAGGGCCAGCACAGCCGAAAAATTTTCATACACTTGTGGTATTTTCGTCACAATTTTTCTATCCAAATGCACCAAAAAGGGTCGCGTTCTGTTGTGCCGATGCACCAAGATGTTGCGCATTTACTACACGAAAGGGAGAGGCGACTACCTCCCGGGCGCGGTTTTCGTCGGCGCCACCCGGCATTGTACGGGGCCTGGGCAAAAAAAACGGACAAAAAAAAGCGCACCCTTAGGTGCGCTTTCAAATCCTGCTTCACGTTCCCGGCCATTTACCTGCCTGTGTATCTGCCCGGGCAACTACCCTAACGCACGCTTGTGGCGGCTTGCAGAGGCTAAGCAACGGCATTCTGTAAAACGTGTGTCTCCTCAATCTATCGCCGGTTTTTGATCACCGATTCTATCTTCACTCCCCACTGACTATTCGGGGCTCTGGTTCAAGGTTCGCATTTACTTATGCGTTAATCCCTGAGAGCGAAGCAATCATAACGTATCTTTATCTCCGCAATACAGTTTTTTTATGACAACCTTGAACCGATACTTTAAGAGTAAATTAAATTTTCTGAAGAGTGACTAATTTTATGGTATGGGTTTGATACAGCGCAAAAGTCCAAGTTTTTTGACTTGTGCGCAATAATCTGGCGCTTACTTCGCTGCCTGATTGTTCATCGACGCAATCAGGTCCTTGCCGATCCGGCTTTCCATGGCGCGCTGCACCGGCACCATGGCCGCACGCCATTCGGCCTGTTCCTGGGGCGTGAGCGTGATCACCTGGGTCTTGCCGGTCTTGCGGATCGCTTCCAGGGCGGCGTCGTTGTCGCGCTGGGCAATGGCTTTCTCGTAGGCGGTCGCTTCCTGCATGGCCTTGTCGAGCGCGCGGCGGATCTCGGTGGGCAGGCCATCCCAGAACTTCTTGTTGACGATCACCGCGTAGCCCAGGTAACCGTGGTTGGACACGGTCACGTACTTCTGCATCTCGTGCATCTTCTGGGTATACATATTGGACGGCGTATTCTCGGTGCCCTCCACCACGCCGCTCTGCAGCGCCTGGTACACGTCCGAAAATGCCAGCACCTGCGGGTTGGCGCCCAGCGCGCGCATCTGGGCGTCGAGCACTTTCGACGACTGTATGCGCATGCGCAAATCCTTGAAGTCCGCCGGTTTGCGCAGCGGCTTGTTGGCCGACATGACCTTGAAGCCGTTGTCCCAGAACGCCAGCCCGGTGATGCCCTTCGATTCGAGCTTTTTCAGCAGGCTGCGGCCGATCGGCCCTTCGGTCACGCTGTTGAGCATGGCCTTGGACGGGAAGATGTACGGCAAATCGAAGGCCTCGAACTCCTTCACGCCCAGCGGGCCGAACTTGGCCAGCGACGGCGCCAGCATTTGCACGGCGCCCAGCTGCAAGGCTTCCAGCTCTTCTTTATCCTTGTAAAGCTGGCTGTTCGGATACACTTCGACCTTGACCCGGCCCTTGGTAGCTTGCTCGGCCAGCAATTTGAAGCGTTCCGCCGCCTGCCCCTTGGGCGTGTCGCGCGCGACGACGTGGCTGAACTTGATGACGATCGGTGCCTGGGCATAGGCATGTCCGCTCAACGCTGCGCTGAAAGCAACAGCGACAACGGCGGCGGCCAGGGCGAGGCGCAGTTTCATGGAGTCTCCGGAATTTAAAGATACACTTGTGCCGGTAGTTTGACCGATTCTCCCGGACAAAGCCAATATTTGCCATTTTATACAGACCGTCCACCACCGCATGAACCAGCCGCTTTCTTCTCCTTTTGCCGTGCCCCGTCCGCAACGGAGCACGGCGCTGCGCTGGTTGCTGCCGATCCTGCTGGTGCTGTTCTTCCTGGCGATCCTGATCTGGCTGCCATGGCAGGCGCGCCAGATGGAGAGCAACGAGCGCCAGGAGCAGCTGATTGCCGACACCCTGTGGGTGGAGCAGACCATCCGCTTCCAGATGGCGCGCGACGAGGAAAGCCTGCGCCAGCTGGCGCAGGAGATCAATAGCGGCCGCCTGCAGCACGACCAGCTGCACGACCGCATGGCGCGCATCCTCAAGAACGGCAATGAACTGCTGCGCGTGTTCTGGCTGCGGCCCGACGGCCACCTGGTGGCCACCAGCGATACGCAACCGACTGCCGTGCCACTCTCGCCAGCCTCGCAGGCGACCATGGAACTGACGCGCAAGACCCGCAGCGCCATGTACACCCAGCCCGAGGCCCGGCCGGGCGATCCCACTGCCGACCCCACCGAAGTGCTGATGGACTACCACGTGCCGCTCTATCGCGGCGGCGAGTACCTGGGCGACTTGGTGGCCACGTACCGCACCAGCGCCCTGCTCGACGAAATGGTGCCGTGGTGGTTCGCCCAGGACAACCAGGTCACGCTGGTGGACCGCGACGACAAGGTACTGGCGCGCCGCGCCGCCGCTGGCCCCGGCCACGGCGTGTACACCCACAAGCGCGCGCTCGACCTGCCCGGCGCCTCGGTGCGGCTCGTAACCGACAGCGTCAAGAGCGCCCCCAAGCTGTTGCCCAATTTGCTGGTCGGCTCGGTGATCGTGCTCTCGCTCGGACTGTTATGGAGCCTGGTGGCGCTGTGGGGCCATATCTCGAAACGGCTGGCGGCCGAGGGCGCGCTGCGCCAGCAGGTGTCGTTCCGCACCGCGATGGAAAACTCCCTGGTCACGGGACTGCGCGCGCGCGACCTCGAAGGACGCATCACGTATGTCAATCCGGCGTTTTGCGAAATCGTCGGCTACCCGCCCGAAGACATCGTGGGCAAGCTGCCGCCGATGCCCTACTGGGCGCCGGAGGCGATGGAGGAATACCAGAGCCGCTTCGCGTCGGTCCTGGCGGGCAAGGCCACGCCGCAGTTCGAGACCATCTTCCAGCGCCCCGACGGTTCGCGCGTGCCGGTGCTGGTATTCGAGGCGCCGCTGGTGGACAACATCGGCAAGCAGACCGGCTGGATGGGTTCCATCCTCGATATCTCGGACCGCAAGCGGGTGGAAGAACTCAACCGCCAGCAGGAAGAAAAGCTGCAATCGAGCGCGCGCCTGGCCACCATGGGCGAACTGGCCTCGATGCTGGCGCACGAACTCAATCAGCCGCTGGCCGCCATTTCCAGCTACACCACCGGCGCCCTGAATGTGCTGGGGCGCGCCGCCGACCAGGGCACGCCGGTCGATGGCGGACTATTAAAACCTGCGCTGGAACAGGCCAGCGCCCAGGCCCAGCGCGCCGGCCAGATCATCCGCAGCGTGCACGGTTTCGTCAAAAAACGCGAACCGCAGCGCCAGGCCGTGGCCCTGCCCGCGCTGCTCGACGGCATCCGCACCCTGATCGAGTTGCAGGCGCGCCAGCGCTACGTGACGTTCCAGACCGAACTGCCACCAGGCCTGCCGCTGGTACTGGCCGACCACGTGATGATCGAGCAGGTGCTGCTCAACCTTACCCGCAACGCCATCGACGCCATGCAGAACGTGGCGCCACACCAGCGCCTGCTCAACGTGGTGGCGTCTTACGACGCGCCAGCGAACCAGGTGAGCGTGGCCGTGATCGACCGCGGGCACGGCATTTCCGACGAAGTGGCGCAGCGTTTGTTCTCGCCCTTCTTCTCCACCAAGTCCGAAGGCATGGGCATGGGGCTCAACATCTGCCGCACTGCGATAGAATTCCATGGCGGCTCGCTCACTTACAGCGCCAATCCGCAGGGCGGAACCATATTTACATTCGTATTGCCGGCAGCACCGGCGGTGGCGACAGAGGAGACTTGAACACATGCTGCATATCGTCGATGACGAAGCGGTCGTACGCGACGCGCTGACCTGGCTGGCCACTTCGCGCGGGATCGCCGCACGCGCCTACGAGGGCGCCCTGCAATTCCTGCAACAGGTCGACAGCGGCGATTTCGATCCCGGCGGCGACTGCGTGCTGCTCGACGTGCGCATGCCCGACATGAACGGCGTGGCCGTGTTCGACCACCTGGCCGCGCGCCACCTCACCGCGCGCATGCCGGTGATCTTCCTCACCGGTCACGGCGACGTGCCGATGGCGGTGGACACCCTGAAACGCGGCGCCTTCGATTTTTTCGAGAAGCCGTTCAACGACAACCAGTTGATGGACCGGGTGCAGGAAGGCCTGGCCGGCTCGCGCCAGGCGGGAGAGATGGCGGCGATCCACGCGCGCCTGGCCACCTTGTCGGTGCGCGAACGCGAGGTGCTGGACCTGATCTTGGCCGGCAAGATGAACAAGGTGGTGGCCGATGAACTGGGCATCAGCATGCGCACGGTGGAAGTGCACCGCGCGCATATCTTCGACAAGATGCAGGTCAAGACCGCCGTGGAGCTGGCGGGCTTGCTGAAATAGCCTGCTGTATCAGGCGGCCTTCTGCCTGGCCACCCATTCATCCACCGCCTGCTCCAGCACCGACAACGGCACGTTGCCCAGGTCGAGCACCGTGTTATGGAATCCCTTGATCGAGAACTTGTCACCCAGCGCCGCCTGCGCCTTGGCGCGCAGGTCGAGGATGCGCAGCATGCCGATCTTGTACGCGCATGCCTGGCCCGGCATCACCACGTAGCGCTCCACTTCCGCTGCCGGAATACCGTAGTCGATGCCTTGCTGGCGCGTCCACTTCATCGCGTGCAGGCCGGTATCGACCACCAGCCGGCGGGCGCGGAACAGTTCCGCGTCGAGCTGGCCCAGGCGGCCGACCGTATCGCCCTCGTACCAGTTGTTTTCCGCTGCCAGCTGCTCGGCGTACAGCGCCCAGCCTTCCGTGAAGGCCGATCCCGTGTTGAACACGCGGTCCTGGCGGTAACGCGGCAGGCTGGTATTTTCCTGCTGCAGCGCGATCTGGAAGTGGTGGCCCGGCACCGCCTCGTGATAGACCAGCGTGCGCATGCCGACGATGCGGAAGTCGGGACCCGGCAGCGGCGCCCAGAAGATGCCCGGCAAGGTGCCGTCGCGCGCCGGACCGCTGTAGTGGGCGGCAGCAGTCTTCTCGGTAAACGGCGGCTCGCGGCGCACTTCCACCGGCGCCTTCGGTACGTGGTCGAACAGCGTTTTGGCGCGCACTTCGGCGTCGCGCATGTAGGCCGTGTAGCGTTCCAATAGTGCAGGACGCGGGTCGGCTTGAGGATCGACCTTGGGCTGCGAATCCTTTTCCAGCTTGGCCATGCGCTCCTTGATCGAGCCCTCCTTGTAACCGATCGACACCAGGAGGCCGTCCATTTCCTTCTCGATGCGCGCCACTTCGCGCAGGCCGATGTCGTGCACCTGCTGCGGCGTGTAGTCCGAGGACGTCATCTGGCGCAGCGCCACCGCGTAGGCCTTGTCGCCGTCGGGCAGGCGCCAGAGACCGGCATCGTCGGTGGTGCGCGGCAGCTGCTCGCGCAGCAGCGCGCGCGTGCGCTCGAATGCCGGCAACACCGATTTGGCCACAATGGCCTGCGCCTCGGCCGCGAATTTGGCCTGCTGCGCGGGCGTGACATCCTTGACCTTTTCCATGCGCTGCGCAAAGGTGGTGACGAACACGTTCTTGTCGGCGCCGCCGTCGAGAAAGCGATCGAGCTGGCCGATGGCGGAATGGGTGATAAAAGTGGGCATCAGGAAGCCGCGGCCGGCGGCGTCGCGCGCGCGGGCGATGCCGGTATCGACCTTGCCAGGCACCGCCTTCAACCGCGCCAGGTAGTTCTCGATATCGCGGCGGTTGCGGATCGGATGCGCTTGCGTGAGGAAATTCACCAGCTGCACGTGCAGACCGGTGAACTGGTTGAACACGAAACGGTGGTCCTCGAATTGGGCGCCGTCGATGGTACCTTGCAGATTCCAGGCGATGGTGGCCATGCCGGCGCGTTCCTGCGGCGTCAGGGCCTTCTGGTCCATCGCGTTCAATTTCGCCAGCGTGGCCTTGGCACTGGCCACTTCAGCCGCGCGGTAGGCGACAGTGTTCGGTGTGAGCAGGCCGTCGAGCTTGTCCTGCTCGGCGCCCTTGAAGTACTGGATGCGCGTGGCTTGCTCGGGGTCCTTGCGCACCTTGTCGCTGGCGACCTGGTTGGCCCAGTCGTCGAATTTGGCGGCGGAGGCTGCGGGAGCGGCGAGGGTAAACGCTGCGGCAACGTACAGCGCTAACAGTGGAGGGGAAGTTTGCATCGGCACGGCCCTTATGTGGAGGAAAACCGTCCGAGTGTAGCCGAGTCAGGCGTGACAGGCCAGCGCCCATTGCACGTGTTCGCGCACCAGCGGCGACGGGTCGTCGCAGCGCGCCTGCAGCGCCGCGACAATCGCTGGATCGCCTTTGGCGCCTGCCGCCGCCGCGTTACCGAGGCCCACGGCCAGGTTGCGCAGCCAGCGCTCGTGGCCGATGCGGCGGATCGGACTGCCTTCCATCTTGCGGTTGAATTCCTCGGCGCTCCAGCCGAACAATTCGATCATCGACGCATCACCGAGGCCGTGGCGCTGGTCGAAGTCGGGCAACACCGCGCGCTCGGCAAACTTGTTCCATGGGCAGGCGGTCTGGCAGTCGTCGCAGCCGTACACGCGGTTGCCGATCAGCGGGCGCAGCTCGAGCGGTATGGCGTTTTTCAGTTCGATGGTCAGGTACGAAATGCAGCGCCGCGCATCGAGCCGGCCCGGTCCCAGGATCGCCTGGGTGGGACAGGTGGTGATGCAAGCGCTGCACTGGCCGCAGTGGCCGCTGGTGGGGGCGTCCACCGGCAATGGCAGATCGACCAGGAATTCGCCCATGAAGAACATCGAGCCAGCCGTGCGGCTCAGGAGCAGCGTGTGCTTGCCGCGCCAGCCCAGGCCGGCCTTTTCCGCCAGCGGCAATTCCATCAATGGCGCCGAATCGGTAAACACCCGGTAGCCGAAATCGCCAATCTCGGCTTTCACTTTATCGGCCAGTTGCTGCAGCCGGGCGCGCAGCACCTTGTGATAGTCGCGGCCGCGCGCATACACGGAGATCACGGCCGCGCCGGGGTCGGCCAGGCGGCGCGCCTCGCGCTCGCGCCAGTCGTTTTCCGTGTCCCTCGGCAGGTAGTTCATGCGGGCGCTGATCACCCGTACCGTGCCCGGCACCAGTTCGGCCGGGCGCGCGCGCAGCATGCCGTGGGTGGCCATGTAGTCCATTTCGCCGTGCATGCCGGCGTCGAGCCAGGCTTGCAGGCCGGCCTCCGCGTGGGACAGGTCGATGTCGGTGATGCGGATCTCGGCAAAGCCCAGCTCCACACCCCAGCGCTTGATGCTCAGGGCCAGTTGCGCTAAATTGGATTCGGACAGGGACATCGGCGTGGAAGATAGAAGCGCTGGCGGTTACAATGGCTGGCGATTTTGCCTGCCATAACATCACATTTTATTCGATGCCGGAGATTGAAGCCCATATGAACGCCCAACACGCCCATTTCAAAGCCCATCTCGCCGAGGAAGCAGCCACGCTGGCCCTCGGCGCGTCGCTGGCGCGGGCGTTGGCGCCTGGCCTGACGATCTACCTGCACGGCGACCTGGGCGCCGGCAAAACGGCGCTCACCCGTGCGCTGCTGCACGCGGCCGGCCACGTGGGCACGGTCAAGAGCCCCACGTACACCTTGTCGGAACCGTACCAGGTGCAGCTGGACGGACGCGCCGTGGCCGTGATCCATTTCGACCTGTACCGCATGGGCAGCGCCGAGGAATTTCTCGACGCGGGCTTCCGCGAAGATTTTAATGGTGACAACATCTGCATCGTCGAATGGCCGGAAAAGGCCGAAGGCGTGCTGCCGCCTGCCGATATCGACCTGTATCTGACCGTGGCAGGCGTGGGCCGTGATGTAGAATTGCAGGCGTCTACCGCCCTGGGTACCTCATGCCTTCAACGCCTCAAATTCGCCGCCCAGCTGTGAGCGATCCACTCGCCCCCGTGGTCCGCAACCGCCGCACGGTCCTCAAGGCCGGCGCCACCCTGCTGCTGTCGGTGTTTGCGCCGCTGCCCGCGTTTGCCGCGCAAATCCTCGCCGTGCGCGTGTGGCCGGCCGACGACTACACCCGCGTCACGCTGGAAAACGACGCCGAACTCAAGACCACCCACTTCATGGTCAAGGATCCCGAGCGCATGGTGGTCGATATCGAGGGGCTGGAGCTGAACCCCACCCTGAAGGGCCTGGTGGCCAAGATCCAGTCCAACGACCCGTACATCAAGCAGGTGCGCGTGGGCCAGAACCGGCCCAACGTGGTGCGCCTGGTGTTCGACCTCAAGGAAGAAATCAAGCCGCAGGTGTTTACGCTGGCGCCGGCCGGCGCGTACAAGCACCGCCTGATTTTCGATTTGTACCCGGTCAAGGAAGCGGACCCGATTGCCGCCATGATCGAGGAAGGCAACTGGACCACCGGCGAGAAGGCCGCCCCGCCCGCCGGCGCAGCGCAACCGGCGCAGCCACCGATCGCGGTCCAGCCCACGCCGCAGGACCAGTTGCAGGCGCTCAAGCCCGACATCAAGGCCGAACCGCGCGCCGAACTGCGCGAGCAGGTCAAGACTGCCGAAGCACAAACCCGTCCGCCGGCCAAGGGCGGCAAGGCCGACAAGCTGGAGCGCATCATCACCATCGCGCTCGATCCGGGCCATGGCGGCGAAGACCCCGGCGCGTCCGGGCGCAACGGCAGCCGCGAGAAGGACATCGTGCTGGCGATCGCCAAGCGCCTCAAGGGCAAGCTCGAAGCCATCCCGAATATCCGCGTGATGCTCACCCGCGACGGCGATTATTTTGTCCCGCTGGGCAAGCGCGTGGAAAAGGCGCGCAAGGTGCAGGCCGACCTGTTCGTCTCGATCCATGCCGACGCCTTCGTGCAGCCCACCGCGCGCGGCTCGTCGGTGTTCGCGCTGTCGGAAAAAGGCGCCAGCTCGTCGGCGGCGCGCTGGCTGGCAGACAAGGAAAACGAGGCCGATACCATCGGCGGCGTCAACGTGCGCTCGCACGACAGGCAACTGGCCAGCGTGCTGCTCGACCTGTCCACCACGGCGCAGATCAACGACAGCCTCAAGCTGGGCAAGTCGGTGCTGGCCGAAATCGGCGGCATCAACCGCCTGCACAAGGGCTCGGTCGAGCAGGCCGGCTTCGCGGTATTGAAGGCGCCCGACATTCCATCGATCCTGATCGAGACCGCCTTCATCTCCAACCCGGAAGAAGAAGCCAAGCTGCGCGACGAGAATTACCAGAACCAGATGGCCGACGCCATCGTCAAAGGCATCCGTACCTACTTTGCCCGCAACCCGCCGCTCGCCCGCAACAGATTAACCTGAACTATCACACGGAAACCACATGGCTGTCACGATGACGCAATTTGGCGCACTGCCCGCAGTGCAATTCACCGCGCCGGACGGCGCCCAGGCCACGGTCGCGCTGTTCGGCGCCCACCTGCTGTCGTGGAGAACCGGCGACGGCGTGGAACGCCTGTTCGTCAGCAGCCAGACCCCGCTCGACGGCAGCAAGGCCATCCGGGGCGGCGTGCCGGTCATCTTCCCGCAGTTTAATGTGCGCGGTCCCGGCCTGCGCCACGGCTTTGCCCGCGTGTCCACCTGGCGCCTGGCCGACAGCGGCGGCGACAACGGCAGCTCGTTCGTGGAACTGGTACTGGACCAAAGCGACCTGGCGCCGGAACATGCGCAGGCGTGGCCGCACGCGTTCGCGCTGACCCTGCGTTTCACCCTGCATGGCAACGCGCTCGAAGCCGATTTCAAAGTGCGCAACACGGGCGCGGCGCCATTCCCGTTCGGCGTGGCGCTGCACACCTATTACGACGTGGGCCAGTTGAACGCCACGACCATCAGCGGCCTGCAGCACCAACGATACACCGACCACGAACTCAATACCCGCACCCAGGACTACCCGGCGCTGCATTTCAACGAAAAGCACGACCGCCTGTACCAGTCCACGCCCACGCTGATGCTCAATACGGCCAGCACCACGTTCAACCTGTCGCAGCAGGGCTTTACGGAATGGGTGGTATGGAACCCGGGCCAGGCTGACGCCGCCGCGCTGGTCGATCTGGCCGACGACGAATATTTGCGCTTCGTGTGCATCGAACCGGCACGCGTGGACCAGCAGCCGCTGGCCGCCGGCGCCGAGTGGAACGGTCGCCACCGCATCGGCGTATAGATATTCAAAGCGCCTGACAAAGCCTCCAGGGCAAGGCGCAGCGACGAAGACAGTACGAACGTACGGCGAGGCGCTGCAACGCCGCCATGGAGGCTTGGTCAGGCGCTCTTAGTTGGATTCTTTGATAATGCGGCCGGAGCTTGGCTGCACGGGGCGCGCATTATAAGGATACAGGCGGCTGAAGAACGCCATCTGCGCCGGTGAGGCCTGGATCGGCTCCTTCATCACCAGCCACAGCACGCCCTCCTCGCACGGCGGCGTGCTCATCGAGCCCATGAAGGTGTAGTACTCGCGCCGCGCCGGCAGCAGGTCCATCGGGTCGAGCGTCTCGGCCGGGGCCATGGTTTCCATTTTTTCCAGCGGCAGGTTGTTCCACACCTGCTGGATCGCCGGCTGCGGCCGGCCGCGTTCGAGCAGCAGCGCCAGCATGGCGATGCGGCCCTCGCCATCCTTGTGCACCAGGTGCACGACCATCTCGTAACCCTTGCCGTTGATGCGCTCCTCGGACGGACGATGGAAATGGAACTGCACCAGCTCGTACATCCGGTTGCCCACGCTGAGAAAATTGCCACGTCCGACCATCACCTGCACGGTCTTGCCGTTGTCGGTAACGTTGAACGACGACGGGTGGTAGTCGAAATTGATCTGCTCCAGGTCCACCCGCATGCCGTCGCGGATGTCGATCGGCGACTGGCGGTTGCCGGCGCCGCACTTGGCCCAGGCGGGATTGATCTTGGCCCAGTTGGCGGGACCGGCTTCGCCCTCGTAGGACCAGACATTGCTGTACACCTTGGGCGGCGGCGGGATCGCTGCCGCTGCGGCCTTGGCAGCCGCCGCTTTTTTGGCATTGGCAGCCGCCGCAGCCGCGCGCGCCTGCTGGGTGGCGCGCATGGCCGCCAGCCGCGCAGCGATCTTGGCCGACAGTTCCGCTTCCGGGTCACTGGCCGCCTCGGCGCCCTTGCGCGCGCCCGCTGCCGGCGCATCCTTGCCATCCTTGGCCGGCGCCTCTTTGGCGGCAGCTTCCTTGACGGGCGCCTTGCCCGGCGGTGTGGTCGTGGTCAGGCCCACCGCGCCACCGTACACGCGCGCGCCCGCCAGCGCCGACAAGGGCGTCTTGGTCGAGGGCGAAATCAGCGGATCGACCTGTTTGTCATTGGCCGACACAACGGCGCAACAACAGCAGGCGATCAGGGCGAGGAGCAGGCGCATACGTTTCCAGAAGTAACAGTTACCTCTAGGTTTACGGATGCATTTGGGAAAAACTTGAGGTCCGGCAAGGGGATATATTTCTGCGGGGACACGCTGCCGCTAATTGCAGCGTGTCGATAATGCAAGTATGTGAAACCTGGTTCAGCGTCCTATCACGCGTCTTCCGAGGCGCCAGGCGCCGCCCAGCAGGATCGGGATCATCACCACGCCGATCGCCACCATCACGATTTCCGACAGGTGGTCGCGCACGACCGGGATGTTGCCGAAGAAGTAGCCGGCCATGGTCAGCGACACCACCCACAGCAGCGCGCCGCTGATGTTGTACAACTGAAAACGTCCATGCGGCATCTCGGACACGCCAGCCACCAGCGGCGCGAACGTGCGCACCACCGGGACGAAGCGCGCCAGCACAATGGTCTTGCCACCATGCTTTTCAAAGAAGTCGTGGGTACGTCGCATGGCGTCCTTGTTCAGCCAGCGATAGTCGTGCGTGTATACGCGTTGCCCGATGGCGCCGCCGATCTTGTAATTGAGGGTATTGCCGGTGACGGCGGCCGTGACGAGTAGCACATTGAGCAACAACAAATTCATGTCGCCCGTGGCGCAGAAGGCGCCGGCGATGAACAGCAAGCTGTCGCCCGGGAAGAAGAACAACACCACCAGGCCCGTTTCGCAGAAAATAATTGCGAACAAGACCACGTAAACCAGCGTGCCGTACTGTTGGATCACCACTTCCAATGACTTATCGACATGGAGCAGCATGTCGAAGAATTGCATAAAATCCATATTCTTCCTGTAAAGTGTGCGCCGGAATCATACACCACCGCTGCTGCCGCCGGTCTAAGTTTCCTCGGCCACCCACGGCAGTTTACAATCGTCGGCATGCCCGCCGCAAGCGGGTTTGTCTCAATCGAGGAGATCGGAATGCTGTTTAACCCGTTGTTAAGGAACGCTGTGATATTTTCCGCCACGGCGTGCGTGCTGACCTCGGCCATGGCGGCCGAATTGCCGGTCAAGCCCACGGTGGCGGACCTGGTCAAACAGTCGAAGGCGGACGACTGGCGCCCGCTCGATCCCGCCAACACCCTGTACCTGGACTTGCCGGTCGGCCGCGTGGTGATCGAACTGGCAACGGACTTCGCGCCGCAGAACGCCGCCAACATCAAGACGCTGGTGCGCGAGAAATATTTCGACGGTCTGTCCATGATGCGCTCGCAGGACAACTACGTGGCGCAATGGGGCGACGCCGATGAAAAGAACCCGAAGCCGCTCGGTTCGGCCAAGGCCAAGGTGCCGGGCGAGTTCACCGTGCCCACCAGCTTTGACAAGCACTTCGTGCGCCAGCAGGATGCCGATGGCTACGCGCCCGAGATCGGCCACTCCAAAGGCTTCCCGGTCGGGCGCGATCCCAAGACCAACACCACCTGGGTAGCGCACTGCTACGCCACCGTGGGCGTGGCGCGCGACACCGATACCGACAGCGGCAACGGTTCGCAGCTGTACGCCATCACGGGCCACGCGCCACGCCACCTGGACCGCAACATCACGGCCGTGGGCCGCGTGGTGTCGGGCATGGAGCTGCTGTCGTCGCTGCCGCGCGGCAGCGAGGCGATGGGCTTCTACGGCGCCAGCGAAGCGAAAATGCCGATCACCCGCGTGCGACTGGCGGCCGACGTGCCCGCTGCCGAGCGCGTCCAGCTGGAAGTGATGCGCAGCGAGGCGCCGATCTACCAGCAGGTGATCGAAGCGCAGCGCAACCGCGGCGGGCCGTGGAACAAGTACGCGGCCAACTATGTAGAGCTGTGCAATGCGCCGATCCCGGTGCGGGTGCGTCCGGCGTTATAATCCGGGGATGAACGCCCCCGATACCGCTCCCCACGCCGCCGCCCGCGCGCCGCGCCCGATCCAGGCCTTGCCAGACCAGCTGATTTCCCAGATCGCCGCTGGCGAGGTGGTCGAGCGGCCGTCCGCCGTGGTCAAGGAACTGCTGGAAAACGCGCTCGACGCCGGCGCCACGCAGATCAGCGTGCGGCTCGAGGAAGGCGGCGTCAAACGCATCGCCATCACCGACAACGGCCGTGGCATTCCGCCCGAGCAGATGCCGCTGGCCCTGGCGCGCCATGCCACGTCCAAGATCGCGTCGCTGCACGACCTGGAAAACGTGGGCACGCTGGGCTTTCGCGGCGAGGCGCTGGCATCGATCGCCTCGGTGGCGGCCGTCACTGTCACCTCGCGCACGGCCGACGCGCCGCATGCCTGGGAGCTGGTCGGCTCGCACGAAGGCACGGTGGCGCCATCGTCGGGCGCGCTGGGCACCACCATCGATGTCCAGGACCTGTATTTCAATACGCCTGCGCGCCGCAAATTTTTAAAATCCGAGCAGACCGAGTTCGGCCACTGCGCCGAGGTCGTGCGCCGCATTGCGCTGGCGCGGCCCGACGTCTCGCTCAGCCTCACCCACAACGGCCGCACCATCGACCACTGGAATGTGTGCGACATGGCCCGCCGCAGCGCGCAAATCCTCGGCGAAGGCTTTGCCGAAGCGCGCCTGCCGATTGACGAGACGGCCGGCCCGCTGCGCATCCATGGCTATACGGGCCTGCCCACCGCGTCCAAGGCGCGCGCCGACGGCCAATTCTTTTATGTGAACGGCCGCTTCGTGCGCGACAAGGTGCTGGTGCACGCGGTCAAGGCGGCGTACCAGGACGTGCTGCACGGCGACCGCTTCCCGTCGTATGCGCTGGCGCTCGAACTCGACCCGGCGCTGGTGGACGTCAACGTCCACCCGTCGAAAATCGAAGTGCGCTTCCGCGACAGCCGCGCGGTACACCAGTTCGTGTTCCACGCGGTACAGCGCGCGCTGGCGCAAACCTCGGCCACGGCGCACGGCAGCGTGCCGTCGCCGCTGCCGGCCGCCGACACGCTCACCAGCGCCACCTGGCGCGGCGAGCAGACGTCGTTCGGATCCTTGCTGGCGCCCGACTACACGCCGACGTTTTCGCCATCACCGTACGGGGCTGGCAGTCGTGGCGATAACGGCGCCAGTGGCAGCGCCAGCTTCGGTGATGTCGCCGGTGGCTTTGGCGCCAACAGCGCTGCCGGCGCGTTCGGCGGGCAACGCTACGGCCAGCCAGAAGGCGGCGTGGCGCAAAGCATGGACAGGTACGGCGCCCTGTTCGCCGGTAATGGCAGCGGCAGCGGCCGCGTGGACAGCTACCGCGCGCAAACCGACATGGCCCTGCCGCAAGGCAGCCCGTTCACCGTGTCGGCGGCCGCCATGGCGCAGGAAGAATTCCCGCTCGGCTTCGCGCTGGCGCAGCTGCACGGCATCTACATCCTGGCGCAGAACGCCAAGGGCCTGGTGCTGGTGGACATGCACGCCGCCCACGAGCGCATCCTGTACGAACAGCTGAAAACCGCGCTCGAGAGCCGCGTGGCCGGCGAGGAAATGCAGGTGCAGCCGCTGCTCATTCCCGTCACCTTCTATGCCGACGCGGTGGAAGTGGGCACCGCCCACGAACACCAGGAAACCTTGCAGGCACTGGGCTTCGACATCGCCGCGCTGTCGCCCACCACGCTGGCCGTGCGCTCGGTGCCGGTACTGCTCAAGAACGCCGATGCGCAAACGCTGGCGCGCGACGTGCTGCGCGACGTGCGCGAATTCGGCGGTTCGCGCGTGCTGATCGAGCGCCAGAACGAGCTGCTGGGCACCCTCGCCTGCCACACGGCCGTGCGCGCCAACCGCATCCTGGCGGTGCAGGAAATGAACGCGCTGCTGCGCCAGATGGAAAAGACCGAACGCGCCGACCAGTGCAACCACGGCCGTCCCACCTGGGTGCAGGTGGAAATCGGCGCGCTCGACAAGCTGTTTTTACGTGGCCAATAATGAGTGATATTGTAAGCAAGCCGCTGGCGGTCGCCATCATGGGGCCGACCGCGTCGGGCAAGACCGCGTCCGCGCTGGCGATTGCCGCGCGCATCCCGTCCGAAATCATCTCGGTCGATTCCGCGCTGGTCTATCGCGGCATGGACATCGGCACCGCCAAGCCCACCCGGGCCGAACTGGCCGCCGTGCCACACCACCTGATCGACATCATCGATCCGCTCGATTCCTACTCGGTGGCGCAGTTCCGCAAGGCGACCTTGCAACTGGTGGACGACATCGTCGCGCGCGGCAAGCTGCCGCTGCTCGTTGGCGGCACCATGCTGTACTTCAAGGGCCTGGCCGACGGCCTCGACGACCTGCCCGGCGCCGATCCGGCGCTGCGCGCCCAGCTCGAAGGCGACGCCGCCCGCATCGGCTGGCCCGCCATGCACGCGAAGCTGGCTGTGCTCGACCCCGAAACGGCTGCGCGCCTGGCGCCCGCCGACGCCCAGCGCATCCAGCGTGCACTGGAAATTTGCACCTTGGCCGGCAAGCCGATGTCGGAACTGCTGGCCCTGCGCGACAAGACCGAGCTGCCGTTCGAGCTGCTGCCGCTGGCGCTCGAACCATCCGACCGCGCAGTGCTGCACAAGCGCATCGAACGCCGTTTCGACATCATGCTCGACGAGCATGCCGACGATAACCTGATCACGGAAACGGAACGACTGCGCCGGCGCGGCGACCTGCACCCGGGCCTGCCGTCGATGCGCTGCGTGGGCTACCGCCAGGCGTGGGAATACCTCGATGGCACGATCGACTACAAGACCATGCGCGAGACCGGCATCATCGCCACGCGCCAGCTGGCCAAGCGCCAGTTGACGTGGTTACGCTCCATGCCGGACCGGATAGTGGTCGATTGCCTGGGCCCCGACCCGGCGGCCGAGATCCTGGCGCACGTGGCGGACCGGCTCGGCTAACGCCATCTGTCAGGTGGTGGGCGGCGCTGATTCCATATAAATGATTTCCCATAAATGGCCGTCCAGGTCCTGGAAGCCGTGGCCGTACATGAAGCCGTGGTCCTGCGGCTCCTTGTAGGTGCTGCCGCCGCCTTCGACCGCCTTGTTCACCAGCGCGGTGACGGCATCGCGCGAAGCGACCTGCAAACACACCAGCACCTCGGTGGACGTGCGCGCATCGGCAATGGCCTTGGGCGTGAAGGTCTTGAAACGCGGCTCGGTGAGCAGCATGACGAAGATGTTCTCGGCCACGATCATGCAGGTGGCGCCGTCGTCGGTGTAGTGCTGGTTGAACGAGTAGCCGAGGTGGGTGAAGAATTTGATCGATGCTGGCAAGTCGCGCACCGGCAGGTTGATAAAGATGTTGGTCGCCATACAGCCCCCGTTAGAAATACATCACGTCATGTCCCCGCACCCAGAATACCAATATGCCAACGTTTTGACGACTGGTGTACGATGGAAGTTCCGCATTCACCGCCAAAATCACTTTTTTGAAGAAAATCGTCGCGATGGCGTTGACAGAAAAAGCCCCAACCCTCATAATGCTTCGCGTTGCAGGTGATATAGCTCAGTTGGTTAGAGCACAGCATTCATAATGCTGGGGTCGGTGGTTCAAGTCCACCTATCACCACCAAGAATTTTAAAAGCCGCCGATTCGCAAGAATCGGCGGCTTTTTCGTTTGGGCGTGTCTTTAAGTGGCTCGATGCTGCATCTTTGGAAATGATCAGCAAGACGATCATCATGCTTTTTTTCGTGTTTTATACTCAACTCCCACTTGCGATTGCGGGAGAACGCTTTGCGTAGAAAAGCATACAGGTACGGTGCCGTGGCCCTGCTCTGGCTGGCGGCTGGCCTGCCGGGCTGCGCATTGGCCCAGTCTCCCGCGTCGGCGCAGGAGCCGCAGCAAACCAGGAATCGCGAAGACACCGACGTGCTCCGCCATTTGCACCGAGCGACAGACGCATTGCATAGTACGGCCGATCGCACCACAGAAAGCGCCGACCAGGCCGACGACATCATGTTCGTCGTCCGCGTAACCGGCTTGCGGGCGGTGCCCTGGAAGAGTTATGGCGCCATGCGTGCGGCAGTCTCGGCCTACGAAAAACACAAATCGCTGGCGCCCGACGCGGTATTCCGTTTCGCGGTGATGCCGCCGGCGGGCATGAAGCTGCCGTTCAATTTCGCGCTGCGTGTGCGCACGGAGCAGGGGCAGGAATTCCCGATAAATCTCGAGCACGGCGAGTTGTTCACGCTGCCGCCGTTACCGGAGTTTGACGGGGAGGCGGACCTGGTCAGCAACTTCAAGGGCGGCATCCTGCGTATCGGCCTGCTCGTGCATACCCGTACCGTGCCGCCCGAAAAACTGCGCCTGGGTGACCTGCGCCTGCGCTATGAAATCACTGCCGCCATCGAGATGTTTGACAACCCGGGGGAATACGACACCAAGTGCCGGGCGCCAGGACGCTGGAACCGCTGCAAGCGGCCCACCAAGGCCATCTGGCATCGCCCCTGGACCGCCACCAGCGGCGCGTGGATTGTCGAGAGGACCCGGCGCGTGCCATTGCAAGCGAGCGATAATCCCAGGGACCACATGTACCGCATGCCCATCGCCAGCAAGGATTTGGGCAACGACGCAATCATCGAATTCGATTACAAGGATGCGCAGCGTCGGCCACGAAAACTGTTTGAAGCGGCGATTTATGACGGCAGCGACTAGCGCCCGAACCGCTGTTCCAGAAAATCCACGAATGTCCGTATCCGCGCCGACAGCTGGTGCCTTGGCGCATACACCGCGTAGATATCGGCGTCCGGCGTCTTGTAGCCGGGCAGTACCTCCACCAGCCGCCCGCTGTCCAGGTAGCGCTCGATGTCCCAGCCCGCGCGCAGCAGGATGCCGTGGCCGTCGAGGGCCCAGTTGACGGCGATTTCGCCGTCGTTGGTGGTCAGGTTGCCGCGCACCTTGACCGCCTGCGCATCGCGCTCGGCTTCGCGGCCCGCGTACAGCCGCCACAGGCCGTACGCCTCGTCGCCCTGGCGGATCAAGATGCAGTTGTGCTTGCGCAGGTCGCCAGGGGTCTTCGGTTCGCCGTGCTGGGCCAGGTACTTCGGCGACGCGCACAGCAGGCGCCGGTTCGAGGCGAGGCGCCGCGCGATCACGCGCGTGTCAACGGGCGCGCCGAAGCGGATGCACACGTCGAACTGGTCGTCGGTCAGCGCCGGCGGATCGACCGACAGCTGCAACTGCACATCGACCTCCGGGTAGCGCAGCACGTACTGCGAGATGGCCGGCGCAACATGCAGGCGCCCGAAGCCCAGCGTGGCATTGACCCGCAACTGGCCTTTCGGCACGCCTTTCGAGGACGTGAGCAGCTGGTCGAGATCGGCGATTTCGCCGAGGATGCGGCGCGCGTGTTCGAGCAGCACCTCGCCTTCCGGCGTCATGCTCATGCGGCGCGTGGTGCGATTGACCAGCGGCACGCCCACGCGCGCCTCGATCAGCGCCAGGCGCTTGCTGACCGCCGACGTGGTGATGCCAAGCTCGCGCGCGGCGCCGCTCAAGCTGCCGGCGCTGGCCAGCGCCACGATAAAACCGAGTTCCGCCGGTTGAAATCCACCACTCATCATCCGCCACCCATTGTTGAGCCCCAGGTTAACAATGGCTTGAGTTTAGCGCTGCCAGGCGCCGACGTCCAGCCTGTAGAGTGCCTCCACCAACCTACCAGGAGACACCACCATGAAGACCTACCACATCGCAACCATTCCAGGCGACGGCATCGGCAAGGAAGTCGTTCCGGCCGGCCAGCAAGTGCTGGCCGCGCTGGCCGCCGCCAGCAACAGCTTCCGCTTCGAGTTCGAGGACTTCGACTGGGGCGGCGACTACTACCGCCAGCACGGCGTGATGATGCCGGCCGACGGCCTCGATGCGCTGCGCAACAAGGACGCCATCCTGTTCGGCTCCGCCGGCGACCCGGACATCGCCGACCATATCACCCTGTGGGGCCTGCGCCTGAAAATCTGCCAGGGATTCGACCAGTACGCCAACGTGCGCCCCACCCGCATCCTGCCCGGCATCGACGGCCCGCTCAAGCGCTGCAAGCAGGAAGACCTGAACTGGGTGATCGTGCGCGAAAACTCGGAAGGCGAGTATTCGGGCGTCGGTGGCCGCGTGCACCAGGGCCACCCGATCGAGGCGGCCACCGATGTCTCGATGATGACCCGCGTGGGCGTGGAGCGCATCCTGCGCTACGCCTTCAAGCTGGCGCAATCGCGTCCGCGCAAGCTGCTCACCGTGATCACCAAATCGAACGCCCAGCGCCACGCGATGGTGATGTGGGACGAGATCGCGCTGGAAGTGTCGCGCGAATTCCCGGACGTGAAATGGGACAAGGAACTGGTCGATGCCGCCACCGCGCGCATGGTCAACCGCCCGGCCACGCTCGACACCATCGTCGCCACCAACCTGCACGCCGACATCCTGAGCGACCTGGCCGCCGCACTGGCCGGCAGTCTCGGCATCGCCCCCACCGGCAATATCGATCCCGAGCGCCGCTATCCGTCGATGTTCGAGCCGATCCACGGCTCCGCCTTCGACATCATGGGCAAAGGCCTGGCCAACCCGGTCGGCACCTTCTGGTCGGTGGTGATGCTGCTCGAGCACCTGGGCGAACACGCCGCCGCCAAGCAGGTGATGGAAGCCGTGGAAGCGGTCACCGCCAACACCGCGCTGCACACGCGCGACCTGGGCGGCAACGCCACCACGGCGCAGGTGACCGACGCCGTGTGCGCACTGCTCGGCGCCGAACAGCGCCAGGCCGCGTAAGCGAGCGTCGGCATCGGCCGCAGGTCGCGCCCCTACCCGCCGCAGAGCGTGGCGGGGCGCGACCGCAATGCATAGAGCAGTTCATATAACGGAGACAAACCATGTATAAGCGTTTCTTTGGAAAGCTGTATATCCAGGTCCTGATCGGCGTCGTCGCCGGCGGGCTGCTCGGCTATTTCCATCCCCAGCTGGGCGCCGACCTCAAACCGCTCGGCGACGCCTTCATCCGCCTGATCAAGATGGTGTTCGCGCCCGTCATTTTCGCCATGGTGGTGCTGGGCATCGCCAAGATGGAAAGCATGAAGGAACTGGGCCGCGTGGGCGTGCGCGCGCTGATCTATTTCGAGGTGATGTCCACGTTTGCGCTGCTGCTCGGCCTCGTGGTCGTCAATGTGGCCAAGCCCGGCGTGGGCATGAACATCGATGTCAAGACGCTCGACACGGCCAGCATTGCCAGCTACACGGCCGCCGCCAGCAAGGGCGACGGCTTCATGGGCTTCGTGCTGCACATGATCCCGACCAGCATCATCGACGCGCTGGCCAAGAACGACATCCTGCAAATCCTGGTGTTCGCCACCATGTTCGGCATCGCCCTCTCGCACATGGGACGCCGCGCCAAGCCGGTGGTCGATTTCCTCGACGCCTTCTGCAACAGCATGTTCCTGATGGTTTCCATGATCATGCGCGTCGCGCCCCTGGCTGCCTTTGGCGCCATCGCCTTCACGGTCGGTAAATACGGTCTCGGTTCGCTGGTGTCGCTGGGCCAGCTGATGGGCGCCATGTACATCACCTGCTTCGTGTTCGTGACCGTGGTGCTGGGATTCGTGGCGCGGGTGTCGGGCTTCAGCCTGTGGAAGTTCCTGCGCTATATCAAGGAAGAACTGTTCACGGTGCTCGGTACCAGCTCGTCGGAATCGGTGGTGCCGCAACTGATGCGCAAGCTCGAACACGTGGGCGTCTCGAAACCCGTGGTGGGCCTGGTGATCCCGTCCGGCGTCACCTTCAACCCGGACGGCCAGTGCATCTACTACACCATGGCGGCGATTTTCATCGCGCAAGCGACCAACACCCCGCTCACGCTGACCGACCAGCTGGTGGTGCTCGGCGTGCTGATGCTGACCTCGAAAGGCTCGGCCGGCGTGACCGGTTCCGGCTTCATCACGCTGGCCGCCACGCTGGCGTCGCTCGGCAATATCCCGGTGGCCGGCATGGTGCTGCTGCTGGGCGTGGACCGCTTCATGTCCGAAGCGCGGGCCATCACCAACACCATCGGCAACGCGGTAGGCACGATGGCGATCGCCGGCTGGGTGGGCGCGCTGGACCGCGAGCGCATGCACCGCGTGCTCGATGGCGCATCGACCGTCGAGGAACTGCAGGCGCTGCATGATCACGACGACGAGCCGGCGCCGGTCCACAACGACCTGGCGGTCGTGCACAAGGCCACGGCATGATGACGTGCGCCCCATCGCTTGACCCCGCCCTGCTGCGCCGCATGTTCGACACCGCCATCGCGGCCGAGCAACCGGCGCTGTGCGTGCCGCCGGCCCTGCCCGAAAGGCCGGAGGGACGGCTGATCGTGATCGGCGCACCCGGTGCCCGATGCCGCCGGCCTGTAAGCAGCACGACGCATGCCGACCGCGCGCCTGGCGTGGTCGTCGGCGGCCTGGTTGCCGACGACCAGGAAGTACGTCTCACGCCGTAAGCGGCGACATCACAGTTTGAGTTCCAGGTTCACCGCCCACTCGCGCGAATTGTCGCTGCGGCCCCAGTTCTGACTCACGCCATTGCGGTCGGCGTAGCGCGAGTAGGTCTCGCTATCGCGCGCCAGCAGGTTCTTGCCGGTAAAGCGCAGCTGCACCGCAGGGCTGACCTTGTACAACAGGTAGGCATCGAGGTCGCTGCGCGCCTGCAGGCGCGTGCTTTGTTCGGCCGAGATGCGCACCGGCCCGCCCGAGCGGAATGCCAGGCTGGCGCCCGTGGTGTAAGCCCCCTGCTTGTAATCGACGCCGAGATTGGCGGTGAGCGGCACCTGCTGATCGAGCCGGTTATCCGGCCCCGGCACCGAATCCACCTGCGACCAGTTGCGGTTGACGCCGGCGCGCAGGTCGAGTGCCGGCCAGGTCGGCCACACCAGCTTCGACGGGAATTTCAGTTCCAGGCCCAGGCCGCGCACGTCGGCCTTGCCATCGTTGACCGGTTGATACAGCCAGCGGCCGCCGCTGTCCTGCGACAGGGTGGTACGGATGTAATCGGTGATATGGCGGGTGGACGCGGTAGCCGAAAACGTGGCGCCCGGCGCCCAGAAATGCTCGTAGGTCGCATCCACGCCGGTCGCCAGTTCCGGCTTCAGATCGGGGTTGCCGCTGCTGTCGGCGGTAAAGCGCGTGTTCAGGTCAGCCTCGTTGCGGCGCGCGGTCAACTGGCCCACCGTCGGCGCCTTGAAGGTACGCGTGAGGGCGAGGCGCAGCTGCCGGCCGCTCCTGTCGGGAAACTTGTAGAGCGTCTGGGCGATGGGGCTGAGCACGTGGTTGCGCGAGCTGGTGTCCGGCCGGCCGCTGACGGCGCTGTCGGTGCGGATGGTTTCCCAGCGCGCCCCCAGGTACATCGACCACTGTTTGGTCACGTTCCATTCGTCCTGGGCGAAAACAGCCGCCTGCACCACCTGCGGCGCAAAGCGCTCGTCGAAGATCGCCGGGGCGCTGCCGACAAAGCCTTCCACGCGATGGCGGTCTTCGCGCTGGCGCTGGCGGCTCACTTCCCAGCCGGTGGCCAGCGCATGTTCGCCCAGCACGGAGCGCGTGTATTTGCCGTTGCTGCGCACGGAATTGCTGCGCGAGTCGCTGTCGGTGTCGCGTTGCAGCGTGCGCTGGCGGCTGGCCGTGCTCGAGGCCCAGTCGCTGTCCGCACGCCCTTTGCTGTGGGTGACGGTGAGCGTCGTATCGAGCTTGCCGCCGGCCAGTTGCGTGATCCAGTTGACGTTGGTGGAGAGGTACACCGACCGGTTCTCGCTGGTGTTATCGCGGAACAGGAAATTCGGTGCGGGGAAGCTGCCGACCTGGTTATCGTATCGGTAAGTCTGATCGCTGTCGAAGCGGTTGACGCCCACCGACGCGCTCCAGTTCAATTGCCCGTTGTTGTCGAGCTTCCAGTTCAGGCGCGGCTCCAGCGCCAGCAAGGACAGCTTGCTGTTGTTGGCGATGCTGCTGTCACGCTGTTGCAGCACCATGCCATCGGCGGACGCCAGTTGCTCGATGTACGTGCCCGGATTGCGGTTGTCATGGCGCAGCAAGAACACGGAAAGGTAATACGACAGGTCGCCGCTGCGGTCGGCCAGTGTGCCAAGTGCCGAGGCGCGCTTGACCACGCCCGAATGACCGATGCCCACGCGCACATCGCGCTGCGGCTTGCTCACCACTTTTTTCAGCACGACATTGATGGTGCCGGCAATCGCCTGCGTGGAAAACTCGGCGGTGGCGGCGCGCACCACTTCGATTCTTTCGATCTGCTCGGGCGCCACCGTTTGCAGGTTG
The DNA here is from genome assembly GCF_001421905.1 of Duganella sp. Leaf61. Taxonomy (NCBI): domain Bacteria; kingdom Pseudomonadati; phylum Pseudomonadota; class Betaproteobacteria; order Burkholderiales; family Oxalobacteraceae; genus Duganella; species Duganella sp. Leaf61. Next base: position 678,876 of record NZ_LMLM01000012.1, read on the forward strand.
AAGCCCGGCGGCGGCCGCTCGCCGTTGACCAGCACCTGGGTGTAGCCGTTACCGAGTCCGCGCATGCGGATGCTCTCGCCGATCACGGTCACGCCGGGCGCGCGTTTCAAGACATCGAAGACATTGGTGTCGCCGTATTTCAGGATCTCTGCCTGGCCGATGATGGTCTTGCTGGCGGTGTCGTCGCGGCGCGGATCGTAGTCGGCGGCGCCGTTGATTTCCACTTGGACGATGTCTCTGGACACGGGCTTGTCGGCGGCTTTGGGCGGAACCGGTTCGGCTTTCACGGCGGCGACAGGCGCTTGCTGTGCCAGCGCGCCGGTATGCAGGCCGAGGGCGGCGACTGCAACGATTTCGGCCGCCAGCATCGGGATGGCTGTTCGCATGAAGGTTTGTTGAGTTGCAAAATCAGTAATTATCGATTATTCATCTCGAGTTAGAAAATTTCTTGAAGAAAATTATTAAAAAATCATACGATTGACTAATTGCAATAACGCGATACCGTCACCATCACGCTGCGTGACATGGAGGCATGGCACCCACTGGTCACCGGCCTGATGACCATGCGCGAACTCGATACGCGGATGAGTACCTTTTCCAACACCGGACAGGTGCGCAAGGCGGGCGTCAAGGCCGACAGCCTGGCCGCCGTGACATTTTCCCCACACCGGCTATAGAAAATTTGCGTTCCCCTATACGAAGTCGTCATACCTCGGTGCGTAAATGCTCACCTCGGTGATCGTTTCGTGACGATTCGATCAGCGGCAGTGCACAGCTGCAAGTGACCTTCCCAGACTACGCCGCAGCCGCCGGGCAAATCCGCGCTCAACCGTGCAATCACGGCACGCCCATCTTGCCCGCAATGCCATCGCCCTCGGCTGTTGCCCTGGATTCGGCAAGTGACTTAGTCTAGCTATAGCCGGGCATTGCCCCGGCGACCCAGCTGTCTAACACTGAGGAAAAAAATGAAAAAGAAAATACTGGAGACCGTGATCCCGCTTGCCCTGGCGGCCATGTATGCGCCGGCGGCGCTGGCGCAGGAGGCTGTGCCGGCGCCGGCCAGCACCGCCAACGAGGCGGCCCCGCCGCCGGCCGACGGCAAAGTGGAAACCGTGGTTGTCACCGGTTTCCGCTCCAGCCTGCAAAAGGCGCTCAACCTGAAGGCCCAGGCCATCGGCGTGCGCGACTCGATCGTGGCCGAGGACATCGGCAAATTCCCCGAGGCGAACGTCGCCGAATCGCTGCAGCGCGTGCCGGGCGTGATCCTCAACCGCGACGAGTCGTCGGGCGAAGGCCAGCGCATCTCGATCCGCGGCCTGCCCACCGACTATTCCGTCACTACGCTGAACGGCGCGCCGGTCAACACCACGTCCACGTCCACCATCGGCAGCGCGGCGCGCGGCTTCAACTACGACGTGTTCGCGTCCGAACTGTTCGGCCGCGTGGACTTCTACAAGTCGCCGCTGGCCGAACTGACCGAGGGTGGCCTGGGCGGCGTGGTGGACCTGCAAACCCCGCGCCCGTTCGACAACCCCAAGCGCACCATCCGCTACGGCCTGACCGACACCTACAACACCAACTCCAAGAACCACGATCCGAACGGCTTCGCGCTGTACTCGAATACCTGGGACCAGGTGGGCTTTCTGGTCGGCGTGTCGCACTCGGGCAGCGTCAACACGCGCTCGGGCTTCGAGGCGACCGGCGGCTATAACAGCTCGTTCAACGGCAGCCAGAGCCCCGTCAAGGGCAACTTCGCATTAAAACTCGATTACGACGATCCGCGCGCCAACCTGTCGGGCTACACCCGCGAGCAGATCGACAAGGCCCTGCTGCCGCGCATCTACCGCTTCTACGGTTCGGAAAACGAGCGCACGCGTGATGGCCTGGTGTCGTCGCTGCAGTACAAGACGCCGACCGTGAACCTCAGCTTCGACACCATGTATTCAAAGCTGAAAAACACCCGCGAGGAAACCATCTTCGGCATCCTGGTGCGCAGCACCGCCACCACCAACCGCGCCCTGCCCGCCGGCGCCAACGGCAACAACGGCCTGATTCCGGTGAACGTCAAGATCGATCCGGCCACCAACCTGCTGACCGGCACCTTCGCCAACACCACCTACAACGCCGGCGCCATCTACACCAAGGATGAAACGGAGTTCGGCTACGGCGCTCTGAACGGCAGCTGGAAGGTCAGCGACAAGCTGACCTTGACCAGCCAGGCCAGCCTCAATCACAGCTCCGCCACCAGCGCCACCGGCCAGCTGGCCGGCTATATCTACGGCGCCCAATCGACCATCGACTACGGCGACGACCACGTGTATCCGTCGATCTCGTCGCCGACCAGTTACACCGATCCGAACAACTGGAGCGGCTTCACCATCGGCACCGGCTGGACCAAGGAAACCGACAAGGGCAAGCAGGCGCGCGTGGTCGCCGACTGGGACTACGACCTGCCCGGCGACTGGACCGGCCACCTGAAGGCGGGCCTGGTGTACGTCTCCACCGGCAAGGAAGTCAACAAGCGTAACGGCACCGCGCTGGCCACCGCGCAGCTCAATCGCATCGGTGCGGCCGGCCTGCGTAGCGGCATGACCAGCAACCTGCCGATCAGCAATCTGGATATAGGCAGCGGCTGGCCGAAATCCTGGAGCACCTGGGACAGCAACTACTTCTACAACAATTTCGATCCGAACACCTACAACCCGGCGTCCGCCTTCACGCCGTCGCAAAGCTTCGCGGCGGAAGAAAACGTCAAGACCGGCTTCGTCCAGTCCGACTTCAAGGGCAAGATCGGCGAACGCGAACTGCGCTTCAATGCCGGCGTGCGTTACTCGCAGACCGACACCAAGATCGATAACTTCAAGCAGCAAGGCACCAGCCTGGTCTATGGCCCCAACCACGAGCAGGGTTCGTACAGCAATGTGCTGCCGTCGCTCAGCGCCGCCTTCGACCTGACCGATACCCTGATGTGGCGCGCCTCGTGGGGCAAGACCATCACCCGCGCTTCGCTGTCGATCATCGCCGCGCAAACCGTGATCCCGAACCAGTTCGACAACTCGGCCACGTCGGGCAACCCCAACCTGCGCCCGCAACAGTCGAAAAACCTCGACACCGGCCTGGAATGGTATTTCAAGCCTGGCAGCCTGCTGTCGGCCGCGATCTTCCAGAAGGACCTGACCGACGCCACCGTCGCCAACACGCAGGTGGTCACCTTCGGTTCCCTCGGCCTGCCCGATACCGCGCTGGGACCGCTGTTCCAGGATGCGAGCGGCCGCGTAGACCCGAACCTGGCAATGACGCTGCGCAGCTACACCAACGCCGGCAAGCAAAAGCTCAAGGGCTACGAGCTGGCGTACCAGCAGGCCTTCAGCTTCCTGCCCAAGCCGTTCGACGGCATGGGCGCGCTGGCCAGCTACACCCATATCGATCCGTTCAACAGCGCCAAGTGGATCACCAACGGCGGCCGCGAGATCGAGGTCAACTCGGTGCCCAAGTACGCGTACAGCACCACGCTGTACTTCGAACAGGGGCCGCTGGCCGCGCGCATGTCCTATAACTACAAGGGCAAGTCGCTGCACGGCGATAACCCACGCAACAACGGCGACGACCTGATACGCTGGCGCGCCGGCCGTGGCTACCTCGATGCCAACATCAGCTACAAGATCAGCGAGAGCCTGGAGTTCCGCATCGATGCGCTCAACCTGTCCAACACGCTGGCCTACGATTACTTCGAGGACGCCAGCGGCCAGTACGGCAGCGGCAAGAAAACGCGGATGGACTATGCCAAGTATGATGGCCGCACCATCAAGTTCGGCATCCGGGGGAAACTGTGATCAGACGTTCGTTTATGACCGGCGCATTGGCCCTGCCAGTAGCGCTGGCACTGGCCGGCTGCGCCACCGGCAATGCCAATGCGCCGGCCGTGGGCACCTCCGAACAGGAGGTGGTTGCCATCATCACCAAGGTCAACGACTACTGGCAGGCGCGTGAAAAGCCGCAGCAGTGGGCGTTCTGGGATATCGCCGCCTACCACACGGGCAATATGGAGGCATACCAGATCACCGGCAATCCGCGCTACCGCCAGTATTCCGAGGACTGGGCCGTCCACAACGCCTGGCAGGGCGCCAAGTCCACCGACAGGAGCAAGTGGAAGTACCAGTACGGCGAGACCGACGAACACGTGCTGTTCGGCGACTGGCAGATCGCCTTCCAGACCTACGCCGACCTCTATCAGCTCGACGCGCAAAAAGATCCGCGCAAGATCGCCCGTGCGCGCGAGGTGATGGAATACCAGATGAGCACTGCGCAGAACGACTACTGGTGGTGGTCGGACGGCCTGTACATGGTGATGCCGGTGATGACCAAGCTGTATAACATCACCGGCAATCGCCTGTACCTGGACAAGCTGCACACGTACTTCGAGTATGCCAACAGCATCATGTACGATGCCGACGAAAAGCTGTACTACCGCGATGCGCGCTACGTGTACCCGAAACACAAGAGCGCCAACGGCAAGAAGGACTTCTGGTCGCGCGGCGACGGCTGGGTATTTGCCGGCCTGGCCAAGGTGCTGCAAGACCTGCCGCAGGACGATCCGCACCGCGCCGAATACGTCGCCAAGTACCGGGGCATGGCCGAAGCGCTGAAAAAAGCGCAAACGCCGGACGGCTACTGGACCCGCAGCCTGCTCGACGCCGCGCACGCGCCGGGCCCGGAAACCAGCGGCACCGCGTTCTTCGTCTATGGCTACCTGTGGGGCATCAACCACGGCGTGCTCGATCGCGACGAATACCTGCCGGTCGTCCGTAAAGGCTGGCATTACCTGTCCAAGGTTGCGCTGCAACCCGATGGCAAGATAGGCTATGTGCAGCCGATCGGCGAGCGGGCGATTCCGGGCCAGGTGGTGGACCAGAATTCGACCACGCCATTTGGCGTGGGGGCCTATCTGCTGGCGTCGTCGGAGATGGTCCGCCTGCTCAGAAAATAACACGGAGACACGATGGAACGACGTAATTTCATACAGTCGCTGGCTGCCGGTTCGGCCGGCGCCATGCTCGGGGTGGCGCAAATGGCCGGCGCCGCCACCAAGCCGGTACCAGCGACAGCGGCGGCGGCCAAGCCGGTGACGGACAAATCACGCGCCGAGCTGGCCGCACTGGCGCAGAAAATGAGCGAGCCGGTGCTGTCCAACATGGCTGCCGGCACGTTGAAAAAAAACTTCGCACTCGAAGTGAGCCCCACCTGGGATGGCCGCGACAAAGGCGTGGCCTACCTCGAATGCTTCGGCCGGCTGATCGCCGGCATCGCGCCGTGGCTGGCCCTGCCCGACGACGGCACGCCCGAAGGCCGCACCCGCAAGCGCCTGCAGCAAATGGCGCTGCAAAGCTATACCAACTCGGTCGATCCGACCAACCCCGACTACCTGCTGTGGAAGGGCCCGGGCCAGACCCTGGTTGATTCGGCCTACTTCACCAATGCGCTGATGCGCGCGCCAAAAGCGCTGTGGGAGCCGCTCGACGCCACCACCAAGGCGCGCATCATCGCCGAGATCAAGGCGCTGCGCCGCATCGAGCCGCCGTACATCAACTGGATGCTGTTCGCCGCCATGAACGAAGCGTGGCTGATGTCGATCGGCGAAGAATTCGATCCGCTGCGCATGAACGTGGCGATCCGCAAGATCAACGAGTGGTACGTGGGCGACGGCTGGATCAAGGACGGCGACGCCTTCCACTTCGACTACTACAACGCCTTCGTGATGCACCCGATGCTGGTCGAGATCCTCGATGTACTCGACGACAAAAAGGGCGCGTTCTGGAACGGCAAGCCCGAAGAGCTGCGCGCGCAGGCAGTCAAGCGCATGCAGCGCTTCAGCGAACACCTCGAACGCTTCATCGGTACTGACGGCAGCTTCCCGCCGATCGGCCGTTCGCTCACCTACCGCACGGCGGCGTTCCAGCCCCTCGCCCTGCTGGCGCTGCGCAAGCAGCTGCCGGTCAGCCTGCCCGAAGGCCAGGTGCGCGCCGCGCTGCAGGCGGTGCACAAGGCGATATGGACCGCGCCCGGCAATTTTACGAAAGACGGCTACCTGACCATCGGCTTCGTCGGCCACCAGCCCGAACTGGGCGACTGGTACTCCAACAACGGCAGCATGTACATCGCCTCGGCCAGCCTGCTGCCACTGGGCCTGGCGCCCACCGACACCTACTGGACCGCCCCCGCGCAGGACTGGACGCAGAAAAAGGCGTTCGCGGGCGCCCGCTTCCCCAAGGATTACCCGGTAAACTATTGAGATGACCACCTACACCCAGATCCCCTCCTCCCTTTCTTCTCCTGCCCGGCGCCGCGTGCTGCGCCGGGCAGCGGAACTCGGCGCCGTCGCCGGCGGCCTGCTGCTGCCGATGGCTGCCACCGTGCATGCTGCCGGTTCGCCGCGCTTTGCCATCACCGATACCGACTTCGTGCTCGACGGCCAGCGCCTGCAAATCCGCTGCGGCGAGATGCACTTCGCGCGCGTGCCGCGCGAATACTGGGGCCACCGCCTGAAAGCCATCAAGGCCATGGGCCTGAACACCGTGTGCGCCTACCTGTTCTGGAATTACCACGAATGGCGCGAGGGCAAATACGACTGGGAAGGCCAGCGCGACGCCGCCGAATTCTGCCGCCTGGCGCAGCAGGAAGGCCTGTGGGTGATTTTGCGACCCGGTCCGTACGCGTGCGCCGAGTGGGAAATGGGCGGTCTGCCATGGTGGCTGCTCAAGCACCCGGGCGACGCCTTCCTGCGCACCCGCGATGAAGGTTTCATGGCGCCGGCGCGGCGCTGGATGAAGGAAGTGGGCCGCGTGCTGGGCCAGCAGCAGATCACCCACGGCGGGCCGATCCTGATGGTGCAGGTCGAAAACGAATACGGCTTCTTCGGCGAAGACCTCGATTACATGCGCGCCATGCGCCAGGTGCTGCTCGACGGCGGCTTCGATGTGCCGCTATTCCAGTGTAATCCCACCAATGCCGTGGCCAAAACCCACATCCCCGAACTGTTCTCGGTGGCGAACTTCGGCAGCGATCCGGCGGCCGGCTTCAAGGCGCTGGACCAGGTACAAAAAGGGCCGCGCATGTGCGGCGAATACTATTCCGGCTGGTTCGACACCTGGGGCTCGCCGCACAAGCGCGGTCCCGCCGACCGCGCCGTGGCCGATATCCAGGCCATGCTCAAGGCGAACGGCTCGTTCAGCCTGTACATGGCGCACGGCGGCACGTCGTTCGGCCTGTGGGGCGGGTGCGACCGGCCGTTCCGGCCCGACACCAGCAGCTACGACTACGACGCGCCGATCAGCGAGGCAGGCTGGATGGGCGAAAAATTCGAGGCCTACCGCGCGGGCATGAAGCCGTACCTGCTGCCCGGCGAGACGCTGCCGCCGGCACCCAGGCACAACCCGGTCATCGCCGTCGCGCCGTTCTCGTTCAAGCAGTCGGCGTCGGTCTTCACGTCGCTGCCGCCAAAGGTGATCAAGGCCGTGTCGCCGCAGCCGCTCGAAACGTATGACATCAGCCGTGGCATCGTCTCGTACCGCATCACGCTGCCCGCCGGACCGGCTGGCACGCTGGAAGCGGCCAAGGTGCGCGACCTGGCATGGGTGTACCTGGACGGCAAGCTGGCCGGCACCATGGATACGCGCTACCGCCGCTTCAAGGTCGATCTGCCCGCGCGCAGCAAGCCGGTCACGCTCGAGATCCTGCTCTACACCATCGCCCGCGTCAACTTTGGCGTGGAAATCCACGACCGCAAGGGCATGCACGGCCCAGTCACGCTGGCCGGCCAGCCGCTGGAAAACTGGGATATCCGCGCCATCGATTTCGATGCCGACGCCGTGCTGCCACCGCTGGCCTGGAAAACCGGCCGCACCGCCGGCCCGGCCTTCTGGCGCGCCAGCTTCAACGTGGCCAGCACCGGCGACACCTTCCTCGACATGTCCACCTGGGGCCAGGGCATCGTGTGGGTCAACGGCCGCTGCCTGGGGCGCTACTGGAGCATCGGCCCCACGCAAACCATGTACCTGCCCGGCCCGTGGCTCAAGCGCGGCGCCAATGAAGTCGTGGTGCTGGATTTGACGGGCCCGCAGGTGGCGCGCAGCGCCGGCCTGAAAACCCCGGTACTCGACCAGTTGAAACCGGACCGCGACCTGCCACGGCCACCAAGCACCGCGCGCGCGCAGCTCGATGGCGTGAAACCGGTGCACGAGGGCGAGTTCCAGCGCGGCGCCGCGACGCAAGACGTCAAGTTTGCACAGCCTGCCACCGGCCGCCAGTTCTGCCTCGAGTCGCTCGACGCCTTCGATGGCAAGCAGTTCGCCGCGATTGCCGAACTGGCGCTGCTGGGCTCCGACGGCAAAACCCTCAACCAGTCCAACTGGACCATCGCCTTTGTCGATAGCGAGGAAGTGAGCAAGGAAGACGGCGGTGCGCTGAACGCCATCAATGGCCAGAACACCGACCACTGGCACACGTCGTACAGCGGCAACGGTCTTGCCAACACCAGCACCACCGGCCACCCGCACCGCATCATCATCGACCTGGGCAAAACCGATACCGTGGCCGGCATGCGCTACACGCCGCGCCAGGGTCCGGAGGGAGTCACGGGCCGCATCCGCCACTACCGCGCCTACGTGGGCGACAGGTTGGTAGTGGATCGCTAGCCACAGAGCGGCGCCCGGAATTTGACACCGGTGCGCCGGTCGGGTAATCATCGCACATGATGATTGCCCGTTCCTTCCGCCGGGGGCAGCCGGGGTGGCTGGTTTGCCTGCTGCTGCCCCTGTTCCACTTCGCCACCGTCAAGCTGACGTTCTTTTGCGCCGTCACGCCGGAAAACGCGGTGGTAGTGTGGCTGCCCAACGCCGTGCTGCTGGCGGCGCTGCTGCGCTTTCGCGGCCGCCGCGCGCCGCTGCTGTGCACCCTCACCTACATCTCCGACGTACTGGCCAACCTGAATGCCTTCAGCTGGCAGATGGCAATGCTGCTCAGCGCCGTCAACCAGCTCGAGATCCTCACCACATACGGCCTCATGCGACGCTACAACGCCTCGCCGCGCCTGCAGCGGTTACAGGATTTCATCAAATTCTTCGTGGCCGGCCCGGTGTTTGCCGCCATGCTGGCGGGGCTGGCCGCCGCGCTGGTGTTGCAGCAGTATGGCTCGGCCACGCCCTACTTTACGCTGGCGCGCCTGTGGTGGTTCGGCGACGGCCTGGGCTTGCTGATCTACACGCCGCTGTTGCTGGCCTTCTCCGGCCGCCAGCACCAGCGGCTGCGCCTGACGCGCTTTGACGACGCCATCCTGGCCGGCACCCTGCTGCTGGCGGGGGCCGTGCTGTCAGCCCACGGTGGCGAAATCGACGGCGTATCGGTCACGCCCACGCTGCTGCTGCCGGCGGCCGCCGTCATCGCCTTCCGCTTCGGCGTGCGTTTAACGTCCCTGTTCGTGGCGCTGGTGTCGCTGTCTGCCGCGATGATGATGACCACCGGCTTGCGGCCGTTTGGCGACGTGCCGGTGCACCTGGAAGTGGTGCGGGCGCAGGAATTCATTCTCACTCTGTCGATGATCGGCATCGGCTTCGCGGTGCTGATCAGCGAACTGCAAGCGCGCGAGCGCGAGCTGGAACGCCGGGTGCGCGAACGCACGCGCGAGCTGGAACGGTCGAACCGCCGCCTCACCGCCATGAACGCCACCGACGGCCTGACCGGCATCGCCAACCGCCGCCACTTCGACGAGACCCTGGCAGCCGAGTGGAGCCGCGCACGGCGCAACGGCCAACAGCTCACGCTGGCGATGCTGGACGTGGACTATTTCAAACAGTACAACGATCATTACGGCCACCAGGCCGGCGACAACGTGCTGCGCCAGGTGGCGGCCGAACTGACCAGGCGCGGGCGCCGCGCCGGCGACCTGGTGGCGCGCTACGGCGGCGAGGAATTTGCCATCATCGCCCAGGCCGGCGGCGAGGAGCACGCGCTGGCGATGGCGGACCAGATCTGCCAGGCGATCGCCAGCCTGAAACTGACGCACCCGCACTCCCCGTTCGGGGTGCTGACGGTGAGCCTGGGCGTGGCGGTAACCATCCCGGGCGACCAGGACTCCGTCGTCGACTTCCTCAGGACCGCCGACACGGCGCTGTACCGCGCCAAGCAGCTGGGGCGCAACCGGGTGGAGCTGGCAGACATGACCTCTACGGCAAATTAAGCTGGCGAAATTGCGTCGGCGTAAACCCGGTTGTGGCTTTGAACTGGCGCGTAAACGCCGAATGATCGCCATACCCGCACGCCTGCGCGATCTCCGCCACGCTGGCCTCCCCCGCCAGCAGCCGCGAGGCGGCTTCCACCCGGGTCTTGATGATCATCTGGCGCGGCGTGATGTGGAAGATGCGCAGGAAGTACCGCTCGATCTGCGCCACCGACATGTGGGCAGTGCGCGCCAGCGCCGCCAGCGGCAGCGGTTCGCCATATGCTTCCTGGATCAGGTTCACCGCCGCCGCCACCTTGCGGTAGGCGGGATTTTTCTTGTCCGCCATCGCCAGGTCGCGCGAGATGCCGGTCAGCCCCACGATGCGGCCCGCCGCGTCGCGCAAGGCGGTCTTGCGGGTGAGGCACCAGCCGGGATCGCGGCTCGGGTACAGGTGCAGCTCCAGCTGGTCTTCGATGTTGTTGCCGCCGGCCAGCACCGCCTGGTCCTGCGCCAGAAAGGTCTGGCCGAACGGCGCCCGGAACAGCTCATCGGCCGAGCGCCCCAGCAGCGCCGACTTGTGCCGCTGGCCGCAACGCTGGACCAGCGTCTGGTTGACCACTACGTAGCGTCCGCGTTCATCCTTGACGAAAAATACCACGTCGGGCAGCGCGTCGAACAGCGCCTCGGCAAAGAACGGATCGGCGATTGCGCCAGCGACCATGCGGCGTGCGGCGTCATGGGACCGGTTTTCGATGTCGTGATTGTGCATGGTGCCGATTGTGCCAGCAACGCATTGCGCCGTCGCGACAATTTTATCGGTTGTGCAGATTTCGTCATCCATCATGCTTAGCCGGTGCAAGACAGCGGGCTCCCGCAAGCCTACCATCGCGGCATGAAACTCATCTCCATCATCGATTCCCACACCGGCGGCGAGCCGACCCGCCTGATCACCGCCGGCGGTCCGCCGCTGGGCGCCGGCCCCCTCGACGAACGCCTGGCGCGCTTCCGGCAGGACCACGACAAGTTCCGTACGGCGGTGGTGTGCGAGCCGCGCGGCTCCGACGTGCTGGTAGGCGCGCTGCTGTGCGAACCGCATGCGCCCGACTGCGTGGCCGGCGTGATCTTCTTTAACAACGTCGGCTACCTGGGCATGTGCGGCCACGGCGCCATCGGCCTGGTGGCGTCGCTTGCCTTCATGGGCCGCATCGGCGCCGGCCGCCACCGCATCGACACGCCGGCCGGCGTGGTGGAAGCGGTCCTGCACGACGATGGCAGCGTCACCATCGAGAACGTGCCAGCGCGCCGTACCCGTCATGCGGTCACGGTCGACGTGCCGGGCCACGGTGCCGTCACTGGCGATGTTGCCTACGGCGGCAACTGGTTCTTCCTGGTCGATGGTCATGGCCAGGACATCAGCCTCGCCAACGTCGAACATTTGACCAGCTACAGCGTGGCCGTGGGCGCCGCCCTGGCCCAGGCCGGCATTACCGGCGACCACGGCGCGGTGATCGACCATATCGAACTGTTCGGCCCCTCGCGCACCGGCGCCGACAGCCAGAGTTTCGTGCTGTGCCCCGGCAAGGCCTACGACCGCTCGCCGTGCGGCACCGGCACCAGCGCCAAGCTGGCCTGCCTGGCGGCCGATGGCAAGCTGGCCGAGGGCGACCTGTGGCAGCAGGAAAGCGTGATCGGCAGCGTGTTCGAAGCGTCGTACCGCTACCGCGACGGCAACCTGGTGCCGTCGATCCGGGGCCGCGCCTGGGTCACGTCGCAGGCGCACCTGGTGCTCGACCCCGACGATCCTTACGCCTGGGGCATTCGTTGAATGCTGTCGATGCGATCGTCATCGGCGCCGGCATCGTGGGCGCCGCCTGTGCGGATGCGCTGAGCGAGCGCGGGCTGCGGGTGGCGGTCATCGAGCATGACACGGCCGGCGGCGGCGCCACCGCTGCCGGCATGGGCCACCTGGTGGTCATGGACGACAACCTGGCCGAGCTGGCGCTTACGTCCTACTCGGTGGCGCTATGGCGCGAGCTGGTGGGTGAACGCCCGCACCGCCACGAATACAGCAACTGCGGCACCATCTGGGTGGCTGCCGACGAAGAGGAACTCGCCGCTGCGCGCACCAAGGCGCACACCTTATCGACCTTCAACCTCGCCTGCACGATGCTGTCGCCGGCCGAGCTGTACGCGCGCGAACCGCAGTTGCGTCCTGGCCTGGCCGGTGGCTTGCTGGTGGCCGGCGACGGCCTGGTCTATGCGCCGAAAAGCACCCGCATCCTGCTCGACCGCGCCATGCGCCGCGGCGCCGTCACCCGCCGCACGCGCGTGACGGCCATCGAGGACCACGCGGTGGTGCTGGACGACGGCGCCCGCATTGAGGCGCAACACATCGTGCTGGCGGCCGGCACCGGTTCGCGCGCGCTGCTGCCGGAGCTGCCGGTGCAACCGAAAAAGGGCCACCTGGCCATCACCGACCGCTATCCCGGTTTCGTGCGGCACCAGCTGGTGGAGCTGGGCTACATCAAGAGCGCGCACGCATCCAGCGGCGACTCGGTAGCCTTCAACCTGCAGCCACGGCCCACGGGCCAGATCCTGATCGGCTCCTCGCGCCAGTTCGACACCGTCGATCCGGCCGTGGAGCCGGCCATGCTGGCGCGCATGCTGCGCCATGCCGCCACCCTGACGCCGGCGCTGGCCGAACTCAATGTACTGCGCTGCTGGACCGGCCTGCGCGCTGCCACGCCGGACGGCCTGCCGCTGATCGGCCCCTCCGGTGCGCGGCGCGGCCTGTGGCTGGCCACCGGCCACGAAGGGCTCGGCATCACCACCGCGCTGGCCACGGCGCAGCTGCTGGCGGCGCAAATGCAGGGCGAAAGTTCAGTCATTCCCTACCACCCCTATCTGCCGCACCGCTTCCAATGACCGCCACTACCCTTGACCTGACGATCGACGCGCGCACCATCCACGTGCCGGCCGGCGTGACCGTGGCTGCCGCCATTGCGCTGGCGTGCGACGGCGTGGCGCTTACCCGGCGCGCGGTGGGTGGCGCGGCGCGCGCGCCCTTGTGCGGCATGGGCGTGTGCCACGAATGCCGCGTGACCATCGACGGCCGCACCCACCAGTTGTCGTGCCAGACGCTGTGCGCGCCCGGCATGCGGGTGCAAACCCTGGGAGGCGCGACATGAAGTATTTCGACATCGTGGTGGTGGGCGCCGGGCCGGCCGGACTGGCCGCTGCAAACGCGGCGGCGGGCGGCGGCGGTTCGGTGGCGATTGTCGATGACAACCCGGTTGCCGGCGGCCAGATCTGGCGCGGCGGTCCGCAGCAGCAAAGCGACACCCGGGCCGGCGCCATGTGGGCGGCCTTGCAGGCGGCGCCCAGCGTCAGCTTCCTGCCGCACACGCGGGTGCTGTACGCGCCCGCGCCCGGCCAGTTGCAGGTGCAGACGGCCGCTGCTGCAGGTTCGGCTGGTTCAGCAACTACCCTGCACTTCAATCACCTGATCATCGCCACCGGCGCGCGCGAACGCTTGCTGCCCTTCCCCGGCTGGACCCTGCCCGGCGTGACCGGCGCCGGCGGCCTGCAGGCGCTGGTCAAGGGCGGCTACCCGGTAGCCGGCAAACGGGTGGTGGTGGCCGGCACCGGCCCGCTGCTGCTGGCGGTGGCGGCCACGCTGAGGGAACGCGGCGCCCATGTCGTCGCCATCGTCGAGCAGGCGCCCTTGCCGGCGCTGGCGCGCTTCGCCGGCGGCCTGGCAGCCACCCCGGCCAAGGCGGCGCAGGCGCTGCGCCTGTTCGCGCAATTGCGCGGCATTGCCTATGTGCGCCACAGCCACGTGGTATCGGCACGTAGCAACGCAGCAGGCGTACTGGATGCGGTGCGGGTACAACGGGGAAAGAGCGGTACAGAAAAGGTATTCGACTGCGACTACCTGGCCTGCGGCTACGGCTTGCTGCCCAACCTGGAGCTGGCGCAGGCGCTCGGCTGCGCCACCACTGTGCACGACGGCCAGACCGTGGTGCAGACCGGCAGCTGGCAGCAAACCGATGTTCCCGGCGTGTACTGCGCCGGTGAAGGCACCGGCATCGGCGGCGTGGACCTGGCGCTGGTGGAAGGCCGCATCGCCGGCCTGGCCGCCAGCGGCCAGACCCAGCGCATGCAAACGGCGCTCGACGAGCGCGCCCGCTGGAAAAAATTCGCCGCCCGCCTGGCGCGCGGTTTTGCGCTGCGCCCCGAGCTGGCCACGCTGGCGGCCGACGACACCATCGTCTGCCGCTGCGAGGATGTACCGCATGGAGAATTACGCGCGCATACCAGCTGGCGCAGCGCCAAGCTGCAAACCCGTTGCGGCATGGGCCCATGCCAGGGCCGCATCTGCGGCGGCGCGACCGAGGTACTGTATGGCTGGCGGCCGGATGCAGTGCGCATGCCGATCGCGCCGGCGCGCATCGAGACCTTGATTGCTACTGCCGGCGTTTGATGCGGTAGTACAGCGCCAGCGCACCGGCGCCCGCCGCACTGACCACGATGGTGGCGCCGGCAAACAGCGCCGCCGGATTGCGCATGCCCAGCAAGTCGGCAGTAAATGCCAGCGATACCGTGGCTAGCAACTGCGCCGGCATCATGAAGCGCAGCTGGCGAAACGAGTACGGGTCGCCGCGCAGCCACTGCCGGCGCGCCACGTACAGCACCGGTCCCCACTGAACGATGATGAAGATTAGCGTTGCCAGGATGATCAGCACCAGCCTCATTTTGGATGGAAGGCGCGTACCTTGGTCAACAGACGCGTGGTGGAGCGGTCATGTTCGAAGTCGATCGCCACGGCCCGGCCGCCGTAGGCCAGCACTGCCTGCCCTTCGGGAATCGCATCCATTTGATAGTCGCCGCCCTTGGCGTAGATATCGGGACGCGCCTGCTGCACCACTTCGAGCGCCGTGTCTTCGTCGAAGTCCACCACCAGGCTCACCGACTCCAGTGCGGCCAGCAGCGCCATGCGGTCGGCGCAGCTGTTGAGCGGGCGGTCGTCGCCCTTGCCCAGGCGCTTGACCGAGGCGTCGGTATTGGCCGCCACCACCAGCGAGGCGCCCAGTGCGCGCGCCTGCGCCAGGTACGTGACGTGGCCGCGATGGAGGATGTCGAAGACGCCGTTGGTCAGCACCACCGGCTTGGGCAGCGCCGCCACGCGGGCCGCCAGTTGGTCGCGGGTGCAGATTTTCTGTTCGAAGTCGGGCATGGCAGTCATCTCGGCTAGAATGGCTTGGTTGTTAGTGGTTGAAAATGGTTGTATTGGTTGTTCCTGCTTGGGACGCTATTATTGCATCCCCCCATCGCCTGTGTTCAAATACCTCACATGACACTGACCGAACTGAAATATATTGTCGCCGTCGCAAGAGCGAAACACTTCGGCCACGCGGCCGAAGCCTGCTACGTTGCACAGCCCACGCTGTCGGTCGCCATCAAGAAGCTCGAGGATGAACTGGGCGTGGTGCTGTTCGAACGCGGTGGCGCCGAGATCTCGGTCACGCCGCTGGGCGCGCAAATCATCGCCCAGGCCGAGCTGGTGCTCGAACAGACCGCCGCCATCAAGGAACTGGCAAAACAGAACAAGGATCCGCTGGCCGGCCCGCTGCGTCTCGGCGTGATCTACACCATCGGCCCGTACCTGCTGCCGCCGCTGGTAAAAGGCATGATCGACAAGGTGCCGCAGATGCCCCTGATCCTGCAGGAGAATTTTACGGTGCGCCTGCTCGAGATGCTGCGCCAGGGCGAGCTCGATGCCGCCATCATGGCGCTGCCGCTGCCCGACCACGGCATGACCATGCAGGCGCTGTACGACGAACCGTTCGTGGTGGCCATGCCGGCCCACCACCCGTGGACCAAGCGCCGCGCCATTCCCGCCAACGACCTCAAATCCGAAAACATGCTCTTGCTCGGCAACGGTCACTGCTTCCGCGACCAGGTGCTGGAAGTGTGCCCGGAAATGGCGCGCTTCTCCACGCCCGGCAACGGCATGCAGCGCACGTTCGAGGGCTCGTCGCTGGAAACCATCCGCCACATGGTCTCAAGCGGCATCGGCCTGACCGTGCTGCCGCGCGCCTCGGTGCCGGACATGAACGCCAACGACGGCATGCTGCAGTTCCGTCCTTTCGAAACGCCGGCGCCGTCGCGCCGCGTGGTCATTGTCTGGCGCAAGAGTTTTACCCGCAAGGCGGCCATCGACGCCGTGTGCGACGTGGTTGCCGCGTGCAACCTGCCCGGCATTACCAACCTGTGCGAAGAGCCTTGACACGATATTTGCGATAATGGCGGCCTTACTGTTATTTCACCGTCGCCGACACGCCATTCGATGAACAAGCTTGCCCTGTATTTCCGCCTGGTCCGCCTGGACAAACCGATCGGCACGCTGCTGCTGCTGTGGCCCACCCTGTGCGCATTGTGGCTGGCCTCCGACGGCCGGCCCAACCTGGTGCTGGTGCTGATTTTCTCGCTCGGCACCCTGCTCATGCGCTCGGCCGGCTGCGCCATGAACGACTACGCCGACCAGGACTTCGATCGCCACGTCAAGCGCACCGTGAACCGCCCCATCACCAGCGGCCGCGTGAGCGGCAAGGAAGCGCTGGCCATCGCCGGCCTGCTGGCGCTGATCTCGTTCTGCCTGATCCTGCCGCTCAATGCGCTGACCAAGCAACTGTCGGTAGCGGCGCTGATCATCGCCGGCACCTACCCGTACTTCAAGCGCTTCTTCGCGATTCCGCAAGCGTACCTGGGCATCGCGTTCGGCTTCGGCATCCCGATGGCGTTCGCGGCGATCCAGGATACGGTGCCAATGGTGGCGTGGGTGCTGTTGATCGGTAACGTGTTCTGGGCGGTGGCGTACGACACCGAGTACGCGATGGTGGACCGCGACGACGACCTGAAAATCGGCATCAAGACCTCGGCGATCACTTTCGGCCGATACGACGTCGCTGCCATCATGGTGTGCTACGCGGTGCACCTGCTGCTGCTGCTGTGGGTGGGCTTGCAGATGGGAATGGGCGTGTGGTTCCTGGCCGGACTGGTGGTGGCGGCCGGCATTGCCGTCTATCACTACACCTTGATACGCGGACGCGAACGCGACGCGTGCTTTTATGCCTTTCGCCACAACAATTGGTTGGGTGCGGCGGTATTTGGCGGTATCGCGTTAGACTACGTCGTGCGCTAAGCGTTTGCGGTATCCCGCAAGCACTTGGCATGGGCACTTTTGGGTATTTTTTTTCTACCGCAGCGATAACGACGAGGTGAATATGAATCAACCACAAAACGGCAACGGTACCCTGGGCGAGATCAAGGATGCCAGCAGCGCAGCGCGCGACAAGGTAGTCGCCGGTGTGAAAACCGCCGCCCACGACGCGCAAGACTATATCAGCGAGGCCAGCGACAAGGCCGGCGAAGCGATCTCGGAAGCACGCACGCGTTTCGAAGACTCGCTGCGCAACGCCCGTATCGACCTGCGCAAGCTCGAAGACACGGTCCTGGCCCACAGCCGCGACGCCGCCCGCCAGGCCGACGTCTACGTGCACGACAACCCGTGGAAAGCAGTGGGCATCGGCGCAGCCATCGGCCTGCTGGCAGGCCTGCTGGTCTCGCGCCGCTAAGCTCCCCACCGGTACTAACGCTCGATAAAGCCGGTCCCCTCGAAGCTGCGCACCGCATTGCCCCTCTCGGCATTGTGGTGCTGCCAGTGACGGGCGGACCGGCTTGTTTCATTGGCTTGCGCCATCAGTCCTGCCAGCTTGCTGGCCAGCAGCTGCGCCGCCAGCTTCTTGTTGGCGTGCTGGCTGCGCTGCGACTGCACCTTCACCGTCAAGCCGCTGGCCACGTGCGTGGCGCGGATGGCGCTGTCGGTCTTGTTCACATGCTGGCCGCCCGGTCCCGAGGCGCGCGTGGCCTCGTAGCGGATGTCGCCACCATCGACCGGCGCCTCCGGTGGCGCCCACGCCGCGCCATGCAGGAACCAGTTCTTGCGCCGGCACTGTGGCCGGTACGGGCTCTGGTTCACCCACAGCAGGCTGCCGCACCAGCGCCGCGCCAGCAGCAGATCGTGGTCGTTTGCTCCCTCGAGTTGCAGCAGGATCGAGCGCAGCGTGCCCGGCACCGGGCCGTCCACCTGCTCGATCACGCTCACTGTCACGCCCATGGCGGGCGCCTCCGCCAGCACCCGGTTGACGGCCTTGGCCACGCCCAGGCAGCATTCTGCCGGTCCCGTATTCGCGCTCAATTGCAGCCAGATCATCAGCAGCACTCCCCACGGGTTTTATACGTGAGCAGCGGCTTGCTGCGACAGACTTCACGCACCAGCCCCGCGCCCACCAGGCTGCCCAGCACCGACTCGACGTTCTTGTACGCCTGCGGCGCCTCCTCGTAAATCAGCGCCTTGTCATTGCAGATCACGCGTCCGCCCAGTGCCGTGCGACTGAGCTGGGCGGGTGTGGCCAGCCTGACCAGGCGCCCCTTGCATTCGCCGCGCTGCCACTTGCGCCCTGCCCCATGCGCGAGCGAGTGCAAACTGAGCGCGCCGTGTTCCGCCACCGGCGCCAGCAGGTAGCTGTAATCATCGCGCGAGCCCGGCAACATCACCAGGCCCTGGTCGGACGGCGTGGCGCCCTTGCGGTGCAGCCAGCCGTCGGTGCCGTCGATCTGCGCCGACGTGACGGTGTTGTGGTTCACGTCCAGCACCGGCACTGCCTCGCACCGCAGCCGGTGCAGGATGCGGGCGGCGATCACCGCGCGGTTCAGTTCCGCGAAGCGCACGGCGGCGTCATGCCGGCGCAGGTAATCCTGTGCCGCCTCCCCGCCCGCTGGCAAGCCGTCGTGCGAGCACGCTTCGATGTGCGCAGCCAGGATCGCCTGCCCCAGTCCGCGCGAGCCGCTGTGCACCAGCAGTTGCACGTGTTTGGACGAGAGCGCGGTGGACGCCAGCGACTCGGCACAGGCCACGCGGTCGATCACTTGCAGCTCGGCGAAATGGTTGCCGCGCCCGATGGTGCCGAGCGACCGCAGATGAACAGGATCGAGTCCGGCGGCGGCCAGCGCCCCGGTCACCATCGCCAGCCGCGCCGCCAGTTGCGGATCACGTGCATGCAGCAGCTGCCACTCGTGGTCGTCGAGGGGTGCGTCGAGATTGCCGATTTGCTTGTCCAGCTTGTCGAGCCGCGCTTTGCCGGCCAACAGGTCGGTTTGCCACAAGCCCATGCCGCAGCCGATGTCGTTGCCCACCAGGGCCGGGTACAGCACGCCCTCGCAGAAAAACGCTGCGCCAACCGGGTAGCCGCGTCCCGGATGCAGGTCGGGCAAGCCGACCACGCGCCGCATGCCGGGCAAGCCGGCAGTGGTTTGCGCCTGTTGTATTGCTGCGCCTTCGAGCCACAGGCGCTCGGACGCGACGATCGTTAAACGATCGGATAACACTTGAATAAAATTGCCCATGAGGAGCCTATCCTGAAAAATAGAACGAGGATTGGGCGTGGCGGTGCAACGGCAATGCCGTGAGGTTGTAGAACTTGCGGAAGTACGCGCTAACGCATCAGCGCAGGCGGATCAGTCCGGGAAGTAAGCAGCCAGGCCCAGGAAAGGAGTGATGGCGACGATGTGATGCATGGTGATCTCCTTTCAGAATGGGTGGATGGAAGTGGATGTCTATCGTAGGTGAATATCGCAGCGGCGACAAGGGATTTTTTGGGGTCCGCGCATTAAAAAAACGCAGCGCGGGCCTTGCGACACTTCAGCCGGCGGCGCCCAGTTCGTCACCAAGCTCCTTGCCGCGCGCGGCGGCAGCTTTGGCGCCGTTGACGATGGCCGCCTTGACGCCGCTCTGCTCCATGCTGGTCAATGCCGCGTACGTGGTGCCGCCCTTGGACGTCACGCGCTCGCGCAGCAGCGAAACCGGTTCGCTCGATTGCGTGGCCAGTTGCGCGGCGCCCGCGAACGTGGCCAGCGCCAGTTGCGTGCCCTGCTCGTCGGAGAGTCCCAGTTCTTTTGCCGCCTGCTGCATCGCTTCGATGAAGTAGAACACGTACGCCGGGCCGCTGCCGGAAATGGCGGTCACCGCATCGATCTGCGCTTCATCGTCCAGCCACACGGTGGGGCCCACCGCGCGCAGGATGTCGTCGGCCGCCTGCTTCTGCTGCACAGAGACGCCGGCGGTGGCGGTCATGCCGGTGATGCCCATGCCGATCAGGGCCGGCGTGTTGGGCATGCAGCGCACGATGGCGCCGTAACCGAGCCAGCGCGCCAGGTCGGCGCTGCGGATGCCGGCGGCGATCGAGACGACCAGGGGCTGGCGCGCGGTGTCGATCAGCGGCCGCAGTTGCGCCGCGACGTCGCGCATGCTTTGCGGTTTGACCGCCAGCACGATGA
Source organism: Duganella sp. Leaf61 (assembly GCF_001421905.1). NCBI lineage: Bacteria > Pseudomonadati > Pseudomonadota > Betaproteobacteria > Burkholderiales > Oxalobacteraceae > Duganella > Duganella sp. Leaf61. Next base: position 699,487 of record NZ_LMLM01000012.1, read on the forward strand.
CGTCGGCGGCCGCTACCGCTGCATCGGCGTCGGCCGCCGTGGCGGTGGTGACGCCGTACTGGGTGCGCAGGCGGTCCAGCGCGTCGGCGTTCGGGTCCACCACGTGGATGTTGGCGCCGGCGGTCAGTTTGCCGGCCAGGCCGGCGATCAGGGCGGAGGCCATGTTGCCGCCGCCGATAAATGCGATTTTCATCTTATTCCTTGTATTGTCTTGCACCGAATATGGCGGAGCCCACGCGCACGATGGTGGCGCCTTCGACCACCGCCGCGCGCAGGTCGGACGACATGCCCATCGACAGCGTATCGAGCGCCAGGCCGGCGGCGCGCAGTTGATCGTACAGCGCGCGCAGTTGCGCGAACGCCGCGCGTTGTTGTTCGAATTGCTCGGCCGGCTCGGGGATCGCCATCAGGCCGCGCAGGGTGAGATTGGGCAGCGCTGCGACCTTGTGGGCCAGCGCCGCCAGTTCGTGCGGGGCCACGCCGCTCTTGCTGGCCTCCCCGCTGATATTGACTTGCAGGCAGATTTGCAGCGGCGCCAAGCCTTCGGGGCGTTGCTCGGACAGGCGCTGGGCGATCTTTTCGCGCTCCACCGTATGCACCCAGTCGAAGTTTTCCGCAATCGGGCGGGTCTTGTTGCTCTGGATCGGGCCGATGAAATGCCATTCCAGCGCGGGCGCGCCAAGGTCCTTGAGCGCGCGGATCTTGTCCACGCCCTCTTGCAGGTAGTTTTCGCCGAAGGCGCGCTGGCCGGCGGCCACCGCCTCGTGCACGGCTTGCGGCCCGAAAGTCTTGGACACGGCCAGCAGCCGCACGGCGTCCGGGGCGCGGCCCGCTTCGGCGGCGGCAGCAACGATAGACGCGGTGACAGCTTGCAAGTTCTGGGGGATCGGGGACATAATCGTTGGGGCTCTTCAGGCAATCGTTAAAGTCAGGCACAAGGATTATAAATGGACATTTCCGAACTTCTCGCATTCTCCGTCAAGAACAAGGCCTCGGATCTGCACCTTTCGGCCGGGCTGCCGCCGATGCTGCGCGTGCACGGCGACGTGCGGCGCCTGAACGTCGATGCGCTCGAGCACAAGGAAGTGCACCGCATGATCTATGACATCATGAACGACGGCCAGCGCAAGGTCTATGAAGAACGCCTGGAGATCGACTTTTCGTTCGAGATTCCCGGCCTGTCGCGTTTTCGCGTCAACGCCTTCAACCAGGAGCGCGGCGCCTCGGCGGTGTTCCGCACCATCCCGTCGAAAATCCTCACGCTCGAAGAGCTGAACGCGCCCAAGATCTTTGCCGATTTCGCCTTGAAACCGCGCGGCCTGGTGCTGGTGACCGGCCCTACCGGTTCGGGCAAATCGACCACGCTGGCGGCCATGGTCAACCATCTCAACGAGACCGAGCATGGCCACATCCTGACGATCGAAGACCCGATCGAATTCGTGCACGACTCGAAAAAATGCCTGATCAACCAGCGCGAGGTGGGGCCGCACACGCATTCGTTCAGTAATGCGCTGCGCTCGGCGCTGCGCGAAGACCCGGACTGCATCCTGGTAGGCGAATTGCGCGACCTGGAAACCATCCGCCTGGCGCTGTCGGCCGCCGAAACGGGCCACCTGGTGTTCGGCACCCTGCACACGTCGTCGGCCGCCAAGACCATCGACCGTATCGTCGATGTATTCCCGGCCGAGGAAAAGGAAATGGTGCGCGCCATGTTGTCCGAGTCCCTGCAGGCGGTGATCTCGCAGACCCTGCTCAAGACCAAGGACGGCAGCGGGCGCGTGGCCGCGCATGAAATCATGGTGGGCACGCCGGCCATCCGCAATCTGATCCGCGAAGCGAAGATCGCGCAGATGTATTCGGCGATCCAGACCGGCAGCAACTTCGGCATGCAGACGCTGGACCAGAACCTGACGGACCTGGTGCGCCGCAACGTGATCGCGTCGGCCACCGCGCGCAGCGCGGCCAAGACCCCCGACAACTTCCCGGGCTGATCATGGAACGCGACAACGCTTCAAAATTCATGTTCGACCTGCTGCGCAATATGCTGGCGAGAAAAGGGTCGGACCTGTTCATCACCGCCGGTTTTCCGCCCGCGATGAAAATCGACGGCAAGATGACCCCGATGTCGCAGCAGGCGCTCACGCCTGCGCACACGCTGGACCTGGCGCGCGCCATCATGAACGACAAGCAGGCCGCCGGGTTCGAGCAGACCAAGGAAGCCAACTTCGCCATCAGCCCGCCCGACCTCGGACGCTTCCGCGTGTCGGCGTTCGTGCAAATGGGGTCGGTAGGCATGGTGCTGCGGGTGATCACCAGCACCATCCCCGACCTGAACAACCTGGGCCTGCCGGAGGTGCTGAAGGAAGTGGTGATGGCCAAGCGCGGCCTGGTGATCATGGTGGGCGCCACCGGTTCCGGCAAATCCACCACCCTGGCCGCCATGGTCGGCTACCGCAACGAGAACAGCTACGGCCATATCATCACCATCGAAGACCCGGTGGAATTCGTCCACCCGCACAAGAACTGCATCATGACCCAGCGCGAAGTGGGGGTCGATACCGACGACTGGGAGACGGCGCTCAAGAACACGCTGCGCCAGGCGCCGGACGTGATCCAGATCGGCGAGATCCGCGACCGCGAAACCATGGACCACGCGATCGCGTTTGCGGAGACCGGCCACCTGTGCCTGGCCACGCTGCACGCCAACAGCGCCAACCAGGCGCTCGACCGCATCATCAACTTCTTCCCCGAGGAACGCCGCCAGCAGCTGCTGATGGATTTGTCGCTCAACCTCAAGGGACTGGTTTCGCAGCGGCTGGTGCCGCGCAAGGGCGCGCCGGGGCGCGCGGTGGCAATCGAAATCCTGCTCAATACGCCGCTGATCTCGGATCTGATCTTCAAGGGCCAGGTGCACGACATCAAGGAGCTGATGAAAAAATCGCGCGAGCTGGGCATGCAGACCTTCGACCAGTCGCTGTTCGACCTGCACGAGGCGGGGCTGATCACGTACGAAGACGCGCTGCGCAACGCCGATTCGGTCAACGACCTGCGCCTGGCCATCAAGCTTGAAAGCAAAACCACGCCCGAGCAGGCGCCGCCTGCCGGCGCCAGAGAACTGGGCATCTTATGAGTTTCACATTATGAGCAGCATCTACGACTTCACCGCCAACGACCTGGCCGGCGCGCCGGTGGACCTGCGCCGGTACCAGGGCAAGGTGCTCCTGATCGTCAATACCGCCAGCCAGTGCGGCTTCACGCCGCAGTACAAGGGGCTGGAAGCCGTGTACCAGCAGTTTCGAGACAAGGGCGTGGAGGTGCTGGGTTTCCCTTGCAACCAGTTCGGCGCCCAGGAGCCGGGCGGCGCCAGCGAGATCGGCGCCTTCTGCGAAAAGAACTACGGCGTCACCTTTCCGCTGTTCGCCAAGATCGACGTCAACGGCGACGCTGCCCACCCGCTGTTCGCCAAGCTGAAACACGATGCACCGGGCATCCTCGGCACCGAACGCATCAAGTGGAATTTCACCAAGTTCCTGGTCCGCAAGGACGGCACCGTGTTTGCCCGTTATGCCCCCACCACCAAGCCGGAAAGCATCGTCGCCGACATCGAAAAGCTGCTGGCGGGACAATAATTGACTCACGCAGCAACGATTTGTGCATCACGGAAAGTAAAATCGTGAAAACGATAGGTTAAAACCGTGCTTTAGGTTAACTTTTCAGTAATAATGGTCTTCGGTCATTTCCCAACGTGAAACGTTAACTATGTCCCTGTTTGGAAAACTCCTGGCGCCATGGTTACGGATGGGCGTGTATGCGCGCTTGTTCCTGCCCATCTTCGTCATCATCACGCTGGTGCTGGTCGTGCGATATTCGATGATTTTCGAGTCGGAGACCACGAGCGCCAGTGCGCGCTACCAGCACGGCGCCAGCGAACTGGTCACCTATCTGCACAACACCTTGCGGCCGGCGGTGCAAGCCTCCGGCCGGGTTGCGATCGAACGCACCCTGCACGACGCGCTGCGGCTCAACGCCGACCTGACCGCACTCTCGCTCGACTTCCCAGGCGGCCACCTCGAAGCCCGCCGCGCGCCAGTGCCGCTGCCGTCCTATCCGGCCTGGTTCGGCACCATCGAGGCGCTGCAACCGATACGCCAGAGCGTGCGCATCGGCGACGCCAGCCTGCAACTGGCGTTCGAGCCGACCTTGCCGCTGGCCGACGTATGGCGCACGCTGCGCCAGCAGGCGGTGATCTCGGCCACCAACATCCTCATCATCTACACCCTGCTCGGCTTCATCATCTTCGTCAACAAGCGCATGCTCAAGCAGCTCAATGCCGCCACCATCCGCTTTCATGGCGGCGACTATGCCACCCGCATGAAGGTGTCCGGCACGCTGGAGGCCCGCATGCTGGCCGAGACCTTCAACAACATGGCGCAGCGGGTGCAGGCGCTGGTGGACAAGCTGCAGGACAGCCAGAAAAGCCTCAGCGAACAACTGGACCGCACCTTGCGCGCGCAGGAACAACTGCAGGCGCAGAAGGAGCGCATCGAAGTGACGCTGGCGTCGATCGGCGACGCCGTCATCACCACCGACCTGACGGGCCGTATCGAGACCATCAACGAGGCGGCGCAGCAGCTCACCGGCTGGCCCGAGTCGCGTGCGCGCGGCCGGGAGCTGCACCAGGTGTTCGTGCTGGCGAATAACTTCGGCCAGCATTCGCTGCTCAAGTCGATGGCGGCGCTGTATGCCGGCGGCGAAGTGATCAAGGTGGGCAACCAGAGCCTGCGCCACCGCTCGGGCCGGGCCCTGACGGTGGAATACACGGCCAACGCCATCCGCACCGCCCAGGGCAAGGTGGAAGGCTCGGTGCTGGTGTTCCGCGACGTGACGGAACGGCGCCAGCTGATGCAGCAGATCTCGTGGCAGAGCAATCACGACATCCTCACCGGTCTGCCCAACCGCACCGCACTGGCGGCCCGCTTCGAAAACGAAGTCACGCGCGCGCGCGAACACAACTACCTGCTGGCGGTATGCCTGTTCGACCTCGATCACTTCCAGCAGGTAAACGACCTGCTCGGCCAGCTCACCGGTGACGAAGTGCTCAAGCAGGCCGCCAGCCGCTTGCACGACTTCGCCGGACAGCGCCACTACGTGGCGCGCCTGGGCGGTGACGAATTCGTGCTGCTGCTGCCGGAACTGCGCGGACGCGGCGATGTGGAGCAAGCGATGGACAAGCTGTTGATAGCGCTATCTCGCGACTACACGTGCGACGCCAAGCCGGTGGCGATGTCGGCCAGCGTGGGCATCGCGGTTTACACCGGCAACGAGGCCAGTGCCGACAGCCTGTTGCGCCAGGCCGACCAGGCACTGTACCAGGCCAAGATCATGGGCCGCAACCGCTATCACTTTTTTGACGCCGACCTGGACGAACAGGTGCGCACCCACCACAACCGCCGCACCGAGGTGCGCGCGGCACTGCGCGCCGGCGAGCTGCGGCTGTTCTACCAGCCCAAGCTGAACATGCGGCGCGGCCGCATCATCGGCATGGAAGCGCTGCTGCGCTGGGAGCATCCGCAACGCGGCATCGTGGCGCCGATGGAGTTCCTGCCCATCGTCGAACACAGCGACGTCATCATCGACATCGGCGAATGGGTGCTGCGCGAGGCACTGCGCCAGTTGCAGCAATGGCGCCATGCCGATCCGGACTGGGTCATCAGCGTCAATATCGCCGCGCGCCATTTCCAGCGCGCCGATTTTGTCGAGCGCATCACCGCCATCCTGTCCGAGTTCCCCGACGTGCCGCCGCACATGCTGGAGCTGGAAATCCTGGAGTCGTCGGCGCTGTCGGACATCAACCATGTGCGCACCATCATGCAGGATTGCCAGGCGCTGGGCATCGGTTTCGCACTCGACGATTTCGGCACCGGCTACTCGTCGATGTCGTACCTGAAACGCCTCCCCGCCGACGTGCTGAAGATCGATCAGAGCTTCGTGCGCAATATGCTGGAAGACCGCGACGACCTGCACCTGGTGAGCGCGGTGATCGGCCTGGCGAAGTCGTTCGGCCGCGCGGTGATCGCCGAAGGCGTGGAAACGGTGGAACACGGCGCCATGCTGATGCGCCTGGGCTGCGACCTGGTGCAAGGCTACGGCATCGCCCGGCCGATGCCGGCGGACGAGGTGCTCGATTGGGTGGCGGCGTTTGAACACCGTGCGCCGTTGTGGCAGGCAGCGGCGCAACTGGCGCCGATCGTGAGTTTGCACAAGGAGGTGGTGGAGATGATGGGGCCGCCACCGACCACGCTGATCCCGCTAGCCTGAGCGGACCAGCATCCGGTCCACCAGCTCGATCCAGTGCACCACCGGCGTCTGCGTGCCCGACTGCAAATGCGCCGTGCAGCCCACGTTGGCCGAAACGATGGTGGTCGCACAGGTAGCGGCCAGCGCTTCCAGTTTGCGGTCGCGCAGTTGCAGTGACAATTCCGGTTGCAGCAGCGAATACGTGCCCGCCGAGCCGCAACACAGGTGACTGTCGGCGCACAGCACCACGTCCACGCCCACCGCGCGCAACACGCTTTCCACCTTGCCACGGATTTGCTGGCCGTGCTGCAGCGTGCACGGCGGGTGGTACGCCACACGTTCCGCGATCATTGCAGCGCGCCGTGCCAGTTCCGCCTCGAACTCCGGCATCACCTCGGACAGATCGCGCGTGAGCGCGGCGATGCGCGCTGCCTTGGCCGCATAATCGACGTCGTGCGCCAGCAAGTGGCCGTATTCCTTGACGGTGGCGCCGCAACCGGACGCCGTCATCACGATCCCTTCCACCTCGCCCCGCTCCACGTACGGCCACCAGGCGTCGATATTGCGGCGCATGTCGTCCAGCGCCGCCTGCTGGTCGTTCAGGTGATGGCGCAGCGCGCCGCAGCAGCCGGCCTTGGGCGCGACGATCAATTGCACCCCCACCGCATCGAGCACGCGCGCAGCGGCGTGGTGGATGTTGGGCGCCATGGCCGGCTGGGTGCAGCCGGCCAGCGCCAGCATCTTGCGCGCGTGGGTGCGCGCGGGCAGCTTGCCGGCCGCCTGCCGCGCCGGGATCTTGTCCTGCAAGGCGGGCGACAGCAAGGGCCGCAACAGCTGGCCCGCGCGCAGCGCCGCCGCAAACACGCCCCGGCGCGGCAGGGCTTCCTTCAACAGCCAGCGCTTGAAACGCTCGGTGGCCGGACGTGGCACGCGCTGCTCGACCACCTGGCGGCCGATGTCGAGCAGGCGCCCGTAGCGCACGCCGGACGGACAGGTGGTTTCGCAGCTGCGGCAGGTGAGGCACCGGTCGAGGTGCAACTGGGTTTTACCGGTAACGGGCTCGCCTTCGAGCACCTGCTTGATCAGGTAGATGCGTCCGCGCGGGCCATCGAGTTCGTCGCCCAGCAGCTGGTACGTGGGACACGTGGCCGTGCAAAAGCCGCAATGCACGCAGGAGCGCAGGATCGCGTCGGCCTCTTCGCCTTCGCGCGTGTGCTGGATAAAATCGGCGAGATTGGTTTGCATGGCTCAGGTGGTCAATATAAGCGTCCGGGGTTGAAGATGCCGGCCGGGTCGAACGCGGCCTTCAGGCGCTGGTGGATGGCGGCGACGGCCGGCGCCAGCGGGTGGAACACCCCGGGCGCCTTGTCTTGCGCGCGGTACAGCGTGGCATGACCGCCCGCCGCTGCCGCCGTGCGGCGAATGGCGTCCGCATCACCAGCACTGCCATCGGCCAGCTTGAGCCAGCGCTGCGCCCCACCCCACTCGATCAACTGCTCGCCGCCATTGACGATGGCGCTGGCAGCCGCTGGCACCGACAGCCGCCATACGGCGCCGCCGTCGAAAAAACCGTGGTTCTGGTCACGCAGCGCGGCCCAGAACGCGGCTGCATCGGCGCCCGCTGCTGCGCTGGTGGCCGGGGTGGCAGTGCCTGCGCCGTCACCCGCGGTGCTGGCCAGCTCCTGGCCCCCCAGTCTGCGCCGCGCCGCGTCCACCGCCGCCTGCGCGCCGGACAGGCGCAGCGTCAGCACGCCGTCATGCCAGCAACTGGCGGACAGTGGCAGCGGCTGGCCGGCCCATTCGTTCAGCCTGGTAAGTGCATCGATCTCGCTCATTTCAAACCGCAGGCTCGCTTCGCACACGGGCTTGGGCAGCACCTTGAGCGACACCTCGAGGATCAGGCCCAGCGTGCCGAGCGAACCGGCCAGCAGGCGCGAGACGTCGTAGCCGGCCACGTTTTTCATGACCTGGCCGCCGAAGCGCAGCGCCTCGCCGCTGCCATCCATCAGCACCGCGCCCAGCACGAAGTCGCGCACGGCGCCCGCATTGGCGCGGCGCGGCCCGGACAGGGCACTGGCCACCACGCCGCCGATGGTGCAGTTTGGCCCGAAGCGCGGCGGCTCGAATGCCAGCATCTGCTCGTGGCGATCGAGCAGCGCCTCGATCTCGGCCAGCGGCGTGCCGCAGCGCGCGGTGATCACCAGTTCGGTCGGCTCGTACGACACCACACCGGTGTAGGCGCGCGTATCGAGCACCTCCCCCGCCAGCGCGCCGCCGTACCAGTCCTTGGTGCCGCCGCCGCGCAGGCGCAGCGGCTGGCCGGTTTGCGTGGCGGCGAGGATGCGGGCGCTGAAGGCGCTGGCGATGTCGGTCTGGGTCATGGTCATCGCCTTAAAAGCGCGGCAGGTGGGCGAACGGCAGCAAGCCGCCGCGCACCCGCATCTTGCCGAATTCCGCGCAGCGGTTGAGGGTGGGAATCGCCTTGTCCGGGTTGAGCAGGCCGGCCGGATCGAACGCGCGCTTGACCGCGAAAAACGCCTCCAGCTCCAGTGGCGCGAACTGCGCGCACATCGAATCGATCTTCTCGATGCCCACGCCATGCTCGCCGGTGATGGTGCCGCCCACGGCCACGCACAGCGCCAGGATTTCGGCGCCGAAGCTTTCTGCCCGGGCAAATTCGTCGGGGATGTTGGCGTTGAACAGGATCAGCGGATGCAGGTTGCCGTCGCCGGCGTGGAAGACGTTGGCGCAGCGCAGGCCATACCTGATTTCCATCTGGGCGATACCGGCCAGTACCTCGCCCAGGCGCTTGCGCGGAATGGTGCCGTCCATGCAGTAGTAGTCGGGCGAGATGCGGCCGGCCGCCGGAAACGCGTTTTTGCGCCCGGACCAGAAGCGCAGGCGCTCGGCCTCCGACTGCGACACCGTGATGGCTACCGCGCCGGCCGCGCCCAGCACCGCCGACATGCGGGCGATGTCTTCTTCCACTTCCTCGGCCGTGCCATCGGCCTCGCACAGCAGGATGGCGGCGGCGTCGGTATCGTAGCCGGCATGGACGAACGGCTCGACCATGCGCGACGAGGTCTGGTCCATCATCTCCAGCCCGGCGGGGATGATGCCGGCGGCGATCAGCGCAGCCACCGCGTGGCAGCCATCGGCCACCTGCGCGAACGACGCCATGATCACGCGCGCCACGGCCGGCCTGGGGATCAGTTTGACGGTCACCTCGGTGACGATGCCCAGCATGCCCTCGGAGCCGATGAACACCGACAGCAAATCGAGGCCGGGCGAATCGAGCGCAGCACCGCCCAGTTCCACGATCTCGCCATCGATGGTGGCCATGCGCACGCGCAGCACGTTGTGGATGGTGAGGCCGTACTTGAGGCAATGCACGCCGCCCGAGTTTTCCGCCACGTTGCCGCCGATGGTGCACGCGATTTGCGATGACGGATCGGGCGCGTAGTACAAGCCATGCGGCGCGGCCGCTTCCGAGATGGCGGCGTTGCGCACGCCGGGCTGCACGACCGCCGTGCGCGAATAGGCGTCGAGGCGCACGATGCGGTTGAGGCGCGCAGTGGACAGCACCACGCCATCGACAATCGGCATGGCGCCGCCGGACAGGCCGGTGCCGGCGCCGCGCGGCACGATCGGCACGCCAAGCGCGCGACACACGCGCAGCACGGCCACCACCTGCGCCTCGCTGTCGGGCAGCGCGACGATCATCGGCAACTGGCGGTAGGCGGCCAGGCCGTCGCATTCGTAGGGACGGGTGTCTTCGGTGGCCGAGAGCACGGCGCGCGCGGGCAGCACCCGCAGCAGGGCAGCGGCCACCTGCGCACGCCGCGCGGCAAGTTCGTCAAGCCGGATTGAAACCGCAACAGTCATGGACGGGCCCTGGAAGCACTACAGGCCTCGATTGTAAGCAAAAAAATGGAACTGCTGTATTCTTCCGTGACTCTCATAACCAACCGGAACAACCATGGGCAACCGACTCTCCAAAATCGCCACCCGCACCGGCGACGGCGGCACCACCGGCCTCGGCGACGGCAGCCGCACCGACAAGGACAGCGTGCGCATCCACAGCATCGGCGAAGTCGATGAACTCAATTCGCATCTCGGCCTGCTGCTGTGCGAAGACATGCCCGCCGACCTGCGCGACGAGCTGGTGACGATCCAGCACGACCTGTTCGACCTCGGCGGCGAGTTGTGCATCCCCGGCTACCAGATGATCACCGAAGCGCACGTGGAGCGGCTCGACACGCTGCTGGCCAAGTACAACGCCACCCTGCCCGCGCTGACCGAATTCATTTTGCCGGCCGGCTCGCGCGCCGCGTCGCAGGCGCACGTGTGCCGCACCGTGTGCCGCCGCGCCGAACGCGCCATCGTCACCCTCGGCAAAGCCGAAACCATCCATGAGCATCCACGCCAGTACGTGAACCGGCTGTCGGATTTGCTGTTCGTGCTGTCGCGCGTGCTCAATCGCTACGCCGGTGGCAGCGATGTGCTGTGGCAGCATGAGCGCAAGCGCGGTTAAACCGCGCGCGCGGCGGTCACCGGCATGGCCCCGAAGCCTGGCAAGTCGCGGATCTGCTGCTCCAGGTAATCGAGCAACAGCCGCGCCCTGACCGGCTGGTAGCGGCGCGTAGGCGACAGCAGGTGCATGGGCTGCGGCGCGCCTTCCCATGGCGCCAGCACGCGCACGAGCGCGCCGCTGTCGAGCATGTCCTGCACCAGCCAGAGCGGACACAGACCAATGCCGCCTCCCGCCACCAGGCTGTCGCGGATGGCCAGTGCGTGATTCACGCACAAGCGCCCATGCGTAATCAACGATACCTTTTCATCGCCGTGGTGCAGCGTCACCGTGTCGCCCTCGGCCAGCCAGGCAAAGCGGATGTAGTCATGATTGGCCAGGTCCTGCAGCTGCTGCGGCGAGCCGCGCGCATGCAGGTACGCTGGCGCTGCCACCAGTTGGCGGGACGATATGCCCACCGCGCGGGCAACGGCATCGGGCGGCAGTTCGGTTCCCTGGCGCACCGCGATGTCCACGCCGTCCCGCACCAGGTCCACCATGCGATCGTCCAGTATCAATTCGATGTCCACCTGCGGATGCGCGGCCATGAAGGATGCCAGCAAGGCATTCAGGCGAAACTGGCCGAAGGCGGCTGGCGCGTTGACCCGTATCAGCCCGGAAGCCGTCTCGGTCTGGCCGCGCGCCTCGGCCACGGCCTCCTGGTACTGCGCCAGCACGCCCAGCGCGCGCTGGTAAAAGCGGAGGCCATCGGGCGTCGGGTGCAAGCTGGTGGTGCTGCGCTCGAGCAGGCGCACGCCCAGGTCGCGTTCGAGCGCAGCCACCAGTTTGCTCACGGTCGGTTGCGTGGTGCCCTGCTCCCGCGCCACGGCCGTCAGGCTGCCCAATTCCACAGCGCGCACAAAGCAGCGCAACGAACGCATGGTGTCCATCGATTTACCTCATTCCATTTTTGAATGAAGTATAGTCCGGCTACGCGTCTTCTCAGCTTATTTTGAATGACCTATCGTGTGCTTTTCTGGTTTATGGAGCACATCATGGTACGACGCACGATCAAGCTGGCAGCACTGGCTGCCCTGGCCACCACACTGACCACGCTGCCGGCATTCGCCATCAGCGGGGCCTGGACTGCGGCCTGGTACGCCAGTCCGCAAGCAACGTGGGGACCGGATTTCGCCTTGCCCACCGGTGTGCCGGCGCTGCTGGCACGGCAGACAGTGCGCGAGACGGCGCGCATCAGCGTGGGCGGCAACCGGGTGCGGATCGTCCTGTCCAACCGCTACGGCACGCAGCCGATACACATCGGCGCGGCGCGGGTGGCACGCGCCGCAAGGGACAACGACAACACCGGCGCACTTGCGCCCTTTGCGACGGGACTGCCGCTGACCTTTGGCGGTCTGCCACAGGCCACGATCGCCCCGGGTGCGCCGCTGGTCAGCGATCCGGTCGACCTGCGCGTGGCAGCGCTGGAGCAGCTGGCGATCAGCATCTACCTGCCGCATGCGACGCCACTTGCCACCTTCCACTGGGGCGCGCAGCAAACCGGCTGGATCCACAACGGCGATGCAACCGCCGCGCCAACCGGGCAGCCGATTGCCCTGCACGGACGTGCGCTGCTGACTGGTATCCTGGTGGAGAACAACACCCGGCGCGACGTCATCGTGGCACTGGGCGACTCGATCACCGACGGCAACGGCTCCACACCCGACCAGGACCGGCGCTGGCCCGACTACCTGGCGGCAACCATGGCACGGAAAGGTATCGCAGTGGTCAATGCCGGCATTTCCGGCGCGCGGTTGCTGGGCGACCGCATGGGCGCCAACGCCGCCGCCAGGTTTGCGCCCGATGTACTGGACCAGCCGGGCGTGACGACCGTGGTGGTGCTACTGGGAATCAACGATATCGGCTGGCCGGGCAGCGCTTTCGCGCCGGACGAGCCGCCAATGACGGCGCCACGCATGATCGCCGCGTACCGGCAGTTGATCGCACAGGCACGCGCACGCGGCGTGCGCATCATCGGCGCCACGCTGCCCCCGTTCGACGACGCGCTGCACGGCACGCCTTTCGACGGCTACTACACGCCGGCCAAGGAGGCCATCCGGCGCGACATCAATCGCTGGATAAGGGACAGCGGAGAATTCGACGCCGTCACCGACCTCGATGCAGCGCTGCGCGACCCGCAACATCCGGCGCGCCTGCTGCCACGCTTCGACAGCGGCGACCACCTGCATCCGGGCGATGCCGGTTACGAAGCAATTGCTGCCGCAGTGGCCATCACGCTCGAACGGATTTCCCTGGCTAACCCGTAAGTACGCGCTAACGACTGCCCTCCAGCAACCGCCGCATCCCGTGCGCCATGCTCAGGCGCGACGCGGCGGCCGGATGCCCGCTGAACAGCGCGGCGCCGTCGCCAGCAGCGAGCTTGCGGTAAAAGCTGACCATATCGTCGGCGCGCCAGCCGGCTCGGTGGGCCAGCAGCATGCCCAACTGGTCGGCCTCCGATTCCTGCAGGCGGGACAGCCGCGCCAGGCGCAATTGCAGCGACAGGTCGGTGTCGAGCCGCTCCATCACCACGTCCACCGGGGCCAGGGGACGGTTGAGGAACATCGCTTCGGACAGCGTTTCGCGGTGGTGTTCGGCCACCGCGTGTGCCACTTCGTGCGCCAGCAGCGTGGCCAGTTCGCCGTCGGTCAGCGCCATTGCGTGGACAAACGTGCTGCCCACCAGGATTTTTCCGCCCGCCATGCACAAGGCATCGACGCCCGGGTCACTCGTGGTGTGCACTTCCCACTGCCATAGTGCCGCTTCCGGCTTCAACGTCACGGCGGCGGCCACCAGGCCATCGGCAATGCGGCGCAGGCGTGCCAGCAGCACGCGGTCTTCATCGAGCTTGCCGGCGGCCGCCAGGCCTACCACCTGGTCGATATAGCGGTCTTCCATGCGCGCGCCCACTTCTTCGGCGCTGAAACTGAGTTCCTGGAAGCGGCCGGTTTCCGGCACCTGCGCGTACCCGCGATGCGCGACCAGGCACAGGACCATTGATAGGGCCATACATCGGACCATACAGCGGGCCGGGTATCCGGCTGCGATCATATTCATGCTGCCTCCCTCGCGCCATCCGATATAAACGATTTATATCAATATAGGTCAAGCGAGCCTAAAGGCAATGAGAAAGATCAAGGGTGTTGTTTTGGGGAACGACGGGCCGCGCCAGGACGGCGCGGCCGGAAAGAACGCAAGGCGCGGATTAGCCGTTGTTGACCACCAGCCGTGGCTCGTCGCCACTGCTGTCAAAGCGCTGCCTGATCGACGCGGTAATACCGGCCGCATCGAGACCGACACTGGAGAGCAGCTTGACCGGATCGCCGTGGTCGATGAACTTGTCGGGCAGGCCCAGCATCAGCAGCGGCTTGACGATGCCTTCGGCGGCCAGCGCTTCGGCCACGGCTGCACCGGCGCCGCCCATGATGGCGCCTTCTTCCACCGTCACCAGGTAGTCGTGGCTGGCGGCCAGTTGTTTGACCAGTTCCACGTCCAGCGGTTTGACGAAGCGCATATTGGCGACCGTGGCGTTGAGCGCCTCGCCGGCGGTAACCGATGGCGCCACCATCGAGCCGAATGCCAGGATCGCGATGCGGGCGCCCTGGCGCTTGATTTCGCCTTTACCGAGTGCAATGGTGGTCAGTTCCTGCTCCATCGCTGCGCCGATGCCGGCGCCGCGCGGGTAGCGGATGGCGGCCGGGCCCGGATAGCGGTAGCCGGTGGTGAGCATCTGGCGGCATTCGTTTTCGTCCGACGCGGCCATGATCACCATGTTCGGGATGCAGCGCAGGTAGGCCAGGTCGTAGTTACCGGCGTGGGTGGCGCCGTCGGCGCCGACCAAACCGGCGCGGTCGAGCGCAAACGTGACGTCGAGATTTTGCAGCGCCACGTCGTGCACCAGCTGGTCGTAGCCGCGTTGCAGGAAGGTCGAATAAATCGCCACGACCGGCTTCAGGCCTTCGCAGGCCAGTCCGGCGCCGAAGGTGACCGCGTGCTGCTCGGCGATGCCGACGTCGAAGTAACGGTCAGGATATTGCTGTTCGAAGCGCACCATGCCCGAACCTTCGCGCATGGCCGGCGTGATGCCGACCAGTTTTTTGTCGGCAGCGGCCATGTCGCACAGCCAGTTGCCGAACACTTCGGTGTAGGTCATCTTGGCCGGCGCCGTGGCCGGCTTGATGCCTTCGGCCGGGTTGAATTTGCCGGTGCCGTGGTACAGGATCGGTTCGGCTTCGGCCAGCTTGTAGCCCTGGCCCTTCTTGGTCACCACGTGCAGGAATTGCGGCCCCTTGAGCTGCTTGATGTTTTGCAGCGTGGGAATTAGCGAATCGAGGTCGTGGCCGTCGATGGGACCGATGTAGTTGAAGCCGAATTCCTCGAACATGGTGGCAGGCACCACCATGCCCTTGGCGTGTTCTTCCAGGCGTTTGGCCAGTTCCAGCACCGGGCCCGGCAGCACCGACTTGCCGACGTTCTTGGCGGCGGCGTAGAACTGCCCCGACATCAGGCGCGCCAGGTAGCGATTGAGCGCGCCGACCGGCGGCGAAATCGACATATCGTTATCGTTGAGGATCACCAGCAGGTTGATGTCGTCCTGGACGCCGGCGTTGTTCAGCGCCTCGAACGCCATGCCGGCGGTCATCGAACCGTCGCCGATGACGGCAATCGCGTGGCGGTGCTCGCCCTTGATCTTGGCCGCCTGCGCCATGCCCAGTGCAGCCGAAATCGACGTCGACGAGTGGGCGGTGCCGAAGGTGTCGTACTCGCTCTCGTCGCGCTTGGGGAAGCCCGAGATGCCATCGAGCTGGCGCAGCGTGTGCATGCGGCTGCGGCGACCGGTGAGGATCTTGTGCGAATAGGTCTGATGGCCCACGTCCCACACGATGCGGTCTTCCGGCGTGTTGAACACGTAGTGCAGCGCCACCGTCAGCTCGACCGTGCCCAGGTTGGACGACAAATGGCCGCCCGTCTTGGACACCGAGTCGAGCAGGTAGGCGCGCAGTTCGTGCGCCAGGGGCGTGAGTTGATGGTACGGCAGTGCGCGTACGTCGGCCGGTGAATCTATTTTTTCTAGCAAGTTCATTTATGCCTTCCGCTGCACGATCAAATCCGCGAGTTCGCGTAACCGCAGAGCCTTGTCTCCGAACGGCGCGAGCGCTGCGTGCGCATCGAGCCGCAATGTTTCTGCCAGCGCGCGCGATGGCTCCAGCCCCAAAATCGACACGTAGGTCGGCTTGTTGTCGGCCGCGTCCTTGCCGGCGGTCTTGCCCAGCGTGGCCGAATCGGCGGTGGCGTCAAGCACATCATCGACCACCTGGAACGCCAGGCCGATGGCGCGCGAATACTGGTCCAGCGCGGCCATCTCGGCCGCGTCGAGGTCTTTACCGGCCAGCGCGCCCAGCACCACGGCTGCGCGCAGCAAGGCGCCGGTTTTGAGCTGGTGCATCTGCTCCAGTTGTTCCAGGGTCAAACTCAGGCCGATGCTGTCGAGGTCGATGGCCTGGCCGCCGCACATGCCGGCCGAGCCCGATGCATGGGCCAGCACCTTCAACATGGCAGCGAGGCGCGCCGGGGGAATCACGCTGATGTCGGCCTCGGCCAGCACCACGAAGGCCTGCGATTGCAGCGCGTCGCCGACCAGCAGCGCGGTTGCTTCGTCGTAGGCGATGTGCACGGTCGGTTTGCCACGGCGCAGCGCGTCGTCGTCCATGCAGGGCATGTCGTCGTGCACCAGCGAATAGGCGTGGATCATTTCCACGGCTGCTGCCGCACGCGCCAGGGTGGCGGCATCGGCGTCGAACAGCGCACCGGCCGCGTACACCAGCAGCGGACGCACGCGTTTGCCGCCACCGAGCAGCGCGTAGCGCATGGCTGCGTGCAGCTTGGTGGGCGTGGTAGTGGCGGCCGGCAGGAAACCCGATAAATCGTGTTCCGAACCGGCTTGCACGGTTTTCATCCAGTCATCAAAAGAGGCGCTCATTGTTCGGCCTCGGCGGTTTGTTCGAATGGCTTGAGCATGTCGCCCTCGAGCACCTTGACCTGGGACTCCACTTTTTCAAGCTGGGCCGCGCACAGCTTGACCAGCTCGGAACCGCGCGCATAGGCGGCCACCGACGCTTCGAGCGGCAGCTGGCCGGCTTCCATTTTCGCAACCAGTTGGGCCAGCTCTGCCATCGCTTCTTCAAACGAGACGTTGGCGGCGGCGGCGGTCGTTGCAGCTTCGGCAGATAATTTCTTAGACATCGTTATTCGTCGTTTTCAGACATGGTCACTCAGGTTTCAAGGCAAAAAAGCTTGCCAGGCAGTGTAGCCCGTTATTTTAGAACAAACCACCCACTCCGGTGGAACAATACGGACGCCACCCGGCCGGATGACGGATTTTATCGTAATCGCCACCATCCACGTGAAGTACATGCATTTCTTGCAATTCCTTACAAGTTGGACGCGTGCGCCCTCTGCCCCCGCCCGGTAAAAAACGGTATAATTGCCGGTTCTGTCCGAAATACTATTTTCAACTTACTTGAATTCAGGAATTTGCGGATTCTGTCTCTTCTTGGTTTGATGTATTTTAATTAAGGGGGGTTTGGATGTCCGATCTGGGTACCCACGCCAAGCTGGCGCGTTCTAACGCGCAACTTCCGGTTGACGTCTATTTTGACGAAGCGCTGTTACAGCGCGAAAAGCAGCAATTATTCCAGAGTGGTCCGCGTTACGTGGGCCACGAACTGATGGTGCCCGAGGTCGGCGACTTTGCCACGCTGGCTGCCGAAAACGAAGGCCGCATGCTGGTGCGCAACGCCAATGGGCTCGAATTGCTGTCCAACGTCTGCCGCCACCGGCAGGCGTTGATGTTCAATGGCCGCGGCAACGCCAATAATATTGTGTGTCCGCTGCACCGCTGGACCTACGACCTCAAGGGTGAACTGATCGGCGCGCCCCACTTCGCCGAAACGCCGTGCCTGAACCTGCCCAAGACCACGCTGCAAAGCTGGAACGGCCTGCAGTTCGAGCAAAATGGCTACAACGTCATGGAAAAGCTCAAGAACCTGTCAGTCACGAAGGATCTCGATTTCTCCGGCTATATGTTCGACCGCGTGGAAGTGCAAACGTGCGATTACAACTGGAAGACTTTTATCGAAGTCTACCTGGAGGACTACCACGTCGAACCGTTCCACCCGGGCCTGGGCGGCTTTGTCAGCTGCGACGACCTGCGCTGGGAATTCGGCCAGGACTACAGCGTGCAAACCGTGGGCGTGAACAAGGGCCTGCTCAAGTCCGGCTCCGAAGTGTACAAGCGCTGGCAGGAGCAGGTACTGAAATTCCGTGGCGGCGAGGCGCCGCCGTATGGCGCGATCTGGCTCACGCTGTACCCGAACATCATGGTCGAGTGGTATCCGCACGTGCTGGTGGTGTCCACCCTGTGGCCCGATGGTCCGCAGCGTACCCGCAACGTGGTCGAGTTCTACTATCCCGAGGAAATCGTGCTGTTCGAGCGCGAGTTCATCGAGGCCGAGCACGCCGCGTACATGGAAACCGTGTCGGAAGACGACGAGATCGCCCTGCGCATGGATGCCGGCCGCAAGGCGCTGCGCGCCCGGGGCGAGACCGACGCCGGCCCCTATCAATCACCGATGGAAGATGGCATGCAGCACTTCCACGAATGGTACCGATCTAAGATAGATTTATAAAAAGGAAACTGGATGCAATCGCTTTGGATGTTGTTCGCTAGCTTTATGTTCGCCGTCATGGGGGTGTGCGTCAAGCTGGCATCCGAAGAATTCTCCACCTCCGAAATCGTCATGTACCGCGGGGTGGTCGGCGTGATCGTGCTGGCCATCATCATCAAGTCGCAAGGCGGCAGTTTCCGCACCACCATGCCGCTGGCCCACCTGTGGCGCTGCATCATTGGCGTGGTGTCGCTGTGGCTCTGGTACTACTCGATTGCCGAACTGCCGCTGGCCACGGCCATGACCCTCAATTACCTGTCGCCGATCTGGATCGCCGTGTGGCTGTTTGCGCTCGGCTGGTGGCATGCCAAGGGCGACATCAAGTGGCCGCTGATGCTGGCCGTGATGATGAGCTTTGTGGGCGTGGTCCTGTTGCTGCAACCGGCCTTCCACGCCAACCAGCTCACGCCGGCCCTAGTCGCCCTGTTCTCCAGCCTGTTGACAGCCATGGCCTATATGCAGGTACGCAAGCTGGGCCTGGCCGGCGAGCCGGAAAGCCGCGTGGTGTTTTATTTTGCCGTCACCAACATCGTTGCCGGCCTGCTCGGTAACATCCTGCTCACCGGCGGCAAACCGGTGGAATGGCACCCGATCAACAGCTGGCACGGCGGCCTGCTGCTGCTTGGCATCGGCATCTGCGCCACCAGCGCGCAAGTGGCCATGACTCGCGCCTACCGCCTGGGCCAGACCCTGGTGGTGGCCAACCTGCAATACACGGGCATCGTGTTTTCCAGTATCTGGGGCGTGCTGGTGTTTGGCGACGTGTTCAGCTGGATGAGCTGGACCGGCATCGCCATCATTCTCGCTTCCGGCGTGGCCGCAACGTTCTACAATACCCGCAATACAGAGCGCGGCAAGGCCATCGACAAGGCCGACCCGATTTCCAGCGAAGTGTAGTCAACGGAGTTTTCGCCATGCATACCACCCTGATCAGCGCCGCCGACCTGGCCCGGCATGTCACCGACAGCCACTGGGTCGTCCTCGATTGCCGCCACGACCTGATGAACCCGGACGCCGGCCGCGACGCCTTTGCGGCCGGCCACATCCAGAATGCCCAGTTTGCCAATATCGATACCGACCTGTCCGGCGCCAAGACCGGGCCTGACGGCGTGTTCCGTGGCCGCCACCCGCTGCCCGAGCGCGCCGCCCTGATCGAGACGCTGCGCGCCTGGGGCATCAACAACGATACCCAAGTGGTGGCCTACGACGCCCACGGCGGCATGTTTGCCGCGCGCCTGTGGTGGTTGCTGCGCTGGATCGGCCATCCGGCCGTGGCCGTGCTCGACGGCGGCCTGGTTGCCTGGCAAGCCGCCGGTGAGCCGCTGGTCACGCCGGTAGCGCCACGCGCCCGGGGTACTATTGCCGAGCGGCCAAGCCTGACGCAGACGGTAGCGATGGACGACGTGGTGGCCAACCTGGCCACGCAAATTAAAACCGTGGTCGATGCGCGCGCGGCCGACCGCTATCGCGGCGAGAATGAAACCATCGATCCGGTGGGCGGCCATATCCCCGGCGCGCGCAACCGCTTCTTCAAGGATAACCTGGCGCCTGACGGCCGCTTCAAGGATGCCGCGCAGTTGAAGGCGGAATGGACACCGCTGTTTGCCAGCGCGCCGCAGGCGATCATGCAGTGCGGCTCGGGCGTCACTGCCTGCCACAACCTGCTGGCTCTGGAAGTGGCGGGCTTGCCCGGTGCGGCGCTGTACCCGGGCTCGTGGAGCCAGTGGTGTGCCGATCCGGCACGGCCGGTGGCGACGGGGCAGGTTTAAGTTTTTCGGATGCGTACGTTGCGTACCCAACGGACGATGACGATGTCGTTGGCTGTGACGCGATACTCGATGGTGTGTCCAGTTTTGGGAACCGGATAGCGGCGTAGCGCTGGCAAATACGTCGGCGTGCCGATATCAGGCTGAGTAGACAAGAGGTCGATCACCTTGCTGACCCTCTGCAATACCAGGAGTCCGGTGGAATAATCCTGCGCGTTGATGTGCGCCATGGTCTGGTCGAGCGCTCGCTGTGCGGCTGCCGACCACCTTACAGTCCGATTAGCCTGCTTTACGCTTGCCGCGCACATTGGCGTCCAAGATGCGTCGTGCCTGTGCCATCACATCGTCGTGAGCGACAGTGCACCCTGCTGCAATGTCCTCATCGGCATTGAGATTGGCTTGCACCGAATCCTCGATATCGTCGAAGCCGTACAGGTAAATCTCGGGCCAGATACTATCCACGCTGACGTTGGCCTTGCTTGCCAGACGCTCAAGACGCGCGGAGTCCGCAGCCGATAGTGCTGCCAGCGCCGCTGCCTGCTTTTGAGAGGGAAGGTCCATCCCGCCATCTTACCCCTCCCGCGCCAGACTGCAAGCAAGCTGGGCTTTATGGTTAGCGGTGACTGGTAAAGAACACCACGATCGCCACGCCGGTGGCAATCAAGAGCACTTGCGGCACCGATTCGCGCAGCGTGGCGCGGCGTTGCATTTGCGGCATCAGGTCGCTGACCGCGATATAGATAAAGCCCGACGACGCGAACACCAGAACGTACGGAATCAGGCTGCTGGCGCGGTCGAGGAAGTAGTAGCCGAGCAGACCGCCGGCGATCGACAGCAGGCTGCACAGCAGGTTGTAGATGTAAGCGCGGGTGCGCGAGAAACCGGCGTTGAGCAGCACGATGAAGTCGCCAATTTCCTGCGGGATTTCGTGGGCGATGATGGCCAGGCCCGTCACCAGGCCCAGTTGCGGGTCGGCCAGGAAGGCGGCGGCAATCAGGATACCGTCGGTAAAATTATGCATGCCGTCGCCGACCAGGATCATCCAGCCGGCCTTGCCCGCTTCGGTCTTGTCGTGGCCGTGATGGTGGTGGTGGCCGTCGTGCTCGTGGTGGTGCGAGTGGCGCATGATGGCCAGCTTTTCCAGCACGAAGAACGCCAGCAGACCGGCCAGCAGGGTCGCGAACAGGCTGCGCGGGCTGGCGGTGGAATCGAATGCTTCGGGCAGGGCATGCAGCAGCGAGGTGGCCAGCATCAGGCCGACCGACAGGCTGACCATGCGCTCGACCACCTTCGACAGCAGCGTAAACGAGAACACGGCAGCGGCCGATATGCTGACGACGCCGGCGAGCGTGGTCGCCAGAATGATGGAAATGAGTACGGGATCGATGGTATAGCCTCTTGTGCCTGGCCCGTCCACAGAGGGGGCCGGGGCGTTATTTTACCGCCCGGCACGCATTTCTGCTCATTTTTGGCTAAAAACAGCCTTCATGGCCCATCGGTCCCTCATAGAACCTATCCCGGCAGGGAATGAGGCGCTGCTTACGCGCCTCGCCAGCGGGCCGGCGTTGCTCGTCATCGCATGGCCTGCCATGCTTCTTCCTCACGCCTTGCCCCCGCTAACGAGGCATCGCAATCCGCTGCCTCCTCCCTACCGGGATAGGTTCTTAGTCAGGCTTTATGCCACGCCGTTCTGCTTGAACCACGCCAGCATGCGGCCCCAGCCATCCTTGGCGTCCGCCTCGACGTAGCTGGGCCGGTAATCGGCGTGGAACGCGTGGCCCGAGTTCGGATACACCACGAAAGTCGACTTGTTTGCGCCCTTGGCCAGCGCCGCTTTCATCGCTTCGACCGATTCCTGCGGAATGCCGGTATCTTTCAAACCGTACAGCCCCAGCACCGGCACCGTCAGAGATGGCGCGATATCGACCGGATGCCTGGGCGTATTGGCGCTGGTAGTGCCCACCAGCCGGCCATACCACGCCGCGCCAGCCTTGATGGCCGGGTTGTGGGCGGCGTACAGCCACGTCACGCGGCCGCCCCAGCAAAAACCGGTGATGGCGATCTTGTCCGGGTTGCCGTTGTTGGCCTTGGCCCATGCCACCAGCGCGTCGAGGTCGGTCATCACCTGCGCGTCCGGGGTCTTGGCGATGATGTCGCGTTGCAGTTCGGCGATCGAGGCAACCTTTTGCGGGTCGCCCTGGCGCACGAACAGGTCCGGCGCCAGCGCCATGTAGCCGAGCTTGGCGAAGCGGCGGGCCACGTCGGCAATGTGTTCGTGGACGCCGAAGATTTCGGAAATCACCAGCACCACCGGCAGGTTGGTTTTACCCTCCGGCTGGGCGCGATAGACCGGCACGGCCTGGCCGGCCACGTCGAGCGTGATGGTGCCGGCGGTGAGACCGGCGGTATCGGTCTTGATGACGTTTTGCGCGACCACCGGCATGGCGGCCACGGCAAAGCCCGTACCGAGCGCGACCTTGATGAAGTCGCGGCGGTCGAGGCCGTCCGATAGCGGGGTTTTCAACAAACTCTCTGCGTCGCGTTGCAAGTCATCCATGCGTTTTCTCCGTTGGTGAGTAACTCAAGTCGTCAATGGATTGCCGCCTGCGCGGCAATCACGGTGCTGCGGCCGGCCCTGCTGTCAGTGCGCCTCTTCCCAGTTTTTACCGACGCCTACCTCGGCCAGCAGCGGCACTTTCAATTGCGCCACGCCTGCCATCAGTTCCGGCAGCTTCTGCTTGACCAGCTCCAGCTCGGCGTCCGGCACTTCCAGCACCAGTTCGTCGTGTACCTGCATGATCATGCGGGTTTGCAATTTGTCCGCTTCGAGCCAGTTCTGCACCGCCACCATGGCCAGCTTGATCAGGTCGGCGGCCGTGCCCTGCATCGGCGCGTTGATTGCCGCGCGCTCGGCGCCCTGGCGGCGCGGGCCGTTCGGGGAATTGATTTCGGGCAGCCACAGGCGGCGGCCGAACACGGTTTCCACGTAGCCGCGCGCTTTCGCCTGCAGGCGGGTGTCGTCCATGTACTGCTTGACGCCCGAGAAGCGCGCGAAGTAGCGGTCGATGTAATTCTGCGCGGCGGCGCGCTCGATGTTCAGGTTGGCCGCCAGGCCGAACGCGCTCATGCCGTAGATCAAACCAAAATTGATCACCTTGGCGTAGCGGCGCTGCTCGCTGGTCACTTCCGCTGGCGGCACGCCGAAGATCTCGGCGGCGGTGGCGCGGTGGATGTCCTCGCCGTCGGCAAACGCGCGCAGCATCGCTTCGTCGCCCGAGATATGGGCCATGATGCGCAGCTCGATCTGCGAATAGTCGGCCGACACCAGGTGGCTGCCCGGCGGCGCAATGAACGCTTCGCGGATGCGGCGTCCTTCCCTGGTGCGCACCGGGATGTTTTGCAGGTTGGGGTCGTTCGATGCCAGCCGGCCCGTCACCGCCACCGCCTGCGCGTAGTTGGTGTGCACGCGGCCCGTGGCCGGGTTGATCATCTTGGGCAGCTTGTCGGTGTAGGTGGACTTGAGCTTGGACAGGCTGCGGTATTCGAGCAGCACTTTCGGCAGCGGGTAGTCCTCGGCCAGCTTTTGCAGCACCTCCTCGTCGGTCGATGGCGCGCCGCTCGGGGTCTTTTTTACCACCGGCAGTTGCAGCTTCTGGAAGAAAATCTCGCCGATCTGCTTGGGCGAACCGAGGTTGAACGGCTGGCCGGCCAGCTCGTGCGCCTGTGCTTCCAGTTCAACGATGCGCGCGCCCAGTTCGGCCGACTGGATGTCGAGCAGCGCGGCGTCGATGTGGACGCCGTTGCGCTCGATTTTTTGCAGCACCACGGCGGTAGGCAGTTCGATCTGGCGGTAGATGTAGTTGAGCTTGTCGTCGCTTTCCACCTGGGCTGCCATCACGCCGTGCAGGCGCAGCGTGATGTCGGCGTCCTCGGCCGCGTAGTCGGTGGCGCGTTGCAGTTCCACCTTGTCGAACGTGATCATGTTGACGCCCTTGCCGCACACGTCCACGAACGGAATCGTGGTGTGGTTCAGGTGGCGCAGGGCCAGGTCGTCCATGCCGTGGGTGCGGTGCGATTCAAACACGTACGATTGCAGCAGGGTGTCGTGGTGGATGCCGCGCAGCTGGACGCCGTGGTTGGCGAAGATGTGGCTGTCGTACTTGAGGTTCTGGCCCACCTTGAGCTTGCTGTCGTCTTCGAGCCAGGACTTGAGTTTTGCCAGCACGTGCTCGCGCGACAGTTGCTCCGGCACGCCCGCGTACGCGTGCGCGACCGGGATGTAGCAGGCCACGCCCGGCTCGGTCGACAGCGAGATGCCCACCAGTTGCGCCGTCATCGGCTCGAGCGACGTGGTTTCGGTATCGACGGCCGTCAACGCGGCAGCGTCGATCAGCGCCAGCCATTTATCGAGCTGGGCGTCGGTCAGCACCATCTCGTAGTTGACGTTGACCTTGGGCGCTTCGCCGAACATGTCCTGCGTGGCCGAGACCGCGCCGCCGGCAGGCACCGCCTTCGCAGCAGCAGCCGTGGCCGCAGCGGTGGGTGTCACCGCGCTCAGCTCGCGCATCAGGGTTTTGAAGCCGTACGTGGTGAAGAACGTGACCAGGGTGGGACCATCCTCGGGACGCGCCACCAGCGATTCGCTGATCGACATCATGTGTTCGGCGAGGTCGCAGTCGGTTTTTACCGTGATCAGCTCACGGCTGCGCGGCAGCCACGCCAGCGCGGTGCGCAGGTTTTCGCCGACGGCGCCGGTAATCTTGTCGGCATTGCTCATTACGCCGTCGAGCGAGTCGTAGGCGGTGAGCCATTTCAGCGCGGTTTTCGGCCCGCATTTCGAGACGCCCGGCACGTTATCGACGGTGTCGCCGATCAGGGTGAGGTAGTCGATGATGCGGTTCGGCGGCACGCCGAACTTGGCCAGCACACCGGCCTCGTCCATCTTCTCGTTGTTCATGGTGTTAATCAGCATGACGTTCGGATTGACCAGTTGCGCCAGGTCCTTGTCGCCGGTGGACACCACCACCTTCATGCCGGCCTTGACTGCATCCACGCACAGGGTGCCGATCACGTCGTCCGCTTCCACTCCATCGACCATCAGGATCGGCCAGCCCATGGCCTTGACCGCCTCGTGGATCGGTTCGATCTGCAGGCGCAGGTCGTCCGGCATCGGCGCGCGCGTGGCCTTGTATTCGGGATACATATCGTCGCGGAAGGTTTTACCCTTGGCGTCGAACACGCAGGCGATGTAGGCGGCCGGGTAGTCGGCGCGCAGGCGGCGCAACATATTGACCATGCCGTGCATGGCGCCGGTGGGGTAGCCGTCCGGGCTGCGCAGGTCGGGCAGCGCGTGGAAAGCGCGATAAAGGTAACTGGAACCGTCGACTAACAGCAGGGTATTTTGCATAAGAAACTGATCTATGTGAGGGGCGTGCGGTGGCCGCAACAGTAACAGCAGCGGCGACTCGCAGAGTGAATGGCGCATTATCGCAGGTTTTAAGCAGCGCTTCGCCCGCCGCACGGGATTTCCAAAACTGAAATGGTTTCTTAAGGAAACCTTACTGATGGGGCGAAAATGGGGTTTTTAGAGCAGGGATTCGTGCACGTTTGTTACAATGGATCATACTTAAAAATATCACGCATTCCCCACCCGGTCAGACTACGTCAAGGCGATCCATCATGAAGCGCACCTCCTCCCTTTTGCCTGTCCTGCTCCTCGCCATCGGCACTCACGCCTGGGCGCAAACGCCGCCCAGCGACAAGCCGCCCAAGCTGGAAAAGCTGGAGGAAGTCACCGAAGATGGCGTCAACGTCCGCTCCAACCAGTCGCAGCAGGGTACCCAGATCAAGGATAACCGCGACAATAACGGCAACCTGATCAACACCACCGTGACCGCCGGTGGCAGCACTTATACCGTGCGTCCGGCCCACCCGGCCGGCCCGGTACCGGTCGGCGAAGGTCCGGGCCCTGCCCTCAGTGGCCCGCAATGGAAGGTGCTGGAATTCGGCGGCCCCAAGAAAAAGACCCCGGTAGAAGACGACAGCACCACTGACGTACCACCGCCAGCCGCGCCCGTCACCAAATAAGCACCTGCGGCTGCGCTCCGGCGCAGCGCAGGATTCCGGCGCGCACGCTGTGCAGCGGTGCGCCCGTTCACCGAACCCATCAAGCTTCTCATGGCAGTGTTTACTCCGGTCACCCTGGACGACGTCAACCAGTGGATCACGCAATTCCCCCTCGGCAAGCCAACCGCCTTGAAAGGCATCGCTTCCGGCATCGAAAACAGCAATTTCTTTCTCGACACCGAGCAAGGTGAGTATGTACTCACTATCTTCGAGAACCTGTCGTTCGAACAGCTACCATTCTATCTGCAACTGATGCGCCACCTGGCCGAGCGCCAGGTGCTGGTGCCGGCGCCGATTCCCAACCACCAGGGCGAGCTGATTGTCGCCCTGCACGGCAAGCCGGCAGCCATCGTCACCAAGCTCGAAGGCAGCTCGCAAATGGCGCCGCAGCCGGTGCACTGCGCCGAAGTGGGCGCCATGCTGGCGCGCATGCATCTGGCTGGCCGCGACTATCCGCTGCAACAACCGAATCTGCGCGGCCTGGACTGGTGGAACGAAACCACGCCCAAGGTCTTGCCGCACCTGTCCGACAGCAATGCGCACCTGCTGCGGGCCGAGATGCATTTCCAGGAAGCATTTGCCGGCTGCGACACATATAAGCAGTTGCAGACCGGTCCCGTGCACGCCGACCTGTTCCGCAACAACGTGATGTTCGACGGCGAGCGCCTGACCGGCTTCTTCGATTTTTATTTTGCCGGCTGCGACACCTGGCTGTTCGACGTGGCCGTCACCGTCAATGACTGGTGTATCGATCTCGACACCGGCGTGCTCGACGTGGCGCGCGTGCGCGCCCTGCTCGACGCCTACCACGGCGTGCGGCCGTTCACCGACGCCGAACAGACCGCCTGGCAACCGATGCTGCGCGCAGGCGCGCTGCGGTTCTGGCTCTCGCGCCTGTATGATTACTACCAGCCGCGCGAGGCAGAAATGCTCACGCCACACGATCCCACCCACTTTGAGCGCATCTTGCGCGAACGTATCGCCACGCTGGCGCCGAAGCTTTTTTGATGACTAAATACACCGCCCGCACCGGCGTGCACTGGGTTAAACAGGGCCTGCTGCTGTTCCGCAAGCAACCCGGCGGCCTGATGGCGCTGTTCTTTTGCTGCATGTTCCTGTCGATGTTCATCATGATCATCCCGGTGGGACAACTGGCCGTATTCCTGCTCACCCCGCTATTTTCGGTGGCCATGCTCGAAGGCTGCCGGCACGCGGACGAGGGCAAGCGCGCGCTGCCGAACTTGTTGCTGAGCGGCTTCCGCAAGCCTGCCCGCGGTCCGCTGCTGACGCTCGGTGCGCTCAACCTGGTGGTATTGCTGCTTGCTGCCGTCGTGGTCTACAGCATGTCCGGCGACGTGCTGGCCCGCATCGCCGAGCATCCGGACAAGGTCGATCCGGCCCTGCTGCAAACCATGGTGGTGCCGATGCTGATCGCCTCGGCCATGTACACCATCACCTGGATCCTGACCTGCTTTGCCGCACCGCTGGTGTTCTGGCAAAAAATCACGGTGGGCAAGGCGTTGTTCTTCAGCGTGGTATCGGTCGTGCGCGCCTTCAAGCCGATGTTCATCGCCACGGCGGCGCTGCACCTGCTGTATTTCGTCAGCTCCAACATCGTCGCGATGATCTTCGGCGCGTCGCAAATGGCGATGGCGGGGATTTTCACGCTGCTGCTGCTGTTGATCGTGCTGGCGCACTGCACCCTGTACGTGGCGTACCGCGACATGTTCGACCAACCGCAGGCAGCGGCGCCGGTGGATCTGGAAAAGCACGACAGGCCGGATACGATGGCGTAAAAAAAGGGCGCCGAGTGCGCCCTTTCTTGTATCAGCTTTCTTGTATCAGTTTTCTTGTATCAGTTTTGCCCCAACCGCTCCAGCTTGGCAATACTCAGATCGAGCACCTTCATCCCGGCGCTGCCGAAATTGATCTGCGCGCGCGCATTGGCGCCACTGCCTTCGATGTTGACGATTACGCCCTCGCCGAACTTGGCATGTTCGACCGATTCGCCGATGCGCCAGCCCGATGACTTTTGCTGCATCTTCTGGGCGATTGCGTTGTCCGAGCCGATCAATGGCGCCTCGTCCCACGCGGTTTTCTTGTTGGCGAACCAGTGGGTCTGCGCCTTGGCCGACAGCCACTTGAGTGCATCTTCCGGCAATTCGTCGAAGAAGCGCGACTTCATGTTGTAGCGCGTCTGGCCGTGCAACATGCGTGTTTGCGCAAAGCACAGGTACAGGCGCTGGCGCGCGCGCGTGATTGCCACGTACATCAGGCGCCGTTCTTCCTCCACGCCGCCCTCCTCGCGCGAACTGCTCTCGTGCGGGAACAGGCCCTCTTCCAGGCCGGTGATGAACACGTTGTTGAACTCGAGCCCCTTGGCCGAGTGCACGGTCATCATCTGCACCGCCTGCTGGCCGGCCGTGGCCTGGTTGTCGCCCGCTTCGAGCGATGCGTGCGACAGGAACGCCGACAGCGGCGACATCACCGTGGCCAGCGGCGCGTCGGCATCTAAAATTTCGACGCCATCGTCGTTGACGATCGCCGCGCCTGCCTGAGCCTGCGACTGCGGCCCCAGGTGCGCGGGAGCGCCGTGGCCGTAGCCCTCTTCCGCCACGAACTGGGTGGCGGCGCTAACCATTTGCTCCAGATTCTCGATGCGGTCGGCGCCTTCTTTTTCGGTTTGATAGTGCGTGAGCAAGCCGCTCGCTTCCAGTACCAGGCGCACCAGTTCCGGCAACGCCATCTGCTGGCTCTCGAAGCGCGCGCTTTCGACCAGTTTGACAAACCCGGCCAGCGATGTGCCGCCCTTGCCGGTCATGTACGGCACGGCCGCGTACAGCGACACGCCGTACTGGGCTGACGCACCCTGCAAGTTCTCGATGGTGCGGGCGCCGATGCCGCGCGTGGGGAAGTTGACCACGCGCATGAAGGCCGAATCGTTGTGCGGGTTGTCCATCAATTGCAGGTACGAGATCAGGTGCTTGACCTCGGCACGCTGGAAGTAGCGCAGGCCGCCGTACACGTGGTACGGAATGCCGGCCGAGAACAACGCGTGCTCGATCACCCGCGACTGCGCGTTGGACCGGTACAGCACAGCGATTTCGCTGCGCGCGGCGCCGTCGGCGATCAGGTTTTTCGTTTCCTCGATGATCCACTGCGCCTCGCCCAGGTCGGACGTGGCTTCATACACGCGCACCTGCTCGCCGTGGCCGGCGTCGGTGCGCAGGTTCTTGCCCAGGCGCTTGCTGTTGTTGGCGATCAGCACGTTGGCGGCATCGAGGATGTGGCCGTGCGAGCGGTAATTCTGCTCGAGCTTGATCAGGTTCTTGACGTGGAACTCGCGCTCGAACGCAATCATGTTGCCCACGTTGGCGCCGCGGAACGCGTAAATGCTCTGGTCGTCGTCGCCAACCGCAAACAGCGCCCCGCCGCCGCCTTCACCATGGCCGGCCAGCAGCTTGAGCCACTTGTATTGCAAATCGTTGGTATCCTGGAATTCGTCGACCAGGATGTGCTGGAAACGCTGCTGGTAGTGCTGGCGCAGCGGCTGGTTGCGGCTCAGCAGTTCATACGTGCGCAGCAGCAGCTCGGCAAAATCGACCACGCCTTCGCGCTGGCATTGATCGTCGTACAGCTGGTAGAGCTCGACCTTCTTGCGCTCATCGGCGTTGTACGGCTCGATCTTGTCGGCGCGCAGGCCCTGGTCCTTGGCGCCGTTGATGAAGTACATCACCTCTTTCGGTGGAAACTTTTCGTCATCGACATTATTGGCCTTGATCAGGCGCTTGATGGCGGACAGCTGATCTTGCGAGTCGAGAATCTGGAACGTCTGCGGCAGCGCGGCGTCGCGGTAGTGCGTGCGCAGCAGGCGGTTGCACAGGCCGTGGAAGGTACCGATCCACATGCCACGCGTGTTAATCGGCATCATGGCCGACAGGCGCGTCATCATCTCCTTGGCGGCTTTATTGGTAAAGGTCACGGCCAGGATGCCCGACGGCGACACCTGCCCGGTCTGGATCAGCCAGGCGATGCGGGTGGTCAGCACGCGGGTTTTGCCGGAACCGGCGCCCGCCAGGATCAGGGCGCTCTGGGCCGGCAGGGTGACGGCGGCCAGTTGTTCGTCGTTCAGATTATGGAGAAGATTTTGCATCCCGTGATTATACCGGGATGCCTGGTCAAGCACCGCCAGCCACCGCGCCCGGTTCGGGCGGCAACTGGCTCGGGATCGTCCCGCTTGGCGCCGGGTTGGCGCCGTGCCGACAACGAATGAGAAGTGTTACGCCGGGCAACACGCCCGGCGTGGCCATCGTTGCCCAATCAGGCCGACGGCGTGGCAGCGACCGCCTTGCCAGTGACCAGCGCCTGCTTGAACACGGCTTTCATCGCCAGTTCCGCCTCGCGCTGGGCTTGCGCGCGCTGGCGGCCCAGCGCGCCCATTTCGCGGCCCATCACACTCATCGGCTTGCTCAGTTCAGCCATGCGACGGCCCATGTCCTGGCCCACTTTGGCCGACTGCGCCACCAGGCGGAGTTGCTGGGCGTCCATTTCGCGCGCCAGCGGCGCCAGCTGCGCCTGCAACTGCGCGCGCCGGGCGTCGAGCGCGGCCCGCTTGTCGGTGTCTGCGGCGGACAAGGCCGCGCGCTCCAGCGCCACCCGCGCCAGGCTTTGGGCAATGATGGCCTGTTGGGCGGCGGCGCGGCCGATCTCGTGGCCGCGCTGCTCGACCTCGCGCATCCCGCCGTTGGCCTTCAGGTTCAGGCGCATTTTCTCGGCGGCCGCTTCCATCACCTTGCCCTGTGCCTGCATCTTGTCGCCCTGCACTTTCATTTGCGCGTCGAGTTTTTGTACCGGCACCCAGGCGGCGATCGCCTGCGCCACCAACGCCGGGTCTTCGATCACATAGCTCTTGTCGCGCTCGGCAAACCAGATGAATTCGCCCTTGATGGTCTTGCGCAGGTCGGCCACCTTGAGCATGTCGTCGGTGTTGCCAGCGATGGTCATGCGGCTACGGTCGAGCGGCACCAGCGCATACGCGCTGTCGTGCTTGCCTCTGAGCATGGTCATCCCTTCGATACTGATTGGGGAGTCCATGGCATGGTCAGCCATCGGGGCGGCTGGCGCTGCTGGTGCTGCTGGTGCTGCTGGTGCTGCCGGCGCTGCCGGCGCAGCGGGGGCTGCGGGGGCTGCGAGCGCGACCATTTCCGGGACAGCTTTCGGCGCGGCAGGGACTGGCGGCAGTGCGGGCATGGCCGGCGCGACCGCAGCCGCTGTCGGCGCCAGCGCAGCACCAGGCTGCGCAGCGGTCGGCGGGTTGGGCGCGGCCTGTACATAGAATACGGCGCTGGCCGCGCACAGGCCCAGCAGCGGGACCACCATTTTCCAGCTAACCGGTTCGACATCGGGACGCAGCAAGCGTTTAATACGAGACATAAGATTTCCTCCATGCGCCGCGTGGGCAAGTTGTACGGTATCGAACTGGAATTTATCCAGCTCGGACAAGGCCTTTGCCAGCATCTGCGGTTGACCGAGCATGGACACTGCCAGGTCATCGGCGATTTGTTCTCGCTCTATGCGGATGCGGCGCGACAAGGCCCAAACACTTGGGTGATAGAACAGCACGACTTCCACCGCGCTTTGAACCAGGTTGACCAGGTAATCACGGCGCTTGATGTGGGCCAGCTCGTGCGCCAGCAGCGCTTCGAGCAGCTCGGGCGGCATGCCGGTGATCAGGGACGCCGGCACCAGCACGATCGGACGCCAGCAGCCGGCGGTGACCGGGCTGTCGAGCCCATCGGCCACGCCGAGGCGCACGTGCAGATCGAGGCCGGCGCGGCGCGCCAGGCTGGAGAGGCGACGCTGCCAGTAATGGTTGACGGTGTAGCGGTCGCTGCGGGTGCGTTCGGCTACCCACTTGAGGCCGATGGCCAGGCGCAGCGACATCAGCGCCGCACCGGCCAGCCACAGTCCGACCACCCACGGCAACTGGCCGCGCAGCACGGCTTCCCAGCCGGCCAGCACGGGCGGGGCCAGCAAGGAGACCGGCGCAGCATCGGCGCCGGATACAAAGGAAGGAATCAGGGTGATGGCGCCGAGGCTGGCGCCAGGAGAGGCATCGGCAGAGTGCAGCTGGCTGATGACGCTGGCAACCGGCAGCGCAGCGCATAGCAGCAGGCCGGCGCAGGCCACCGCGTAACGGGTGTGCGGCCGGGCGCGGCGCAGCAGGTGCATGGACAACGCCACGGCCCAGCCGATCAGCAGGCCCTGCCAGATAAAATGCAACAGCGCCCAGCCGACGGCAGGCACCAGAGTTTGCAATACGTCCATGCCGCACTCCCCTTGTGATGGAATGTAGAATAAATTATCTAGATAATTAAGTCTAGAACTTTTTTTCTACTTCCACCGGGGAGTAAAAATTAATAAAGTACCACGGAGCGGATCGACTCTCCCGACTTCATCAGGTCGAAGCCTTCGTTGATACGCTCGAGCGGCAGGCGGTGCGTGATCAGGTCGTCGATATTGAGCTTGCCGTCCATGTACCAGTCGACGATCTTCGGCACGTCGGTACGGCCACGGGCGCCACCGAAGGCGGAACCTTTCCACTCGCGGCCCGTCACCAGCTGGAACGGCCGGGTGGAAATCTCCTGGCCCGCCGCCGCCACGCCGATGATGAACGACTGGCCCCAACCCTTGTGGGTGCACTCGAGCGCCTCGCGCATCAGTTGCGTGTTGCCCGCCGCCGCCACGCCGATGATGAACGACTGGCCCCAACCCTTGTGGGTGCACTCGAGCGCCTCGCGCATCAGTTGCGTGTTGCCCACGCACTCGAAACTGTAGTCGGCGCCGCCGTCGGTCAGTTGCACAATGTGGTCAACCACGTTTGGCGTGTCTTTCGGGTTGATGAAATGGGTCATGCCGAACTTGCGCGCCATCTCCTGGCGGTTCGGGTTGATATCGACACCGATGATTTTATCGGCGCCANGGCGTGTCTTTCGGGTTGATGAAATGGGTCATGCCGAACTTGCGCGCCATCTCCTGGCGGTTCGGGTTGATATCGACACCGATGATTTTATCGGCGCCAACCATCTTGGCCGCCTGGATCACGTTCAGGCCGATGCCGCCCAGGCCGAACACCACCACGTTGGCGCCCGCTTCCACCTTGGCCGAGAACACCACGGCGCCCACGCCGGTGGTCACGCCGCAACCGATGTAGCAAACYTTRTCGAACGGCGCATCCTYGCGGATTTTCGCCAGYGCGATTTCCGGCACCACGATGTAGTTCGAGAAGGTCGARGTGCCCATGTAATGGAACAGCGGCTTGCCGTCGAGCGAGAAGCGGCTGGTCGCATCGGGCATCAGGCCCCGGCCTTGCGTGGAGCGGATCGCCTGGCACAGGTTGGTCTTGCGCGACAGGCAGAATTTGCACTGGCGGCATTCMGGGGTGTACAGCGGGATGACGTGGTCGTCTTTTTTCAGSGTGGTCACGCCGGGRCCGACATCGACCACGATGCCCGCGCCTTCGTGGCCGAGAATGGCCGGGAAAATGCCTTCCGGGTCGGCGCCGGACAGCGTGTAGTAGTCGGTATGGCAGATGCCGGTGGCNTCAGCGTGGTCACGCCGGGACCGACATCGACCACGATGCCCGCGCCTTCGTGGCCGAGAATGGCCGGGAAAATGCCTTCCGGGTCGGCGCCGGACAGCGTGTAGTAGTCGGTATGGCAGATGCCGGTGGCTTTCAGTTCGATCAGCACCTCGCCGGCGCGCGGGCCTTGCAGGTCCACTTCCTCGATCGTCAACGGCTGGCCCGCGCTCCATGCTACGGCTGCTTTGGTTTTCATCGTTCGTCCTCTGGCTGTTATCTGGAATGCTCCATGATAACAAGCCAGAGACGATCTGTGGGCTCCCCACTTTTATGTAAGCGCCCGACAAAGCCTCCAGAGATGGAGATTTTGTCAGGCGCTTATTGAGGTTCCACGGGCATTGTTTGCCCCAGATCCAGCAAATCGGAAACCGTGCGCCACAGCTGGCGCGGCGACGTCCACGGCTTGGGCAGGAAGGCGCCGCCGGGGATGTTGGCTTCGGGATGACGCGCCGAATACACCAGCACGCGGGCGCCCGGCTGCAAATGGTGCAGGTTGTCGAGCAGCAGGCCGGCGTCGCCGTCGCGCAGTTCGGGATCGATCACCACCAGCGCGAACTGCTCGCTCAGCAGCAAGTCCTGGGCGGCAGCAATGGTGGTGACGTGGGTGACGCGGGTTTCCGGCACCAGCAGCGCGGACAGCACCAGCGCGGTGTCGGCATCGCTGTCGATGTGTAATACGCGCGGGGCGGTGACGTAGATGGAAAAGCCGATGGCGGCGCTGTGGTCCCGGTCGGAACGTTGGGTGTTGCTGGAAGTATCGAAAGGCATGGCGGTCTCCGCAAAAAATCACAGCCGTCAGCAAGACTGACGGAAACGATCGGCGGAGTTGGGCCGAAATCTGGGGGACGGGCGCAGGGAAAAGGCGGCCCGGACGGTGGCAGGCGAAGCGCGATCACGCGGCCTGCTGCATCGTGCTGCAGCATGGATATACCGCAGACAGTTGATAGTGTACAACAAAAATGCCGTAGAGCAAGCATCTCGGCGGCATTGCTGTCTATTTTTTCAGACGCTGGCTGAATGCAGCATGCAAGCCATTGAGGGTTTCTTCGGCCGCCAGCAACTGGTCGGCCACCTCGTTGACCTTGCGCCGGTTCGAGCGCGCATGGTCGCGCAACACTTCGAACGCGGTGTTGCGGTCGGTCTGGAATTTGCACATCAACAGGCCCACGGCCAGGCTGGTTTCGCGGCCGGCAGCCAGCGCCGCGTTCAGGTTCAACTCGGTGCGGCGCAGCTGGCGAATTTCGTCGGCGCGCGCCAGGCCGGCCGCAAACGCCGGCATCAGCTGCTTCTCGTCCACCGGTTTGACCAGGAAACCGACCGCGCCGTACGAGGCAGCCTGCTTGCCGGCATCGGCGTCGCCGCGACCGGACAGGAACATGAACGGCACCGAACTGGTGGCGTGCAACTGCTTGGCCAGTTCCAGGCCGGTCATGCCGGGCATGTGGATGTCCAGCAGCGCCATATCGGGCTCGCGCTGGGCGATCAGTTGCAGCGCTTGCTCTGCCGACGAGGCCTTGAGGATGTCGTAACCGGCATGGCCGAGCACTTCGCCCAGGAAATCGAGCAATAACGGGTCGTCATCGACAATCAGGATGGGACGCTTCTGGGGCAGGGAATTGGGCATATGGCGGCAACCTTGGGCTATTGCTAACGACCCCATTATAAAGCCGAAAAGCTTCCATCATTCAAGGTTTTCCTGTAGAGAATTAGCCCAAGAGCGGCCTGGAAAACAACGCCGCAAAAGCGTGCACCGCCCGCGCCACGCTGTCGGCCTGATAAACGCTGGTGATTGCCGCCACCATGTCGGCCCCGCGCGCGACCAGCGGCGCGGCCTTTGGCGGCGTCATGCCGCCGATCACCACGGTCGGCACGCGGATCACGGCGCGCGCCTGGTCGAGCAATTCGGGCTGTGTGACGAAGTCATATTTCTTGACCAGCGACGGATAAAAACCGCCGAACGCCACGTAGCTGGCGCCATCGTCTTGCGCCGCCACGGCCAGCGCCAGGTCGCCGTAGCACGAGGCGCCGATGATCCTGTCGGGGCCCAGTTGCGCGCGCACGGCAGCCACGCCGGCGTCGGTGCCGCCCAAGTGCACGCCGTCGGCACCGATGTCCTGGCACAGTTCGACGAAGTCGTTGACGATGAACGGCACGCCATAGCGCCGGCACAACGCCAGCAGCGCGGTGGCCTGCGCGCGGCGCCGGGCCGGGCCGGCGTCCTTGTGGCGGTATTGCACCAGTGCGATGTTGTCACTGCCAGCTTGCAGCGCCTGCTCGGTCACGGCCAGCAGTTGGTCGGTGTCGTCCCAGTTGGGGGTGACCAGGTAGAGTCCTTGCATGATAGTCCTTTCGAGTTAGCGCAGCGGCATGCGCTGGCCGCAGGCCACCGCGTAAGCGTCGCGCAGCGCGGTAAAGCAGTAATACTGGGCCTGCTGCAGCGCGGCGACCACGGGCAGCCCCTGCGCCAGCTGGCCGGCAATCGCGGCAGCCAGCGTGCAGCCGCTGCCGTGGAACTGGCCCGGCAGGCGCTGCCACTGCCATTGGTGATCCACTTCGCCGTAACAGTGGTTGAGCAGGTAAGGGCCATCGTCGTGGCCACCCGTGATCAGCACGTTGCGGCAGCCCTGCGCGCGCAGCATGGCCGCTTGCGCCGCCCCCTCTTCCACACCGGTGAGGCGATATGCCTCCGGTCCGTTGGGGGTGAGTATCGTCGCCAGCGCCAGCAACGGCGCCAGCGCGGCCACCGCGTCGCCGGGCGTGAGCACGTCGCCGTGGCCGCTGGCCAGCACCGGGTCCAGCACCACCGGCAAATAGGGTTGCGCAAGGCGCAGCTCGCGGATCACGTCGGCAATCGTCAGCGCATTGGCAGCGCTGCCCGGAATGCCGATCTTGACGGCGCTGATTGCCATCTTGCCGGTCAGTGCGCGCGCCTGGGCCAGGACCAGGTCGGCAGCCACCGGTTCGACCGCAAACACGCGGTCATTATCCTGCACCGTGAGCGCGGTGCAGACCGTAAGCGCATGCGCGCCCTGCGCCGCCACCGCCTGCGCATCGGCCACCAGGCCGGCGCCGCCGGACGGATCGAGGCCGGCAAACACCAGCACGCACGGGCGCTGAACCGGCGCAGTGACCGCACTCATTGGCGCGCGCGCCGCATGTCTGTTGTCACGCGGGGGGTCATGCCAGCCGGCCCGCCATCGGCGACGACGGCGAAGCCGCGAACTTGCGGGCGATGCGTCCGGCCAGGAACGCTTCCCGGCCGGCCTGCACGCCGAGCTTCATGGCGCGCGCCATGCGTACCGGGTCGCGCGCGCCGGCAATGGCCGTGTTCATCAGCACGCCGTCGCAACCGAGTTCCATGGCGATCGCCGCGTCCGACGCCGTGCCCACGCCGGCATCGACCAGCACCGGCACCCTGGCCTGCTCGATGATCAGCGACAGATTCCACGGATTGAGGATGCCCATGCCGGAGCCGATCAGCGAGGCCAGCGGCATCACCGCCACGCAGCCGATGTCCTCCAGAATTTTGGCCTGGATCGGATCGTCGCTGCAATACACCATCACGTCGAAGCCGTCCTTGACCAGGGCCTCGGCCGCGACCAGGGTTTCCGGCATGTGCGGGAACAGCGTTTTTTCGTCACCCAGCACTTCGAGCTTGACCAGCTTGTGGCCATTCAAAAGCTCGCGCGCCATTTGCAAGGTGTAAATCGCGTCCCTGGACGTGTAGCAGCCGGCCGTGTTGGGCAGGATCGTGTACTGCGACGGCGGCAGCACGTCGAGCAGGCTCGGCGCTTTCGGGTCCTGGCCGATGTTGACGCGACGAATCGCCACGGTGATGATTTCCGCGCCGGCCGCATCGGTGGCCTCGCGCGTTTGCTGCAGGTCCCGGTACTTGCCGCTGCCGACCAGCAGCCGCGATTGATAGGTTTTTCCTGCGATGGTCAATAAGTCTTCGTTCATATAGGTTCCTTGATGTTCAGCCGCCGCCGATGGCGCGCACGATGTCCACTTTGTCCTGCGGTTGCAGCTCGCGCTGCGGCCACTGCTGGCGCGGCACCACCGCGCGGTTGACGGCCAGCGCCAGCGCCTGGCCCGTCAAGGACAAGCCATCGACCAGCTGGTCCAGCGTCTGGCGTGCCGGCACCGCGTGCGGCGCGCCATTAAGTTCAATCTCGATCATGGAAATTCCTTCACAACTTGCGATACAGCTCGGCGCCGTTCCTGATGAATTCCACGGCCTTCACCTGCATGCCCTGCGCCAGCGCGGCGCCGTCGGTCATGCCGTTGGCCGCCGCGTACTCGCGCACTTCCTGGGTGATCTTCATCGAGCAGAAATGCGGGCCGCACATCGAACAGAAATGCGCGACCTTGGCCGAGTCTTTCGGCAGCGTCTCGTCGTGGAATTCGCGCGCCTTATCGGGATCGAGTCCCAGGTTGAACTGGTCGTCCCAGCGGAATTCGAAGCGCGCTTTCGACAGGGCGTTGTCGCGGATCTGGGCACCCGGATGACCCTTGGCCAAGTCGGCCGCGTGCGCGGCGATCTTGTACGTGATGATGCCGTCCTTGACATCGTTCTTGTCGGGCAGACCCAGGTGCTCCTTCGGCGTCACGTAGCACAGCATGGCCGTGCCATACCAGCCGATCTGCGCGGCGCCGATGCCGGACGTGATGTGGTCGTAGCCGGGCGCGATGTCGGTGGTCAGGGGCCCCAGCGTGTAGAACGGCGCTTCGTGGCACTGCTCCAATTGCAGGTCCATGTTCTCCTTGATCAGCTGCATCGGCACGTGGCCGGGGCCTTCGATCATCACCTGCACGTCGTGCTTCCAGGCGATTTGCGTCAGTTCGCCGAGGGTTTTCAGTTCGCCCAGCTGCGCTTCGTCGTTGGCGTCGTAGATCGAGCCTGGACGCAGGCCGTCGCCAAGCGAGAACGACACGTCATAGGCCTTCATGATCTGGCAGATCTCTTCGAAGTGCGTGTACAGGAACGATTCCTGGTGGTGCGCCAGGCACCACTTGGCCATGATCGAACCGCCACGCGAGACGATGCCGGTCAGCCGTTTGGCAGTCAGCGGCACATAGCGCAGCAGCACGCCGGCGTGGATGGTGAAGTAATCGACGCCCTGCTCCGCCTGCTCGATCAGGGTGTCGCGGAAGATTTCCCAGGTCAGGTCTTCGGCCTTGCCGTTGACC
This sequence comes from Duganella sp. Leaf61, assembly GCF_001421905.1. NCBI lineage: Bacteria > Pseudomonadati > Pseudomonadota > Betaproteobacteria > Burkholderiales > Oxalobacteraceae > Duganella > Duganella sp. Leaf61. The sequence continues at coordinate 738,805 of NZ_LMLM01000012.1, forward strand.
TTTTCCAGCGCCTGGTAAATCGGCACTGTACCGATCGGCACCGGGCTGTTACGGATGATCCATTCACGCGTTTCGTGGATATGCTTGCCGGTGGACAGGTCCATCACGTTGTCGCCGCCCCAGCGGATGGCCCAGGTCATCTTTTCCACTTCCTCGCCGATCGAGGACGTCACCGCCGAATTGCCGATATTGGCGTTGATCTTGACCAGGAAATTGCGACCGATGATCATCGGCTCCACTTCCGGGTGGTTGATGTTGGCGGGGATGATGGCGCGGCCGCGGGCGATTTCGTCGCGCACGAACTCGGGCGTGATCTCCAGCGGAATGCTGGCGCCGAACGACTGGCCCGGGTGCTGGCGGCCCATCAAATCGGCCAGGCGCTGGCCCATCGGGCCAGAGTCTTTCAGTTCAGCCAGGTACTCGCGGCGGCGCAGGTTTTCGCGGATCGCCACGTATTCCATTTCGGGCGTGACGATGCCCTGGCGCGCATAGTGCATCTGCGTGACGTTGCGCCCTTCCCGTGCGCGGCGCGGTAGCCGGTGCAAATTGAAACGCAGCTCGGCCAGCGCCGGATCGGCCAGGCGCGCCTGACCATACTCGGACGTGGGACCGCTCAGTTCCTCGGTATCGTCGCGCTCGAGTATCCACGGCAGGCGCGGCGTGGCGGCCAGGCCCGAGCGGATATCGATCACAGCCTCGGGGTCGGTGTACGGACCCGACGTGTCGTACACGTACACCGGTGGGTTGGTCTCGAAACCGAACGACGCGGGCGTGTCGGCCTGGGTGATGCGGCGCATCGGCACGCGCAGGTCGGGACGGCTGCCTTGTATATAGACCTTGCTGGAATTGGGCAGCGGGTGGATTGCTGCCTGGTCCACCGTGGCGGTGGCGGACAGGAATTTCTGGTGGGCGTTCATGTGGCTCCTTGGTTGGCTACAGGAGCCAGCAAAGGAGGTAGGACGACACCAGTATCCACGAAAACCGTGGCGGCGTTGTCCTGAGCTTCCCTTCGCTGGCATTATCCAGATCAGGTTCGGAGGGTATTTCTCACCCGCGCAGCAAGCTGTATGCCGTGCGCAGGACCCCTAGCGTGTGCCGCCCGGCATAGGTCCCCGGGCAGCGCGACGATTATAACCGCGCCATGCCGATTGCGCGACCCCGTATTGACAGCAGCGTGCTCGTAGCAAAAATGCCACAACCAGCACGCCACGCTGGGGTATAGTGACCTCATGCCAAGAAGCAATACTTATCGCTGTTCCGTCCTGCCGGTGCGCGCCGCCCGCGGCAGTGCGGACGCTGCATGGGCGCTGCTGCTGGCGATCACGGCCATCGTGCTGCTCCTGGCCAGCGCCACCGAGGCCCAAGCCCAAGGTGCCGAGCGCTGGGCGCCCCTGGCGCATACCGCTTTCAAGCACCACCAGCATGCCGACATGTCCGGCGCCGAAGCAATCGTTCAGGACCGCCAGGGATTTGTGTGGATCGGTACCCAGGCCGGGCTACTGCGCTGGGACGGCACCCGGCACATCCGGTACCTGGCCGACCCCGACCGGAGCGACACCCTGCCCGACAGCTATATCCTGAGCCTGCACATCGACAGCCGCGAACGGCTGTGGGTCGGCATGAATTCGGGCGGCGTGGCGCGCTACGATGCCGAGCGCGATACCTTTGTCCGCTATCGCACCGGCACCGGCATGGACGGCCAGGCCAATGGCGATGGCAGCGCCATCGCCGACGACGGCACCGGCGGGGTGCTGGTCGGCCATGGCACCGGCATCGACCGCATCGACGCTTCCGGCGCGGTCAGCCACCTGACCTATGCCGAGGGTACCATCCCGGCAGGCGGTATCAACCGGCTGCTGCGCGCCGCCGATGGCCGGCTCTGGATAGGCACCGAGCGCGGCCTGTTCCTGCTGGACGCCCAGCGGCGCCTGCGGCCGGTGGCCCTCGGTGACGCGGGGTTGCCGGCGCTGGCGGTCATTGTGCTGTTCCAGGACAGCGCCGGCCGCATCTGGATCGGCACCCGCGCCAACGGCGCGTTCCTGCTCGACCCGGCAACGCTGCAAGCTGCGCCCGTGCAAGAGCACGGGCCGGCGGCGTCGCTGCCCACCGACCGCGTGACGGCGATCATCGAAGTGGCGCCCGACGAACTGTGGTTCGGCACCGACGGCGGTGCGGGCGGCATCCTGGTATTCGATGCCCGCAGCGGCGCCTCGCGCCGTATTCGCCACAGCGCCGATGCGGCGGACAGCCTGCCCGACAACAACATCATGACCATGTTCCGCGAGCGCGGCGGCATCGTGCTGGTCGCCACCATGGGCTGCGTCAGCCAGCACGGACCGGTGACCGGGGCAATCACCACGGTGCGCCACCTGGGCCAGGCAGGCAGCGGCATCCTGAGCGTGCCGGCCATGATGCAGGCGCCGGACGGACGCATGTGGCTGTCGATTGCCGGCGGTGGCGTGACGATCGTCGACCCGGTCAGTGGCCGCGTGACCGCCGTGCCCGACCTGGCCAAGGGCAGGGTGCTGGCGATTGCGCCCGGCCCCGATGGCGACATCTACCTCGGCACCCAGCAAGGCCTGTACCGCGCCGACGCCGACGGCCGCCGCGCACGTCTGGTGCCAGTACCAGGGCGCGGGCCGGACGTGGAAGTGTGGGCGCTGGCCTGGAGCGACCGGGTGCTGTGGCTCGGCGGTCTCGATGGCGTCTGGGCGCTGCAGCTGCAGGCCCCTGGCGGACGCGACATGCTGCGCCTGCTGCGCCACGAAATGCTGCGCCTGGGCGACCACCGCGTCACTGCCCTGCTGGCAGCCGGTAACGATCTCTGGGTAGGCACCCGCACCGGGGTAGCGCGGCTCGACCGCTACGACCATGCCGCCATCGGCGTCGAGGTGCTTCCTACCGAGCTGGCCACGCCCGACCGCCTGGCGCCCGGCTACGTGTCGTCGTTGCTGGTGGACCGCCAGGGGCGGCTGTGGCTGTCGAACTTCGGCACCGGCGTGATCCTGCTTGAACGCACCGATGCCGATGGACGGCGGCGCATGCGCCGGTTTGGCCGGCAGCAGGGCATGCCCGACAATGGCGTCAACAAGCTGCTGGAAGACGGCGACGGCGCCATCTGGGCCAGCACCGAGACCGGCCTGGCGCGCATCGATCCGCGCACCCTGGCGGTCATGCCGCTCGGTGCTGGCGACGGCGTGCAGGTGCCCGTGTACTGGACCAATTCCGGCACCCGGACTGCTGCGGGCGAACTGGTGTTCGGAGGTTTGACAGGCCTGACCGTGTTGCGTCCACGCGCGCTGGCGCCATGGCGCTACGCGCCGCCGGTCGCGGTCACCCGCATCCTGCTGGGCGACCGCGAAATCCCGGGCAGCATCTACAACCTCGCCGGCCGCAAGGCTGCGCCGATCACGGTCACGCCGGAAGGACGCGAGCGCGGCTTCTCGCTTGAATTCGCCGCGCTCGACTATTCTGCGCCCGAACGCAACCGCTATGCCTACCAGCTCAAGGGCTTCGATCGCGACTGGATCGCCACCGACGCCGCCACCCGCCGCGCCAGTTATACCAACCTGCCGCCGGGCGACTACATGCTGCTGCTGCGCGGCTCGAACCGCAGCGGTGAATGGTCGGCGCCGCTGGAGGTGCCGGTGCGGGTGCTCACCGCGTGGCATCAGCAACCGTGGGCGCGCCTGAGCGCGGTGCTGCTGGCAGCGGCGCTGCTGGCCGGCCTGATGCAGCTACGCACCAGGTACCTGCGCCGGCGCCAGCGCGAACTGGAGGCGATGGTGCAAGCGCGCACCGCCGAACTACGCGCCACCCAGGCGCAGCTGGAAACCCTGGCCTACAGCGATGCCCTCACCGGCCTGGCCAACCGGCGCCTGTTCAGCGACGAGCTGCGCCTGCTGGTGGCGCAGACCGAGCGCGGCGGCCCGGCATTCACCCTGCTGCTGATCGATCTCGACCACTTCAAGCCGGTCAACGACACCTACGGCCACGACGCCGGCGACGCCCTGCTGGTGGCGGCCGCCGGACGCCTGCTGGCGGCGGTGCGCGAGTCGGACCGGGTGTTCCGCCTGGGCGGCGACGAGTTCGCCGTCTTGCTGGGCCAGGCCACCGACCGCGCCACCCTGGCGCCCATGTGCGCGCGCATGCTGCACGACCTGGCCCAACCGCTGCTGCTGCCCGCCGGGGCGACGATCGAGATCAGCGCCAGCGTGGGCGCGGCGGTGCACCAGCGCGGCCACAGCCACGAACAGCTCTACAAGCAGGCCGACGTGGCGCTGTACCGCGCCAAGGCGGCGGGACGCAATGCCTGGTGGCTGGCCGAAGACCCGGGTTAGGCCGCTGCGCGCAGCGGCGGCTGCGTCATCTATAATGGCTGTTTTCGCACATTACTCTGCCCAATCATGGAATTAGCCAAGTCTTTCGAGCCTGCCGACATTGAACAATTCTGGCGTACGGAGTGGGAATCGCGCGGTTACTACACCGCCACCCTCGACGCCGGCAAACCTTCTTTCAGCATCCAGCTGCCGCCGCCGAACGTCACCGGCACCCTGCACATGGGCCACGCGTTCAACCAGACCATCATGGATGGCCTGACGCGCTACCACCGCATGCTGGGCCATAACACGGCCTGGATTCCCGGCACCGACCACGCCGGCATCGCCACCCAGATCGTGGTAGAGCGCCAGCTCGACGCGCAAAAGATTTCGCGCCACGACCTCGGCCGCGACGAATTCATCAAGCGCGTGTGGGAGTGGAAGGAAAAATCGGGCTCCACCATCACCGGCCAGATGCGCCGCCTGGGCGCCTCGCCCGACTGGCAGCGCGAATACTTCACCATGGACGAGCCGCGCTCCAAGGTCGTCACCGACGTCTTCGTGCGCCTGCACGAGCAGGGCCTGATCTACCGTGGCAAGCGCCTGGTCAACTGGGACCCGGTGCTGGGCACCGCCGTCTCCGACCTCGAAGTGGTATCGGAAGAAGAAGACGGCTCGATGTGGTACATCAAGTACCCGCTGGCCGACGGCTCGGGCACCATCACGGTGGCGACCACCCGTCCGGAAACCATGCTGGGCGACGTCGCCGTGGCGGTCGATCCCACCGACGAGCGCTATGCGGCGCTGGTCGGCAAGATGCTGACCCTGCCGCTGGTCGGCCGCGAAATCCCGATCATCGCCGACGAATATGTCGACAAGGCGTTCGGTACCGGCTGCGTCAAGATCACCCCGGCGCACGACCAGAACGACTACGCGGTCGGCCAGCGCCACCAGTTGCCGATGCTGTCGATCTTCACGCTCGCAGCGAAGATCAACGACGAAGCGCCCGAGCAATATCGCGGCATGGACCGTTTTGTCGCGCGCAAGCAGATCGTTGCCGACCTCGAAACGGCCGGCCTGCTCGAAGAAGTCAAAAAACACAAGCTGATGGTGCCGCGCGGCGACCGTACCGGCGTGGTCATCGAGCCGATGCTCACCGACCAGTGGTTCGTCGCCATGAGCAAACCGGCGCCGGAAGGCACGTTCTTCCCCGGCAAATCGATCGCTGAAACCGCGCTGGAAAAAGTGGCCAGCGGCGACATCAAGTTCGTCCCTGAAAACTGGAGCAACACGTACAACCAGTGGCTCAACAACATCCAGGACTGGTGCATCTCGCGCCAGCTGTGGTGGGGCCATCAAATCCCGGCGTGGTACGACGAAGCCGGCAATATCTTTGTCGCCAAGACCGAAGCCGAAGCGCTGGTCAAGCAGCAGGCGGCCGGCAGCACCGGTCCGCTGCGCCGCGACGCCGACGTGCTCGACACCTGGTTCTCGTCGGCGCTGGTGCCGTTCTCCACCCTGGGCTGGCCTGAAGAGACGCCGGACCTGAAAGCGTTCCTGCCGTCGTCGGTGCTGGTCACCGGCTTCGACATCATCTTCTTCTGGGTGGCGCGCATGGTGATGTTCACCCTGCACTTCACCGGCAAGGTACCGTTCGAGACCGTGTACGTGCACGGCCTGGTGCGCGATTCGACCGGCCAGAAAATGTCCAAGTCGAAAGGCAATACGCTCGATCCGATCGACCTGATCGACGGCATTGGCATCGATGCGCTGGTGGCCAAACGCACCACCGGCCTGATGAACCCGAAAGACGCGGTCAAGATCGAAAAAGCCACGCGCAAGGAATTCCCGGAAGGCATCGCCGCCTACGGTACCGACGCCGTGCGCTTCACCATGGCGTCGTACGCTTCGCTGGGCCGCAACATCAACTTCGACCTCGGCCGCGCCGAAGGCTACCGCAACTTCTGCAACAAGCTGTGGAACGCCACCCGCTTCGTGCTGATGAACACGGAAGAGAAGGACTGCAGCGCCAGCGACGCCGACCTGTCAAACGCCGACAAGTGGATCATCTCGCTGCTGCAAAAGGCCGAGCTGGACGTGGCCAAAGGTTTCGAAGACTACCGCTTCGACAATATCGCCTCCACGATTTATAAATTCGTGTGGGACGAGTACTGCGACTGGTACCTGGAAGTAGCCAAGGTGCAGGTACAACACGGCAACGAAGGCCAGCAACGCGCCACCCGCCACACGCTGTTGCGCGTGCTGGAAGTGGTGCTGCGCCTGGCCCATCCGATCATCCCGTTCGTGACCGAAGCGCTGTGGCAGGCGGTAGCGCCGCTGGCCGGAAAAAGCGGTGCGTCCATCATGATGCAGCCGTACCCGATCGCCAACACCGCCAATATCGATGAGTCGGCTGAAGCGTGGATGCTGCAACTGAAATCGCTGATCGACGCCACCCGCAACCTGCGTGGCGAAATGCAGCTGGCGCCGTCGCTGCGCGTGCCGCTGATCGTCGAGCCTGCCAACGCTGCCGACAAAGAAGCGCTTGCCTTGTGCGCGCCGTACATCCAGGCGCTGGGCAAGCTGGCCGAAGTGCAGATCGTCGATGCCCTGCCCGATTCGCCGGCAGCAGTGGCAATTGTCGGCACGACCAAGCTGATGCTCAAGGTCGAGATCGATGTGAAAGCGGAACGCGAGCGCCTGGCCAAGGAAATCATGCGCGTGGAAGGCGAAATCGCCAAGGCCAACGGCAAGCTGTCGAACGAGAGTTTCGTCGCCCGCGCGCCGGTGGAAGTGGTGGCGCAGGAGAAGGAACGCGTTGCCAACTTCTCGGCCACGCTGGACAAGATGCGCGAGCAATTGGCCAAGCTGCCAGCCTGATGCAGTTCTGAGTCAGGTCTGCCTGCGACAGCCGCCTTCGGGCGGCTTTTTTTATCCCTGCGGCCAGGGCGGCATGCAGATCGCTGCTAGAATGACACGATACCAATTTAACAAGGCTCGCGATGATGCAGTGGACCGGTGGCTACGTGGCGGGCATCGATTACACCCACGGCTACTATCGCGAACTGGGCCCGCTGCACGCGGCCATGGCGCTGGCCCATGCCGGCGTGCCCATGCCCAGCGTTGCCACCGCCTGTGAGCTGGGCTTCGGCCAGGGCCTGTCTACCAATATTCACGCCGCCGCCAGCAGCGTGGCCTGGTACGGTACCGACTTCAATCCCGTTCAGGCCGGCTTTGCCGCTGACCTGGCGCGCAGCGCCGGCAGCAGCGCGCAACTGATGGACCAGTCGTTTGCCGAGTATTGCGCGCGCACCGACCTGCCCGATTTCGATTTCATCGCGCTGCACGGCGTGTGGAGCTGGGTCTCGCCCGCCAACCGCACGCTGTTGCGCGACTTCGTGCGCCGCAAGCTCAAGCCCGGCGGCGTGCTCTACCTGAGCTACAACTGCCAGCCGGGCTGGGCGCCGATGGTGCCGGTGCGCGACCTGCTCAGCGGCTACATCGACCGCATGACCGCGCCTGGCGCCGGCCTCGAGCGCCGCATTGACGCCGCGCTCGACTTTGCCGACAGGCTGCTGGCCACCCGCCCTGCCTACCTGGAAGCTTACCCGCAGGTGGCCGCGCGCCTGGCCGGCCTGCGCGCCCATGACCACCGCTACCTGGCCCACGAATATTTCAACGCCGACTGGCAACCGTTGGACTTTGCCGAGCAGGCCACCAGCTGGGCCGAAGCCGGCCTGTCCTACGCGTGCCCGGCCCACCACCTCGACCAGCTCGACTTGCTCAACCTGACCGCGCCGCAACGGACGCTGCTGGCGCAGTTGCCGGACCCGGTGCAGCGCCAGGGCGTGCGCGACCTGATGCTGAACCAGAATTTTAGACGCGACTATTGGGTAAAAACAGGGGTAAAAACAGGGATAAGAACCGAGGCAGGCCGCCTTGTGCCGCAGGACCGCTTCGCTCCGGCAGAGCACGACGCGGCAATGCGCGGCCAGCGCGTGGTGCTGGCGATGCCGCGCGCCGACATCGACCTGACAGTGCGCACCGGCGCCTTCGAGATCACCCTCAACCAGGCCATGTACGCGCCCCTGCTCGACGCCCTGCAAGACCACCAGCCGCGCACCGTGGCCGAGCTGGAAGAGCTGGTGCCGATGCGCGGCGGCATGCGCCAGCTGTTCGAGGCGGTATTCATCCTGTGCGGCATGGGCGTGCTGGCGCCGGCCCAGGCGCCCGATGCGGTAGCCGCCGCCAGCCCCGCCAGCCGGCGCCTGAACCTGGCGCTGTTCGACCGCGCACGCGGCAGCGACGACATCCACCACCTGGCCTCGGCGCTGGTCGGTGGCGGCCTGGCCATGCCGCGCATACTGCAATTATTTTTGCTGGCACAGGCGCGCGGACTGCGCGGCGCCACCGCCTGGCGCGATTTCACCTGGCAGCAACTGGAAGCAAACAACGCCCCGCTGCACAAGGACGGCAAGCCGCTGGCCACGGCCGAAGAAAACCTGGCCGAGCTGCAACGCAAGGCCGATATTTTTGAACGCCTGTACCTGCCACTCTATCAGGCGCTGGGCATTGCGGACACCGACACGCCATGATCGATAGCACCGACAACAATGCCGCCCACAACCATCGCGCAGCGCTGCGCATCGCGCTGGCATTTGCCAGTGCCGGGCTGCAGACGCCGGCGCCCGGCATCGTGTGCAACCTGGGGCTGGGCGTGGGCACCGAGGGTGCCGAGGTCCTGAGCCTGGAGCTAGCTCAGAGAGCGTCGCCGCTGGACCGGTCGATGGCGGCGTTTTGCGCGCGCGGCGATCTGCCCGACTTCGACATCATCGTCCTGCATCAACCGTGGTCCTGCCTGTCGTCTGGCGTGCAGGCCGTGGTTGTCGACTTCGTGCGGCGCAAGCTCAGGGTGGGCGGCGTATTCACCGTCAGTTACCACTGCCAGCCCGGCTGGGCGCCGCTGGCGCCGTTGCGCAGCCTGCTTGCGCAAACGGCCAGCCGCCTGGGCACGTCCGGCGCCAACGCCCCCGACAAGACCGCCAACGACGCTGACGACGTCGACACCGACATCGACACTGACATGATCGACCAGGTGCTGGACTTCTCCGACAGTTTGCTCGATACCAGTCCAGTCTATTTCAGCACCTACCCGCACGTGGCCGAACGTCTGCGGTCATTACGCGGCGAACCGAAACCAGCGCTGGCGCGCGACTATTTCAGCCACTGGCAACCACTCAGCTTTGCCAACATGGCCGACCTCCTCGGCGAAGCCAAGCTGAGCTTTGCCTGCCCGGTCGAGTATCTCGACCACAACGCCGACCATCACCTGACCGGGCAGCAGCAGGCGCTGCTGGCAGAGCTGACCGATCCGGTGTTTGCCGAAAGCGTGCGCGACCTCATGGTCAACCGCAGTTTCCGCAGCGATTACTGGGTCAAGGGCGCGCGGCCGCTGTCGCCGCTGCAAACGATCGAGGCGAAGCAACGTCCGTCCGTGGTGCTGGCCACGCAGCAGGAACCTTTTCATTCCGCCACCGCAGCCCCGCCGCGTGGGGCGATACATGGAGCAACCCATGCAGCGAACCATGGAGCGATAGATGAGGTTGGACAACAGCCAGCACAGCAGGCGATGCACACGCTGGTACAAGCCTCAGTATTGACACTGATGGCCGACCAGCAGCCGCGCACCATCGGCGAACTGGCAGCAACGCTGCAAGGCGCGCAGTTCACCTTGCAGCAAGTCTTCGATGCCGTCCTGGTGCTGGTGGACACCGAGCAATTAGCGCTCTACAGCGCCTGACACCGTATCGTTCTTTAATTATTCAGCCAGCAGCTCGGCGTAGCGCGTCACATCGACATTGCCGCCGCTGATGATGATGCCCACGCGCTGGCCTTGCAGCTGCTCTTTCATGGCGCGCGCGGCAGCCAGGCCCAGGCAGCCGGTCGGTTCCACCACGAGCTTCATGCGCGCGGCAAAGAAACGCATTTCCGCGCGCAACTGCTCATCGCTCACGGTCACAATATCGTCGACATCGCGGCGGATGATGGGGAACGTCAGGTTGCCCAGGTGCTGGGTCTGGGCGCCGTCGGCGATCGTCTTCGGGGTGTCGATGTGAACGATGCTGCCACTGCGGAACGATTGCTGGCCGTCATTGCCCGCTTCCGGCTCCACACCGTACAGTTTGGTGGCCGGCGACAAGGCGCGCGTGGACAGCGCCGAACCGCTCAGCAACCCGCCGCCGCCGAGGCACACGAACAACGTGTCGAGCGGGCCCACTTCCTCGAACAATTCCTTGGCAGCCGTGCCCTGGCCGGCGATCACGTCGGCGTGGTCGTACGGCGGAATGAGCGTGAGGCCACGCTGCTGCGCCAGGTCGCGGCCGATCTGTTCGCGGTCTTGCGTATAGCGGTCGTACAGCACCACTTCCGCGCCATAGCCACGGGTGGCGGCGATTTTCGATGGCGGCGCATCGTGCGGCATGACGATCGTGGCCGGGATGCCGGTCAGCTGCGCCGACAAGGCAATGCCCTGCGCATGGTTGCCGGACGAGAAAGCCACGACACCGGCACGGCGCTGCCCGGCATCGAACTTGGCCAGCGCGTTATACGCGCCGCGAAACTTGAACGCGCCCATGCGCTGCAGATTTTCACACTTGAAAAACACTTCGGCGCCCAGCTCGCTGTTGGCGGTGCGCGAAGTCATTACCGGCGTACGGTGGGCAACGCCGGCAATGCGTTCCGATGCGGCAACCACATCGGCATAGGTGGGCAGAGTTTGATCGGTCATGATGGTTTCCTTGATTAACGGGCGTCGTTGTAGACGGTGGCACGGGAGACGTTGAGGTAGGCGGCAACGATATCCATCGCGCGCCGCACGTCGGACAGGCCGCTGTCCTTGAGCTCGCGCATCAGCGCGCGGCGCTCGTCGGCCTTGAGCGCGCGGGGCGTGGTGCCGTGGCGGGCGGCAAAGTCGTCGATGCGCAGGCGGATGGCGTCGGCGCCGGTGGGCTGCAGGGTATCGTTGACGGCGGCGGCCGTGTCCACGCTGCCGAACTGGGTCAGCATGGTGTTGAGGCTGCGGAACACGGTGAGATCGACATTCAGGCACAGCGCCGCCACGTAGCGGCCATCGCTGTCCTTGATGCCGACCGATGTGCTCTTGGCCAGGCGGCCGTCCGGGAAGGTATTGGGGTAGTTGGCGATCACCTGGTCGAAGTCGGGATCGGCCGCGCGCGCCAGCCCCAGTTCGGTAGCCGGCTCGCCCACGCTGCGCCCGGACAGGTTGTTATGGATCGCCAGAATGGCGTGCTCGGGCTCGGTCAGGTCATGCAGCACCACTTCGCAAAAAGGCGCCAGCGTCTTGCCCAGGCCTTCGGCCACCTGCTGGAGCTGAGCCAGCAGGTTCTGGTGTTCGGAAGTTTTTTTCATCCAAACATATTATCTTGTTTTAGACTTTTTGTACAATGACTGGATTGAATGGCGATGCGTCGAGGTATTCCCATTCCAGCGCCAGCGGCATGTCGCGCAGCAGCCATTGTTCCACCTTGAAATCGAGCGCACGCCCGGTGTCGCCTTCGAGATGGCCAGGGGCAAGCTCGTGCCATTGCAGCGTGACGGTGCCCGTCAGTTGCAGCAGGCGGCCCTGCTCGAAGTCGGGAATGATCAGTCCGGCATGTGGATCGACCGCGAAGTTGCCCAGCGTGTTGAACATGCTGTTGCCGTGGTAGTCGGGGATGCGCAAGGTGCTGTCGTCCAGCAGTTGCACAAAGCCCCGGTTGCCGCCCCGGTGCGAGGCATCGGCGCCGCTGTCGGCGTGGTGGCTGGCGATGAACACGGTATCGGCCTGGCGTACAATTTCTGCCACGGCGCCGCTCAGCGTGGTACCACGGGCGGTCTGCTGCGGCAACACGCGCGCACCTGGCTGGCTGCGCTGGCGCAGCTGGCGGCGCTGGATGTACTGCGGGCAGTTCGGATACGCTTGCCGCACTTCAACCTCGACATGGCGCCCGTTGAGATGGCGGACCACGCCGTTGACGCGGTAGCGGCGGCGCTTGCCGAGGTCGATGAACAGCATGCCCAGTTGCCCGCCCACGGCCAGGTTGGCCCACAGCGGATCGGCGGCATCGCGCGCGGCAGCCGGCGCCTCGAGCAGCACGGCGTCGCCGTCCGCGTGGGCAAAGCCCGGTTGGCCGAACAGCACCGACGACCATATCCGTCCGGCGCTGTCCGCGCTGGCCAGCACGACCATGAACTGGCCGGCAATGAACGGCCGCGCGCCGGCCATCACGGTCGCAGAGACCATCCCGGTGCGCTGCTCGGCAATATGGCGCTGCCCGGCGCGTTGCTGCACGGCCAACTCGCCGGCATGAAAAGTAGGGTCGTCCATGGTCTGTCTCCCGATCGATTGCTGATGTTGTCATTGTGCGAAATAATGGGCCACGCGAGAATAGCCGCGCTGCGACAATCACCATTTCGCCTGGAGAAAGAATGGACCAGTTTCACCTGATGAATGTTTTTGTTGCCACGGGCGAGGAAGCCAGCTTTGCCAGGGCGGCGCGGCGCCTGGACCTGTCGCCGGCGGCAATTACCCGCGCCATTGCCGCGCTCGAGGAACTGTTGGGCGTCAAGCTCCTGCAGCGCACCACGCGCCACGTGCGCCTGACCGAGGCAGGCCAGCGCTATCTCGACGACAGCCGCACCATCCTGGCCAGCCTCGAGGAAGCCAACCAGGCTGCCGCCGGCATCAACGCAGCGCCCCGGGGCAACCTGTCGGTGACGGCGCCGGTACTGTTCGGCAAATTGTTCGTGATGCCGGGCATCGTGCAATTCCTCGACACGTATCCCGAGGTGGACGTGTCCGCCTGGTTCCTCGACCGCGTGGTCAACCTGGTCGATGAAGGCATCGACGTGGCTGTGCGCATCGGCCACCTGCCCGACTCCGGCCTGAAGGCGGCGCGCGTGGGCCAGGTGCGGCGCGTGCTGTGCGCGGCGCCCGCCTATCTCGACCGCCACGGCGTGCCCGCCAACCCGGCCGACCTGTCACACCACACCATCATCTCCGCCAATCACATGTCGCCGCGCGTGGAGTGGAAGTTCGGCGCGCAGGACGACCAGACCACGGTACGCCTGCACGCGCGCCTGACGGTCACCAGCAATGATGCAGCCATCACCGCAGCCGTCGCCGGGCTCGGTATCTGCCGCCTGCTGTCCTACCAGGTGGCCGACGACGTTGCTGCCGGCCGCCTGCGCATCCTCCTGGCCGAGCACGAGGAAACCCCGTGGCCGGTGCACGTGGTGCACCGCGAGGGCAAGTTCGGCTCAGCGAAGGTGCGGTACTTCATCGACCTGCTGGTGGCCCACCTGCGCGCGCATCCGTACGTGAACACCAGCATCGTTGCGGCTGGCGAAACGATGAATTGAGGCTGGCATTGTTTTTCTATTATGCTTGAGTGCCTAGAATGGCATCACCGCTACCCGGCGGCCACCATTCGAAAGGAAATCGCCATGTCTGCCTCCCGCCTTCTTGCCCGCAGCGCCAATGCACTGAGCCTGGCCCTGTTGACTCAATTGGCACCTGCCGCCCCTGCCGCCGCTCCAATCGCGCAGGACGCCGCCAATGTCGCCAACACCGCTGCCGTCAGCTACCGCACCGTCAAGGTCGATGGTGTCAATATTTTCTACCGCGAAGCGGGACCGAAAAATGCGCCTACCCTGTTGCTGCTGCACGGTTTCCCCACGTCGTCGCAAATGTTCCGCAACCTGATCCCGCTGCTGGCCGACAAGTACCACGTGATCGCGCCCGACTATCCCGGCTACGGCCAGAGCGACATGCCCTCGATGTCCAGCTACACCTACAGCTTCGATAACCTGGCCGCCACCATCGACAAGTTCACCACGGCAGTGGGCGTGAACCGCTACGCGTTGTACGTGCAGGATTATGGCGCGCCGGTCGGCTACCGCCTGGCCGCCGCCCATCCCGAGCGCGTGACCGCCATCGTGGTCCAGAACGGCAATGCGTACGACGAAGGACTCGACAACGCATTCTGGGCGCCGATCAAGGCGTACTGGGCCGACAAGAGCGAAGCCAACGCCGCCAAGCTGCGGCCGCTGGTGGCGCTGGAAGCGACCAAGTGGCAATACCTGGAAGGCGCGCGCAACCCGCAACGGGTCAGTCCCGACGCGTGGACCGTGGACCAGGCCTACCTCGATCGTCCCGGTAACGGCGCCATCCAGCTAGAACTGCTGCACAGCTACGGCACCAATCCGCCGCACTATCCGGCCTGGCAGGCGTATTTCCGCAAACATCAACCGCCGATGCTGATCGCCTGGGGCAAAAACGACAAGATCTTCCCGCCGGCCGGCGCCCATCCGTACCTGCGCGATTTGCCGAAAGCCGAACTGCACCTGCTCGACACGGGGCACTTCGCGCTGGAAGAGGACAGCGCCGCCATTGGCGCCCTGATGCGCGATTTTCTCGGTCGTCACGTCAAGCGCTAATCCCGCAGCGGACCGGTGCGCGGTTTTGGACACCGTCCTCTAATCCAGGCGTATCGGTGCGCCGTAGCGCGGGACAGTTCGTATAATGGTCCCACAACAACCATTGGAGACCGATCATGAAACTGCTTGCCGCCACGGCTGCCGCTGCCACCGCCCTGCTCGCTTTTGCCGCCCCGCTTGCCCACGCCGCCGACCTGGCGTCGCCGGTGGGCCTGTGGCAAAACATCGACGACGAGACCAACAAGCCCAAGGCGCTAATCCGCATCACCGACACCAACGGCACCTTGCAAGGCCAGATCGAAAAACTGTACCGCGATGCTGGCGAAGACCAGAATCCGCTGTGCGTGAAATGCGAAGGCGCCAGGAAGGACCAGCCGATCACCGGCATGGTCATCCTCACCGGCCTGAAGAAAGACGGCGACGAATACACGGGCGGCGAAATCCTCGACCCGGCCAAGGGCAAAACCTACAAGAGCAAGATGCACCTGATCGACGGCGGCAAAAAGCTCAGCGTACGCGGCTACATCGGCACGCCCATGCTGGGCCGCTCGCAAACCTGGGTACGGCAGGACTGATTCAACTGCCTGCAACGACAACCAGCCGGCGTGATGCCGGCTTTTTCATATCGCTCAGGGAAACGATGCGTTCAACGCACGATAGCGATGCGCGTGCGCCACGCCTACTGCTGTATGCCCTTGCCGGTGGCCGTCCAGTAGATGCCGCCCATCAGGTGCGCCAGGTATTGCGGGTCGCGGTACATTTCGCCGTTGTGGCCCAGCGACGTAACGAACACCCGCCCCTTTTCCACCTGGTGATACCACGCCACCGGGTGGTCACGGCCCATGCCTTGCGTGGTCTGGCCGGGCCAGATTTTGGTCGGGTCGTAGGTGCTTTCATCGACGTTCAGCACCGGGTGGATCGCGACGTTGTGGGGATTGTCGAAGATGTACCATTCGTCGCTCCAGATCCAGCGGTCGGGAATGCCGAACGTGGCCGGGAATTTTTTATCGACCACGTACGCCACGCCGGTTTGCAGCATCGGGTGGTTGCCCACCCGGCGGCCAATCAGCTTTTCAAACCACGGCCAGGTGTTGGGCGGAATGATCAGCGAGCGGTGCACCAGCATGGCGTTGCCGCCGCCGCGCATATAGTCCTCGAACTTTTTACGGCGCGCTTCGTTCAGTTCCTCGCCCGGGGTGTTGAGGAACATGATGGTGGCGTACTGTTTCAGATCGCCGTCGAATGCCTCGGGCCGGTGCGTGTACACCACCTCGAATGCATGCAGCTTGCCCAGCTTCTCCAGGCTGTCGCGGGCGATCGGGATGTATTCGTAGTGGTATTTGCCCGGCATGGCAAACACCAGAATCTTGTACTGGTTGTCAGCGCGACCGGGCGCGGCCAGCAGCAGGGCGGCGATGGCCAGCACGGCCAGCAGGATTTTTCGCATGGTTATCTCCGTGATTTTGATCTAGTTAGCGCTAACATCGCGCTGATCAATATACACGTTTTCGCCAAGTAAGTGATACAGATGCTACGATTGCGACGATGAAAATATTCCTGATCCTGATGGGGTGGATCGCCGTGGCGCTCGGCGTGCTGGGCATCTTCCTGCCGCTGCTGCCCACCACGCCGTTCCTGCTGCTCGCCTCGGCCTGCTTCGCGCGCGGCTCCTCGCGCATGCACAACTGGCTGCAAACCAACCGCGTGTTCGGCAAGTACCTGCGCGACTACGAAAACGGCCACGGCATGCCGCTGCGCGCCAAGGTCTGGGTGCTGATCTTCATGTGGTGCTCAATGGGGTATTCGATGTGGCGCCTGCAGCATTTGCCGGCGTTGCAAGTGCTGCTGGTGGTGATCGGCTCTGGTGTGACGATCTATCTGACGCGCTTTGTGCCGACCATGGTGATGGCGAAAAAGCCGGACTAAACCGGACTAAGCCGGCGGCGTCGCATGCTTGCGCAAGTGCCGGTCCAGGCTGTTGGCAAAGCTCTGGCGGTCGCTCTGGCTGAAGGCGGCCGGGCCGCCGGTATCGACCCCGCTGCCGCGCAGCTCGTCCATGAATGCGCGCATGGTCAGCATCTGGGCGATGTTATCGTTGGTGTAGAACTCGCCGCGCGGGTTGAGCGCAAAGCCGCCCTTCTTCAATACGTCGGACGCCAGCGGAATGTCGCCCGTTACCACCAGGTCGCCCGGTGCCAGCAGGCGCACGATTTCCTGGTCGGCCACGTCGGCGCCGGACGGCACTTGCACCGACCGGATGAAGCGCGACGGCGGCACCCGCAGCAACTGGTTGGCTACCAGCGTGACCTGCAGTTGCATGCGGTCGGCCACGCGGTACAGGATATCTTTTACGACAGCCGGACAGGCATCGGCATCGACCCAGATCTGCATCACAGGTCCGCCCACAGTTCGCCGTTGGGGCTGGTGCGCGGGGGCGTGACACCGAAGTGGCGGTAGGCGGCCGGCGTGGCCACGCGGCCGCGCGGCGTGCGCTGCAAAAAGCCTTGCTGGATCAGGTAGGGTTCGAGCACGTCTTCGATGGTGTCGGCCGCTTCGCCGATGGCTGCCGCCAGGTTGCCGATACCCACCGGGCCGCCGCCGAACTTGAACAGCACCGCTTCGAGCAGCTTGCGGTCCATCACGTCGAAGCCGACGGTATCGACATCGAGCATGACCAGCGCGGCATCGGCCGTGGCCTTGGTGATATCGCCATTGCTTTTCACTTCCGCGTAGTCGCGCACGCGGCGCAGCAGGCGATTGGCAATACGCGGCGTGCCGCGCGCGCGGCGGGCGATTTCCACGGCGCCGTCGGGGTGGATATTGGCCTTGAGCAGCGCGGCGCTGCGGGTGACGATCCTGGTCAGTTCCTCGGTGTTATAAAACTCGAGGCGGGCGACGATGCCGAAGCGGTCGCGCAGCGGATTGGTCAGCATGCCGGCGCGGGTGGTGGCGCCGACCAGGGTAAACGGTTGCAGGTCGAGCTTGACCGAGCGCGCAGCCGGGCCCTCGCCGATCATGATATCGATCTGGTAGTCTTCGAGCGCCGGGTACAGGATTTCCTCGACCACCGGCGACAGGCGGTGGATCTCGTCGATAAACAGTACATCGTTTGCTTCGAGGTTGGTCAGAATCGCGGCCAGGTCGCCCGGACGCTCGAGCACCGGGCCCGACGTCTGGCGCAGGTTGACGCCCATCTCGCGGGCGATGATGTTGGCCAGCGTGGTTTTACCGAGGCCAGGCGGGCCGAACAGCAAAGTGTGGTCAAGCGCCTCGCTGCGGTTGCGCGCGGCGGCAATAAAAATCTCGAGCTGGTCGCGGATCTTGGACTGCCCGACATATTCATCGAGAAGCTTGGGACGCAAGGCCCGTTCGATGGCCTCTTCGTTGGGCGACGTGGGCGCTGCGTCGATAATGCGCTGTTCGGTGAAGCTGTCGGTCTGGATGCTCATGCGTTACTTGGTCGTGGTGAATTGGTGCGAAATGCTTGCAAAACAGGCGGATGCCCGGCCTGCCAATGCACAGTGTAGGCTAGTTTGCGCAAACCGCCCAGCCAGTACATCACCCCTTGGATAACGCCTTCAACGCCTGCTTGATGCCGTCCGACACGCCGGCGCCGGCCGGGACGGTCTTGAGCGCCAGCAGCGCTTCCTTGTCGGAGTAGCCCAGCGCCAGCAGCGCGTTGAGGATGTCCGATTGCGAGTCGGGGACCGATGGCGAACCGGCCGAGCCCAGGTCCGGGCCCAGCTTGCCTTTCAATTCGAGCAGCAGGCGTTCGGCAGTTTTCTTGCCGATGCCGGGTACCTTGATCAGGCGGCCCGATTCCTGCAGCGTCACCGCCTGCGCCAGGTCGGCGATCGACATGCCGGACAGGATCGACAGCGCGGTGCGCGCGCCGACGCCGCTGATCTTGATCAGCAAGCGGAACACGGCGCGCTCGTCGGCATGGCCAAAGCCGAACAGCAAATGGGCGTCCTCGCGGATGGCCTGGTGGGTAAACAGCACCACCTTCTCGCCCACGTTGGGCAGGTTGTAGAACGTGCTCATCGAAACATCGACTTCGTAGCCGACGCCGCCGCAATCGACCAGCAATTGCGGCGGATTTTTTTCAAGCAAAATACCGGAGAGACGACCGATCATCGTGTGTACACCTTGTGAATGGGGATAAATTAGCCGACCAGGCGGCCGCGCTTCATGCGCAGACCGGCCAGCGGACCGCCCAGCGCAGTGGCGCCGGCGGTGGTGGTCTTGATGCCGGCGCTGGCGATCAGGGTCAGCGTGTCGCGGCTGTGGGCGTGGCAGATGGCGATGCCGAGCGCGTCGGCGGCGTCGGTGCCTGGCAGGCCTGGCAGCGACAGCAGCCGCGCCACCATGTCCTGCACCTGCGATTTGACGGCACGGCCGGTGCCGACGACTGCCTGCTTGATCTGGGTAGGCGAATATTCGGCCACCGCCAGGTTGGCCGACACCAGCGCGCAAATCGCCGCGCCACGGGCCTGGCCCAGCAGCAAAGTAGATTGCGGATTGACGTTGACGAACACCTGCTCGATGGCCGAGCACTCGGGCTGGTAAATGCGCGCGACTTCAGCCACGCCGTCCAGGATCACCTTGAGGCGGGTAGGCAAGTTGCCCTCGCCGCTCTTGATGGTGCCGGAAGCAATGTAGCGCAGCTTGGCGCCCTGCTTGTGGATGACGCCAAAGCCGGTAGTGCGCAGGCCGGGGTCGATGCCGAGAATAATCATGCCGGGATTGTACTATGGCTAAAAATGATCATCCCCGCAAAAGCGGGGATGAAAGATCAAACTGTCGCTAAAGATTAATGATTAATGACGGAAATGGCGAACGCCCGTATAAACCATTACTACGCCGCGCTCGTCAGCCGCATCGATCACCTCCTGGTCACGCATCGAACCACCGGGATGGATCACGCAGGTTGCGCCCGCATCGACCACCACGTCGAGGCCGTCACGGAACGGGAAGAACGCGTCCGACGCCACGACCGAACCAGCCAGCGACAGTCCGGCGTTTTGCGCCTTGATCGAGGCGATGCGGGCCGAGTCGATGCGGCTCATCTGGCCGGCGCCCACGCCCAGGGTCATGTTGTTGCCGCAGAAGACGATGGCGTTCGATTTGACATACTTGGCCACGCGCCAGGCAAACATCAGGTCTTGCAATTGCTGCGGCGTCGGTTGCAGTTTCGAGACCACTTTCAGGTCGCCGACCAGCACGTTTTTCGAGTCGGCCGACTGCACCAGCAAGCCGCCACCGACGCGCTTGAAGTCCATGGCATTGACGCCATCCCCCAAAGGAATTTCCAGCAGGCGCACGTTCTGCTTGGCCGACAGGATCTGCTTGGCTTCAGCGGTAAACACTGGCGCGATCAGCACTTCGACGAACAGCTTGGCCAGTTCCACGGCAGCCGCCGCATCGACTTCCACGTTGAAGGCGATGATGCCGCCGAATGCCGAGGTCGGATCGGTTTGCAGCGCGCGCTTGTAGGCGTCGGCAGCGTCGGCGCCCAGGGCCACGCCGCACGGATTGGCGTGCTTGACGATCACGCACGCGGCGCTCTGGTCGAAGCCGCCCATGCTTTTCACGCATTCCCACGCCGCATCGGCGTCGGCAATGTTGTTGAACGACAGTTCCTTGCCTTGTAGCTGGCGATAGTTGGCCAGCGCGCCCGGGGTGCTCACGACATCGCGGTAGAACGCGGCCGACTGGTGCGGGTTCTCGCCGTAGCGCATGTCCTGCACTTTTTCAAACGCGACGTTCAGGTTCTTCGGATACGCGCCACGGGTGCCATGGGCGCGGTCCGGGCCCAGGCTGGTCAGGTAGTTGGCGATGGCGCCGTCGTACTGGGCCGTGTGGGCATACACCTTGGTGGCCAGGCGGAAGCGGGTTTCGTAGCTGACGAAACCTGGGGTGTTATCGGTGGCTTTCATTTCCGCCAGCACCACGCCGTAGTCGGCTGGATCGCAGATCACGAGCACGTCCTTGTGGTTCTTGGCCGACGAGCGCAGCATGGCCGGGCCGCCGATGTCGATGTTTTCGATGGCGTCGTCGAGCGAGCAGTCTTCCTTGGCGACAGTTGCCTGGAACGGGTACAGGTTGACCACCACCATGTCGATGGTCGGAATGTCGTGCTCGGCCAGCTTGGCCATGTGCTCGGGGAAATCGCGGCGGGCCAGGATGCCACCGTGCACTTTCGGGTGCAGGGTCTTGACGCGGCCATCGAGCATTTCCGGGAAGCCGGTGTAGTCGGCCACTTCGGTCACGGCCAAGCCGTTGTCGGCCAGCATTTTGGCGGTGCCGCCGGTGGACAGGAGCTTGACGCCCATGGCGGACAACGCGCGGGCGAAGTCCAGCACACCGGTTTTGTCGGAAACGGAGATGAGAGCTGATTTAATCATGGCTGAAGGCTAAGTCGTTTAACTAGGTGGTTTGAATGAGGAGAAACAATCGGCACAACGGCCGATCCCCAGCCGTCCACGCCGGAAAACGCAGGCCGTTACAGCAGGCCGTGCTCTTGCAATTTCTTGCGCAAAGTATTGCGGTTGATGCCCAGCATCTGTGCCGCGTGCGACTGGTTGCCGTCCGCGCGCGTCATGACCACTTCCAGTATCGGCTTCTCGACGGTCAGCACGACCATGTCGTAGATATTCGACGCCTGCTGCTCGCCCAGGTCGTTGAAGTAGTCTTCAAGGCTTTTCTGCACTACTTCCTGGATACTTTCTTTGCTCATTTTGTACGTTCTCAATAATCTGTTGACGCTGGTAAATCATTACCAGGCTTGTGGCCCGGGCGCTTACCCTTTTGATATGACTTTTTTAGTGCTTGCTGGCTTGCGGCTCGCTGATCACGACAGGCTATGCGGCTTGCAAATCTTCGGAGAGGCGGTATTGTAACCGCTCGCCCCACTGTCGCTGCGATTCAAAGAACTGGTCCACCGCTTCGAGCTGCGCCTCGGTGCATTCCAGCAGGTTCATCCGTTGCCGGAATGCCTCGCCCCCGGGCAGGTCGCGCACGTACCAGCCGATGTGCTTGCGTGCGGTGCGCACGCCCAGATAGTCGCCGTAGAAACCGTAGTGGGCGCGCAGGTGTTCGTCCATCAGCGCACGTACCTCGGCAACATACGGCGCCGGCAGGTGGGTGCCGGTTTGCAGGAAATGGTCGATCTCGCGGAAGATCCACGGCCGGCCCTGCGCCGCGCGCCCCACCATTACCGCGTCCGCGCCCGTGTAATCGAGTACGAATTTGGCTTTTTCGGGCGTGGTGATGTCGCCGTTGGCGACCACAGGGATCAGCACCGATTGCTTGACGGCAGCAATGGTGTCGTACTCGGCGTCGCCCGTATAGCCGTCGGCGCGGGTGCGGCCATGCAGGGTGAGCATGGCAATACCGGCGTCTTCCGCGATGCGGGCAATCGCCAGCGCGTTCTTGTTCTCGCGGTTCCAGCCGGTACGGAATTTCAGCGTGACCGGCACATCCACCGCGCCGACCACGGCAGCGAGAATCTCACGCACCAGCGGCACGTTTTGCAGCAGGGCCGAACCGCACCAGCTGTTGCAGACCTTTTTCACCGGGCAACCCATGTTGATATCGATGATCTGGGCGCCACGCTCGACATTGAAGCGCGCGCAGTCGGCCAGGTCTTGCGGATCGGCGCCAGCGATTTGCACGGCTTTCGGTTCCATTTCGCCCGTGTGGTCGGTGCGGCGCGAGCTTTTTTCGGTCGCCCACAGGCGCGGATTGGACGCCGCCATCTCGGATACCGCGTAGCCAGCCCCCAGCTGTTTGCACAGCTGGCGGAACGGCCGATCGGTCACACCCGCCATGGGAGCGACAAATACGTTGTTACGCAGCAGGTGGGGGCCGATTCGGGGACCGTTTTGCACAGACGTTACCTGGTGGGAAAGGAGGAACCTTCTATTTTACCCCAAGGACTGCTCATTTAATAAGCACTATTTTTTTATTAAATCGGCAAGGGTATGCGCTTGACTTTGTTCAGATGATGTCGTCCAGGGCTATAGCCAGGTGCGCTACCTCGCCCCAGCTGTCGAGCACCAGCTTGCCCTCGGCATAATGAAACCGGTTGATACTGGCATTCTTGACCTGGAAGTCACGCGGGCTGTCGAGCTGCATGCCGACCGCCTCGCGGTACGCACATTCGAGCACGCCGCCGTGGGCCACGATGGCAATCGTCTTGCCCGGATGTTGCTCGGCCCAGCGGCCGATGGCGCCAATCGCGCGCGCATAAAACTGGCGGAAGCTTTCGGCCACGCGATCACCTGCCGGCATCACGGCGTCGATATCGCGCGCCTGCCACAGCACGAAATCCTGCGGATATTGCTGCTCGATCTCGGTGTACAACATGCCTTCGAACGCGCCATAGCCGCGCTCGCGCAAGGCGGCGTCGGTGTGCACGGTGGCGTGGTCATAGTGCACCGCCACCGCCTGCGCCGTTTGCAGCGCCCGTTGCAGGTCGCTCGAAACGACCAGGTCCAGCCCCTCCCCTGCCAGCGCCTCGGCCAGGGCGCGCGCCTGGCGCTCGCCTTCGAGGTTGAGCGGAATGTCGATATGGCCTTGCAGGCGGCGCACGGCGTTCCACGCCGTTTCGCCATGACGGATCAGTACAATCTTGGTAGTGTTCATGCAGTCTTCGGTTTGCCCCGTGCAGCTTTAGGCGCCAGGGCGGGATTGAGGGTGTAGGTGGCGATCAGTTGCGCTTCATCGATGATGTGGCCGTGGATGGCATTTAATACATCGGCACACGTAAACCGCGCGGCCAGTTCCAGGCGCGGCACGTCGAGCGCGTACAGGCGAAAAATGTAGTGATGCACGCGCTCGTCGTTCCACGGCGGGCACGGACCGTCGTAGCCGTAGTAGTTGCCAGCCATGGCTGCGTCGTGCGCGAACCAGCCGGTGTAATCGTTGAGTCCCTGGCGCAGCGCCAGGTCGCCCACGATGATCTCGGGCCCCGGCTTGCCATGCGGCGTGACAGCGTTCGACAACGCGCCGGCCGGCAGTTCGCGACGCGACACGGGAATATCGACCAGGCTCCAGTGGAAAAAATCGCCGCGTGGCTCAAGCGCGGACAGCGACACATCGACGCGGTTGGCGTGTTTGGCATCGACCGGCGCATCGCCGTCGATGCACAGCAACACCAGCGATTCGGCGCCGGCCGGCACGTCGGACCAAGCCAGGTGCGGGTTGCGGTTGCCAGATAGCACCACCTTGCCGCCCTGGTCCAGCATCCCAAAGGCATATTCGGCCGGCAAGGGGCGGCCGTTACGCACACTGTCACTCACCAGCTTCATTGCTGCTTCCTTTATGTGGGACTCGGTTTCGCCGATACTTGCAACCAGAACGTCACCGGCCCGTCGTTGGTGAGCGTCACTTTCATGTCGGCGCCGAACTGGCCGGTCTGCACCACCGGGTGCTTGAGCCTGGCCTGGCCCACGAAGTGGGAAAACAGGCGCAAGCCATCGGCCGGCGCGGCGGCGGGCGTAAACGACGGTCGCGTGCCCGAACGGGTGTCAGCGGCCAGCGTAAATTGCGGCACCAGCAGCAAACCGCCGCCAACGTCGGCGACGCTGCGGTTCATCTTGCCGGC
Source organism: Duganella sp. Leaf61 (assembly GCF_001421905.1). Lineage (NCBI taxonomy): Bacteria > Pseudomonadati > Pseudomonadota > Betaproteobacteria > Burkholderiales > Oxalobacteraceae > Duganella > Duganella sp. Leaf61. The sequence continues at coordinate 763,231 of NZ_LMLM01000012.1, forward strand.
ATCGTCGCCGAACACGCGGTAGCCGAGCAGCTTGGCCAGCAAGGTGTCGGCCTCCTTTTCAGTGTCGCCGCGCTCGGCGCAGACCAGCACCATCAGGCCGGCATCGATGGCGCCGATGGTGGCGCCATCGACCACCACGCTCGCGCTGGACACCCGTTGCAACAGCGCGATCATGCGGTGAGCATGACGCGGGCGAACTTGCGCTTGCCTACTTGTAGCACGAAGGTGCCGGCTTCAACTTTTAACGATTTGTCGCTGAGCACGGTACCGTCGAGGCGTACGCCGCCTTGATCGACCATGCGCATCGCTTCCGACGTCGAAGGGCACAGGCCGGCCTGCTTGAGCAGTTGCGGCAGGCCCAGCGGCGCGCCGGTGAGCGCGACTTCGGGCACGTCGTCCGGAATGCCGCCCTTGGAGCGGTTGACGAAGTCGTTCAACGCTTCCTCGGCAGCGGCCTGCGAGTGGAAACGGGCGACGATTTCCTGGGCGATTGCCACCTTGGCATCGCGCGGGTTGGCGCCGCCGGCGACTGTCGCTTTCAGGGCGGCGATGTCGGCGATCGAGCGGAACGACAGCAAATCATAGTATTTCCACATCATCTCGTCGGACACGCTCATGATCTTGGCGAACATGGTATTGCCCGGCTCGGTGATGCCGATGTAGTTGTTCTTGGACTTCGACATTTTTTCCACGCCGTCCAAACCTTCGAGCAGCGGCATGGTCAAAATGCATTGCGGCTCTTGCGCGTAGTCTTTTTGCAGTTCGCGGCCCACCAGCAGGTTGAATTTCTGGTCGGTGCCACCCAGCTCGAGGTCGGCCTTGAGCGCGACCGAATCGTAACCCTGCATCAAAGGATAAAGGAACTCGTGGACCGCAATCGGTGTCCCACTCTTGAAACGCTTGGTGAAATCGTCGCGCTCCATCATGCGCGCCACCGTGTAGCGCGAGGCCAGCTGGATCAGGCCGCGCGCGCCCAGCGGGTCGCACCACTCGGAGTTGTAGCGGATTTCGGTCCTGGCAGCATCGAGCACCAGCGAAGCCTGCTTGAAGTAGGTCATGGCGTTTTGCTCGACCTGTTCCTTGGTCAGTGGCGGACGGGTGGCGTTGCGGCCGGACGGATCGCCGATCATCGAGGTGAAGTCGCCGATCAGGAAGATCACCTGGTGGCCCAGGTCTTGCAACTGGCGCATCTTGTTGAGCACCACGGTGTGGCCCAGGTGCAGGTCGGGCGCGGTCGGATCGAGGCCCAGCTTGATGCGCAGCGGCACACCCGACTGCTCGGAACGGGCCAGCTTCTGGGCGAACTCGCTTTCGATCAGCAACTCGTCGACACCGCGCTTGGTGATCGCGAGTGCCTCCTGTACATTGTCGCTCAATGGCAGAGCTTTCGAGGGAACCGGCGGCGTCGAGGAAGAGGTAGTCATAACTTTTGAGAGGTTTTTTTTCAGAAAAAGGTAGCAGTTGCCAGGAGTTTGTTATAATCCGTGATCCCATCAATCTTGCTCTACGAAAACGAACAACGATTAGAATTAGAAGAAAATAAACGTTCCTGAATAGTTCAAGCGGTAAATTCTAACTGATTGCATGAACCAAATACATAAATTCACGAGCTCACGCTTATATAAACTGGTCGGTTCCACGCCGAAGAAGCGCATCATCTCCGCTTCGGCCTTTGCCCTCACAGTATGTGCTTTTGGCGCTGCCGCAGTGGCGCCACTCGCTCCCGACGCGTCGGATTTGCCAGTGACATCGATTCAGGAAGCCGTTGCCATGCCGGATCTCGGCAAGCAAATCTCCGCACTCGAGCAGCAATCCTCCACCGAACAGTTCGTCCATGAAGAACGCGTACGCTCCGGCGATACGCTGGCAACGCTGTTGACCCGCCTCGGCGTGGACGATAACGACGCCGAGTCCTTCATCAAGAAGGACAAGATCGCCAAAGGCGTCATGCAGCTGAAAACCGGCAAGCGCGTTCAAGCGCAAACCGATGAAATCGGCAATCTGCAATGGCTGCGGGCGACGGTGGTCGATGGCAAGGACATGCCAGTGAAAAACATCACGGTCACCCGCAAGGGCGACAGTTTTGTTGCACAGGAAGAAGCTGCGAAGCTGGAACGCCGCGTTGAAATGCACGCGCGCACCATTTCGAGCAACCTGTACGCGGCAACCGATTCCGACAAGGATGGCGCCAAATTGCCTGACGCAATCGTCAAGCAAATCATTGAAATGTTCTCCACCAACATCGACTTCCGCGGCGATGTGAAACGTGGCGACCGTTTTAATGTGGTGTACGAAACCTTCTGGCAAGATGGTGAATTCGTCAAGGCAGGCCGCATCCTGGCTGGCGAGTTCACCAACCGTGGTACGACGTACCAGTCGGTCTGGTACGAAGATCCGCAAAGCAAGCAAGGTGGCGGCTACTATAGCTTTGACGGCAAGTCGCTGAAGAAAGCATTCCTGAAGTCGCCGGTGGAGTTCACCCGCATTTCGTCGGGCTTCTCGATGCGCGTGCACCCGGTATCGGGCCAGTGGAAAGCGCACAAGGGCATCGATTTTCCGGCGCCTATCGGCACCCCGATCCGCGCCGCAGGCGATGGCACCATCGAGTTCGCCGGTACCCAGAATGGTTACGGCAACCTGGTCACCATCAAGCACTGGAACAACTACAGCACCGCCTATGCCCACATGAGCCGTTTCGGTTCGGGCATCAAAAAGGGCGGCAAAGTGAGCCAGGGCGACATCATCGGCTACGTGGGCAACACTGGCTGGTCCACCGGCGCCCACCTGCACTATGAATTCCGTGTTGGCGGCGAAGCCCGTGATCCGAACAAGATGAACGTGCAAGCCCAGGCTCCCCTGACCGCCGCAGAAATGTCGCGTTTCAAGGTCTACGCTTCGGACATGACGCACCGCATCGCCCTGCTGCAATCGGGCCAGTCGGGCTTCAACGGTGGCAACACCCGCATGGCTGCCAAGTAATTCTTCCGCGTTGTACATCTTCATTCTAGAAAACAGGCCGCCGCATCGGCCTGTTTTTTTATCATCATGCGCCGCCACGGCGTCCGCTTCCGTGCGACAGCACACGCAAGCTCAGGCAAAATACATTTTTCCCAACGAATGACGCAAGGACGCGACATGGCTCTGTATATCGGTTTGATGTCGGGCACCAGCCTCGACGGTGTTGATGGCGCATTGGCGGACTTTTCCGGCGCCGAGATCACCACGAGTGGCGCCGCCTACATCGCCTTTCCGGCCGCGCTGCGCGCCGAACTGATGGCGCTGCAGGCGCCCGGCGACAACGAGATCGAGCGCGAAGCGGCTGCGGCGATTCAACTGGCGCGGCACTATGCCGACTGCGTGGCGGCCCTGCTGGCCGATGCCGGTCTCGCCGCCGCAGATATCACTGTGGTGGCCGTGCATGGCCAGACCATCCGCCACCGCCCCGAACTGGGCTTTACGCGCCAGGTCAACCACCCTGCCCTGCTGGCCGAGTTGTGCGGCATCGACGTGATTGCCGACTTCCGCAGCCGCGACGTGGCCGCCGGCGGCCAGGGTGCGCCGCTGGTGCCCGCCTTCCACCAGGCGCTGTTCGGCAAGGCCGGCAGCACCCGGGTGGTGGCCAATATCGGCGGTATCGCCAATATCAGCGTACTGGGCGGCGATGGCGCGGTCACCGGCTTCGATACCGGTCCCGGCAACGTACTGATGGACGCCTGGATCGCCCGCCACCAGGACAAGGAGTATGACGCCGACGGCGCCTGGGCCGCCAGCGGCGCGGTGCTGCCGGAGTTGCTGGAGGAACTGCTGCGCGAACCATACCTGGCCCTGCCGCCACCGAAAAGCACGGGCCGCGACCTGTTCCACCTGGACTGGCTCGACGCGCGCCTGGCCGTGTACCGCGAGGCTGCGCCCGCAGACGTGCAAGCCACGCTCACCCGCTTTACGGCCTTGTCGCTGGCCCAGGCCATCCAGGCCCACGGCAGCGGCGCGGACGCCGTGTATGTATGTGGCGGCGGCGCCTACAACAGCGTGCTGATGAGCGAACTCGGGGCGGCGCTGGGCAAGCAGGTGATGGTGGCGTCCACCCAGGCTCTGGGCGTGGCGCCGAACCGGGTGGAGGCGCTGGCATTTGCCTGGCTCGGTTACCGCTTCACCGAGCGGCTGGCGGGCAATCTGCCGGCCGTTACGGGCGCGGCAGGCGAGCGGGTGCTGGGCGCGTTATATCCGCGCTGACGTTTAAACGTTGGCACATAAAAAAAGGCGGCACAACCGAAGTTGTACCGCCTTTTTACATGGCGCCGGGGCGCCGCGTGTATGTCCGAAACTTACACCGAGAACGACGAACCGCAACCGCAGGTCGAGGTGGCCGACGGGTTCTTGATCACGAACTGGGCGCCTTCGAGGTCGTCCTTGTAGTCGATTTCCGCGCCGACCAGGTACTGGTAGCTCATCGAATCGATCAACAGCTCGACGCCGTTCTTGACCATGGTGGTGTCGTCTTCGTTGACGATTTCATCGAACGTGAAACCGTACTGGAAGCCGGAGCAACCGCCACCCTGCACGAACACGCGCAATTTCAGGTCGGGATTGCCCTCTTCCTCGATCAGTTGGGCGACTTTTTCGGCAGCGCTATCGGTAAACACGATAGGAGCTGGCATCACGTCCAGGCTTTCAGCAACAGCATTCATTTGAGACTCCTACGAGTTAAGCATTTAGCGGCCATTATAGACCTACCCTGACTTTCCTGCTCCGTCAACGTCAGATTTGGCGACGGAACCCAACAAATCAAGGCAACAGCGCGATTTGTTTCAGTCCGGTCGTCTCTTCCAGGCCGAACATCAGGTTCATGCACTGCACAGCCTGGCCGGATGCGCCCTTGACCAGGTTGTCCTGCACCACCAGCACGATCACGGTATTGCCGTTGTCGGGACGGTGCAGCGCCAGGCGCAGCATGTTCGAGCCGCGGGTGGAACGGGTTTCAGGATGCGAGCCGAACGGCATCACGTCGACGAACGGGCTGTCCTTGTACTGCTCTTCGAACAGTGCCTGCAGTTCCTCGTTGGTGACGTCTTTGGTCAGGCGACCGTACAGCGTGGAGTGCATGCCGCGGATCATCGGTACCAAGTGCGGCGTGAAGATCAGAGACACTTTGTCTTCGGTGAATTTTTGCAGCTGGGCCGAGGTTTCCGGTGTGTGGCGGTGGCCAGCCACGCCGTAGGCCTTGAAGTTGTCGCTCGACTCGGAGAACAAGGTGCCGATTTCTGCCTTGCGGCCGGCGCCGGACACGCCCGACTTGCAGTCGGCAATCAGGCCGCCGGCATCGATCAGGCCGGCCTTGAGCAGCGGGTAGTAGCCAAGCTGCATGGTGGTCGGGTAGCAGCCAGGATTGGCGACCAGGCGCGCACCCTGGATCGCTGCGCGGTTCAGTTCGGCCAGGCCATAGGCGGCTTCTTCCAGCAGTTCCGGGCAGGTGTGCTCGATCTTGTACCATTTTTCAAAGACCGCCTTGTCCTTGATGCGGAAGTCTGCCGCCAGGTCGATGACCTTGACGCCGGCTGCGAGCAGCGCCGGCGCCTGGGCCATGGCCACGCCGTGCGGGGTGGCGAAAAACACCACGTCGCACTGGGTCAGGTCGGCCTTGTCCGGCGACGAGAAAGCGATGTCCACGCTGCCGCGCAGCGAAGGGAACATATCGGCAACCGGCAAGCCATCTTCCTTGCGCGACGTAATGGCCGTCAACTGCACGTCAGGGTGGACTGCCAACAGTCGCAGCAATTCCACTCCGGTGTATCCGGTGCCGCCGACGATGCCAACTTTGATCATGTTCTAATCCTTGAGTAGTGATGCGTGGAGAAATATTCGAGTGCCATTTTATCAGGCAACTACTACAGCCGCATGACAGTAGCCAGATAGCAAAAAAGCCGCCCGACACAAGGCCGGCGGCTTTTTGTACGGCACGCGGGACAAGCCCGCCTGCCGGAAGCGAAAAATTAACGCTTCGAGAATTGTTTTGCGCGACGTGCTTTGCGCAGACCAACTTTTTTACGCTCAACTTCACGTGCATCGCGGGTCACGAAGCCGGCTTTGGCCAGATCCGGTTTCAGCGCTGCATCGTAGTCGATCAGGGCGCGGGTGATGCCGTGACGCACAGCACCTGCTTGACCCGACTCGCCGCCGCCGTGCACGTTGACTTTGATGTCAAAACGCTCAACGTTGCCGGTCAGTTCCAGTGGTTGACGAATAACCATCAGGCCGGTTTCGCGCGAGAAGTACTCAGCAGCTGGCTTGCCGTTAACGATGATTTGGCCAGTGCCAACTTTGATGAACACACGAGCTACTGCACTCTTGCGACGGCCGGTGCCGTAATTGTAGTTACCGATCATGTCAGTTCCTTAGATTTCGAGTGCTTTAGGTTGCTGGGCAGCGTGCGGGTGCGAACCTTCGGCGTACACTTTCAGCTTCTTGATCATGGCGTAGCCCAGTGGGCCTTTTGGCAGCATGCCCTTGACGGCTTTTTCCAGAGCGCGACCTGGGAAACGCTGTTGCATTTTCAGGAAGTTGGTCTCGTAGATGCCACCTGGGTAGCCCGAGTGACGGTAGTAGGTCTTCTCGGTTGCTTTGGTGCCGGTCACGCGCAGTTTGCCTGCGTTGATGATGACGATGTAATCGCCGGTATCGACGTGAGGAGTAAATTCTGGCTTGTGTTTGCCGCGCAGTCGGAGTGCCACTTCGCTGGCAACACGTCCGAGGACTTTGTCCGTCGCGTCAATCACGAACCAATCACGCTGGACTTCATGGCCCTTAGCGGAAAAAGTTTTCATGTTGACTTCCTAAATATTAAAACACGCTCAAATGGTGGTTCCGCCATGGTTTCAGCGGACTCGGCCTTCTTATTTACTTTCCTGAGCGAACGGAAAGCCGACAAGTATAAGCGGCAACGACCGGCTGCGTCAACCCCGCTGTGGCTTGCAGGCCCTGAAAACACAGGCTGGGCGCGGGCCATTACAATAAGGCTACATAACTTGGAGAATGCGATGGAATGCAAAGTCAGCTGGAATGGCCCGTCGGGCATGAGTTTCCTGGCCCAGACCGGTTCGGGCCACCTGGTCAACATGGATGGCGCGCCCGAGGGCGGCGGCAACAATCTGGCGCCACGGCCGATGGAAATGGTGTTGCTGGGTACCGGTGGCTGCACCGCCTATGACGTGGTGCTGATCCTGAAAAAAGGCCGCGCCGACATTCGCGGCTGCGAATGCACGCTCAAGGCGGACCGCGCCGAGACCGATCCGAAGGTGTTCACCAAGATCAACTTCCACTTCACGGTGACCGGCAAGGGCCTGAAACCGGAAGCGGTGGAACGGGCGATCTCGCTGTCGCACGACAAGTACTGCTCGGCATCGATCATGATCGGCAAGACCGCCGAGATCACCCACTCGTTTGAAATAGTAGAGGTCGCTTAGTTATTATTTAGACGCGATCAGACACGATACGCAGTCGTGGTCATCACCTTGCCCATGACTGCCATGACGGCTTTCACCGGCGCCGGCATCTGCGCCGCGCCCAGTGCCTGCGCGGCCGCGCCGTGTTCGATTTCATCGAGCCGCATTTGATCCACGATCGCGCGCGATTTGATGTCCTGCGGCGGCAGTTTTTCCAGGTGGCTTTGCAGGTGGGCTTCCACCTGGCGTTCGGTTTCCACCACAAATCCCAGGCTTTTCGGGTCGCCCAGCAAGGCTGCTACCGTGCCCAGCGCATACGAACCGGCGTAGAACAGCGGATTGAGCACGCTGGTATGCGAACCGAGTTCGCCCAGGCGTTGCGCGGTCCAGGCCAGGTGGTCTTCTTCCTCGCGGCTCGAGTGCTCGAACTGCTGGCGGATTTGCTCGGTGCGGGCAAAGCGCGCCTGCGAGTTGTACAGCGCCTGGGCGCACACTTCCCCCACGTGATTCACCCGCATCAGGCCGGCGGCGTGGCGGCGTTCTTCTTCGCTGAGCTCGGCATCAGGCGCGAACTGGCCCGGGGTCGGTCGCGAAGCCGAGGCAACGCCAGCGATCACGCGCAGGGCCTTGTCGGCGCCGGAGATAAAACGGTCGAGGGGATTGTGGAAATGGGCAGCCATGGTCAACTCGCTTGTTGAAAGCGCCATTATAAGACGCCGGTTACGAATCCGCCTCTTCGCGCAGCTGCCGCTGGCGTTCGATGTAGTCGGCCACCGGGCCGCGCACGTCGATCTTCGAAATGTCCTTGGCCACGCCCAGGTTCAGTCCCAGCAAAAACGGAATGCTTTCCACCGGCACTTCGGTGCACAGTTCGCCGAACGATTTGAGAAAGCGCTTCGATTCCACCACCCGCACCACTTTTTCCCCGCTCATGTATTGCAGGACGCTGGTGATGGTGTGGCCCTTGCCGATTGCGTGATAGATGAAACGGTTGTAGTCGCGGTCGATCTGCTTGAAATCCAGGGTCTCCTTGGTCATCAGGCTCGACAGGTAGAACAGCCCGAGCGCGGTGCGAAAAAATCCCGTCGCTTCGCTGCGGTCCACGCCGGCCTGCATGACCGCCAACATTTTGTCTTTGATTTGGGGAGTCAACATGAGCGCCTCTCTTTGTAATCACTATAGCAAGCACCGGGGGCGATTTGTAGCGCGCCAAGTAACAAAGTGTGGCTTGGACGAATGTTTTTTCTCATGTTACTCTTGGGCACATTTTAAAAAAAGGACAACTTTATGATCGAGGTGAAAGGCTTGGCGAAGCGTTTTCGCCTGCCCAAGCGTGGCGCCGCGCCGGCCTCCGCGCGCGATGTGCGCGAACACGACGGCTGGTTCCACGCGGTGCGCGATGTGTCCTTCAGTTGCGCTCCCGGCGAAGTGCTGGGTTTGCTTGGTCCCAACGGCGCCGGCAAGACCACCACGCTGCGCCTGCTCTCCACCGCGCTGACGCCGGACGCCGGCAGCATCCACGCCAACGGCGTCGACCTGTTGCGCGATCCGCTGGTGGCGCGCCAGTATATCGGCTTCCTGTCCGGCAGCACCGGCCTGTACGGTCGCCTGACCGCGCGCGAAAACGTCGAGTACTTCGGCAAGCTGCACGGCATGCGCCCCGATCATCTGAAACGCCGCTGCGACGAACTGTTTACGTTGCTGGACATGAACGAGTACGGCAACAAGCGCGCCGATCAGCTCTCCACCGGCATGAAGCAGAAATGCGCGATCGCCCGCACCGTGGTGCACGAGCCGCAAATCGTCATCCTCGACGAACCCACCACCGGCCTGGACGTGATGTCGGCCAAGATCCTGCTCGACTTTATCGCCAGCTACAAGGCGCTGCGGGTGCCGCTGATCTTTTCCACCCACCACCTGCACGAGGTGGAAAAAGTGTGCGACCGCGTGTGCATCGTCAACCACGGTGTGACCGCTTTCCACGGCACCGTGGACGCGCTGCGCCACCTGGGCGGCAGCGCCGACCTGTACGACGCCTTTGTCGGCGTCATCCATCGCGGAGGCTAGACCATGTGGACCATCTACCTGAAAGAATTGCTGGAACTGATACGCGACCGCAAGACGTTCATTTTTACCATCGTCATCCCGGTGTTTGCCATGCCGCTGATCTTTGCCGCCTTCGGCATGCTGTCGTCGTCAATGTTCAGGCAGGCGCGCGAAGCGGAGATGGCGTACGCGATCTTCGGCCAGGAGCACGCGCCCGCGCTGGCGCAGCGCTTCGCTGCCGAACCGAGCTTCAAGCGGGTGGCGCTGGCCGCGCCTGCCGACATCCGCGCCGCGATTGCCGACGAACGGATCAAGTTCGCGCTGGTGATCCCGGCAGCGGCGCAAAATACCCTGGCGCGCCGCGAACAATCGCAAATCGAGCTGCATTACAACAGCGCCGCCACCATCGACGTCACCCGTAAGCGGGTGATAGCGGTGCTGGCCGTCGAAAACAATGCCTTGCGCCAGCAGGCGCTGGCCGACATGGGCCTCTCCGCGCCGCAGCAGCGCTACGTGCTCGATCCGGTCGCCCTGCTCGACCGTTCCACCGCCAACAAGCGCGAGCAAATGGGCGCGATGATGGGCGGCATGGTGCCGTACTTGCTGCTGATGGTGTGCCTGCTGGCCGCCATGTACCCGGCCATCGACACCGGCGCCGGTGAAAAGGAACGTGGCACGCTGGAAACGTTGCTGCTCGCGCCAGTCTCGCGCACGGCCATCGTGCTGGCCAAGTTCCTGATGCTCTTTACGGTAGGGCTGACCTCGGCGCTATTGATGATTGCCAGCCTGGGCGCGGTGCTCACCTTTGGCGGCCACTTGTTCAGCGGCGACCTGGCCCAGGTGGTGCGTTCGATTAACATGCTCGACCTGGCGCTGCTGGCGCTGATGCTGGTGCCCACGGCAGCCATCTTTGCCGCCATCCTGCTGGCGATCTCGATTTACGCCAAGAGCTACAAGGAGGCGGCCGGCATGATCTCGCCGCTGATCATCGTCATCATCCTGCCCACCATGGTGGCGCTGCTGCCCGGCGTGGAAATGAACTGGGGCTGGGCCATGGTGCCGCTGACCAACGTGGCGCTGGCCATGAAGGAACTGGTCAAGGGCACCATGGAATACCGCATGTTGTCGGCCATTATGCTCTCGTCCACGGTCACGTCCGGGCTGCTGCTGGCCATGTGCCGCTGGTGGTTCAACCGCGAACAAGTGCTGTTCCGCAATTAATCCTTGATTTGCCCGCGTTTTGGTGGGCGGTTTGCGCAGTCTGGCCGGCGGTTTCGGCCGCCTGTCGCAAGCGCCCCCCAAGTATGGAACAAATTCAATACAATGCCATCATGTGAAAAGTGTATGGCCTTGTAGAAACATGGTCCATGCGCAGGCAGAATCGGGGACTCAACATGGAATTACGCATCAGCAACTTGTCCAAGACCTACGCCAATGGCGTGGTGGCGCTGGACAATATTTCGCTCACCATCCCGGCCGGGATGTTCGGCTTGCTCGGCCCGAACGGCGCCGGCAAATCGACGCTGATGCGTACCCTGGCCACCTTGCAGGAGTGCGATGCCGGCTCGGTGTTCCTTGACGATATCGACGTGCTCGACGAAAAAGACGCGGTGCGCCGCGTGCTCGGCTACCTGCCGCAGGATTTCGGCCTGTACCCGAAAGTGACCGCGTACGAGATGCTCGACCACTTCGCCATGCTCAAGGGGTTGTCGAATCGCAACCGCCGGCGCGAGGTGGTCGATGGCCTGCTGCAACAAACCAATTTGTTCGAGGTGCGGCACCAGCGCCTCGGCGGTTTTTCGGGCGGCATGCGCCAGCGTTTCGGCATCGCCCAGGCGCTGCTGGGCGACCCCAAGCTGATCATCGTCGATGAACCCACGGCCGGGCTCGATCCGCAGGAGCGGGTGCGCTTCCACAACCTGCTGTCCGACATCGGCGACGACAAGACCGTGATTTTATCCACCCACATCGTCAGCGACGTGGCCGACCTGTGCGCCAACATGGCCATCATCAACCAGGGCCACCTGCTGCTGTGCGGCCCCACCCAGGAACTGATCCACGACGTCAGCGACAAGATCTGGGCCCGTTTCATCGACAAGCGCGACCTGCCCTCGTTCCAGATCCGCCATCCGGTCATTTCCTCGCGCCTGCTGTCGGGCCGCACCCTGATCCACGTGTACAGCGAGACCGATCCCGGCGACGGCTTCGAAGAAGCGCTGGGCGACCTGGAAGACGTGTATTTCGCCACCATCGCCGGCCGCCACCACGCCGCCGCGAATTGCGACTGAAGGCCGCATCATGTTCGCCATCGCCCTCTTCGAAGCGCGCCAGCGCCTCAGGCTGCTCTCCACCTGGGTGTATTTCGCCGGCTTCCTGGCGCTCACCCTGCTGTGGATGGCCGCTGCCGGCGGTTACTTCAAGGGCTCGAGCATCGCCTTCGGCGCCACCGCCATCAACTCGCCGCGCTCGCTGATGTTTACCGTCAGCGCGCTCGGCTCGCTCGGGGTGATCGTGATTGCCGCCGTGATGGGGCGCTCGGTGCAGCAGGACTTCGAGCACGACATGCAGCACTTCTTCTTCAGCGCGCCGATCAAAAAGCACCAGTACATCTTCGGCCGCTTCCTCGGCGCTTACCTGACCCTGGCGGTGATCTTCACCAGCATCATCCTCGGCACCTGGCTAGGCAGCCTGCTGCCGGGCATCGATCCGGAACGGCTGGGCCAGCCCGGAGCGCCCGGTTACCTGGTGCCGTACCTGGTGGTGATTTTGCCGAACATCTTCATTTTCGGCGCCGTGTTCTTCATCCTGGCCGCGCTCACCCGGCGCATGCTGCCCGTGTACATCAGCAGCGTGGTCATGCTGATCGGCTACATCATCGCGCCGAGCCTGGCGCGCGATCTCGACTTCAAGACCCTGGCCGCGCTGATCGATCCGTTCGGCACCACGGCCGTGATCCGTCTCACCGAATACTGGCCCATCGTCGAGCGCAACACGCGCATGTTCTGGCCCGAAGGCGTGTACCTGATCAACCGCGCGCTGTGGTCGTCGTTCGCGCTGGCGGGCCTGCTGCTCGGCTACTGGCGCTTCCACTTCATCGCCACCAGCGACAGCGGCCGCCAGGGCGGCGCCGAGGCGCCGCGCGTGCTGACTGCCGCCGCCACCAATACCGCAGAGGCGCCCGACTTCGCCTCGCGCAGCCTGGGCCTGCTACTGGTACGCATGAGCTGGCTGAACCTGCGCGAAACCATCAAGAACATCTATTTCCTGGTGCTGGTGCTGGCCGGCGTGCTGATGATGGTGGCCAGCGGACTGGAATTCGCGCCGCTGTACGGCACCAGCACCTACCCTGCCACGTACCTGGTGCTCGAATCGGTATCCGAGACGTTCGCCCTGTTCATGATGGTGATCACCACGTTCTACGCGGGCGAACTGATCTGGCGCGAACGCGAAGCGCACATGGGGCAAATGCTCGACGCGCTGCCGGTGCCGGGCTGGCTGCCGCTGCTCGCCAAGCTGTTCGCGCTGATCGGCCTGCAGGCGCTCTTGATGCTGGTGGTGATGTTGACCGGCATGGCGATCCAGATCGGCAAGGGTTATTTTGTGCTCGAACCCGGGCTGTACCTGTACCACCTGTTCCTGCTGCAACTTCCCGGCTATGCGCTGGGCGCCGTGCTGGCGATCGCGCTGCAAGTGCTGATCAACCAGCGCTACCTGGCGTACTTCGCCATGATCGTGTACTACGTGACGGTGGTGACCATCTCCTCGCTGGGGCTGGGCGACCCGCTGCTGCTGTATGGCGAAATGCCGCGTTTCGTGTACTCGGCCATGAACGGCTACGGTCACTACCTGCCGCGCGAGCGCTGGTTCGAGGCCTACTGGGCCGGTGCGGCGATCGTGCTGATGATGCTGGCGGTGCTGTTCTGGGCGCGCGGCACCAACGACGGCTGGCGCCAGCGCCTGCAACTGGCGCGCCGCCGCCTGAGCTTGCCGGTACTGACGGCAATGGCGGCGGGCGCCCTGGTGTTTGCCGGCGCCGGCGCGGTGCTGTTCTATAACACCCACGTGCTCAACCGCTACCAGTCGGCGTGGCAAAAAGATGTGGCCCGCGCCGACTACGAGCGCCGCTACAAGCAGTACGCGGTGCTGCCGCAGCCGCGCATCACCGACGTCAAGCTTGATGTCGCCATCACGCCCGAGACGCGCAGCCTGGTCGTGCACGGCCGCTACGTCTTGCAGAACAAGACCGCGCAGCCGGTGGCCGACATCATCATCCACCAGGACCCCACCGCCACCGGCTGGCGCGCGCGCTTCAGCCAGGCGGTGCGCCCCGGCGTGCAGGATGCCAACCTGGGCTTCTACAGTTACAGGCTGGCCACGCCGCTGGCGCCCGGTGCGCGCCTGGCGCTCGAATTCGACGTGGAGTTCATCCCGCGCGGCATCCTCGGCATGGGCCAGGACACGCCGGTGGTGAACAACGGCACCTTCTTCAACAACGGCGTGCTGCCGCACATCGGCTACCAGCCCTCGAACGAACTGGCCGACGCCCGCGACCGCCGCAAGCACGGCCTGGCGGGGCGCGAACGGATGCTGCCGCGCGACGACGCCGGCGGGCTGGCCAACAACTTCGCCGCCAACGATGCCGACGCCATCACCTTCGATGCCGTGGTCAGCACCAGCGACAGCCAGGTGGCGGTGGCGCCAGGTACTCTGGTCAAGGAGTGGAGCGCCAAGGGGCGCCATTACTACCATTACCGGGTGGCGCAGCCGATGCTCAATTTCTACGCCTTCCAGTCGGCGCGCTACCTGGTAAAACGCGACTGGTGGCAGGACGTCGGCATCGAGATTTACTATCACCCTGGCCACGAGGCCAACCTCGAACGGATGAACCGGGGCATCAAGCAGTCGCTCGACTACTACACCCGCAACTTCGGCCCTTACCAGCACAAGGTGGTGCGCATCGTCGAATTTCCGCGCTATGCCACGTATGCGCAGGCGTATCCGAACACGATCGCGTATTCGGAATCGCTGGGCTTCATCGCCCGCGTCAACGACAGCAATCCGAAGGATATCGACTACCCGTTTTATGTGACCGCGCATGAAGTGGCGCACCAGTGGTGGGGCCACCAGTTAGTTGGCGGCAACGTGCGCGGCGCCAGCGTGCTGTCGGAAACCCTGGCCGAATATTCGGCGCTGATGGTGATGAAGCGCGCCTACGGCGAAGCGAAGATGCGGCGCTTCCTGTATTACGACCTGTACCAGTACCTGGTGGGCCGAGCGTTGGAGCGCAAAAAAGAAATGCCGCTGGCCGACAACGAGGGCCAGGACTATATCCACTACCGCAAGGGCAGCCTGGCGATGTACCAGCTGCAGGACCTGGTGGGCGAGGACAAGATCAACGCCGTGCTCAAGCAACTGCTGGTCGAGCATGGCCGCAGCAACGGCCCCTACCCGGGCGTGACGGTGCTGGTCGACGCCCTGCGCAAGGTGGTCACGCCCGACCAGGCCTACCTGATCGATGACCTGTTCAACCACATCGTCCTGTACGACAACCGCGCAGTCGCCAGCACCGCGCGCAAGCTGGCGGACGGGCGCTACGAGGTCAACCTGGTGGTGAGCGCCGCCAAGTCGCGCTCGAGCGGCCAGGGCGTGGAACGCGACGTGCCGTTGAAAGACTATATCGACATCGGCGTGGACGACGACAACGGCGCGCCGCTGCTGCGCGAGCGCAAGCTGATCGACCAGAAGGACAACCGCTACACGGTCATCGTCAAAGCCCGCCCCGCCAAGGCCGGCATCGACCCTGACAACA
This sequence comes from Duganella sp. Leaf61, assembly GCF_001421905.1. Taxonomy (NCBI): domain Bacteria; kingdom Pseudomonadati; phylum Pseudomonadota; class Betaproteobacteria; order Burkholderiales; family Oxalobacteraceae; genus Duganella; species Duganella sp. Leaf61. Next base: position 778,525 of record NZ_LMLM01000012.1, read on the forward strand.
AGCTGATCGACCGCAAACCCGACGACAACATGATCAACGTCGAGCTTTGAACTAACGCAGTTTGAAGACCTGGACGACGGTGGTCAGGGCGTCGGCCTGGTCGTGCAGGGCGGCGGCTGCGGCGGCGGCCTCTTCCACCAGTGCGGCGTTCTGCTGGGTGACCTGGTCCATCTGGCTCACGGCCTGGTTGACCTGCTCGATGCCCGAGGTTTGTTCCACCGTGGCCGAGCTGATCTCTCCCATGATGTCGGTCACGCGCTGGATGCTGTCCACCACGTCGCTCATGGTCATGCCCGCTTGCGTTACCAGGGCGCTGCCGGTATCGACCTTGGCCAGCGAGTCGTCGATCAGGGCCTTGATTTCGTGGGCGGCAGTGGCGCTGCGCTGGGCCAGGGTGCGTACTTCGCTGGCCACCACGGCAAAGCCACGGCCCTGCTCGCCCGCGCGGGCCGCTTCCACGGCAGCGTTCAGCGCCAGGATGTTGGTCTGGAAGGCGATGCCATCGATCACGGAAATGATGTCGGCGATCTTGCGGGCCGAGCCGTTGATGGCCTCCATCGTCTCCACCACGTCCGACACCACCGCACCGCCACGGCGCGCCACGTCCGACGCAGTGAGCGCCAACTGGTTGGCCTGGCGCGCGTTGTCGGCGTTCTGGCGCACGGTCGAGGTCAGCTCTTCCATCGACGCGGCAGTCTGTTCCAGGCTCGAGGCCTGCTCTTCGGTGCGCGCCGACAGGTCGAGGTTGCCGGCGGCAATCTGGCTCGAGGCCGACGAGATGCTTTCGGTACCGTTGCGCACCTCGTTGACGATGCCCACCAGGCCGTCGTTCATGGTGCGCAATGCCGCCAGCAGGCGGCCGGTCTCGTCGCTGCTATCGACCTCGATGCGGCTGGTCAGGTCCTTGTTGGCGACAGCGACGGCAATGTCCACGGCCCGGCTCAGCGGCACCGTGATGCCGCGCGTCAGTCGCCATGCGAACCCGGCGCCCAGCGCCAGCGCACCGACTCCAAACAGGATCATGAAGCGGCGGCTGGAGTGGTAACTGGTTTCGATGGCTTCGGCCGTCGTGTCGATGGTGTGGCGCTGCATGGTCAGCAGCGACGCCAGCGCGTTCTGATAGGTAGCCGCCACCGGGATGAAGCGCTGTACCAGCACTTGTTCGGCCTCTTCCACCTTGCCGTCCTTTTTCAGCGCAATGATCTGGTCGCGCTCGGCCAGGTAGGTTTTGCGGGTGACCTGCATGGCGTCGAACAGGCGCTTTTCCTCGGCGGTATCGAGCAGCGGCACGATCTTCTTCTGCAACGCTTCGATTTCCGCCACCGACGCCCTGGTTTCTTCGGCAAAGAACTGTCCCAGCGACGGATCGCTGCTCTTGGCAATCGCCGACGTGCGGCGCACGCTGGTGTAGATCAGTCGATACCAGTCGCTGATCATGCGCTCCTTGGCCAGTGGCTGTTGCATCATGTCGCGCGTGGCTTCAGCCACGCCATGCATATGGCTCAGGCCGAACCAGGTTACCAGGGTCATCAAGGCTAAAACCAGGCCGAAGCCGCCCGCCAGGCGCGTGCCGATAGTCAGATTCTTCATAGTCAGAGGGAAAGGTAAAGAGGATGGACCACGGGTCCATTTGGTGCAATTAATGCATTAAGCAACATATTATTGCATTTAAGAATGATAGTGTAGCACAGCAATTATTACTGCTAGTAATGACCGCGGTATGACCGCAGGACGAAAAAAGGGCACCCGCAGGTGCCCATCATTTTTTGCCCGGCTCGCTACCAGCTTATTCGGCAGCAGCTGCCGCTTTTTTAGGTGCGGCCTTCTTGACGGCCGGCTTCTTGACAGCGGTTGCCTTGGTGGCGGTGGCTTTCTTGGCAGGCGCCTTCTTGGCCGGGGCTTTCTTGGCGACTGCCGCTTCCTCGCCGCCTTCAGCTTCCGGCTCAGCTTTCGCTGCGGCCTTGCCCTTGGCCGGGGCCTTGGCTTTGCGCTCTTCGAACTCGAAGCTGATCTTGCCGTCCTTGCCTTTTACCAGGAAGGCCTTGAACGGCCGACGCGTACGCTGCGAGACAAAGCCTGGCAGCAAATCGGTCTTGCCTTCGTTGAGCAGCTTGGCCATTTGCTCGGGCAGGATTTCCTGTTGCAAGATGATGCGGCCGCTGCGGAAGTCGCAACCTTTCGGTTTCGCCACGGTTTGTTCGCAAACATAGGCCAGGCCCATCTCGTACACGCCGCCATTGCACTTGGGGCAAGGTCCGAGCGCAGTCTGGCCGGTGAAATCGACCGGTTCCGCATCTTCCGAATCGTCGTTCTGGCCGAAGTCGAACTCGAGCTTGAAGTTCTTGATGTCTTCATCGCGGACGATGCGCAGGATGGCGGCAAACGGCCGGCCCATCTTCGAGCGGAAGCCTTGCAGCGGGCCGATGGTGCGGTCGCGCAGCAATTGCTCCACTTCGGGGATCTCGAACTGGCGGCTGCCCGGCGTTTTGCTCATCGAGAAATCGCACTTGGTGCAGGCAAAGCGGCGGTAGTTTTCCTTGACCACGCTATTGCAGTTCGGGCACGGCGTCACCAGCGTGGCATATTCGCCCGGGATGGTGTCGTTGTCGTATTCCTTGGCGCGCTTGACGATGACCTGCGTCATCTGGGAAATTTCACGCATGAATTCATCGCGCGAAATCTTGCCCTTTTCCATTTGCGACAGCTTGTATTCCCACTCGCCGGTCAGTTCCGGCGCGGTCAGCTCGTTTACGCCGAGGCCGCGCAGCAAGGTCATCAGCTGGAACGCCTTGGCGGTCGGCATCAGTTCGCGGCCTTCGCGCAGCAGGTATTTCTCGCTGATCAAGCCCTCGATGGTGGCGGCCCGCGTCGCTGGCGTGCCCAGGCCCTTGCCGGCCATCGCATCGCGCAACTCGTCGTCTTCCACCAGCTTGCCCGCGCCTTCCATGGCCGACAGCAAAGTCGCCTCGGTGTAGCGCGCTGGCGGCTTGGTGACCAGGCCGTTGGCATCGACCTTGTCGGTCAGGACTTTTTCGCCCTTGGCGACCGGCACGATGTTCTTGTTGCCGTTGGCTTTGTCACCTTTTTCGTCATCCGAGGTTTCCTTGCCATAGACCGCCAGCCAACCGGGGTTAGTCATGACCTTGCCTTCGGTCTTGAACTGGTGGCCCGACACCTCGGTGTAACGGGTGGTGACCTGGAACTCGGCAGCCGGGAAGAACACGGCCATGAAGCGGCGCGTGACCAGGTCGTAGAGCTTCTGTTCCGGCTCGGACAGGTTTTTCGGCGCAATCGTGGTCGGGATGATCGCGAAGTGATCCGAGATCTTGGTGTTGTCGAAAATCCGCTTGTTCGGCTTGACCCAGCCCTTGTCGAGGATCTGCTTGGCGAACTGGTGGTAGTTCGAATTTTCCTTGACCGTCTCGAGCGCCTGCTTGACCGTGTCCATATAGTCTTCTGGCAGGTGGCGCGAGTCGGTACGCGGATAAGTCAGTACCTTGTGCTTTTCGTATAGCGCCTGGGCCAGGCCCAGGGTGTTCTTGGCCGAGAAGCCGAAACGCGAGTTCGCTTCGCGCTGCAGGCTGGTCAGGTCGAACAGCGCCGGCGCCATCGACGTGGTTGGCTTGGCTTCTTCGGTGACCACGCCCTGCTTGCCACGGCAAGCCAGCGCGATCGAATCGGCGGCAGCCTTGCTCCACAGGCGCTCGGCACGTTTTTCCGGATCGTTGTCGTCCTTCTTGAACTTGGTATCGAGCCAGCGGCCTTCGTACACGCCGGCGGCGCACACGAACTCGGCGCGCACTTCCCAGTAGTCGCGCGGCACGAACTTCTTGATCTTCTCTTCACGCTCGACCACGATCGACAGGGTCGGCGTTTGCACCCGGCCCACGGTGGTCAGATAAAAACCACCCTCTTTCGAGTTGAACGCGGTCATGGCGCGGGTGCCGTTGATGCCGATCAGCCAGTCGGCTTCCGAGCGGCAGCGGGCGGCGTCGGCCAGCGGCATCATTTCTTCGTCGCTGCGCAGCTGGGTGAAGCCGTCGCGGATCGCGCCCGGCGTCATCGATTGCAGCCACAGGCGTTTCACAGGCTGCTTGGCCTTGGCGTTTTGCGCGATCAGGCGGAAAATCAGCTCCCCTTCGCGCCCGGCATCGCAGGCGTTGATCAGGGCGGACACGTCTTTACGTTTGATCAGCTTGTTCAGTACCTTGAGGCGCGATTCGGTCTTGGCGATCGGATTGAGCGCGAAGTATGGCGGGATCATCGGCAGGTGGGCAAAGCTCCATTTGCCGCGCTTGACGTCGTACTCTTCCGGCACAGCAATTTCCAGCAGGTGACCGACGGCGGAGGACAGCACGTACTCGTCGGATTCAAAGTACTCATCGTGCTTGGTAAAGCCGCCAAGCGTCTTCGCGATGTCGTTCGCGACAGATGGCTTCTCGGCGATGATGAGGGTTTTGCTCATATTTGGTATCTCGTTTTTTAACACTTGGGGTGGTTTAGCATGCGCATCATACATGGATCGCGCCGCAGTCTGCACTTTTGCGTCGTCGATGGCAAGGGGGTGGCGTGACAGTGTTGTCGGAATGATAGCGTGAAAATTGGATAGCCGCCTGCGCGGGTATGACGGCGCGGCGGCTAACGGTACACGCGGGTTTGCTTAGTGGAGAAGACGAGGGGGGGCGTCGTCATCGGCACCAAACAAGTCATCGAACATCAGCGCGTCCGGTTCCTTGCCCTGGCTCCACAGCAACATCAGCACGATGACCTTCAGCTGGCCCAGCGACACGGGCGCTTCTTCCAGCGACAACGCGCGCTCGATGACGATTTCGCGCTGCAGCGGCGTGAGTACCTTGGCCGATTCGAGGAACTGGATGAAACCGATTGCATCGGTGCCCAGCACATCGCGCTCTTCGTCGACGTAAATCCGCATGCCGGTGGAAGCGGCGGTGAGCGAGTGCTCGACGCCGGCCATGGCCGTGAGATCGTTAAGCCATACCAGCGCCTCGGAGATCTCGACGTCGTCAAAACCGACAGCCGACAGCTTCTTGGCCAATGCCTCCGGTTCCGGGCAGGCATCGGGACGGTAATACGTCTCGTAGAGATAAACTAGGATGTCGAACATGGCTCTACTCTATCAGTTAAAACAGATCGGACACAAGTAGCGACCCATTTACCGTGTGCAACACATTTTACGAACGCAGCCGTTGAAACCAGCCGCCCGGCAACCTTTCCAGCAGGCCGGCCAGCTCCAGCGCCAGCAACTGCCCTTGCAGCTCGGCAGCGGATTGCTGCAAGTGCACAGCCAGGGTCTCGGCGCGGATCGGTTCGTCGCCCATGGCGATCAGCACGCGATCGACAAAACTGTCGTCAAAATGCGACCCTGTTGCCACTGCATCAACGCCCATATTCAATTCCGACAACACGTCAGCTGCCGTCTCCACCAGCTTGGCGCCGTCGCGGATCAGCCGGTGGCAACCTTTCGACAAGGTTGCATGGACCGAGCCCGGCATTGCATACACGTCGCGGTCCTGGGCGACGGCCAGCCGCGCCGTGATCAGCGAACCGGACCTGGCCGCCGCCTCCACCACCAGCACCGCGCGCGCCAGGCCGCTGATCACGCGATTACGCCTTGGGAAGTTGTCACGCAGGGGCGGCGTGCCCAGCGCATATTCACTGACGATGCAGCCCTGCTCGGCGATACGGCGGGCCAGCATCTCGTTGCTGGCGGGATAGATGCGGTCGGCGCCGGTGCCGATCACGGCCACGGTACCGCCCGCGCCTGCCAGGCCGCCGGCGTGGGCGGCAGCGTCGATGCCCAGCGCCAGCCCGGAAACGATGGTCACGCCCGCCTCCGACAGCGCGCGCGCCATGCGCTCGGCGTTCTGCATGCCCATCAGGCTGGCATTGCGCGAGCCCACCATGGCCACCGACAGGCGGTGCAGCAGTGCCGGGTTGCCCTTGACATACAGCATGAGCGGCGCGGCGGCAATCTGCCGCAGCAGCGCGGGATATTCGGGATGGTCATACGTGAGCAGCAGGTTGCCCGGCTGGGCGCGCCAGGCTTGCACCGCGTCCACTTGCTGATCGAGATAGACCGACGGCGGCGCCAGCAGGGCGCGGGCCCTGGCGGACTTGACGACGGCACGCAGCGCGTCATACCCGGCCTGGAAAATCGCTTCCGGCGTGCCGAAGCGTTCGAGCAGCGCGTGTGCCGTCATCAGGCCCACGCCGCCGGTTTGCTCCAGGCGCAGCCAAGCCGCCAGCGCGGACGCCGTGGGGAGTAGAGAAGATTCCGTGGCTTGCACGGCAGAATCGAGAACCTATCTCAGCAACGAGCAAGGCGCTGCTTGCGCGTCTCGCCAACAGGGCCGGCGTTGCTCGTCATCGCATGGAAGGCCACGCTTCTTCCTCGCGCCTTGGCCCCGATGCCAATCCATCGCAATCCGCTGCCTGCTCCCTGCTGACATAGGTTCTCACTCCGGCGAGGTGGCGGCGTCGCCCACGACCACGGGCGCTGTCGCCTGCATGATCAGGCCGTAAGACACGCGGCCGAACACGCGGAAGATAAACAGGCTGCCCACCTGTTCGTCGGGCAACCTGACCTGCTGTTCGCGGCCGAACCAGCCCGTGGGGGCGGTCGCGTCGCGCACAGTTCTTCCCGCATGGTACAGGCGCAGCACCGAGCCGATATCGAGTCCGTCAAGCTTGCCGCGATTAATGCTGACCACCTGGTGCCGCCCGGCATACGTGACGCCGCCTTGCACGGCCAGCACCTTCGCGTCGATCCGCGTGGCGGGTGCGTGCGGCGCGTAGTTTTGCGCGGGCACCGGCGCCAGCGGTTTCAACTGGTCGCCCTTGCCCATTTCCTCTTTGGTGCTGGTCACGCGCGCCGTGTGCACGTCGCTGCCGGGCGCGGCCGGTTGCACCGTCACCGTGCCCAAATAATAGGCTTCGTGGGCGATCACCTGGCCGCTGTCCGGGTCTTTCAACGGCCGGCCCGGGCGATACACCTGGAACGTGGTGGCGCCACCCAGATCGCCACGCACATAAGCCTTGTCGCCTTCGCCGATAAAAACGTGGCCGTCTTCGGTGGCGACGATGCGCGGCGCGCGGGCCAGTTCGTCGTTTTCAATGATCAGGGGCTGCGACAGGAACGGCTCGATCGCGCCGGGCGGAATCGAGGGGATGGCGGCGGCGCCAATGGCACTGCTGCGCACGGCTGGCGAGCGGCGTTCGGTGGGCACCGCAGGCGTATTTTGCGCGTCAGTGTTGTCACCGAGCCGCAGCCGGCCGGCTGCGCGGTCGAACCAGATCACCTGGTCCGGGTAAATCCAGTGCGGGTTGGCAATCTCGTCGCGATTCATGTCCCACACGGTAGGCCAGCACCACGGTTGCTGGAGAAACTTGCCGGCGATATCCCACAAGGTATCGCCGCGCACGACCACGTGGCGGTCGGGTGCATCGGTGCGGAACTGGCAACTGGCCGGGGCTGCCATGGCCGGGACCGCGCTAAATAGCAGGGCTGCCGCTAAGCATGGGCCGACTGTGATAAAATTTTTCATTCGCGATCCAATCGATGCGGCAGCAAGCGTTGCCCGTATTGAATCAAATTCTGCCCACAAACCCCTGAACTAGCAAGCAAAACAGCGCCCGCCTCCGGCGTAATTGCGCGTTTACCGTACTGACTAAATATATGGCTATCCTGAACATTCTGCGTTACCCCGATCCACGCCTGCACAAGGTTGCCAAGCCGGTCACGGTTTTCGATGCGCGCCTCGAGCAACTGGTGGCCGACATGGCCGAGACCATGTACGACGCCCCCGGCGTCGGCCTGGCCGCGTCCCAGGTGGACGTGCACGAGCAGGTGGTCGTGATCGACATCACCGAAGAGAAAAACGCGCTGGTCGCGTACATCAACCCGGAAATCGTGTGGGCCAGCGACGACAAGCAAGTGTATGACGAAGGCTGCCTGTCGGTGCCGGGCATCTACGACGGCGTCGAGCGTCCGTCGAAGGTCAAGGTACGCGCCTTCGACGTCAAGGGCCAGCCGTTCGAAGTGGAAGCCGACGGCCTGCTGGCCGTGTGCATCCAGCACGAAATGGATCACCTGAAGGGCAAGGTCTTCGTCGAATACCTGTCGCCACTCAAGCGCAACCGCATCAAGGCCAAGCTGCAAAAGGAAGAACGCGGCATGGAACGCGAAGCGGCGCTGCGCGCCCAAGGCCGTCGCTACTAATCAAGAAAGAGCAGATGAAGATCGTCTTTGCCGGCACCCCGGAGTTTGCCGCCGTCGCCCTGCAAGCCCTGCACGAAGCAGGCTTCGAGATCGCGCTGGTGCTCACCCAGCCCGACCGTCCCGCCGGCCGCGGCATGCAATTGCAACCGTCCGCCGTCAAGCAGTACGCGGTAGCGCACGGCATGGAAGTGCTGCAGCCGCTGTCGCTGCGCACCAACAGCAAAGACCCCGTGCGCGCCGAGCAGGCCCTGGCTGCACACGAGCGCCTGCTGTCCACGCCGTACGAGGTGATGGTGGTGGCCGCCTATGGCCTGATCCTGCCGGTCAGCACGCTCGACATCAAGCCCTGCCTGAACATCCACGGCTCGCTGCTGCCGCGCTGGCGCGGCGCCGCGCCGATCCACCGCGCCATCGAAGCTGGCGATCTTGAAACCGGCATCACCATCATGGAAATGGAAGAAGGCCTCGACACCGGCCCGATGCTGCTGACCGAAAAAATCGCCATCGGCCCGCACGACACCACCGGCATGGTGCACGACAAGCTGGCGGCCCTGGGCGGCAAGATGATCGTCGAGGCGCTCAATCAGATGAAGCATGGCCAGCTGGAAGCCGTGGTGCAGCCGGAAGCAGGCGTCAACTACGCGGCCAAGATCAGCAAGGAAGAAGCGGCGCTCGATTTCAGCCAGCCGGCCATCGAGCTCGATCGCAAGATCCGCGCTTTTAATCCGTTCCCCGGCGCGCATGGTTCCGTGGGCGGCGTGGTCGTCAAGCTGTGGGGCGCCGAAGTCACCGAAGGCGCCGGCCATCCGGGCCAGGTGCTGACAGCCGACGCCCATGGCATCGTGGTCGCTTGCGGCAGCGGTGCGCTGCGCCTGACCATGCTGCAAAAACCGGGCGGCAAGCGCCTGCCGGCGGCGGAATTCATCAAGGGCTTCGCGCTCGAAGGACAAACCTTCGCTTGAGAAGGCGATTCAGGCGGGCTCGTACGCGGATTTGCAAGTTGCCTTAAACTGGACAACCACAATTCTTCTGGAGCCCTTGATGTCCGACCTGATCGACAAACTGAACTGGCGCTACGCCACCAAGAAATACAATCCTGCCAAAGCCCTGGAGCAGGACAAGCTCGACCGCATCCTGGAAGCGATCCGCCTGGCGCCCACCTCCTCCGGCTTGCAGCCGTTCGAAGTGCTGGTCGTGAAAAACCCCGACCTGCGCGCCAAGATCCGCGCTGTGGCGTGGAACCAGTCCGGCGTGAGCGAAGCGTCGCACCTGCTGGTGTTCGCGGCCTGGGACAACATCACCGAAGAACGCATCGACATGATGTTCGACATGACCAACGAGCAGCGCGGCTTCATCAACGAAGGCTGGGAAGCCTATCGCAAGCAGCTAAAGGCCATTGTTGCGGGCCGTACCGACGCGCAGAATGCCGAAGCCGCCGCGCGCCAGGTCTATATTGCGCTGGGCGTGGCGATGGTCGCTGCCGCCTTCGACGGCGTGGACAGCACGCCGATGGAAGGCTTCGACCCGAAAGCCGTGGACGAAATCCTGAACCTGGGCGAACGCAAGCTGAAAAGCGTGGTGATCCTGCCGCTGGGCTACCGCGAAGCCGAAGGCGACTGGCTGGCCGGCCTCAAAAAAGTGCGCCGTCCGCTGGACCAGGTCGTCTCCGAAGTGTAAGAAGCTTGAGCGCCTGCGCAGCCAGGTGCTCTTAATCGATGAGCGATATCACCCGGTCGCCCGGTTCGGGAACACAGCCGTCGGCGATCGGCGTCCAGCCGCGACGCACCACCACCTTTTTGTCGTCGTGGCACAGCTCCACCCGCTCGCTGGCAGGAAAACGGCCGCGGATAAACCGCTCGACCGCCGCTGGCAAGCTGACCACCAGCTGCCGCGCCGCGCGGTCGTGGTCGGGATGGTCGTCCAGGTGCAGCAGCGGGACGAAACGGCCGGCCTGCATCAGCCACCACGAATCGACCGGCACTGGCGCCGGCGTGTACCGCGCCTCGCGCAGCCAGTCCTGGGCCCGGTCCCGCAAGCGGTCATCGTCGGCCAGGTCGCCCCAGCCGGCGGCCAGCATCTCCACCACCCACTGGTTGCAATTCTGGTAGCGCGTACTGAAGGCATAGGCGTTGGCGCTGTACTGTGCGGCCAGCAGATGGCCCACGCGCGGGCCGTCGAGCAAGGCCGGGCGCAGCGCCAGGACCGCCTCCGGCGGCATGCGCACGATGCTGATGTAACCGAGGTGGGGGTCGTCGGTGCCGATGACGAAACCGGCCAGGCCCTGGTCGAAGATGCGCGGACGGCGTTCGTCGCAGGCGTAATAGAGCTGGCGCGCGGCCCAGACGCCGACGTCGGAACGCCAGGCCAGCGCCGCGTGCGAATAGCGGATGCCGAAGCGGGAAAGATCGAGGCCGGAGCGGCTGACCAGCGCCACGCTCTCTTCTTGCGCCCCCGCCAGTTCTTCGCGCAGCACGCCGGCAAAGCGCAGCAGGCGGCTTTGTTCGACGGCCGTCAGTTCCTGCGAGCGGTCGCAGAAGCGCGAGGTGCCCGAACTGCCTGATAAGCTGCCGGCGTGGGCGCTGCCGGCAACCGTCAACCAGGCCAGCCAGGTCAGCGCCAGCGTGGCAAAACGCTTCAAGGCGTTACAGCGTGACCGGACGCGAGGCCAGCTCGCCATACCACTCGTCGGCCAGCACCAGGTAGAACGGCTGGCGGTTGTCGATGCGGCCGAACTCGATACCGTAGACGCGGTTCTGCGCATACAGCGCATCGCCGGCAGCCAGCTTCTGCTGGGTGAACGTCGATTGCGGCATATCGAGCACCACGCGCTGCTGGCCCTCGCCTTCGCGCTGCAGGGTCAGGCGCGTGCGGTCGGCGCGGTCAGGGGTGATGCCGATCTCGAGGATGCGGTAGTTACCGTCGGCCACCTTGCGCTTGTCGCCGCTCGAGCTGTTGCTCGAATCGCCGAGCGAGTCCGAAACACTGCCGCTCGACGCGGAACCGGCGCTCGACGCCGACGAGGCGAAACTCTCGGCCTGCGCCTGCAGGGTCAGGCCAAGCGCGGCGGTGGCGACCGCCAGGCGGAGTAAAGACGAAATAGTCATCAAAAATTCCTTAAACGAGGGAGCTGCCAGTATAAAGGCAGGCGGGTGTTACTTCATAGCACCACCTGCGCCGGGCCAGCCAGTTCGGACTCCCGGAAAACCGCAGATTGTTGTTCCAACTCAGCGGTCGGCTGAAGCTTATTCAGCAATGCCGTATAATTTTAGACCCGCGATGTCCATGCCCCATCCTCTGAAGGTATCAAATGAATAACTCCGTGTTCCGTCCCGTCATGTCCAAGGCCGATGCCCAGCTGCGCGAAATCCTCGCGCGCCGCATCATGATCCTCGACGGCGCGATGGGCACCATCATCCAGCAATACAAGCTCGATGAAACCGCGTACCGTGGCGGACCCGCAGGGCGCTTCATCGACTTCGCCGCGCCGGCCGACAGCGGCGCGCGCGAGCTGTTCGTCAAGGGGAACAACGAGCTGCTCACGCTGACGCAGCCGCAGATCATCCAGGAAATCCACGAGCGCTACCTGGCGGCCGGCGCCGACCTGATCGAAACCAATACCTTCGGCGCCACCACGATCGCCCAGGACGACTATCACATGGCCCACCTGGCCTACGAGATGAACCTGCAGGCGGCCAAGCTGGCGCGCGCCGCGTGCGACAAGTACAGCAGCGCCGACAAGCCGCGCTTCGTGGCCGGCGCCTTGGGTCCTACGCCGAAAACCGCATCGATCTCGCCGGATGTGAACGACCCCGCCGCCCGTAACGTCACGTTCGACCAATTGGTCGCTGCGTACCACGAGCAAACCCGCGCGCTGGTCGAAGGAGGCGTCGATGTGCTGCTGGTCGAAACCATTTTCGATACGCTCAACTGCAAGGCCGCGCTGTTCGCCATCGAAAAATTCTACGACGAGAATCCGGGCCAGGAACGCCTGCCGCTGATGATCTCCGGGACTGTCACCGATGCGTCGGGCCGCATCCTGTCCGGCCAGACCGTGCCGGCCTTCTGGAACTCGGTGCGCCATGCGCGCCCGCTCACCATCGGCCTCAATTGCGCGCTGGGCGCGGCGCTGATGCGCCCTTACGCCCAGGAGCTGTCGCAGATCGCCGATACGTTTGTCTGCATCTACCCGAATGCCGGCCTGCCCAACCCGATGAGCGACACCGGCTTCGACGAGCTGCCGGCCGATACCTCGGCGCTGCTGCGCGAGTTTGCCGAAGCGGGCTTCATCAACATCGCCGGCGGCTGCTGCGGCACCACGCCTGACCACATTGCCGCCATCGGCCAGATCCTGGCCAAGACCGAGCCGCGCTCCGTGCCGCAAGTGCCGGTGGCGCAGCGCCTGTCGGGCCTCGAACCCTTCACGATCGACGAGAATTCGCTGTTCGTCAACGTGGGCGAGCGCACCAATGTTACCGGCTCGAAAGCGTTCGCGCGCATGATCCTCAACGAGCAGTACGACGAAGCGCTGTCGGTCGCGCGCCAGCAGGTGGAAAACGGCGCCCAGGTCATCGACATCAACATGGACGAGGCGATGCTCGATTCGCTCGCCGCCATGACGCGCTTTTTGAACCTGATCGCGTCCGAACCCGATATCTCGCGCGTGCCGATCATGATCGACTCGTCGAAATGGTCGGTGATCGAAGCGGGTCTGAAATGCGTGCAAGGCAAATCGATCGTCAACTCGATCTCGATGAAGGAAGGCGAAGAAGAATTCATCCGCCAGGCCAAGCTGTGCCTGGCCTACGGCGCCGCCGTGATCGTGATGGCGTTCGACGAGAAAGGCCAGGCCGACACCTTCGAGCGCAAGATCGAAATCTGCGAGCGCGCCTACCGCCTGCTGGTGGACCGCGTGGGCTTCCCGCCCGAAGACATCATTTTTGATCCGAACATCTTTGCCATTGCCACCGGCATCGAAGAGCACAACAACTACGCGGTGGACTTCATCAACGCTACCCGCTGGATCAAGGACAACCTGCCGCACGCGAAGATCTCGGGCGGCGTGTCGAACGTGTCGTTCTCGTTCCGCGGCAACGATCCGGCGCGCGAAGCGATCCACACCGTGTTCCTGTACCACGCCATCAAGGCCGGCATGACCATGGGTATCGTCAACGCCGGCATGGTGGGCGTCTATGACGACCTGCCGGCCGAACTGCGCGAACGGGTGGAAGACGTAGTGCTCAATCGCCGCGACGACGCCACCGAGCGCATGATCGACATCGCCGGCACTTTAAAAGCCGGCGCCGGCAAGCAGGATGCGCAAAACCTCGAGTGGCGCGACGCGCCGGTGGAAAAACGCCTGGCGCACGCGCTGGTACACGGCATCACCCAGTTCATCACCGACGACACCGAAGAGATGCGCCAGCAGGTACTCGCTGCCAACGGCCGCCCGATCCACGTGATCGAAGGCCCGCTGATGGACGGCATGAACATCGTCGGCGACCTGTTCGGCCAGGGCAAGATGTTCCTGCCGCAGGTGGTCAAGTCCGCGCGCGTGATGAAGCAGGCGGTGGCCCACCTGATTCCGTACATTGAGGAAGAAAAGCTGGCCGAGGAAAAGCGCACCGGCATCGTCGCCAAGCCGAAGGGCAAGATCGTCATGGCAACCGTCAAGGGCGACGTCCACGACATCGGCAAGAACATCGTCACCGTGGTCCTGCAATGTAATAACTTCGAGGTCGTGAACATGGGCGTGATGGTGCCCTGCTCCGAAATCCTGGCGCGCGCCAAGCTGGAAAACGCCGACATCATCGGCCTGTCCGGCCTGATCACGCCGTCGCTCGAAGAGATGGCGTACGTGGCGAAAGAGATGCAGCGCGACGACCACTTCCGCATGCTGAAAATTCCGCTCTTGATCGGCGGCGCCACCACCAGCCGCGCCCACACGGCCGTGAAAATCGCCCACAACTACGAAGGCCCCGTGGTGTACGTGCCCGATGCATCGCGTTCGGTATCGGTGGCGCAGTCGCTGCTTACGCCCGAGAGCCGCGAGCAGTACATCCAGGAGATCACCGACGACTACCAGCGCATCCGCGAACAGCACGCCAACAAGAAGGCGCTGCCGATCCTGTCGATCAAGGATGCGCGCGCCAACCGCATGAAGCTGTCGTTCGACGGCGCCTGCGCGCCGGTCAAACCAAAGTTCATCGGCCGCCGCGAGTTCCGCAATATCGACCTGGCCCTGATCGCGAAATACATCGACTGGGGCCCGTTCTTCCAGACCTGGGACCTGGCCGGCCCGTTCCCCGCCATCCTCACCGACGAGGTGGTGGGCGAAGCGGCGACCAAGGTGTTCGAGGAAGGCCAGGCCATGCTGAAAAAGCTGATCGACGGCCGCTGGCTCACCGCCAACGGCGTGATCTCGCTGCTGCCGGCCAACACCGTCAACGACGACGACATCGAGGTCTACACCGACGACACCCGCACCACCGTGGACTTCACCTATTACGGCCTGCGCCAGCAGGGTGTGAAACCGGTGGTCGATGGCGTGCAGCGCCCGAACCAGTGCCTGTCCGACTTCATCGCGCCGAAAGACTCCGGCGTCAAGGACTACATCGGCATGTTTGCCGTGACGGCCGGCCTGGGCATCGAGAAGTACGAAAAACGCTTCGAGGATGCGCACGACGACTACTCGTCGATCATGCTCAAATCGCTGGCCGACCGCCTGGCCGAAGCGTTTGCCGAATACCTGCACGAGCGCGTGCGCAAGGACTTGTGGGGCTATGCGCCGGACGAAGCACTGACCAACGACGAGATGATCGCCGAAAAATACCTGGGCATCCGCCCGGCGCCCGGCTACCCGGCCAACCCCGAGCACACGGTCAAGCGCGAGATGTTCAACACCATGCAGGCCGAAGACATCGGTATGATCCTGACCGAGTCGTATGCGATGTACCCGGGCGCCGCCGTCTCCGGCTTCTACTTTGCGCACCCGGAATCGAAGTACTTCGTGGTCGGCAAGATCGGTGACGACCAGGTGAGCGACATGGCCGCGCGCCGGGGCGTGGACAAGCTGGAAGTGGAGCGCTGGCTGGCGCCCAACCTCAGTTAAGCAGAACTAGCACCGCACCAATTTACCCGCGCCCGTCGCGGGTAAATTTTGCCACCGCCAGTCCGCCGAACAGCACCGCAAACCCCAGCAGCACCGCGATCGAAGGCGCCGCGCCGGCCAGTCCCAGGCCGCGCCACGTGACGGCGTCAAAACCATCGATGGCCCAGCGCGTGGGCATCACCAGCGTGGCCGTCTGCATCCACTGCGGGAAGATGAACGACGGCACCCACGCGCCGCCCAGCACCACCATGATCAGGGTCGCAAACACGGCGATGCCGCGCGCCGCTTCCGGCGTCTTGCCAAAGGCCGCGATCAATAATCCGAACGATGCGGTGACCAGCGCGAAGCCCACGGCCACGCCGAGGAAACCCGCCAGGCTGACCACCTGCACGCCGAAAATCAGCGCCGCGCACAGGAAGATCGCGCACAGCAGGCCGACCGCGATCACGGTCGCCGACACCGCGCGCCCCGCCACCACGGTGGCCAGCGAGATCGGCGCTGCCAGCAGCCGGTTCCAGATCCCGAGCCGGCGCGCGGCCAGCATGGCGATGCCCATCTCGATGCCCATGAACAGGATGAACTGCACGCCCATGCCGCCGAACGAATGGGCGTAGCCATTGTATTTGGGGCCGCTGGACAGGGCCTCGTCGCGAGTGGCGAACGGCATCGACATGCCGCCGGCCTCGGATGCCGAATCGGTTTTGGCGCCGGTGCGCGCCTGTTCCGCGTCCGCAACCGCGCGCTGGTCCTGGAATTTTTTCAGGCTGTCCAGGAAGTCGCCCAACTGCGCGGCGGCGGGATCGGTGCGGGCCGCTTCGCGCACTTCGGCCAGCTGCCTGGCGGTGTTGGCGGCACCGGCGCTGCCCATCACGGCCGAACTGGTGGTCTGCATCACCTGCTGCGTGAGCAGTCCCTTGACCATCGCCAGCACCGTCGATTGCGACGGGTCGTAGTACAGCGGCAGCTCGGGCTTTTTGCCTTTGGGGCCGGCGAACAGCGCGCTGTCGGCGGCGTCGCCGAAACCGGCAGGGATCACCACCGCGACCGCGAGTTTACCGGCGCGCACCTTTTCCTGCGCCTCTACCTCTGTCAGCTCGGTGACCCGCAATGTGCTTTCGGCCTTCAGGCCGGCGGCGATCTTGCGGCCGCTGGCCGACTGGTCGAGCACCACCAGGCCGATGTCGATCTTGCCGGTATTCGACTTCGACGCGCCGCCGAACAGCGAACCGAAAATCGCCGCCAGCAGCACCGGCATCAGCAAGTGCAGCATCAGCGCGCGCTTGTCGTTCACGTACAGGATCAGGTCCTTGCGGACCAGTGCCAGGAAGGGAGTGATGGCTGTCATGGTGGTTCCCGTCAGTCGCGCAGGCTGCGGCCGGTAAGGTTGAGGAAGATGTTTTCCAGCGACGTGCGGGCGGTGGCGAAATGCAGCACCGGCGTGTCTTGCGCAGCCAGCCAGGCCAGCACCGGCGCCGCGTGCACGCTGGCAGCGAGGTCGATATCGAGTGCGGCGCCCTCGGTGCGGATGGCCGTCACACCCGGCTGCGCGCGCAAGGCGCCGAGCAGCGCGGTCGTGGGCGGCACGGCCAGTTCCGCGTGCAGGGCCGCCTGCGCGGGCAGGCGCTGGTACAGCGCGGCCGGGGTTTCGTCGGCCAGTACGCGGCCGTGGTCGATGATGACGATATGGTCGGCCAGCCGCTCCACCTCTTCCATGTAATGGCTGGTGTAGATCAGCGAACGGCCTTGCGCCTGCAGGGTTTCAAGCGTGTCGAAGATGGCGTTGCGGCTTTGCGGATCGACGCCCACGGTCGGTTCGTCGAGGATCAATAATTGCGGGTCGTGCAGCAGCGCGGCGGCGATATTGAGGCGGCGCTTCATGCCGCCCGAGAAGGTCGAGGGTTTGTCGCGCGCGCGGTCGGCCAGGTTGACCAGCGCCAGTACGGCGTCGCAACGCTGCTTGAGGTGCGCGCCCTTCAAGCCATACAGGGCGCCGAACAGTTTGAGGTTGTCGATGGCGGGCAGGTCTTCGTACAGCGCCAGGTCTTGCGGCACATAACCGATGTTGGCTTTGGCAGGACTGGCGCCCTGCCCGACCGGCGCACCGTCCAGCGTAATGGTGCCGGTGTCGGGACGCAGCAGGCCGCAGATCATGCCGACAGTTGTCGATTTGCCGGCGCCGTTGGGGCCGATCAGGCCGACGGTCTGGCCCTGCCGCACCTGGAACGACACGCCATCGACCGCCCGCCGCTCGCCATACGATTTGCTGATGCCGTCCACCTGAAGCAGTACCGGTAATCTTGCCGCCATGATCATCCTTGCTGTTTTGACAGCAGACGAGCATAGCGTTTTGCTATCTATGCAGCAAGTTACAAATCAGCAATCTAGCGTTTTTCCCAAACATACAACAACCGTCTCGGGGTGCCTCGAAAACCGTAGCGAGCGGCTTGCTATCGTCTCGAGTAGCGCAAGCGTACTGAAGTACGCTGAGCAACGCAGAGGCGATAGCAAGCCGCGCAGTAGGTTTACGAGCGCCCCATCATAAAGCGTAGCGGACGACGTTATCGCTCCACTCGAAGGCGGCCAGCTCCAGCTCGACCAGCTCTTCCGGGCTCATCGCCAGTTCGCGCAGCGCGGGCAATACCTGGTGGTCGAGTTCCTCGATCCGTTCCAGCGACTCGGCCAGGGTCAGCAGCTCGCCGTAGAAACCGGTACGGTCAAGCAAGGCGGCAGCGACTTCGTCAATTACGGGAATCTGGCCGAGGATTTCGTACATCGGCATGCCAAACAGCGTGTCCATCAGCGACATGATGCCGACCGTGAATGCGACATCGGCCGCGTGCGGTTCGCGCGGACGCAGCCGGCTGGCCAGCAGTTCGAGCAGGCGGCCGCGCGTGGTGGCCAGCATCAGCAGCGGCGTCATGCTGTGGCCGCGCTTGCTCGGTTCGGCATACAGCATGATTTGCAGCCAGCGCTGCAACTGGCGCCGGCCCAGCAGGGTCAGGGCCTGGCCCAGCGAATCGATGCGCTGGCGCGCACCCACGGCCGGGGTGTTGACCAGTCGCAGCAGGTTCAGCGCCAGCGAAACGTCGCGCTTGATGGCGCGCTCGATTTCCGGGTTGTCGGCGTCGGACGTGACCAGGGTCATCAGTTCCATCACCGCCAGTTGCGACGGCGACAGCTTCTTGCCGCTCATGATCACGGGCTTGGAAAAATAATAGCCCTGGAAATAGTCGAAGCCGAGGTCGAGCGCATTCTTGAATTCCTCGCGCGTCTCGACCTTTTCCGCCACCAGCTTCTTGCGCTGCTGGTGGAACTGCGGCGCCAGCTGCATCAGGGTGGACAGCGGCGTGTGGTGCACATCCATCTTGACGTATTGCACTAGCGGCAACAGGGCAGCGGTTTGCCCCGCCTCGTGGCTGCCATGCAGGGCGAACTGGAAACCGTGGCTGGCCAATTCGTGCATGCGCTCAAGCAACTCCGGCGTGGCCACCACGGTGTCGGCAATTTCCAGCACCACGCGTTGCGGTGGCAGGAAGGCGAAGATATCGGTCATCAACACGTCGGCATCGACATTGACGAAGCCGCGGGCCTCGCCGATCGTGCGCTCCATGCCCAGCTGCGAGGCATGGGCGATCACGGCCGCCGTGGCGGACAGCTCGTCGGTGACCAGCGCCGGCCCCACCGGCTCGTTACGAAACAGCAACTCGTAGCCGAACAGCGCCTGGTTGCGGTCCAGGATGGGCTGGCGGCCCAGGTAAAATTCGCGTACGCGCAGCTTGCGGGCGCCGTCGTCGTTGGCGGAAAGATCGATCATGTGCGTCAGTCAAAAATATTGGGCAGGTCGCCTACCATTTTGACAGCAATGCCTGCCCATGTGGCGATCGCTGATTGTGTTTCGCCGCTTTAATCGCCGCTTTGCATGGTTTGTTGCGGGGCGCCATCAATAAACAGCTTCAGCTCGCCCGGCGCGAAGGCAATCCAGCGCTCGTTGGTGGTCAACGGTTCGGTGACGATTACCGCCACGCGGTCGTCCGGCGTGGTGACCTGGGCGAAATCAACCGTGACATCCTCGTCCGACAGCATGGCGGTATCGAACGGGTGCTGGCGCACCAGGTAGAACAGGCGGGTGGAGCAATGGGCAAACAGCTCGCCGCCCGACGACAGCAGCATGTTGAAGGTGCCGTGGGTGGCGATCTCGGCCACCAGCGGCTGCAGCGCCGCATGTAAATCGTCGCGCGTGGGCCGTTGCTCGCCGAAGCGCGCGCGCAGCTGCTGCAAAATATAGCAAAAAGCCCGCTCGCTGTCGGTGGTGCCCACCGGGCGGAAAGCACCGTTGAGCAGCGGATTGAATTCCTTGAGGTCGCCGTTATGGGCGAATACCCAGTATTGCCCCCACAGCTCGCGCACGAACGGGTGGCAGTTTTCCAGCGCGACCTGACCTTGCGTGGCCTTGCGGATGTGGGCAATGACGTTGGTGGACTTGATCGGGTAATTCTTGATCAGCTCCGCAATCGGCGAAGCGATCGCAGCCTGGTGATCGACGAAGTGGCGTACGCCGGCGCCCTCGAAGAAGGCGATACCCCAGCCGTCGTGGTGATGGTCGGTGCGGCCGCCGCGCATGGCGAAGCCGGTAAAGCTGAACACAATGTCGGTTGGTACATTGCAGTTCATGCCCAGAAGTTGGCACATGATGATCTCTTAAAATGAAGCTGGCGTGCGCATCGTAACCGAATCGGCCACCGATGCGCAGCCATAAAGAGCACCTGCGCCGTATTTATACCTTAATGCAACAGCACCGGCTGACTCATGAGCTCATCGTAACTGCCCAAAAATTCATCGATTTCAGCCATGGTGGGCTCGTTGGCGATCAGTTCGTTGACATCGCGACGGAAGTTTTGCGCCAGGACGCCATTGATGAAGATCTCGCGCTTGCCGCCTTTGTCGACGATTTCGTAGCCGCCAAAGCGCAGTGCGTCCAGAGTGCGGTCGGCGCCAAACTCGACAACGCTGTACTGCTCGCTGTTATAGATGAGATTCATATTGCTTCCTTTCTCCAGGGGGCCTGCTTGGTTTCACTCTCAGCTTCAGAAATGGGGCTGAAAGCATGCGATTCAAGGGCTTGCTGTAGATCAAAGAGCCGATCTGCCGGCTGATTCAGGCCGCGATATCGGGTTGCAATGCCAGCAGCGCATCGTACGGCGGCCCGGACAGCCACTCGCGCAGCAGTGCCAGGTGCTCGGCCGAGGCCAGGCTGATGTAGAGCTGAGCGGGGGGACGGCGCAGCACACGGTTCAATGTTACCCGTAAAACGAGATTACCGCTGCAATGCAAACAGCCGGGTGCGATCCGGATAACATTCGCGGCATATTTTGGAGGGGAATCTTCAAACA
The DNA here is from genome assembly GCF_001421905.1 of Duganella sp. Leaf61. NCBI lineage: Bacteria > Pseudomonadati > Pseudomonadota > Betaproteobacteria > Burkholderiales > Oxalobacteraceae > Duganella > Duganella sp. Leaf61. Next base: position 799,262 of record NZ_LMLM01000012.1, read on the forward strand.
CCAGGGCCGAGCCGCCATCGGACAGGCCCTCGAGGATGATGGCGCTGGGCACGCCCTGCTGCAGCAGCGCGGCAATGGCGGTCTCGCGCGCGCCGGCGCGGGGGCCCGTGACCAGCCACGTGGGCACCGGCGCCCGGGGGCCGGCGGCCACCGTGGCGTTGACGTCAGTCACGGGCTGAGGCGGCCTTTTTTGCCAGTTTGCCCGGCTCGACGCCCAGTTGCTTGAGCTTGCGGTACAGGTGGGTACGTTCCAGGCCGGTTTTCTCGGCCACGCGCGTCATGCTGCCGCCTTCGCGTCCCAGGTGGTGCTCGAAGTACATACGTTCGAACGCATCGCGCGCCTCGCGCAGTGGCAGGTCGAACGACAGGCTGAACGAGTGGTTGTCGGCGCCGGCCACGGTGGCGCCGCCGCGCACGGCAATCGCCGCTGCCGGGTTCGGTGCATTGAAGGCTGCGCCGGGCGCTTCCTCGGGCTGGGCCGCCAGTACCGGGCGCGGCGCCACTGGCGGCGTGCGCACGGTTTCCTGGGCGCGCGTGAGGCCCGCCTGCACTGCCTTGAGCAGTTTTTGCAGCGCGATCGGCTTCTCGAGGAAGTTCAGTGCGCCGATGCGGGTGGCCTCGACCGCCGTATCGATGGTCGCGTGGCCCGACATCATGATCACCGGCATCGTCAGCAAGCCGTCACGCTGCCATTCCTTGAGCAGGGTCACGCCGTCGGTATCGGGCATCCAGATATCGAGCAATACCAGGTCGGGTGCACCGGCGGCACGCGCCTCGCGCGCCTGCTGGGCGTTTTCCGCCAGTTGAATTGCGTGTCCTTCATCGCTGAGGATTTCCGAGAGCAACTCGCGGATGCCCATCTCATCGTCCACTACCAGTATGTTTGCCATCTTCCCTCGCCTTCTACATGTCGCCGTCGTGCGGCGTCGTTTGCTTATTTATTTTCTAAATGCGTTGCTTACTTCGATTAAACATTTTGCATTGTCGGCGCTAACTTTAACAGCAAAATCAATATGGACGCGCCACTTCTTTCAGTGTGGTTCTGGATATCGATTCTGCCGCCGTGTTCGTCGATAATCTTCTTCACCATCGCCAGGCCCAGGCCGGTTCCGCGCGCCTTGGAAGTGACATATGGTTCAAATGCGCGCGCCAGGATCTTGGGCGCGAAGCCGGGACCATTGTCGCTGATCGACAGCCGCACCGCCATCCGTTCGCCACCGTCCGCGCCCCGATAATGAATCGCTTCGGTAACCACGTCAATCCGCGGCGCCGGGGCGTCCGCCGGCAGCTCGGCCATGGCATCCTGGGCGTTTTGCAGCAGGTTGTGTATGACCTGGCGCAACTGGGTCGCATCGCCCATAACTGGCGGCAAGTTTTGCGCCAGTTGCGGGTGGATGATGTCGCTGCTCTCGCCGCTCAGGTACAGGTCGAGGATTTCGCCCACCAGCGCGTTCAGGTCGAGCGGATGCAGCACCGCCGGCGGCGTGCGCGCATAGTCGCGGAAGTCGTCCACCATGCGCTTCATGGCCGCCACCTGGTTGACGATGGTGGTCGTGCTCTTGGCCAGCAGCTCGGTATCGGGCGAGACCAGCTTGCTTTCCAGTTTCATTTGCAGGCGCTCGGCCGACAGCTGGATCGGCGTCAGCGGATTCTTGATTTCGTGGGCCAGCCGGCGTGCCACCTCGCCCCAGGCGATCGAGCGCTGCGCCGAAATCACGTCGGAAATATCGTCGAACACCACCAGGTAGCCGCTGCCGCCCTCGATCGGCAGGCGCGAGCCGCGCGTGAGCAGGGTCAGGTCGTGGTCGTCCAGGCTGGCCGAGCGGCGCGGCACCTCGATCTGGCGCTGCCAGTGGGTGCGCTGGGCGGTGCGCCCGGCGGCCGACTGCGCGCTCTGGGCGGCAAAGCCGGCCACGATGGCGGCGCCGAACTCCTGCATGCCGTCCACCTCGTCGAGCTTGCGGCCGATCATGGTCATGCCCGGCAATTGCAGGATGCGCTCGACCGAATCGTTAAAGCTGATCAGGTGGAATTCGGCATCGAGCACCATCACCCCGGCCGACATATTGGCCAGCACCGATTCCAGATGGGCCTTGGCGTTTTGCAGCGCCGTGCGGTTACGCTCGACCGCGCTGCGGGCGTCCGACAGTTGCCGCGTCATGGTATTGAACGATTGCGTCAGCGTGCCCAGCTCGTCGGACGTGGCAACGATCGGGCGTGGCGACAGGTCGCCCTCGGCCACCGCGCGCGTGCCTTCGGCCAGCAGCAACAGCGGCTGGGCCAGGTCGCGGGCGATCAGGAAGGCGCTGGCAATGGCGCCAAACACTGCCAGCAGCAGGGTCAGCGTCAGGGTGACGATATACATCTTGCGCAAGCCCACGCGCGCGACAAACCGTTCCTTGTAATTGGAATAGGCACTGCGGATGGTCTCGCCGTTGGCAGCGAGCTTGGCGGGCGCCAGCTGGATCAGTTGCAGGTAGCGCGGCGCCAGGCGGAAGCCGTTGGGCCGCACCACCTCGGGAATGGCCATTACCACGCGCAGGCGCAGCTGGCTGGCGCTGTCCGGCTGGTTGACGGGCGCGGTGGGGACATCGATCAGGTTGCTGCGCAGTTCGTTGCCGCCCTCGGGTGCACCGTAGGCCACCTCGCTCTTGGCGCGGGCCATCATCTCCCTGGTGGGCAGGTCGGCGCTGAGGTTGCCGCCGCTGCTGGCGCGGGCGCTGACAACCAGGCCGCCTTCGGCATCGACAATGATGGCGTTCTGCATGCCGGGATGATTCTTGACCAGTTCGGCGAGCATCTGGCGCTCGGTACCTGTGGGTTCCTGGGCCAGCCGTTCGGTGGCGCGGGCGGCAGTCACGGTCAGCTCGCCGAGCGCCGCGTCGAGACCGGCACGGCTGAGGTCGATACCGGCCTCCAGCGCCTCTTCCACCGGCACATTGAACCAGGAATCGATCGAATGCGAGACGAACTGCACCGACACCAGGAAGATCACCAGCCCCGGCAGTACGCCGATGGCGGCAAACAGCAGCACCAGCCGGGTCATCAGCTTGGAGCCGAACTTGCCATCCTTGTAACGGCCGTACAGGCGGAACAGCGAGATGGCGACGAGCAGCAGCAGCGCGCCGGCCACCGCCGCGTTCAGGCCCAGCAGCCAGGCATAGTAGCGGTCGAAGAAGCCGGAGTTATCAGAAGCCGAGGCCAGCAGGAACAGCAGGATGCTGACGAAGGCGCCGCCGACGACCGCAAAGTACCGCAGCATCCTGCTCACTTATTCGGCCCTGTAAAGGAAGGATTTTTTGTCCGACGCCAGGCGCCATTCATTGTTGTTGAGGGCGTTGATCTGGATCGGCTTGGGCAGGTAGTTGGGGTCGAGCCCCATCGACAGCTTGACGGTATAGGTTTCGCCCACCTTGAGCGCGCCGCGCGGCGCCACGATCCAGCGGTTGGGGCGGCGGATCTGGAACAGCGCGTCGTCGAGCGACGAATAGCTTTGCGCCACGCTGCCGGTGATGCCCACCGTGTACTGGCGGGTGAGCACGTTGAACCAGATCTTGGCGGTCTGGCGCGCGACGATGGCTTTTTCGTCGAACCAGTACCAGCGCGGGCGCGAGAATTCGATGGTGGTGGTGAAGTACAGCGGCACGCCGTATTGCAGCGCGTCTTCCAGGCCGTGATTGAGGTCGAAACCGTAGGTAGCCGACAGGCGGTAGCCTTCTTCGGTCGCTTCCACGAAGGCGCGCTTGATCTCGACGCCGTCCGCAGCGCGTGCCGCCTGCGGCATGGCGCAGGCAATCAATAGCAGCAAGGGGCCGATCAACAGGCGCAGAAATCGAAGGGTCACGGTGCTCAACAGGTGCGGGGTGGCTAAAGCTTGGGCAAAATCGCTGGCAAAACGGTTACGCATTTTTCTGGAACAGCGCGTAGAACAAACCATCGTGATCCTGCCCGTCGCCACCGGCGGGAAGCAATTGGCCCGGCGCGTCGAGGCGCGCGGCGCCGTGGCGCACGGCAAACGCGGCCGCCTGCGCCTCGGATTCCTGGGGCCACAAGGAACATGTCACGAACAGCAATTTACCACCGGGGGCAAGCATCTGCCAAAGGTTGTCGAGGATTTTGGCCGAAAGTGTTGCAAGTTGGAGCGTGTCACCCTTGCGGCGCAACCAGCGGATATCAGGGTGGCGGCGCACGATGCCCGACGCCGTGCACGGCACGTCGGCCAGAATACGGTCGAACAATTGACCGTCCCACCAGTCCGAGGTCTCGGCCGGGGCGGCCTTGAGTTCGGCGTCCAGTTGCAGCCGTTCGAGGTTTTCGCCCACCCGCGCCAGGCGCTTGGCATCGGCGTCAAGCGCGGTCACGTGCACGTTGGCCAGTTCCAGGATATGGCAGGTTTTGCCACCGGGCGCAGCGCAGGCGTCGAGTACGCGCATGCCGTCGGCCACATCGAGCAGCGGCGCGGCCAGCTGGGCGCCGGCATCCTGCACCGACACCACGCCGTCGTTAAAGCCGGGGATCAGGCTGACGGCCACCGGTTTGACCAGGCGCACGGCCGACGGGCCGATGCGGGTGGCGGCCATGCCGGCCTGCTCCAGCACGGCCAGGTAGTCTTCCACCGAGCTTTTACGCACGTTGACGCGCAAGGTGAGCGGCGGCGCGGTGTTGCCGGTGGTGAGCACGCCCTGCCAGTCCTGCGGCCAGGCCGCGCGCACGGCGTCGATCCACCATTGCGGGTAGTTCCAGCGCGCCAGCGGCTGCAGCGAGGCGGTATCGAGCAGATTCTGGCGCTCGCGCAGGAAGCGGCGCAGCACGGCGTTGACCATGCCCTTGGCACGGGCGGTGTCCGGGTGCGCCTCGGCGGCGGTCACGGTCTGATCGACCACGGTGAATTCTTCGTAGGGCGCGGTTTCGTCCGGGGCGTTGATCAGCGCCAGCGCGCAGGCCAGCAAGGCCGCCACCAGCGGCTCGGGCGCCTTGGGCGCCATCAGGCCCACCAGGGTTTCGCTCTGGCCCAGCTGGCGCATGCAGCGGTAGCTGATGTCCTGCATCGCGCCGCGCGCCTGCGGCGTCGCATCGCCACCGAGGCGGGCCCACACCTGCACCAGCGCCTGTGGCAGGTTGGTACCAGTGCGCACCAGCGCCACGGCTTGCGCCGCGCCGATCAGGGAAAATGCGAGGGAATCGGGTTTGAGGCCGGTATTAAAACCTGTTTGCAGCGCCGGCTTGAGGTCGCGCGCGTGGCTGGCGCGCAGCGTGGGCGCAGCGGGCTTGGCGGGGGACTTCAGGGAGAGTGTCGGTCGCTGCTTGTTCATATGCTAATTCCAGATGGCGGCCGGCAGCCGTGATCGCGCAGTATACAGCAGCACCTTTCATATGGCGATGATATGCGCGGGCCACACATGTAAATCTCGTTTCAGATACCGACGCGCGGTGACCGGGCCCGGTCAAACCAGTATAATATTTGCAGTTTGGCTCGTGCTTTCGCGCCGGCCCGAAGCGTAACACTTCGCATTTTGATGATTATTTAGCGCGGCTCCGCCGCCACCCTGCTCATGCTCGCCCAACAAAAACAAGATATCACCGCCCTGTTCCAGGCCGCCCTTGCTCCGATCCTCGCTGGCACGGAAGTCTTCGCCAACGTCGTGCTCGAGCGTCCGCGCGATCCGTCGCACGGCGACGTCGCCTGCAACATCGCCATGCAACTGGCCAAGCAGCTCAAAATGAACCCGCGCGAGCTGGCTACCCGCCTGGTCGATGCGCTGCGCGCCGATCCTGCCGCCGCCGGCCTGGTGGAGTCCGTGGATATCGCCGGCCCCGGCTTCATCAACCTGCGCGTGACCGCAGCGGCCAAGCAGGCCGTGGTCAAGGCCGTGCTGGCCCAGGGCGCAGCGTACGGTCGCAGCGCCACCGGCACCGGCCAGAAAGTGATCATCGAATTCGTCTCCGCCAACCCCACCGGCCCGCTGCACGTGGGCCACGGCCGCCAGGCCGCGCTGGGCGATGCGCTGTCGTCGCTGTTCGGCAGCCAGGGCTACGACGTTACCCGCGAGTTCTATTACAACGACGCCGGCGTGCAGATTCAAACCCTGGCCAACTCGGTGCAGGCACGCCTGCGCGGCCACAAGCCCGGCGACGCGGCCTGGCCCGAATCGGCCTACAACGGCGACTACATCGCCGACATCGCCGCCGACTTCCTGGCCAAAAAGACCGTGTCGGCTTCCGACGGGGCGCCGGCCACCGCCTCGGGCGATATCGAGGACATCGAATCGATCCGCGCGTTTGCCGTGACGTACCTGCGCAACGAGCAGGACATCGACCTGCAGGCGTTCGGCGTCAAGTTCGACAACTACTACCTCGAATCGTCGCTGTACCAGGACGGCAAGGTCGAAGCCGCCGTGGACATGCTCAACAAATCGGGCAAAACCTACGAGGAAGAAGGCGCGCTGTGGCTGCGCACCGAAGACTACGGCGACGACAAGAACCGCGTAATGCGCAAGACCGACGGCACCTACACGTATTTCGTGCCCGACGTCGCGTACCACATCGTCAAGTTCCAGCGTGGTTACAACCAGGCCATCAACGTGCAAGGTTCCGACCACCACGGCACCATCGCCCGCGTGCGCGCCGGCCTGCAAGCGGTCGGCCTGGGCATTCCGCAAGGCTTCCCCGACTACGTGCTGCATAAAATGGTCACTGTCATGAAGGGCGGCGAAGAGGTGAAAATCTCCAAGCGCGCCGGTTCGTACGTCACCGTGCGCGACCTGATCGAATGGTCGGGCGGCGGCGACATCACCAAGGGCCGCGATGCCGTGCGCTTCTTCCTCATCTCGCGCAAGGCCGATACCGAATTCGTGTTCGACGTCGATGTCGCGCTGAAAACCTCGGACGAGAACCCGGTCTATTACGTGCAGTACGCCCACGCGCGCATCTGCCGCATGCTGGAACAGTGGACTGGCGACGAAGCCTCGCTGGCCAACGTGGACCTGGCGCCGCTCACCGCCCCTACCGAAGCGACCTTGCTGGCCACCCTGGCTGCGTACCCGGAAACGCTGGCGCGCGCGCAAGCGGAGCTGGGCCCGCACCAGATCGCGTTCTACCTGCGCGACCTGGCCGCCAACCTGCACAGCTTCTATTTCGCCGAGCGCGTGCTGGTGGACGACGAGGCGCTCAAGGCTGCGCGTATCGCGCTGATGGTCGCCACGCGCCAGGTGCTGCGCAACGGCCTGGCGCTGATCGGCGTTTCGGCTCCCAATAAAATGTAATGATCAGGATCTCCAGCACAATGACTTTCCGCACTCCGCAGCTCCGTACCCCGCGCCAACAGGGCAATACCTTCGTCGGCATCGTTATCGGCCTGGTCATCGGCCTGGCCGTGGCGGTGGTCGTGGCGCTGGTGATCAACAAGGGCGCCTCGCCGTTTACCGACAAGGCCCGCAACAGCAAGTCGGCCGAAACCACGGCGGGCCAGGCGGCCGATCCGAACAAGCCGATGTACGGCAACAAGGAAGCGGCACGCGCCGCCGCCAAGGACCTGGGCCGCGAGCCGCCACCACCGGCGCCGGCCACCCCGCCGCCGCCCGAGCCGGCACCGGCCAAGGCGGCCGACCAGTTGCAGGCCGTGGTCGATCGCATCCAGGGCACGCCGGCTGAAAAGCCACGCGCCTCCAACGTCACGCCGGTGCCGACCGGCAAGGCGCCAACCACTGCGGCCACCACGCCAGCGGCCGCCGGCGACGAGAAATACATCTATTACCTGCAAGCGGGCGCGTTCCGCGAAGTGGCCGACGCCGAAAGTGCGCGCGGCAAGCTGGCCCTGCTCGGCTTCGAAGCCACGCTGTCGGACCGCACCACCGATACCGGCGTGCTGCACCGCGTGCGCATCGGCCCGTTCCAGCAGGTCGAGGCGATGAACAAGGTGCGCAGCAAGCTGTCGGAAAACGGCATCGATGTGGCTGTCGTACGCAATCAGAAATAACTTAGCAAAAGTAAATCCAAGGAGTGAAGATGCGAGTCCTGAAATACGCAGTAAGCGCCATGCTGATGAGCGCCGTGGTCCTGTCGGCCTCGGCCTCGCCTACCGATCCGAAAAACGGCGTCGAATACCGCACCCTGCCCACGCCGCAACAGGCCGACGCGAAAAAAGTGGAAGTGATCGAATTCTTCGACTACGCCTGCCCGCACTGCTACGCGCTCGACCCGTCGCTGCAAGCCTGGATCAAGAAGCAGGGCGGCGCCATCATCTTCAAGCGCGTGCACATCTCGCGCACCGGCACCGACCTGCCGCAGCAAAAAATGTTCTACACGCTCGAATCGATGGGCCTGATGAACGACGCCATGAACACCAAGATCTTCACCGAGATGCACGTCAACCGCAACCGCATGAACCGCGACGAACTGGTGTTCGACTTCGTCGCCAAGCAGGGCGTCGATCGCCAGAAGTTCATCGACACCTATCGCGGTTTCGGCGTGCAGGGCCAGGTGCGGCGTGCCTCGTCGCTGATGGATACCTACGGCGTCGATTCGTGGCCGATGTTCGCCATCGATGGCAAGTACGTGACCTCGCCGGCCATGTCCGACGAAGCCACCAAGGCCGCCACCACCGAAGCGCAACTGCACGCGCAGGGCTTCCAGGTGATGGACGTACTGGTCGCCAAGGCGAAAGCGGAAAAGAAGTAAGCATGTCCCGCCCGGACGCGCCCATGGAGCGCCACCATGCAGCCTGAGTGGGGCCACCAGCGCGTGTTCATCACCGGCGCCTCGAGCGGCATCGGCGCCGCGCTGGCCGCGCATTACGCGGCACTGGGCGCCACGCTGGGCCTGCTGGCCCGGCGCGGTCCGGCGCTCGACCAGCTGATCGCCACCCTGCCCCACCCTGAACGCCACCGCGCCTACGCGGTCGATGTGCGCGACCACGCGGCCATTGCCGCCGCCGCGCAAGACTTCATCACCTGTACCGGCGGCATCGACGTGGTGATCGCCAATGCCGGCATCTCGGTCGGCACCCTCACCGAATACGCCGAAGACCTGCCGGTGTTTGCCGACATCGTCGCCACCAACCTCACCGCCACCGCCGCCACGTTCGCGCCGTTCATCGCCACCATGAAGGCGCAGCGCGCGCCGGCACGGCTGGTGGGCATCGGCAGCGTGGCCGGCATCCGTGGCCTGCCCGGCGCCGAGGCGTACAGCGCCTCCAAGGCCGCCGTGATCAGCTACTGCGAATCGCTGCGCCTGGAGCTCAAGCCTTACGGCATCAAGGTTGTCACGCTGTGCCCCGGCTATATCGACACGCCAATGACCCGCGTCAATCCGTACCCGATGCCGTTCCTGATGACGCCCGGTCGCTTCGCCGCGCGCGCCGCGCGTGTCATCGACGCCGGCAGCAGCTACGCCGTGATTCCGTGGCAGATGGGCGTGGTGGCCAAGGTGCTGCGTCTGCTGCCCAACCCGGTGTACGACTTCGCCTTCGGCAAGGCGCCGCACAAACCGCGCAAACCGCGCAAACAAACTTCATGAACGATCACTCCACGCTCGTCTCGCCAGCCGCGATCACCGCGCTGTGCGCCGCCAGCGCCAGCCACGTGGCGATCGAAGCGGTGTTTGAGACCGGTTCTACCAACGCCGACCTGCTGGCGCGCCTGAACAACCTGGGCACCTTGAGCGGCCCGCTGCTGCGCATCGCCGACCAGCAAAGCGCGGGACGCGGCCGTGCCGGGCGCAGCTGGCTGTCCGCGCCCGGCGCGGCGTTGATGTTCTCGCTGGCGTGGCGCTTCCAGGGTCCGCTGCACCGCATGACCGGCCTGCCGATGGCGGTCGGCGTGGCGCTGGCCGAAACCATGGCCGGCCTGGGCGTGCCGGTGCAGATCAAGTGGCCCAACGACCTGCTGAAGGGTGGCGACAAGCTGGCCGGCATCCTGGTCGAAACTTGCGTCGATAAGACCGATGGCGCCATCTGGGCCGTGATCGGCACCGGCATCAACCTCCTGATGCCCGATGCGCTGGAACAGCAGATCGGCCGCAGCGTGGCCGCTGCCCCGTGGCTGGCGCAAATGGACCGCAACGCGCTGGTGGCCGCGCTCCTGAACCGCCTGGCAGCGGTGCTGGCCGAATTCGACGACACCGGCTTTGCGCCGTTTGCCGAACGCTGGAACGCGCTGCATGCGTGGCACGGCCGCGAGGTGATGCTGCTCGATGACGGCCATGTGCTGCAACAGGGCCGCGCCGTGGGCGTGGACGCCATCGGCCGCCTGCTGCTCGACACGCCGAACGGCCGGGTCGAAGTACTGTCCGGCGATGTCTCGCTGCGGCTCTCTCCCGAACAATCAACCGGAAACACCCCATGCTCCTGATCGATGCCGGCAACACCCGCGTGAAATGGGCGCTGGCCGCCAATGATGCCGCCCCGGGCGACTGGCTCGAACACGGCGCCGTCACCCATGCCGACCTGCCGCAGCTGGAACTGGCATGGAGCGAAGCCGTGGCGCGCCACGGCGTGGGTCGCATCGTGATTGCCAACGTGGCCGGCAACGCGCTGCGGGTGCAGCTCGAGTACGTGTTGCAGCGGGCGTTTCCGGCGCTGGACCTGGACCAGGCGATTACCTGGTTCGCGTCCGTGCCGGCACTGGTGGGCGTGACCAACGGCTACCGCAACCCGGCCCAACTCGGGTGCGACCGCTTTGCTGCCGCCATCGGCGGCCATGCGCTGGCGCCGGGCCAGTCCATCATCGTCGCCAACTGCGGCACCGCCACCACCATCGACGCCATCACCGCCGACGGCTTTTTCCTGGGCGGGATGATCCTGCCGGGACTGGGCCTGATGGCTGGCGCGCTGGCGCGCAACACGGCGCAGCTCCCCCGCATTGCCCACGATGCCAAACTGCCCGACGGCTTCGCCGACAACACCGACGACGCCATCCTGAGCGGCTGCATGGTGGCCCAGAGCGGCGCCATCGAACACGCGTTTGCCCAGCATGGCGCGGCCATGTGCATCCTGTCCGGCGGCGCCGCGCCGCATATCGCACCGCTGCTGACGGTGCCGTACCGCCTGATCGACAATGTGGTGTTGATCGGCCTGCATGCATCGGCCGCTGCCGACATTTAACCGTTCCAACCAGGGAAGCCCGTGCTGAAATTTATCTTCTGTTCGCTGTTGGCCGTCAATGCCGCGCTGTTCGCGTACGGCCAGGGCTACCTCGGGCATTTCAGCGGCAACGAGCGCGAACCGCAGCGCCTGCAGCGCCAGCTCAACCCCAAAGACCTGACACTGGTATCGTCCGAGCGCGCGCACCGCACCGAGGCGAGCGCTACTGCGGTTGCCGCCAATGCCGCCACCGACACTGATACTGACGCAGCTACTGCCGCTGCCGCCGGCGCCACGCCTGCTGCCAAGCCGGCGCCGCCGCTGGCCTGCGTGGAAATCGGCAGCTTCGTGCTGGCCGAGGCGCGTCGTTTCGAGGCGCGCCTGGCGCCGCTGCAACTGGGCGACCGCCAGTCGCGCCGCAACCTGCCCGGTACCGAGGTGTCGAGCTACATCGTGCACATCCCGCCGCAAGGCAGCAAGGAAGCAGCCGACCGCAAGGCGGCCGAGCTGCGCGGCCTGGGCGTGACCAACTACTACGTCATTTCGGATAATTCGCCGCTGCGCTACGGCGTGTCGCTCGGCGTATTCAAGACCGAGGGTGCAGCGCAAAACCAGTTGGCGATGCTGGTCAAGCAGGGCGTGCGCACCGCGCGCGTCACGCCGCGCATGAGCGGCAGCCGCCTGCTGGCCTTCCAGTTCCGCGACGTCGCGCCACAGTTAAAGGCCGATCTCGACAAGATCCGCGCCGACTTCCCCAATACCGACCTGCGTACCTGCCGCTAACGCCGATTTCGGGGGTCAGCGCTGGATGACGAGTGGCTTGAGCTTGAGCGCCGACGGCAGGTTGCCGATCGCGTCCTGCGCGGCCTGGCGGCTGGCGAACGGGCCGCTGAACAGGCGGAAGACGGGTCCACTTTGCACCACGTGCAACGCCGCCAGCGCGGCGCCGGCCAGTTGGCCTTGCAACTGGCGCGCGCCGTCCGGGCGCGAGTAGGCGCCCAGTTGCAGATAGTAGCCGCCGGCCAGGGCTTCGTCCTGGGTCGCTGGAGTTGCCGGCACTGCCGGCACCGCCGGCGCGGCGGCTGCCGCAGGCGCGGCCTTTGCGCCATCGCCGAGCATCAGCGCTTCGATCTCGGAAGCCGGCACCGCGCGCGGCGCCAGCACCAGCGCCGGCTTTTCGTCATCGCCCCGGAACGACGACAGGCGCTTGTCCGGCGATGCCTGCGGCGACTGCGATGCCAGGCGCGGCCCGCTGGTGGTCGAGACGCCGCCGCGCGTGGCCAGCATGCGGTCGATCTCGGCCGGCAGGATGCGCTCCACTTTCAATTCGTGACTGCCCTTGTTGAGCAGGCCAAGCTTGAGCGCCGCCGTGTACGACACATCGATCACGCGCTTGGAATGGAACGGCCCGCGATCGTTGATACGCACCACCACCGTGGCGCCGGTGAGCATGTTCGATACCCGCGCATACGATGGAATCGGCAGCGTGGGATGGGCGGCCGTCATCTTGTACATGTCATACAGTTCGCCCGATGACGTGCGCTGGCCGTGGAATTTTTTCCCGTACCACGTACCCATGCCCACCTGGGTAAACGGCTCGTCGTCGGTGATCGGCGTGTAAGTTTTACCGAGCACCACGTACGGGCGGTTGGAGCGCGGCAGCAGCGGATCGTTGCGCACCTCGGCGTCCGGCACGGCGGCCAGGTTCTCGGGCGGATTGTCGCCGGGGCCGTCGTCCTGGTAGTAACCGCCGCGCCCGGAATTGGCCGGCGGCAGCACCGGCAGGCCCGGTTGCGCCTTGCCCGTGGGCGGCGCCTTGATCACGGGACCGCCCACGCGCGAGGTGCGCGGCAGCCGTTCGTCGGGCGTGCTGGCGCAACCGGCCAGCAAGGCGGCCAATAGCAGCGGTACCAGTAAAGGCGCGTGGTGGCCGCACAAGCGGGCGGGCGTGGTGTTGAAGCCTGGCCTCATGTCGTCATCCTTTTCAGTTCTTGCGGACCGCTGGCGCGGGCTGCGTGGCGGGCGTGGGCGCCGCCGGGGCTGGCACTGGGGCCGGCGCGGGCGCCGGTGCCGGCGTTGGTGTTTGAGCCGGAGCCGGAGCCGGTGCTGGCGCGGGTGCCGGCGTAGTCGGCGGCTGCGCCGTCGGCATCAGTCCCGGCGCCTGGTTGCCCTGCGCTTCGAGGCGCGCGGCGGCGGCCTGCTCTTCGAGCGTCTGGCCTTCCACCGGCAGGATCTCTTCGGCGTCTTCCCTTTCGACCTTGGTGGTGTCCTTGCCGGCCGGGCGTTTGCCCAGCAAATAATAATCGATGGCCTTGCGCGCGATTGGCGCCGCTTCGAGGCCCCCCATGCCGGCGTTTTCCACCACCAGCGCCAGTGCGATGCGCGGCTTTTCGGCCGGCGCAAAGGCGACGAACAGCGCGTTGTCGCGCAGGCGTTCGGCCAGCCTGGACGCATTGTACTTCTCGCCTTTCCGGATCGTGATCACCTGCGCGGTGCCGGTCTTGCCGCCCACGCGATATTCGGCGCCGGTAAAGGCGCGCACGCCGGTGCCGCCGGCTTCGGTGGTCACGCCCACCATGGCGTTCTTGATGAAGTCGATGTTTTCCTGCTTGAGCGGAATCCGGTAACTCTCTTTCGAGACCGTGAGCGTGCGTGCCCGGGTGCCGCCGTTTTCCAGGATTTTCACCAGGTGCGGCTTCATCACCACGCCGTTGTTGGCCAGGTTGGCCATGGCGTGGGCGATCTGCAGCGGCGTGTAGGCGTTGTAGCCCGAGCCGTTGCTGACCGAGATCGTGTCACCGCCCACCCAGCGTCCGGCCGAACCCTTGAAGCGCTTGCGCTTCCAGTCCTGCGACGGCAGCACGCCGGTCTTCTCGCCGATCAGGTCGATGCCGGTCTTCTGGCCGAAGCCGAACGGCTTCATGAAATCGTGGATCATGTCGATGCCCATGTCGTGACCGAGCTCGTAATAATACGTGTTACACGACACCACGATCGATCGGTGCATGGCCACCGAGCCGTGGCCGCCCACCACGTCATCGTTGAAGCGGTGCCCGCCCAGCATGTAGAAACCGGGGTCGTAGGTGGCATAGGTGGTGGTGCGCTTGCCCAGTTCCAGCGCGGCCAGCGCCATGAACGGCTTGAAGGTCGAGCCGGGGGCATAGGTGCCGGACAGCGGCCGGTTCACCATCGGCCGGTCGAGCGAGGTATTGAGTTCGTTCCAGCTCTGGGTGTCGATGCCGTCCACGAACAGGTTGGGGTCGAACCCCGGGCGCGAGACGTAGGCCAGGATGTCGCCCGTCTCCGGCTCGATGGCGACCAGCGCGCCACGGCGCTCGCCAAAGGCGTCTTCCACCACTTTTTGCAGTTCGATGTCGATCGACAGGATCAGGTTGTCGCCGGGCGTGGCGGGCTTGCGCGACAGCGTGCGGATGGCCCGGCCGCCGGCCGACACTTCCACTTCTTCGTAACCGGTGCGGCCATGCAGCTGCTGCTCGTAGCTCTTCTCCAGGCCTTCCTTGCCGATATGGTCGGTGCCGCGATAGTTGGCGGTGTCCTCGCGCTCGTCGATGGCGGCGGCGTCGGCACGGTTGATGCGCCCGATGTAGCCGATCACGTGCGACGCCGTCTCGCCCAGCGGGTACTGGCGGAACAGGCGCGCCTGCACTTCCACGCCGGGAAAACGGAAGCGCTGCGCGGAAAAGCGCGCCACTTCCTCGTCGGAGAGGCGGGTGCGCAGCGGCACGCTCTCGAAGCGTTTCGACTCTTCCATCAGCTTTTTGAAACGGCGCCGGTCCTTGATTTCGATATTGACCAGCGTCGATAGCTGCTCGATGGTGTCGTCCAGCGACGCCGTGAGTTTCGATGGCGTGATCTCGAGCGTGTAGGCCGAATAGTTATTCGCCAGGATCACGCCGTTGCGGTCATAGATCAGGCCCCGGTTGGGCGCGATCGGCACGATGGCGATGCGGTTCTCTTCCGCCTTGACGGCGAAGTCGTCGTGCTTGATCACCTGCAGCCAGATCAGGCGCGCCAGCAGCAGCGCAAAGCACACGAACACCACGCCGACCAGCACCGCGATGCGGGTACGGAACTCGCGCAGTTCGCGCTCGGTATCCTTGATTTCGATCATGCCGCCACTCCCCAGGACGGCGCATGACTGCCGGCGCCATGGCGCACGGTGCTGGTGAAGTGCGAAATGCTCATCAGGATGCCGGCGCCGATCCCGAGGGTAAACAGCGCGGTGCCGCCGTAGCTCATGAACGGCAGCGGCACGCCGACCACCGGCACGATGCCGCTGACCATGGCCATGTTCACGAAGGCGTAGGTAAAGTAAATCATGGTGATGGCGCCGGCGAGCAGGCGCGTGAAAAAGGTGGGCGCATTGAGCGCAATCGACGTGGCGCGCCAGATCAGCAGCAAGTACAGCG
Source organism: Duganella sp. Leaf61 (assembly GCF_001421905.1). Lineage (NCBI taxonomy): Bacteria > Pseudomonadati > Pseudomonadota > Betaproteobacteria > Burkholderiales > Oxalobacteraceae > Duganella > Duganella sp. Leaf61. The sequence goes on from NZ_LMLM01000012.1 coordinate 814,769, forward strand.
TGACCAGCACCAGGTTGCCCGCCAGGCCGAACTCCTCGGAGAACACGGCAAAAATGAAATCGGTGGTGCGCTCGGGGATGAACTCCAGGTGGGCCTGGGTGCCGTGGGTCCAGCCCTTGCCGCCGGCGCCGCCGGAACCAATGGCGATCATCGACTGGATGATGTGAAAACCCTGCCCCAGCGGATCGTGGTACGGATCGATGAGTGTAAGCACACGCTCGCGCTGATAGTCGTGCAACATGGTCCACAGCACCGGCAGCGCGGCGCAGCCCATCACCACCAGCGCGGCCAGCACCTTCCAGGCCAGGCCGGCCAGGTAGATCACGGCGCCGCCGGCGGCCACCACCAGCAAGGCGGTACCCAGGTCGGGCTGGCGCGCGATCAGGAACACCGGCACCGCCAGCAAGGCCGCCGCCGCCGCGTAGGTATGCCAGCGCAGGCGCCCGGCCTGCAGCTGGAAGTACCAGGCCAGCATCAGCGGCATGGCGATTTTCATGAATTCCGACGGCTGGATCTGTACGCCCAAAGTGATCCACCGGCGCGAGCCGCCCTTGATGGTGCCGAACAGCGCCACCGCCACCAGCAGCAGCACTGCCAGCGCATACACGGGAGCGGCCAGCCGCATCAGGGTTTGCGGCGGCGTGTTCGCGGCCAGCCACATGACGACGAACGCCGCGCCGATATTGCGCAACTGATCGGTGACCTTGCCGGGAATGGCCAGGCCGGCCGAATACAGCGTCACCAGCCCCACCGACAGCAGCAGCAAAATGATCAGCGCCAGCGGCAGATCGAACACCGCCACGTAGGGCCGTACGCGCTGCACCAGCGAGCCCCCGGGATTCAACGCCGCCATCAGGTCTGCACCAGCTTGCGGTGGCGCTGGATGCTCATCAGGATGCCGCCGGCCAGGCCGAGCGTGAGCAGCGCGGTGCCGCCGTAGCTCATGTACGGCAACGGCACGCCCACCACCGGCAGGATGCCGCTGACCATGCCCATGTTGACGAACGCGTAGGCGAAATAGATCATGGTCATGGCGCCGGCCAGCAGGCGGCTGAACAGGTTGGCCGCGTTCCCGGCGATCATCAGGCCGCGTCCCACCAGCAGCAGGTACAACAGCAGCAGCAGCAGGTTACCAATCAGGCCGAACTCCTCTGAGTACACCGCGAAGATGAAGTCGGTGGTGCGCTCGGGGACGAATTCGAGGTGGGCCTGGGTGCCGTGGGTCCAGCCCTTGCCGGTCATGCCGCCCGAGCCCACCGCGATGGTGGACTGGATGATGTGGAAGCCCTTGCCCAGCGGGTCGGAGGTGGGGTCGATCAGCGTCATCACGCGTTCGCGCTGGTAGTCGTGCAGCAGGGTCCAGATCACCGGCAGGCTGGCGCCGAACAGCACCAGCAGCACGCCGATGGCCTTCCACGCCAGGCCGGCCAGAAAAATCACCGTAAAGCCGGCAGCGACCACCAGCAGCGCCGTGCCCAGGTCGGGCTGGCGCACGATGAACAGCACCGGCGCCATCAGCAGCACGGCAGCGAGCAGGTACGAATGCCAGCGCAACTGGCCGGCGCGCTGCTGGAAGAACCACGCCAGCATCATCGGCGTGACGATCTTCATGAACTCCGACGGCTGGATGTCGATACCGAGATGCAGCCAGCGCCGCGCACCGAGCTTGATGATGCCGAACAACGCCACGCCGACCAGCAGTATCATGCCGGCCGCGTACGCCGGCACGGCGATGCGCATCATGGTCTGCGGCGAGATATTCGCGGCCAGCCACATCACCAGGAACGACAACACGATGTTGCGCACCTGGTCTTCCATCTTGCCGGGAATGCCGATGCTGGCCGAGTACAGCGTGATCATGCTCACCGTCAGCAGGGCGACGATGATCAGGGTGAGCGGGCCATCGAACACCGTGAAGTATGGGCGAAGGCGGCGCCCCAGGGAGCGCCTTTCGTGGATGCGCATTGCGGGTTCCTTATTCGGTATTGCCCGGGGTGTCCACACCCGGTTTGGGTTCGACCACGCCATGTTCGGCCTCGATGTCGTCCACCGAGCGCAGCACGGCGTCTTCCTTCGGCACCGGCGTGGTGTCTTTCTGGTTCGGGCGCTTGCCCAGCAGGTAGAAGTCGAGCGCCTTGCGCACGATCGGCGCGGCCACGGCAGCGCCGAAGCCGCCGTTTTCCACCACCACCGCAATCGCGATGCGTGGCTTGTCGGCTGGCGCAAAGGCCGTATAAAGCGCGTTGTCGCGCAGGTGCGCGGCCACCAGCTTGGCGTTGTACTTCTCGTTCTTCTTGATGGCGAACAGCTGCGCGGTGCCGGTCTTGCCGCCCGAGACGTAGCCGGCGTTGGCAAACACGCGGCTGGCCGTGCCGCTGGTGGTCACGCCCACCATGGCGCTCTTGATGAAATCGACGTTCTGCTGCTTGAGCGGGATGCGGTAGCTCTCGCGCGCCACTGTCAGCTGGCGCGCATGGGTGCCGCCGTCTTCGAGGATTTTCACCAGGTGCGGCTTCATCACCACGCCGTTGTTGGCCAGGTTGGCCACCGCGTGCGCCATCTGCAGCGGCGTGTAGTTGTTGTAGCCGTTGCCGATGCTGATCGAAATGGTGTCGCCGAGCTGCCAGCGCTGCGCGGCCGCGTTCTTCTTGAAGCGGTTGCGCTTCCACTCTTTCGACGGCAGCACGCCCTGCTTTTCGTGTTCGAGGTCGATGCCGGTCAGCTGGCCGAAACCGAACGGCTTCATGAATTCGCTGATGGTGTCGATGCCCATCTCGTTGCCGAGAATGTAGTAATAGGTATCGCACGACTCCGAGATCGACTTGAACATGTCCACCGTGCCGTGGCCGCCCGGCTTGTCGTCGCGGAAGCGGTGGCCGCCCAGCGTGAAGAAGCCGGCATCGTGGATGCTCTGGCCCGGCGTGCGGTAGCCGCGCTCCAGCGCCGCGAGCGCCATGAACGGCTTGAAGGTCGATCCCGGCGGATAGGTGCCGGACAGCGGCCGGTTGACCATCGGCCGGTCGAGCGAGGTATTGAGTTCGTTCCAGCTCTGGGTGTCGATGCCATCGACGAACAGGTTGGGGTCGAACCCCGGGCGCGAGACATAGGCCAGGATGTCGCCGGTTTCCGGTTCGATGGCGACCAGCGCGCCGCGCCATTCGCCGAACGCTTCCTCGATCACCTTTTGCAGTTCGATGTCGATCGACAGGATCAGATTGCTGCCGGGCGTGGCGTTGCGGCGCGACAGCGTGCGCACGGCGCGTCCGCCAGCCGATACTTCCACCTCTTCGTAGCCGGTGGTGCCGTGCAGCTGGCGCTCGTAGCTTTTCTCGATGCCTTCCTTGCCGATATGGTCGGCGCCGTTGTAGTTGGCGCCCTGGTCGCTGTCGGCCAGGGCTCTGGCCTCGGCCTGGTTGACGCGGCCGATGAAGCCGATCACGTGCGAGGCGGTTTCGCCCAGCGGATACTGGCGAAACAGGCGCGCCTGGATTTCCACGCCGGGAAAGCGGAAGTGCTGGGCCGTGAAGCGCGCCACCTCTTCATCGGTCAGGCGGGTGCGCAGCGGCACGCTTTCGAAGCGTTTCGATTCTTCGAGCAGGTGGCGGAAGCGCTTGCGGTCCTTGATGTCGATCGCCACCAGTTTCGACAGCGCGTCGATGGTCTCATCCAGCGAGGCGGTGAGTTTCGATGGCGTGATCTCGAGCGTGTACGCCGAGTAGTTGCGGGCCAGGACCACGCCGTTGCGATCGACGATCAGGCCCCGGTTGGGCTGGATCGGCACCAGCGAGATGCGGTTGTCCTCGGCCTTGACCGCGTAGTCTTCGTGCTTGATCACCTGCAGCCACACCAGGCGCGCCAGCAGCAGGACAAAGCAGGTGAGCACCACGCCGCCCACCACCGTCAGGCGCAGGCGGAACTTGTGCAGTTCCAGCTGGTTGTCCTTGAGCTCAGTCATGCACGACCAACCGTCAGATCGGCCGCGTGTGATCGCGGTCCACCGCGCGCCGCTGCGGCGCCAGCAGCAGCCACGACGCCACGGGCCACAGGCACACGGCCACCACGCTCTCCAGGAAGAAATACCACGCCGGCGACTGGCCGGACGCGAAGAAGCGCACCAGCAGCTGCACCGACTGCGCCATGACCAGCAGCGGGAACACGTGCGTGGCCTGGGTCGCCAGCGGGAACCAGGTCACGCGCCGGTGCAGCATGATGGCGAAATACGACAGCAAGGTGTACGACAGCGCGTTCTCGCCCAGCAGGGTCGAGTCATGCACGTCCATCAGCAGGCCGAGGAAAAAGGCAGTGCCAATGCCAACGCGGCGCGGCTGGTGCACGCCCCAGAACACCAGCGCCAGCGCGACGAAATCGGGCACGCCGATCAGGTGGCCCCACGGCAGCAGGTTCAGTAAGAAGGCGCACAGCAGGCTGAAAGCGATGAACAGCGGGCTGACCGGCAGAAGAATGTAGTGAGGACGGTTCATCGGGCCGGTTCCTTGGTGGGGGTGGCGGCCGGCGCTCCGGTGGCGGGCGCCCTGTTGGCCGGAACGGTGGCTGGCGTGGCGGCAGTTGGCGTCCTTGCCGCCGGCGTGGTGACGGCTGGCGTGCTGACGGCCGGCGTACCGGTTACAGGCGTCGTTGCCGGCGTGGCCGCAGCCGGCGCCTTCGGTATCAGTTCGGAACCGGCAGCCGCAGATGCAGCACCGGCAGCAGGCGCCTCTTCCTTGGCCGGATCCTTGATCGGCGCCATGCGGTTGTTGCCCTTGCGTGGAACGCGTGGTTCTTCATCGGGCGGACGTGGTGCGATTTCGGGTGGCGACATCAGGATCAGCAGCTGGCGGTTGTTCTGGATGCCGGCCAGCGGCTGGCAGATCACGCCGCCGAAGGCGCCATTGGCGTTGCTGTCCACCTGCGTCACGCGGGCCACGGCCAGGCCGGCCGGATAGATGCCATCGAGGCCGGACGTGACGACGATGTCGCCGACCTTGATGTCGGCGTTGGGCGCGGTGAAGCGCAGTTCCAGCGAGCCGATCTTGCCGCGGCCATAGGCCACGCTGCGCAAGCCGTTGCGCAGCAGTTGTACGGGAATGGCCTGGTCCTTGTCGGTGAGCAGTGTGACTTCCGACGTGAACGGGAACACGCGCGTAACCTGCCCCACCACGCCCTGGTTGTCGATCACGGGCAGTCCCAGCGAGACATCGCTGTTGCTGCCACGGTTGAGGATGATCTTGCGGCTGCTGGCGTCGCGCGCGTCGTACAGCACTTCGGCCAGCATCGACTTGGTGGGTACCTGCTCGCGCGCGCCCATCAGGCGGCGCAGCTGGTTGTTTTCGGCCGTGCGCAACTGCGCCTGCTGCAGTGCCTGGGCATCGGCGATCTGCTGGCGCTTGAGTTCATCGACCTGTTTCTTCATCTCCGCGAGCGAGGAGAAGTAATCGCCGGCGCCATAGATGGCGTCGCGCGGCAGCAGTGCCACCATTTGCAGCGGGTGCAGCACGGTGCCGACGACCTGGCGCACCGTGCCCAGGGTGCGCATCTGCGAATCGACCAGCAGCAGCACGATCGATATGCAGGCGAACACCGTCATCTTGACCCGCGCCGAAGCGCCTTGCTTGAAAAGTGGCGGAGGACTGTATTCCATGACTTTCAATAATCCGGCGCTCCCGCGCCAACCAGACTGTCAACTCACCCAATGAACCGGGGCCGCTTAGCGGCCCCGGTTTTATCTATCGGATCACTCGTAGGAGAAGATCGATCCCAGCTGGTCCATGCGCTCGAGCGCCATGCCCGAGCCGCGCACCACGCAGGTGAGCGGATCTTCGGCCACCAGCACCGGCAGGCCGGTTTCTTCCATCAGCAGGCGGTCGAGGTCGCGCAGCAGCGCGCCGCCGCCGGTCAGCATCATGCCTTTTTCGGCGATGTCGGCGCCCAGTTCGGGCGGGGTTTGTTCCAGCGCGTTTTTCACGGCCGAGACAATATTGTTGAGCGGGTCGGTCAGCGCTTCGAGAATTTCGTTCGACGAAATGGTGAACGAACGTGGAATGCCTTCGGACAGGTTGCGGCCCTTGACTTCCATTTCCTTCACTTCCGAACCCGGGAAGGCCGAGCCGATGGCCTTCTTGATCGCCTCAGCGGTCTGCTCGCCGATCAGCATGCCGTAGTTGCGGCGGATGTAGTTGACGATCGCTTCGTCGAACTTGTCGCCACCGACGCGCACGGAGCCTTTATAGACCATGCCGCCCAGCGAGATGATGCCCACCTCGGTGGTACCGCCGCCGATATCGACCACCATCGAACCGGTGGCATCCGACACTGGCAGGCCGGCGCCTATTGCCGCTGCCATCGGTTCTTCGATCAGGTACACTTGCGAAGCGCCGGCGCCCAGCGCCGATTCGCGGATCGCGCGGCGTTCCACCTGGGTGGAACCGCACGGCACGCAAATGATGATGCGTGGCGACGGACGGAAGAACTTGGAGTCGTGCACCATGCGGATGAACTGCTTGAGCATTTGCTCGGTGACGGTGAAGTCGGCGATCACGCCGTCTTTCATCGGGCGGATCGCCTCGATATTGCCGGGAACCTTGCCCAGCATCTGCTTTGCTTCCTTGCCGACTGCCTGGATCGTCTTCTTGCCGTTCGGGCCGCCCTCTTGGCGGATCGCAACGACCGACGGTTCATCCAGGACGATGCCCTGGCCGCGTACGTAGATCAGAGTGTTGGCCGTGCCCAAGTCAATGGCCAGATCGGTGGAAATATACCTGCGTAAAAAACCAAACATGTGTGTCCTGTGGCGCCACTGACGTGCGCGTAACCGTTATAAGGGGAAGCGTGGAAATGCTGCGGCAGCAATCATTCAGCGCCGGCAACGCATCAACCCGCCATTCTACCTTATAATTTGAATGCGATTTACCGAAAATCGGCCCGAAAATGTATCAGTCGAGGCCGCAAGATAAGCGGCAATCGTCGGCTTTTACCGGCGATTTAGCGGAATTTCAAGTTTTTATCATTGTAACAATTTAAACATTTGCGCGGCTTCCCCCGCGCCCTACGCCATGTCCCTGACCCTATCCGACGTAACACGTATTGCCAAGCTGGCACAACTGGAGATGAGCGAAGCGCAGAGCGCCACCGCTCTCGACCAACTGAACGGCATTTTCGCGCTGGCCGGGCAGATGCAGGCAGTCGATACCGACGGTGTGGCCCCGCTGAGCCACCCGCTGGCCGCCCACATGAATAATATCGCCCTGCGCCTGCGCGAGGACATCGCCACCGAAACCAACCGCCGCGACGACTACCAGGCCGTGGCGCCGAAGACCCAGGACGGCTTGTACCTGGTGCCCAAGGTCATCGAGTAATCGCTTGATCGAGTAAGCACCCGGGCAACCGGGCCGCCGCACCTGCCGCCGTACCGAATTCCGAATTGAACGCCATGCACACCAAAACCATTAAAGAGCTGTCCGCGTTGCTGCAAAGCAAAGCCATCACCGCCACCGAGCTGGCCACGCATTTCCTCGACCGTATCGAGCAAAGCGACCTGAATGCCTTCCTGCACGTGGACCGCGCCCTCACCCTGGCCCAGGCCGCCGAGGCCGACGAACGCATCGCCAATGGCACCGCCACGCCGCTGACCGGCGTGCCGATCGCCCACAAGGATATTTTCGTCACCCGCGACTGGCGCTCCACCGCCGGCTCGAAGATGCTGGCCAACTACGCGAGCCCGTTCGACGCCACTGTCGTGGAAAAGTTCCGCGCCGCCGGCATGGTCACGCTGGGCAAACTCAATTGCGACGAATTCGCCATGGGCTCGGCCAATGAAAACTCGGCCTTCGGCCCGGTGAAAAATCCGTGGGACAAGACCGCCGTACCGGGCGGCTCGTCCGGCGGTTCGGCCGCCGCCGTGGCCGCGCGCCTGGCGCCAGGCGTGACCGGCACCGACACCGGCGGTTCGATCCGCCAGCCGGCCGCGTTCTGCGGCATTACCGGCATCAAGCCGACCTATGGCCGGGTGTCGCGCTTCGGCATGATCGCGTTTGCCTCGTCGCTGGACCAGGGCGGCCCGATGGCGCAAACCGCCGAAGACTGCGCCCTGCTGCTCAACGCCATGGCCGGCTTCGACGAACGCGACTCCACCAGCCTCACACCGGAACTGGGCGGCATCGACGAAGATTTCACCCGCGAGCTGGGCCAGCCGTTGACCGGCCTGCGCATCGGCGTACCGAAAGAGTACTTCGGCGAAGGTCTGGCCAAGGACGTGGAAGACGCCGTGCGCGCCGCGCTGGCCAAGTACGTGGAACTGGGCGCCACCCTGGTCGATATCTCGCTGCCCAACACGGCGCTGTCGATTCCCGCGTACTACATGATCGCCCCGGCCGAAGCATCATCGAACCTGTCGCGCTTTGACGGCGTGCGCTTCGGCCACCGCGCCGACGGCTACAAGGACCTCGGCGACATGTACCGCAAAACTCGCGCCGAGGGCTTCGGCGCCGAAGTCAAACGCCGCATCATGGTCGGCACCTATGTGCTGTGCCACGGCTACTACGACGCCTATTACCTCAAGGCGCAAAAGATCCGCCGCCTGATTGCGCAGGACTTCGAAGCCGTGCTGAACGGCCCCAACGCCGTGTGCGACGTCATCATGGGACCGGTAGCCCCGACCGTGGCCTGGGACCTGGGCGACAAGTCCGACGACCCGGTCGCCGCCTACCTGGCCGACATTTTCACCCTGTCGACCAGCCTGGCCGGTTTGCCCGGCATGTCGATTCCGGTCGGCTTCGGCCAGGGCGAGAAAAACGCCAACCGCCCGGTGGGCCTGCAAATCATCGGCAAGCATTTCGGCGAAGCCAAGCTGCTGAACGTCGCCCACGCCTACCAGCAGGCGACCGACTGGCACACCCGCGCACCGAGCGGCATCTGAGAATACTTAAGCGAGAACAATATGGAATGGGAAGTCGTCATCGGTGTTGAGAACCACGTGCAGCTCACCACCGCATCAAAAATCTTCAGCGGCTCGCCGACCACGTTCGGCGCGGCCCCCAACACCCAGGCCAGCCCCGTGGACCTGGCGCTGCCGGGCGTGCTGCCGGTCATGAACAAGCAGGCCGTCGATCGCGCCATCCGCTTCGGCCTGGCCGTGGGCGCGAAAATCGCGCCGGCCTCGATCTTCGCCCGCAAAAACTATTTTTACCCGGACTTGCCCAAGGGCTACCAGATCAGCCAGTTCGAAGACCCTGTGGTCATCGGCGGCGCGGTCACGTTCGGCTATGAAAAGGACGGCCAGTTCGTCACCAAGACGGTCAATCTCACCCGTGCCCACCTGGAAGAAGACGCCGGCAAATCGCTGCACGAAGATTACGCCGGCATGTCCGGCATCGACTTGAACCGCGCCGGCACGCCGCTGCTGGAAATCGTCTCGGAACCGGAAATCCGCAGCGCCGCCGAAGCGGTGGCCTATTGCAAGGCCCTGCACTCGCTGGTGATGTGGCTCGGTGTATGCGACGGCAATATGCAGGAAGGCTCGTTCCGCTGCGACATCAACGTGTCCGTCCGCCCCAAAGGCCAGACCGAATTCGGTACCCGCTGCGAAATCAAGAACCTGAACTCGTTCCGCTTCATCGAGGAAGCCGTGCACGTCGAAGTGCGCCGCCAGATCGAACTGATCGAAGACGGCGGCAAGGTCGTGCAAGCGACGCGACTGTACGACCCTGACCGCAAGGAAACGCGCGAAATGCGCAGCAAGGAAGACGCGCAAGACTACCGCTACTTCCCGGACCCGGACCTGCCGCCGCTGGTCATCTCCAACACCTGGATCGAACAGGTCAAAGCTGCCATGCCGGAACTGCCGGACGCCATGCGCGCCCGCTTCATTTCCGACTACGCGCTGCCGGAATACGACGCGCTGGTCCTGACCGCCTCGAAAGCGATGGCCACGTATTTCGTGGCCGTGGTCGATGCTGCCGGCAAGGACAACGCCAAGGCCGCCGCCAACTGGCTGATGGGCGACGTCTCGTCCACCGTCAACCGCGAAGGTGTCGATATCGGCGACGCCCCAGTCAAACCGGCGCAACTGGCGCTGATGCTCAAGCGCATCGCCGACGGCACCATCAACAACAAGACCGCCAAGGAATTGTTTGCCGATATGTGGGCGGCCAAGTCCGACGACAACAACCTGGTCGATGCGCTGATCGAGTCGAAGGGCCTGAAACAGATTTCGGACACGGGCGCGCTGGAAGCGATCGTTGACGAAGTGCTCGCTGCCAACGCCAAGTCGGTCGAGCAGTACCGCGCCGGCAAGGAAGCAGCGATCAACGCCCTGATCGGCCAGGCCATGAAAGCCTCGCGCGGCAAAGCCAACCCGGCCCAGCTGACGGAGCTGCTGAAAGCCAAGCTGGCTGGTTAAATCTTTTCAGCGCCAGATCACGCCCCGCCAGCGCCAGCTCGCGGGGCGTTTTTTTATCCCGATATAGACATCAATGTCTACAATCTGCTACAGCCAGAAAAACCTGTTCGAATAAAGTATACATTTTTTTCTAGACAGACTAATCTACAACCACTGCACACCCCCACACACCACCATGAGCATCCCGAAACCTACCGCCGCCGAGCTGGAACTGTTGCAAACCCTGTGGCCGCTTGGCGCGTCCACCGCCAAGCAGGTGCACGAAGCGATGTTGGCGCACAAGCCCGATCTCGCTTACGGCACCGTGCTGCGGCTGATGCAGATCATGCACACCAAGGGCATCCTGATCCGCGACGAAAGTCAGCGCTCGCATATTTATGCACCGGCGCAGGCCCGCGACTCGCTGCAAACCAACCTGCTCCGCGACCTGATCGACAAGGCATTCTCGGGCTCGGCCAAGGCGCTGGTGCTGGCGGCGCTGCGCTCGGGCATCTCCAAAAAAGAGCGGGCCGAAATCGAGGAATTGCTCAAGGATAAGGGCGACCAACAACCATGAACGCCTTCATCGCCATGCTGGGCGCCACCCTGGTCCACTTCCTGTGGCAGGGCTTGCTGATCGGCTGCGCCACCGCCGTCGTGCTCGCGCTGCTGCGCAACAGCCGCGCCGAATACCGCTACCTGGTGGCGTGCACGGCCTTGCTGGCCTGCCTGGCCTGGCCCGCGCTGGGCCTGGTCGAACGCCTAGGCAACGGCGCGGCAGCACCAGGTGAAGCGACCGGCATGATGCAGTTCGCGGTCCGCAACATGGTCGGCAACGGTCAACTGATCGACCTCGGTGCTGCCGTCCGGAGCATTGTCAGCGTCTGGGCGCTGTGCGCGGCCGTGCTGTCGGTACGCATGGCGCTGGGGCTGCTGTGGATCGAACGCACGGTCCAGCGCAACGCCGGTCGCCACGATCCGGTGCAGGCACGCTGGCAGGCACGGCTGTCGCAAATGGCGCAGGCGTTCGGCATCACGCGCCAGGTGCGCCTGAGGATGGTCGAAGTGCTGGCCAGCCCGGTCACGGCCGGCTGGTGGCGTCCCGTGGTGCTGGTGCCGGCCGCGCTGGCCGCCCGCATGCCGCCCGACTTGCTCGAGGCGCTGCTGGCGCACGAACTGGCGCACGTGCGCCGTCACGATTACCTGGTCAACCTGCTGCAGAACGTGATCGAAACGCTGCTGTTCTACCACCCGGCTGTCTGGTGGCTCTCGAACCGCATCCGTGCCGAACGCGAACTGATTGCAGATGATTTCGCAGCAAGGCAGCTCGGCGAACCGCGGCGTCTGGCGCTTGCTTTATCCGAACTGGAACGTCTCCAGTTCTCCACCCACCACCTGGCCCAAGCGGCCAACGGAGGAAATCTGATGGATCGTATTAAACACCTGATGCGCCCTGCCCCGCAGGCCCTGAACTGGAAAGCCGCGATTCCGATGCTGGGACTGGCGCTGGCCTGTGTCGCGATTTATGCCGAAGCAACGGCAGCGGAGGCCACCACGGCTAAAGGAAAAACGGCAAAGGCCGTGGTCAATTTCGACAAGTGCGCGCTGCCCGAGTGGCCGGCAGCAGCAGTGGCCCAGCAACGCACCGGCAAGGTCGTCCTCGGCTTTTTGATTGCCGCCGATGGCAAGGTCAAGTCCAGCAAGGTCGAGCAGTCGAGCGGTCATGCCGACCTGGACCAGGCAGCCCGCACCGCCATCGAGAAATGCAGCTTCATCCCAGCGACCACGGCGGGCAAACCGGTCGCGTCGTGGCTGAAGATGATGTACGACTGGAACCTGAAGTAAGCAATTGCTCAAGGACGCGCAACCGGCATGAAATGCGCGTCCAGCCCGGCAATGCCGGGCGCCACCCAGTCGGGTTCCACGCACTCGTGCAGGTGGCCGGCGATAAACCGGATCAGGCTGTGCGCCGGCGCCGACAGGCGGCGGTCCTTGCGCGCCACCAGGTACCAGTTGCTTTCGAGCGGAAAGCCGGCCACCGGCAGCACTGCCAGCCGTTCGCGCCCCTCCTGCAAGGTGTGCTCGGAAATCACCGACACGCCCAGCCCCGACGCCACGCTCAGGCGGATCGCCTCGTTGCTCTCGACCTGCATGGTGCTGCCCAGATCCATGCCCTGGGCGCTGAGCCACGACTCGAACATCATCCGCGTGGCCGACCCTGGCTCGCGCACCAGGAAGCGTTCGCCGCGCAGCTGCGCCATCGTCACCGGCGGCCCGCCAGCGGCCCAGTGATCGAGCGGCGCGATCATCTGCAGCGGATTGCGCAGGATGCGCGCAGCTTGCACCTGCGGGCCGCTCGGCGGATGGCTGAATACGTAGAGCTCGTCCTCCTGGCGCTCGAAGCGGCCCACGATCTGGGCCCGGTTGCCCACGCTGAGCGTGATGCCGATATCGGGAAACTGGCGGTAGAACGCCCCCATGATGCGCGGCAGCACGTATTTCGCGGTGGTGACCACGGCGACATGGATGTGGCCGGACGAACCGCCGCGCGCCCGCTCCAGGTAGCCATTGAAATCGTCGAAGCGGCCCAGCACGTCGCAGGCGGCGCAAAACAATTCCTCGCCCACGGCGGTGCGCTCGAAGCGTCCGTCTTTTTGTTCGAACAGCGGTGCGCCGACCGCCTCGGCCAGCCGTTTCATTTGCAATGAGACGGTGGGCTGGGTCAGGTGCATGGCGCGGGCGGCGGCGGAAATGCTGCCGCTGCGCACCACTTGCACGTAGATTTGCAGCAGGCGAAAACTCAGGTGGCGGATGTTCATGCGGTTCGATCCATAGACGATGCTCTATGAGCTATTGCAGAAGGTTTTATTATTCAATATACGCGGTGATGGGCACAATGGCGAGCATTCCAATTAGAAACTCCTCTACATGCCCGACATCGTTATCGCCTTCTTCGCCCTCGGCCTGTGCGCCGGCCTCGTCAAATCAGACCTGAAACTGCCCTCTCCCACGTACGACACGCTGGCCATCCTGCTGATGCTGGTGCTCGGCTTAAAAGGCGGCATGGCGCTGCACGGCCATGTCACCGGCGCCATGGTGGTCGAACTGCTGGTGGTGGCCGCGCTCGGCGTGGCGCTGCCGCTGCTGTGCTACCCGGTACTGCGCCGCCTGGTGCGGCTCGACCGTCCCAACGCGCTCAGCATTGCAGCCCACTACGGTTCGGTCAGCGCCGGCACCTTTGCCGTGGCCCTGGCCCTGGCTGAACACGATGGCCTGGCCGTCAGTCCACAAACCACCTTGTACCTGGTGATGCTGGAACTGCCGGCCATCGTGATGATGTTGTGGTTGCACCACCGGCGCCAGGGCGGCGCAACGTCGGGCCACGGCGGCATGGCGATCTGGCGCGAAGCGCTCACCAGCCGCGGCGTGGTGCTGCTCGGTGGCGGCGTGGTGATCGGTGCTTTGTACGGGCCGCAAGGCATGGCGCCAATCGCGCCGGTGATGCTGGGCGGGTTCAAGGCCATGCTGGCGATCTTCCTGCTGGAAATGGGCTTGTGCACGGCGCGCGTGTGCCGGCCATTGCCGTTGCAGCACTGGCGGCTGATGGTGTTCGCGGCAGTGGCACCGTTCGTGCTGGCCTGGGCCGGCATCGCCGTCGCCACTTTGCTGGGTCTGCCACCGGGCACCACGCTGGTGCTGGCGGCGCTCACGGCCAGCGCGTCTTATATCGCGGCGCCGGCAGCAATCCGTGCCGCCATCCCGCAAGCCGACATCGGGCTGGCGATGCTCGCTGCGCTGGGCATCACGTTCCCGGTCAATGTGTTGCTGGGGTTGCCGCTGTACCGGCTGTGGCTGGGCGTCTAAGGTCAGGCAGTGATGCTGAGGTTGATGCCCATTTCCACCAGCAGGGTCAGGTCCGCCAGCGAGAAGTCGAGCGTGGGCGTGGCCGCGCCGCGTTCGGAGCTGAACGAGATGCGCAGCTCGGCGGCCACGTCGGCACGCTCGAAGTGGATGCCGCGCGCAGCCGATTCGGCCAGGAAGGTACGGATCGCCTTGAGCAGTTCGTCGGGATTGTCGTCGGTTGCGAGGCGCACGTAGAAGCCGGAGTCGATGCGTACCCGGCCGTCGGGCTTGACATCGCCACGGCGCCAGTCGCCATCGGGCTCGATCGGCAAGCCGTCGCGGATGTCGGCCAGGCCGTCATCGCCGCCGTGTACTTTCAGTGTTGCAATGTTCATGTGCGCCTCGATTGTCCACGGTCTGTACGCCGCGCTAAAAGGTTACACCATAGAAATATCGGTGTCTACCAATATAGCACTTTATGCAATTCCGTAGCGCTCGCGATAGGCGGCCACCGCTTCCTTGTGTTGCTGCAACTGCGGATCGGCGCCGGCGCCGTTCAGGTAGCCGAACAAATCGTCGAGGTTGCCGATGGAGATCACCGGGATATTGTATTGCAGCGCCACTTCCTGTACCGCCGAGTTCGGCGATAGTTGTCCGTCCTTGCCGGCGCGTTCCATGCGGTCGAGCGCGATCAGTACGGCACACGGCTCGGCGCCGGCGGCGCGGATCATGTCCACCGACTCGCGCACCGAGGTGCCGGCCGAAATCACGTCGTCGATGATGACCACCTTGCCGGTGAGCTTGGCGCCGACCAGGGTGCCGCCTTCGCCGTGATCCTTGGCTTCCTTGCGGTTGTAGGCAAACGAGGTATTGCGGCCCTTGCCGGCCAGCGCCAGCGCGGTGGCCGAGGCCAGCGTGATGCCCTTGTAGGCGGGGCCGAACAGCATGTCGAACTCGACGCCAGAGTCGAGCAGGGTTTGCGCGTAAAACTGCGACAGCTGGGCCAGCGTGGCGCCGTCATGGAACAGGCCGGCATTGAAGAAGTACGGCGACTGGCGCCCGGCCTTGGTGGTGAACTCGCCAAAGCGCAATACTCCGGTCTTGACCGAAAACGCGATGAAATCCTGACGTAAATTGCTCATGCTGCCTCATTTCTGTTTAGTTCTGGAAAGTGCCGACATTTTACCGCTACACTAACGCATTCCAAAATTTCGACGCTTTTTTAAGCAGCTGCCACCATGCCAAAAATCATTTCCGCCAACCTGAACGGCATCCGCTCCGCCTCGTCCAAGGGTTTCTTTACCTGGCTGGCCAAGCAGGATGCCGATTTCGTCTGCGTCCAGGAGCTCAAGGCGCAAGCACCGGACATGACGCCGGAGTTCCTCAACCCGGGCGGCTACCACGGCCATTTCCACTACGCCGAAAAGAAGGGCTACTCGGGCACCGGCATCTACAGCCGCATCGAGCCGGACCGCGTGGTGATCGGCTTCGGCGCCCCCGAGTTCGACCGCGAAGGCCGCTACGTGCGCTGCGACTTCGGCAACCTGACCGTGATTTCCGTGTACTGCCCGTCCGGCTCGTCCGGCCCCGAGCGCCAGGAGGCCAAGTTCCGCTTCATGGACCTGTTCCTGCCGCACTTGCAACTGCTGCACGCGGAAGGCCGCGAAGTGGTAATTTGCGGCGACTGGAACATCGCCCATAAAGAAATCGACCTCAAGAACTGGAAAGGCAACAAGAAAAACTCCGGCTTCCTGCCCGAAGAGCGCGAATGGATGACCCGCATCTTCGACGAAGTGGGCTACGTCGATGTACACCGCGGCCTCGACCCGCGCGAAGAGCAGTACACCTGGTGGAGCAATCGCGGCCAGGCGTACGCCAAGAACGTGGGCTGGCGCATCGACTACCATGTCGCCACCCCCGGCATCGCCGCCCGCGCCACCACCGTGGCCGTGTACAAGGAAGAGAAGTTTTCCGATCACGCGCCGCTGATTATCGATTACGCGCACGAGTGATCCGCACACCGCTGCGTGTAAAGATTGATCAAGCGCGTGGGTTCTGCTAACGTCAACTACGCGCATATTATCTTTCATTGACCTCATGGACCTTATCGGCACCGGCATCTATCCATTGCACCAGGCTGCGCGCCTGATCGGGGCGGAACCGCGCTCGCTGCGACGCTGGTTGCAAGGTTACACGCGAAAATATAAAGATGAGCACGTGCGGTCGGAGCCGTTATGGACCACGCAGTTCACCGGCCAGGACTTACCGGGCGAGGTCATTGGTTTTCGCGACTTGCTGGAGTTGCGCATGGTGGCAGCGTTCGTCGAACACGGTGTGGACCTTAAAGTCATCCGCGCCACGATCGAAGCTGCTACTGAATACTTCGGCAACGACTACCCGCTGACCAACCGCCAGTTCCGCACCGATGGCAAGCGCATCTTTCTACAAGCGGTGGAAGCGGCCACCGGCGATGAAAAGGTCGTCGATGTCGTGCACCGGCAGTTCGTTTTCTCGGACATCGTCAGTCCATCCCTGTACGCCGGCATCGAGTACGACGAAGAGAGCGCCGTGCGCTGGTTCCCGCTGGGCAAACGCAAATCCATCGTGCTCGATCCCGCACTCCAATTCGGCACCCCGATTATCGCCAGCGCAGGCATTCCCACCGACACCATTTACGCCTCGTTTCTCGCGGAAGGCCGCGACAAGGACATGGTGGCCAGAGTCTTCGATATCACGCCGAAAATGGTGACCGAAGCCATAGAATTTGAAGAAAGACTCGCAGCTTGAAATTCTTCTTCGATAATAATTTATCGCCCTATCTTGCCCACGGCATCAGGGAATTATCGAAGGTTGCTCGTCAAGTAGAAAACGTCACAGTCGTCCACTCAAAGGTTTTGGGCGCAGTCGGAACGTCTGGTCAAATGGTGGCCACAGGTAGTGGCCTATTCAGAACTGGTCGCTGGCGGCGCCTATCGCGTACCGTGGAAGCATTCCCCGGTAGCCAAGTTCCAGGCCATCCCGTTTTAACACTCTACAAACTGCGCTGGCTCGAAAATTCGCGCCAGTCGCCGCTGAGGGGGTCGAGGAAGCAGATGCGGCGGGCCAGCAGTTTGAGCGGGTTGGCGTAGTCGTCAGGCCCGCTTGGCAGTGTCACTGGATAAAAGGCGTCGTTCAGGATCGGGATGCCCAGCGAGGACAGGTGCAGGCGCAGTTGGTGCTTGCGGCCCGTGTGGGGGAACAGGCGGTAGCGCGTGTGCTCAATTCGGTGTTCGATGACGTCGATGATGGTCTCCGAATTCGGTGCGCCCTCTTCCTCCTTCATGATGAAGAACTTGTCGCCATCGACCATGCGGCTCTTGTACGTGAACGGGAACTGCACGCCGTCCAGGCGCGGCGCCAGCGCTTCGTATTCTTTCTCGATCACGCGCTGCTGGAACAGCGACTGGTACGCGCCCCGGCTCTCCTGGCGGCGCGAAAAAATCACCACGCCGGCCGTCTCGCGGTCCAGCCGGTGAATTGGCGTGAGCGCCGGTTCGCCCAGGTTTTTTTTCAGCCGCACCAGCAGTGTCTCGTGCAGGAAGCGGCCGGTTGGCGTCATCGGCAGAAAATGCGGTTTGTCCACCACCACCAGGTGGTCGTCCATGAACAGGATCTCTTCCTGGAACGGGATTGGCGTTTCGACTTCGTCCAGCTCGCGATAGTAAAAGATGCGCATGCCGCGCCGGTAAGCACTATACGGCGCCAGTGGTTTGCCGTCGCCATCGACCACGTGGCCGCGCGCCATGCGTTCGCGCCAGGTGGCTTCCGGTACGTCGGCAAAGCGCGCGGCCAGGAAGGTGATCATGTCGGGCCACTGGCCTTCGGGCAGCCACAAGTAGCTGGGCGCGACGCCGTCGCGCATCGGCAGCGGATGCCGATCCGCCGGGGACGGCGCCGGCATCAGGATTTCGGCAGCGCCAGCGAGCGGTATGGCGGCAGCTTGTTGACGTCGAGCCCCTTGGCGCGTGCGTACACGGGCAGCACCAGGTTCATGTGGTCGTTCATATTCTTGATGCGGTCGCTGCCGGTCGGGTGGGTGGAAAGGAAGCTGATAGGCTGGTTCTTGTTGATCGCTGCCATTTTTTGCCACAACGCTACGCCGGCGCGCGGATCGTAGCCAGCGCGTGCAGCCAGATCGATACCCACCAAATCGGCTTCCGATTCATCGGACCGCGAGAACTTCAGTGCAGCACCTTGCGAAAAAACCCCTGCTGCCACATCGCCGAGCCTGGGATCAACCCCCAAATAAGCAGAACCAACCGCGCCAACAACGCGACTAAGCCCTTGAGTCAAGGTGTTCTTTCCAGCCTGCGCGCGCGCATGTTCGCGCAGCGCGTGGGCTATTTCGTGGCCCATCACGGCGGCAACTTCGTCGTCGGTGAGATTGAGCTTGGTCAGGATGCCGTTATAAAAGGCGATGCGTCCGCCCGGCATGCAGAATGCATTGACGGTCGGCGAATTGAGCAGGTTCACTTCCCACTTCCAGTTGGCGGAATCGGGGTTCCAGCGCTTGGTGAACGGAATCAGGCGGTCGGCGATGGCGCGCAGGCGTATCAGTTGCGGGTTGCTGTCGGTAGCCACCGCGTCTTTTTCGTGGGCCTGCTTGAGCATCTGGTCGTACTGCAGTTTCGACTGCTGGTTGACCTGGTCGGCGTCGCCACCGATGCTGCGCAGGCGCGACATTCTCTCGACCGGGATGCCGTCGTTTTGGGCCAGGGCCGGCAGCGCCGGCAGCACGCTCATCGCACAGGCCAGCGCCAGCGCGGCGCCCTTGAATTTAAGCTTTTTCATCTCGTTTATTCCATGGAGCGATTTTAGGGAGCATCAGCATGGCCGGAAAAGCCAGCATGAAGCAGACCATAAAGAACCAGAACCAGCCGGTTTCCGCGACAATATACCCTACCGACGCATTGATGAATGTGCGCGGCACCGCTGCCAGGCTGGAAAACAACGCGTACTGGGTGGCCGTGTAGCGCGGGTCGGTCGCGCGCGACATGAACGCCACCAGCGCCGCCGAACCGAGCCCCAGGCTGGCAAATGCCTCAAAACCGAACACGGCGCTCAGCAGGAACGGGTCGGGCCCCACCTCGGCCAGCCAGGCAAAACCGAGAATCGCGATCGCCTGCAGCACGCCGAATACCCACAGCGCGCGGTTGATGCCAAGCTTGATCATCCAGATGCCGCCCACCGCGCCGCCGGCCAGGCTGGCCCACCAGCCGGTAGCGTTGGCGGCCAGGCCGATCTGCTTGGTGGTAAAACCGATATCGAGGAAGAACTTGGTCGATAAGGCGGTAGCCATGGTGTCGCCGATTTTATACAGCAGCACAAACATGATGATGATAATCGCCTGTTTCAAGCCGTCGCGCTGGATGAATTCCTTGAACGGCAGGACGATCGCTTCTTCCAGGTTTTTTGGCGGCGCGCCATACACGGCTGGCTCCCTGGCCAGCAAGGTGCAGATAAAACCGGGCAGCATGAACGCGGCCACGATCCAGAACACGGCCTGCCACGACATGCTGTCCGCCAGTACCAGTCCCAGCGCGCTGGGAATCAGGCTGGCCGCCTTGTAGGCATTGACGATAATGGCCGCGCCCAGGCCCTGCTCTTCCTCGGCCAGGATTTCGCGGCGATAGGCGTCCACCACCACGTCCTGGCTGGCCGACAGGAAGGCGATCGCCGCCACCGCCAGCACGATCAGGGACAGCTCCTGCTTCGGATCGAACATGCCCACGCCGCCGATCACCAGGAACAGGCCAATCTGCGTGACCGCCATCCAGCCCCGGCGCCGGCCCAGGCGCCCGATGCTGTAGCGGTCCATCAGCGGCGCCCACAGGAATTTGAAGGTGTACGGGAACGTCATCAGGCCGAACAGGCCGAGCGCCTTCACATCGAGTCCGGCCGTGGCCAGCCACGCCTGCATCAGGTAAATCAGCGTGTAGAGCGGCAGCCCGGAGCTAAAGCCCAGGAACAGGATCGAGATGGTGCGGCCGTTCAGGTAACTCAGCCATTTCTTCTGTTCCGGGGCGTTCATCAATGAGCTTTCTTGCGGAGGCGGAATACCGCCAAATCGCCGCGCAGGTTGGGCAGGAAGTCCACGCGGCGGCCTTCGGCCAGCGCCACGCAGTCGATCACTTCGACGCCGCAGTCATGCGCCAGGTCGCGGAAGTCGTTGATGGTGGCGCAGCGCAGGTTGGGCGTGTCGTGCCATTCGTATGGCAGCGATTTCGACACCGGCATGCGCCCGCGCAGCAGCGCCACGCGGTGCGGCCAGTAGGCGAAGTTGGGAAACGAGACGATCACCTCCTTGCCTACCCGGACGATGTCGCGCAGCAGCGCTTCCACGTGCTTCATCATCTGCAGCGACGACAGGCACAGCACGGTGTCAAAACTGTTATCGCCAAACAGCGCCAGGCCTTTTTCCATATCCTGCTGCACCACCTGCACGCCGCGGCGGGTGCTGGCGAGTACCTTGTCGTCGGCGATCTCGATGCCGTAGCCGCTGCAGCGCTTGTCGCTTTGCAGGTAGTCCATCATCACGCCGTCGCCGCAGCCGACGTCCAGCACGTGCGCGTTGGCCGGCACCCAGTGGGCGATAAAGGCGAGATCGGGACGGGCCGCGCTCAAGTCGTCGAAATTCATGCGGCCTCCTTGACTGCGTTGATGTCGTTCCAGACCCGGTCGTAGTACGCACGCACCAGGTTCAGGTAGCGCGGGTCTTCCAGCAGGAAGGCGTCGTGGCCATGGGGGGCGTCGATTTCGGCATAAGTCACTTGCCGGCGGTTGTCGATCAGGGCCTTGACGATTTCCTGGCTGCGTTCGGGCGAAAAGCGCCAGTCGGTGGTGAACGACGCCAGGAAGAACTTGGCGCGCGTGGCGGCCAGCGTCTTCGACAGGTCGCCGCCGTGGTGGCGCGCCGGATCGAAGTAGTCGAGCGCCTTGGTGATCAACAGGTACGTGTTGGCGTCGAAGTATTCGCTGAACTTATCGCCCTGGTAGCGCAGGTACGATTCGATCTCGAAGTCCACGCCGAAGTCGAATTTATAGGTGCCGGTGGCAGCGATGTCGTCAGCCACGGCGCGCAGCTTGCGGCCGAATTTTTCGGCCATGTCGTCGTCCGACAGGTAGGTGATGTGGCCGACCATGCGGGCGACCCGCAAGCCGTTTTTCGGCACCACGCCGTACTCGTAAAAGTCGCCGCCGCGATAGTCGGGGTCGGACAGGATTGCCTGGCGGGCGACGTCGTTGAAGGCGATGTTTTGCGCGGACAGCTTGGCGGTGGACGCGATCACCACGCAGTGGCGCAGGCTGTCCGGGTACATGATGCTCCAGGCCAGCGCCTGCATGCCGCCGAGCGAGCCGCCCATTACGGCGGCAAACTGGGTGATGCCCAGCTGGTCAGCCAGGCGCGCCTGGGCGCTCACCCAGTCTTCCACGGTCACGACCGGGAAGGTGGCGCCGTACGGCTTGCCAGTGGCGGGGTTGGTGTGCATCGGGCCGGTGGAGCCGAAGCACGAGCCGAGGTTGTTGATGCCGATGACGAAGAACTTGTCGGTGTCGAGCGACTTGCCCGGGCCGACCATATTGTCCCACCAGCCGGTGCTTTTCGGTTTGCCTTCGTATTCGCCGGCCACGTGGTGCGAGGCGTTCAAGGCGTGGCAGACCAGCACCGCGTTCGATTTGTCGGCGTTCAGGGTGCCGTAGGTTTCGTACATCAGCATGTAGTCGCGCAGCGCGGCGCCGCTTTGCAGCGGCAACGGTTCGGCGAAGTGCATGGTTTGCGGGGTGACGTATCCCAGGGATGACATGATGGTTTCGATTTTTTTATTGGGGCGGCCCCACGGGCCATCTATCAAGGTGGGACCGCGAGGATGGGTCCCACCGACTTACAAGAGCTGTAATTGTTCGACCGCGTCTGCAATTACACCTGGTTCCATCGAGCGCATGATCTTGCGGGTTTGCGGCATGATGCGCGCAAGGTCGCTGTTCAGGATTTCCTGCTTGACCGAGAGCAGTTGCGCCGGATGCATGGAGAACTCGCGCAGTCCCAGGCCCAGCAACAGGCGGGTGAGCTTGACGTCGCCCGCCATTTCGCCGCACACGGCGACGTCGATCCCGGCTTTATGCCCGGCCGCAATCGTCATGGCGATCAATTGCAGCACAGCCGGATGCAGCGGATTGTAAAGGTGTGCGACCTCATAATCAACCCGGTCGATCGCCAGCGTGTACTGGATCAGGTCATTGGTGCCGATCGACAGGAAGTTCATGCGCTTGACGAACATCGGCAATGCCAGCGCGGCGGCCGGAATTTCGATCATCGCGCCCACATCGACATTCTCGTCGAACTTGACGTGCTCTTCGCGCAGCTCGGCCTTCGCTTGCGCGATCATGGCCAGCGACTGGTCGATCTCGAACGCGTGCGCCAGCATCGGGATCAGGATGCGCACCTTGCCGAATGCCGACGCGCGCAAAATCGCGCGCAGCTGGATCAGGAAAATCTGCGGCTCGGCCAGGCAGTAGCGGATCGCGCGCAGGCCCAGCGCCGGGTTCAATGCCGTGTGCTCGGCCTGGTCGAGCGGCTTGTCGGCGCCGATGTCGAGCGTGCGAATCGTCACCGGGCGGCCTTTCATGGCCACCACGGCTTTCTTGTACTGCTCGAACTGCTCGTCCTCGGACGGCATCTTGCCCTTGCGGCCCATGAACAGGAACTCGGAGCGGAACAAACCGACGCCGTTGGCGCCCGCCTCCATCGCGGCCGGGCAGTCGTCGGGCAGCTCGATATTGGCCAGCAGCGTGATCTCGGTGCCATCCTTGGTAATGGCCGGGGTTTTCTTCAGCTTGCCCAGTTTTTTGCGGGCACGGATCGCCGCGTTCTGACGATCGCGGTACTGCTCGAGCACCACCACGCTGGGGTTGGCGATGACCACGCCAGCGTCGCCATCGATGATCAGCCAGTCGTCCTGCTCGATCAGGGTCGAGGCGCCCGACATGCCCACGGCTGCCGGGATGTCGAGGCTGCGGGCGACGATGGCCGTGTGCGAGTTCTGGCCGCCGACGTCGGTGACAAAACCGATGAACGAGCGGTCGCGGAATTGCAGCATGTCGGCCGGCGAGATGTCGTGCGCGACGATGATCATCTGCGGCTGGAATTCGTCGTCGCCCAGCTTGACCGGCGGCGGCAAAATCTGCGCGGTACCCATCAGCACTTTTAAAACGCGTTCGGCCACCTGCTGGATGTCGGCCTTGCGCTCGCGCAGGTACGGGTCTTCGATTTCGTCGAACTGCGCCGACAGTTCATCGATCTGGGTGAGCAGCGCCCATTCGGCGTTGTAGTGGCGCGCGCGGATGATGTCGAGCGGCGCCTCGGAAATCATGGGGTCGGACAGGATCAGCGCGTGGACATCGATGAACGCGCCCAGTTCCGTCGGGGCGTCCTTGGGCAGCTCGTTCCACAGGGTTTGCAGTTCCTTGTGCACCTGGGCCAGTGCCTGCTGCAGGCGCAGCACTTCGGCTTCGAGATGTTCCTCGGCCACCAGGTAGTGCTTGACGTCGAGCGCGGCAGGCGCCAGCTTGTGGGCGCGACCAATCGCAATCCCGCGCGACACCGGGATGCCGTGCAGGGTAAACGAAGCCATGGGGGCGCCGGAATAAGGACGGGAGCGGCCGCGATCCGAAGGCATTACTCGCCTTCGCCGAACTTGTCGTTGACCAGTGCAGTGAGGGCCGCGATGCATTCCTTCTCGTCGGCGCCGTCCGCTTCGAGCAGGACCTTGGCGCCCTTGCCGGCAGCCAGCATCATCACGCCCATGATGGACTTGGCGTTGATGCGGCGCGAATTGCGGCTCAGCCAGACATCGCTCTGGAATTTGGCGGCCAGCTGGGTGAATTTGGCGGACGCGCGTGCGTGCAGGCCGAGCTTGTTGATAATCTCAAGTTCTTGCTGAATCATTTTTATATTGTCTCTTCGAAAAACTGCGAGAAAGCCGCACTCTAAAAATCCCGCGCCAGTCGAATTTATCCGACGCGAATCCGGTTATCGACGCGCACCGCCCCACTTTGCGCACCGGCCAGGGCCATCTCGACGACCACGTCCAGCGTATCGCGGCGGTAGGTTATGGCCCGCAACAGCATCGGCAAGCTGATACCGGCGATCACTTCCACCCTGCCCGCGTCCGCCAACCGGTCGCAGCAATTGGACGGCGTACCGCCCTTCACGTCCGTCATGACCAGCACGCCATCGCCGTCGTCGAGCCGTTTGATCGCCGCCGCCGCCAGTTGCTGGACCTGGCCGAGATCCTGGTCGGCAATCACGTCGATCGCTTCCAGTAGCTCGGTGGGACCACGAAACACGTGGGCGCAGGCGGCAATAAATGCCTGCCCCAGCGGCGCGTGCGTCATAAGCAGTATGCCAACCATATTCTTAATCCGCCAGTGAGCGCGGACTAAATTGCGGCCGTCCGGCAAAATTATTTTGAATTTGCATCTTTTTAACCCGCCGACACGGCAGCTTCCACCGCGTCGATGAAGGTGGCCGCCACCGGGAAGCCCGCTTGCTGGGTGATTTCCTGGAAGCAGGTCGGGCTGGTGACGTTCACTTCGGTCAGGCAGTCGCCGATCACGTCCAGGCCCACCAGCAGCAAACCGCGCGCAGCCAGGGTCGGGCCGATGGCGTTGGCGATCTCGAAATCGCGCTCGGTCAATGGCTGGGCCACGCCGAGGCCGCCGGCGGCCAGGTTGCCGCGCACTTCGCCGTTTTGCGGAATGCGGGCCAGCGAAAACGGTACCGGTTTGCCGGCGATGACCAGGATGCGCTTGTCACCTTTGGCGATGTCAGGGATGAAGCGCTGCGCCATGATGGTCGTTGCACCATTTTGGGTCAGCGTCTCGATAATCGCGCCCAGATTCATGGCATCGGGCTTGACGCGGAAGATGCCGGTGCCGCCCATGCCATCGAGCGGCTTCAGGATGATGTCGCCATGCTCGGCCTGGAAGGCGCGGATGCGGGCCTCGTCAGCCGTTACCAGGGTGGGCGACGTGTATTGCGGGAACTGGGCAATCGCCAGTTTTTCGCTGTGGTCGCGAATCGCCGACGGCTTGTTGAATACCTTGGCGCCCTGGGCTTCGGCCAGCTCGAGCATGTAAGTGCCGTAGATGTATTCCATGTCGAACGGCGGGTCCTTGCGCTGGACAATGGCGTCGAACTCGCCCAGGTTGGTTTCCACCGCCGGCGCGGCGCGGTACCAGTCGGTAGCGTCGCCGGTAAAGCTGATCTGCGACGCCTTGGCCGTGGCGATACCGCCCAGCACTGCCATATCCTTTTGCTCGAAGGCATACACGGTATGGCCGCGCCGGTTGGCCTCGACCATCATGGCGTAGGTGGAGTCCTTGTAAGTCTTGAACGTGGCTAACGGATCTGCGAGAAAAGCGATTTTCATGGATGCTTCCGGTTTGGTGAAGATCTGATTTTAGCCGAGATTCTCAATACACTTCCGGATTGGGGTCGGTGCGCTCCATCTCCAGCGACGCCGCCAGCAGCGCCAGCCGCGCCACCACGCCATACACGTAGAACCGGTTGGGCGCTGCGGTGCCCGGCTTGGCCTTCAAATCGGGCACCGCGTGCTGCTGCGCGAACGCCAGCGGCACGTACTGCGAGCCCGGCGCATTGAGGTTCTGGTCGATGCCCTTCTCGGCGTGGACCCGGTAAAAACCACCGACCACGTAGCGGTCGATCATGTACACGACCGGCTCGGCAACATCGTCCTTGATGCTCTCGAAAGTGGGCACGCCTTCCTGGATGATGAAGTCGGTGACTTCCTTGCCGTCCTTGATAACGATCATCTTGTCGCGCTGGGCCTGCGTCAAGTCCTTGATTTCACTGGAATCCTTGATGGTCAGGATGCTGGTGCCATAGGTGCCGGCGTCGGGCTTGATGATCACGAACGGCTTCTGTTCCTTCATGCCGTACTCTTTGTATTTCTTCTTGATCTTCGAGAGCAGCGTATCGACATTGGCGGCCAGGCACTCGTAGCCCTCGCCGGTGCGGAAGTTCACCGCATCGCACTTGGCGTGCAGCGGGTTGAACATCCACGGATCGACACCGATCAGCTTGCCGAACTTCTTCGCCACTTCGTCGTAGGCGTTCAGGTGGTTGCTCTTGCGGCGCAGCGCCCAGCCCGCGTGCAGCGGCGGCAGCAGGCTTTGTTCGTGAATATTCTGCAGGATGTCGGGAATGCCGGCCGACAAGTCGTTATTGAGCAGCACCGTGCAAGGATCGAAGTCTTTCAGCCCCACGCGACGGCCATTGGCCGAGCGGACCAGCGGTTCCACCACCAGCATATTGCCGTCCGGCAGAGCGATCGGCGTGGGCTGGGTCACTTCCGGCGACAAGGAACCGAGCCGCACGTGCAAGCCGGTCTGGCGGAAAATCTGCATCAGGCGGGCGACGTTTTGCCAGTACGTGGGGTGGCGCTGGGTGATTTCCGGGATCAGCAGCAGGTTGCGCGCGTCGGGGCAGTACTTGTCGATCGCGGCCATGGCGGCCTGCACCGACAAGGGCAGCATCTCGGTAGCCAGGTGGTTGAAACCGCCGGGAAACAGGTTGGTGTCCACCGGCGCCAGCTTGTAGCCGGCGTTGCGCATATCGACCGAGCAATAGAATGGCGGCGTGTGCTCTTGCCACTCGAGGCGGAACCAGCGCTCGATGGCGGGAGTGGCGGCCAGGATCTTTTCTTCGAGGTCGTGGAGCGGGCCGGTCAGGGCCGTGGCGAGATGGGGAACCATGTTTACTTCCTTAAATGATGCGGGAGGCCGACCCTCCAGGCACGCTGAAACACCGAATATTACCTTGTGGACAACCTACATCGGGGCGATAACCCTATTTTAAAGGCGGAAATAAAAAAAAGCCCCCGCACGCAAGTGCGGAGGCTTTCCTGACAAGATTAACAGCAATTACATGTCGGATTACATGTGGTAGGCGGACTCGCCGTGGGTGGTGATGTCCAGGCCTTCGCGTTCCTCTTCTTCCGGTACGCGCAGACCGATCACCATGTCCACCAGCTTGAAGGCGATGAAGGCAACCACTGCCGACCAGACGATGGTGACGCCCACGCCGGTTGCCTGGATCAGCACTTGACCGCTGATCGAGTAGTCGGCCGATGGCTTGTTGGCCACGTAGTCGAAGATGCCCTGGCCACCCAGCGATGGCGCAGCGAACACGCCGGTCAGGATGGCGCCCAGGATGCCGCCCACGCCGTGCACGCCGAACACGTCCAGCGAGTCGTCGGCGCCGAGCAGGCGTTTCAGGCCATTCACGCCCCACAGGCAGATCACGCCAGCGAGCAGACCCATGATCAGCGCGCCCATCGGACCGACAAAGCCGCAAGCCGGGGTAATCGCGACCAGGCCCGCTACCGCACCCGAAGCGCCACCCAACATCGATGGTTTGCCTTTGAAGATCCATTCAGCGAAGACCCACGACACGGTGGCAGCTGCGGTGGCCAGCAGGGTGTTGATGAAGGCCAGGGCCGAGATGTCGCCAGCTTCCAGCGGCGAACCGGCGTTGAAACCGAACCAGCCGACCCACAGCAGCGAAGCGCCGATCATGGTCATGGTCACCGAGTGCGGCGCCATCGATTCGCGGCCGTAGCCGACGCGTTTGCCAATCACGTAAGCACCGACCAGGCCGGCAACAGCGGCGTTGATGTGCACCACGGTACCACCAGCGGTGTCGAGCGCGCCGTGCTGGAACAGGTAACCGGCTTTGGCGGTTTCGGTCGCCAGGGTAGCGGCATCCTTGATCGCGTCAGGACCGGTCCAGAACCAGACCATGTGGGCGATTGGCAGGTACGAGAAGGTGAACCAGATCACCACGACCAGCAGGACGGCGGTGAACTTGGCGCGTTCGGCAAATGCACCGACGATCAGCGCGCAGGTAATCGCTGCGAACGTGGCCTGGAAGGCAACGAACATGAACTCCGGAATTACCACACCCTTGCTGAAGGTGGCGGCATAGGCGAAGGTGCCCTTGACCGGATCGTAGATATTGTTGAGGAAGGTGCGGTCATGCAGGTTGCCGAAGAATGCATTGCCTTCGGTAAACGCCAGCGAGTAACCGTAGATACACCACAACACGACGATCACGGCGAAGATCATGAAGATCTGCATCAGGATCGACAGCATATTCTTGGAACGGACCAGGCCGCCGTAGAACAGGGCCAGGCCGGGAATCGTCATCATGACTACCAGCAGCGTGGCAACCATCATCCAGGCGTTGTCGCCCTTTTGCGGCGTGGGCGCGGCGGCAGGCGCGGTTTCAGCCACGGCGGCGGTGGCCGCCACAGGCGCAGCGGCGGGTGCAGCGGCAGCTTCCGGTGCAGCGGCGGTGGCGGCGGCCACCGGCGCATCAGCCGGCTTGGCATCTTGCGCATGGATCGGTGCGGCAAGAGCGAACAGCAGAGATACCCCAGCTAGCAACGTTGTTATAGTTTTCTTCATCTAAATCCCCTTAAAGAGCTTCGTTGCCGGTTTCGCCGGTACGAATACGGATCACCTGTTCCAGGTTGTACACAAAGATCTTGCCATCACCGATTTTGCCGGTGCGGGCTGCGCCTTCGATCGCTTCGATTGCCTGCTCGACGATGCTGTCGTCAACCGCCGCTTCGATCTTGGTCTTCGGCAGGAAGTCCACGACGTACTCGGCGCCGCGATACAGCTCGGTATGTCCTTTTTGACGACCGAAACCCTTCACCTCGGTCACCGTAATGCCCTGCACGTTGATGGCCGACAGGGCTTCGCGGACTTCATCAAGCTTGAACGGCTTGATAATGGCGGTAATCATTTTCATGAGAGCCTCGCTTAGAAAGTTTTGGAAATAGTCACAACTGCGCCCGATTTACCGAGGTTTTTGCCGTTGCGGCCGACGTATGCATCGGTATTGGTCTTGACGCCGGCAACCGACACCGAGAACACGCCGAAGTCCTTGGTCACGCCGACCTTGTAGTCGCTATAGCTGACCGGGCCATTGTTCTTGACGTTCTGGTGGCCGGCATGGAGGTTGAGCACATAGCCGTCATAGACGTCATAGTTGAACTGGCCGTCGAGGTAGCCGCTGTTCTTGCTGTCAGGCGTGCCGAACAGGTTGCTGGTCGAGTGCGAATACTTGATCGAGAACGGGCCAGCACTCACCTGGGCGTACAATTCGAAGGTATTGGCGCTGGTGGCGAGCTTGTTCGAAGGATAGGCGTAGTACAGCGCGCCGACGTCGTAGGCGAAGGTGTCATTGATCTGGCCGCGTTTGCCGGCATAGACGTCGAATTCATACGAGGCATCGCCGCCGCCGTCCTTGATCCACTTGATATTGGTGGCCCAGGCCCCCACATATACACCGGTGGGGTTGTTGACATAATCAACACCGCCCTGCACGGCTGGTTGCAGACGGGTTTGCGAAATGCCGCGGTAACGGTAATCGCTGACAACGGCGACGTTATAGGAAATCTGGTTGTCTGGTACGGCTTCGGCAGCGGGTTGCGCTTCCTGGGCCTGCGCCGAGGCGCTAATGGTGGCGAATGCCAAAGTCAACGCTGCTGCTGTCAGGGTTCGGGTCAGGCTTTTGTTTTGGCTCTTCATCATTTTGTCCTTGTAGTTATCGAAACTGAATACAGATACTAGGTGCGATGCGGGTAAAATCCTTGTGAAGCGAAGCGTTAAGCATTCCCTGGCTTCTATAGCAGAATGCGTGCCAGCTAACGTTGCCTGGTAGATAGCAGCTTTGGCTGCTTTGTCATGGGCGACAGGGCGCCGCCTCTGACAAAAGTGATAATTTGGAAGGAAAGTTGGCCGCGCTGTTTGAATTTGCACCACATCGATACACGGACGCACTTCAATGGTGCATCCGTCCCGCCACCAGATCAAGGAATATTATGGATATGAATACTTTTTTTAACGACTTGCAGAACAAGATCTCCAAGGCCGTCGAAAATTCGCCCGCCAAGGACATCGAAAAGAACGTCAAGTCCATGATGACCCAGGGCTTCTCCAAGCTCGACCTGGTTACCCGCGAAGAGTTCGATATTCAGACCCAGGTGCTGGCCAAAACCCGCGCCAAGCTGGAAGCTCTGGAAACTCGCCTGGCGGCGCTGGAGGCGAAAGCCGCACCGGTCCAGCCGGCTGCAGTGTCGCCTGAACCTAAAGTGGAGATCGCCAAGGGCGAGGTGCTGTAAGCAAGCTGCCGGCGGGTAATCTGCCGGCGTATTGTTGAAATTATTTGCCGACGCGGAAGTAGTCGGCATCGAGATATGCCGGGGCGCCGCTGGCTCCCGGCACCCGCGTCGCCAGCAGGCCCACTTGCGCCCCCACCCAGCGTCCGACGCTGGCCGTGAACGGCTGCCCCGCCAGTGTGTACTGCTTGCCATCCTGGCTGTACGAGAAGCGCACCACCGCACCGTCGCTCACTTGCGCCCGCAGGTACAGCGCCTGTTTATCCGTACGGTTGTTCCCTCCCTGGTCCACCGGCCGTAACACCTGCACCTGCTCCTTGCAGGCGGCAGCCGGTTCCGCGCAGGTTGCCAGCACCAGCTCCCTGCCATTTTTGCCCTGCTGCACGCCGATCCACGCGTATTGAATCCCCAGCACCACCAGGCCCGCGCGGCTCAGGTCGCCATGAACCTCAATCCGGGTATCGACCGTGAAGGCCGGCGCCGGGAATTTTTGCGTCAGCACGGAAGGCACGTCGCGCACGCTGCCGGCAACCGGCGCCGCCTGCGCATGCAACCGCAAACTGCCCTGCTTGGCCGTGAGTTCATACCAGCCCGGCGCCTCGTTGGCGTTCCATTGCCATTGCAGCCCCAGCTTGGCGGCGTTGAATTCGTCGCCCGCCGGTGGCGCCTTGATGCCGCTGTCCTTGCCGGCCGGCTTGTCGTGCACCAGCACCGGCTCGCCCGTGCCCTTGCCATCCTTGTCCTCGCCGATCACCGGCCAACCGTCGTGCCAGCGCATCGGCTGCAAGTGGACGATGCGGCCGTACGCGCGCTTGTCCTGGAAGTGATAGAACCAGTCGCGTCCTTTCAGATCATCGACCCACGCGCCCTGGTGCGGGCCGTTGGTGGTGGAGGCCCCCTGCGCCATCACGATGCGGTCCTGGTACGGCCCGGCGATGGTGCGCGAGCGGAATACCGACTGCCAGCCGTGTTCCACGCCACCGGCCGGCGCGAAGATGTAGTAGTAGCCGTCCTTCTTGTAGAACTTCGGACCTTCCAGCGTGGTGTAGCCACTGAGCTTGTTGCCGTCGATGATGTCCTTACCGCGCTGGTCGAGCAGCGTGCGCGCCTCCGGGTCCATCTCGCGCAAGGTCAGGATGTTGTTGAAGCCCGCGCGGCTCCTGGCCCACGCGTGCACCAGGTAGGCCTTGCCGTCGTCGTCCCACAGCGGCGACGGATCGATGATGCCTTTTCCGGGCAACAGCAGGTGCGGCTCGCTCCACGGTCCGGCAAAGCTGGTGGCGGTGATCACGTACACGCCGAAATCGGGATCGGGATAGAAGATCCAGAATTTGCCGGCGTGATGGCGCAGCGACGGCGCCCACACGCCCTTGCCCGGCTGCGGCGTGGCGAATGCCTGCGCCGGCACCAGCTTGGGCAGCGCATGGCCCACCAGTTCCCAGTTGACCATGTCGGTCGATTGCAGCAGCGGCAGCCCCGGCGCGTTGCTGAAGCTCGACGCGGTCATGTAGAACGTGGCGCCCACGCGGATGGCGTCGGGATCGGAATAGTCGGCGTACAGGATCGGGTTCTGGTAGCGGCCGTTGCCGAGGTCGGCCACCCACGGGCCGCCCGGTTGTGCGGGAGTTTGAGCAATCGTCCACGGCGCGCTGCACAGCAGCGCCAGCGCGGCGGCGGTTGTCATTATTTTCATTTTGTCTCCTGCGGTTTGGCTGCAAGCGGCGCGATGGTAAAGCTGTAGCTGGCCGGTTCGAGCTTGATGCGGTACTTGACGTGAGCGCGGCCGGTGAGGTTCCAGCCGGTGTCGCCGCCTACGCCGCTCTGGGCCAGGTCGATCAGCAGCGAGCCGTCGCCATGCGGTGCAATCTCCGAGCTTTTCCAGGCGCCACGCGGACGCAGGTACAGGTCTTCGTACGGGAACGCCAGCGCGTTGACCGACAACGGCGCGGCGCCCTTGACGGTGATGCCGCTGCCCTGGGAGTTGAATAGCGACAGCCAGCGCACGCCGGTCTTGTTGCCGCTTTCCTGCGGACGGCTATAGCCGTGGTACTGGTCCGCCACCTTGCCGGTGTAGCGGCCGATGGCGTAGCCGGTGGCGCGGTCGGCATACGATTCCTGCGGTCCGCGTCCGTACCACTCGATGGTGTCGAGCGTGTTGTCGTTGTCGAAGCGCAGGCCCAGGCGCAGCGGATCGGGCAAGTCGTCGCGCAGCGGCGTAAACGTCGCCGCCACACCGAGCGCGCCATCGGCATCAAGGGTATATGTCGTTTCCCAGTGGGCGGCGCCGGCGCCAAAGCTGTACAAGACTTTTGCCCGGTTGCCGTCCAGCGTGACCGAGCGCACGTGGCGCTGTTCCGAGAAGGTCTTCCAGACCTGGTGCGTCTTGTCCACGCCCGCGCCTTCGTCGTTGTCGATCAGCCCGCGCCAGAAGTTCGGTGCGCCGCCCTTGAGCACGGTCTTGCCGTCTACCGCGTAGTCCACCAGGCCGGTTTTCGCATCGAGCCGCAGGACGGCCGGGCCGCCAGCGAGTCGGATGTCGTCGCCCGCGCGCGTTGGCTGCGCCGCTTTGGCCGTCGCCGCCGGTTTGGAAGCTGGCACCGTGACGAACTGCGACCAGCCCACCACCGTGCCAGCCGCCACGCCCTTGACCGAATCGGTGCGGGCTTTGGCGCGCAAGGTCACCAGTTGTTCGCCGCCGGTCGAGCGCAGCTTGGGCAGCCTGATCTCGATCTGGCGGCTGGCGCCCGCAGCGACGGCCGGCACGGTCAGCGCACCGCGCGTGACCTCGTTGCCGTCGTTGGTGAGCACCCAGTCGAAATCGAGGTCGGACGTGTCGCGGAAGTCGTAGCGGTTGACCACCGTGACCTTGCCGGACCTGGGATCGCCCTCGAACACCAGCGGCGAATACACCTTTTGCACTTCGTAGTATTCGGGGTCGGGCGTGCGGTCGGCGCGCACCACGCCGTCGCCCACCACGCTGTTGTCGCCCACCTTGGGATTGACGTCGAAGCCGGACGCCCAGTAGCGGCGGCCCTTGTCATCGGTGGCGAACACGGTCTGGTCCACCCAGTCCCAGATAAAGCCGCCCTGCAGTTTTTTATGGGCGCGGATCACCTGCCAGTAGTCTTCCATGTTACCGAGCGAGTTACCCATCGCGTGCACGTACTCGCACTGGATCATCGGCTGGGTGAAGCGCGGATCGACCGCGTAATCGACCATCTTTTCGATGTCGTCGTACATCGGCGCGTAGATGTCCACGTAGGCATTTGGCTTGTGGGTTTCGCCGATGGTGCCGTAGCCCAGGTAGCTGACCAGGCGGGTGGGATCGTTGGCGCGGATCCACTGCGCCGCGTGTTCGAAATTGGGACCGGTGCCGGCTTCATTCCCCAGCGACCAGAAGATGATCGACGGCGCATTCTTGTCGCGTTGGACCATGCGCGAGACGCGGTCGAGGTGGGCCGCGCGCCACTGCGGCTTGTAGCCGAGCTGCACCTGTTCGCGGTAGCCGGGCACCTTGGAGTGGTCGCCCAAATGCATGTAGGCGTGCGATTCGATATTGGCTTCGTCCATCACGTACAGGCCGTATTCGTCGGCCAGGTCGTACCAGCGCGGATCGTTCGGATAATGCGAGGTGCGCACGGCGTTCACGTTCGCCTGCTTCATCATCTCCACGTCCTTGCGCATCAGGTCCAGCGACATCACGCGGTAGGTCACCGGATCGTGCTCGTGGCGGTTGGCGCCCTTGATCATGATGCGCTTGCCGTTGACGCGTACTTCGCCATCCTTCATCTCCACCGTGCGGAAGCCGATGCGGCGCGACGTGGCCGACACCAGCTTGCCGTCGGCATCAAGGTATTCGATCAGCATGCGATACAGGTTGGGTGTCTCCGCCGACCAGGCATGCACCTTGGGCAGCACGCCATCGATGGTGGCGGCACTGCCGTCGATCTTCGCCTTGCGGGCGAATACTTCGCGCTCGCCGTCGAACAGCGTGACTGCGATTTCGCCCGCTGCGGGCGTGCCCGCCAATTCGGCCTTGAGCTTGAATACGCCGTCGGTGTACTGTTTGTCGAGCAGTGCGGTGACGGTGTAGTCGCGCAGCCAGGCTTTGGGTTCGGCGTACAGGTACACGCTGCGCTCGATGCCGGACAGGCGCCAGAAGTCCTGGTCTTCCAGGTACGAGGCGTCTGCCCAGCGATAGACTTCGATCGCGATATTGTTCTTGCCCGGTTTGAGGTAGCGATTGAGCTTGAATTCGGCCGGCAGCTTGGAGTCCTCCGAGTAGCCCACCTTCTCGCCGTTGACCCAGATGTAGTAAGCGGAACCGGCCGCGCCCACGTGCAGGAATACTTCGCGCCCTTCCCAGCCGGCCGGCACCACGAAGTCGCGGCGGTACGAACCCACGTCGTTGAAGGCGTCGGGCACATGCGGTTCGTTGAGCGGGAACGGGTAATCGACATTGGTGAAAATCGGCTTGCCGTAGCCCTGCGCCTGGATCATGCCCGGTACCTGGATGGTACCCCAGCGGCTGGTGTCGAAATCGTTGCGGTAGAAATCTTTCGGGCGCTCGCCGGGCGTATTGGAGTGGGCGAACTGCCAGGTGCCGTCGAGCGACAGGTAGTACTGCGAGGCGGCCATGTCGCCGGCCACCGCCTTGTCGCGGCTCTCGAAATTGAAGAACGTCGCCTTCATCGGTTCGCGGTTCACGGCCACCACTTCCGGTTGCTGCCACTCGGTGAGCGGCGTTGGTGCGGGGGCGGCGTGCACACCGGCCGAGAGGGACGCCAGCGCCAGCAGGCATGCGTGGACAGGAGCGGTTTTTTTGACCATGGGGTGTTCTACCTTTTCATGAAAACGATGACAAAGATACCAGCGCCGAGTATAGGCGATGGATGGCGCCGGAGGTCAATGCCCTCCGGTCAATTGCTTGCGCGTTTAGGCAGCGCGATGGTGAAGGTGGTGGACCACAGCCGCGAGGGCGCGCCCATGGGCAGCAGCACATCGCCGTCACCCGCACTGGAACTGGCGCTGGCGTCGTCGCCCAGCTTTGACAAGTCCCAGCGCACCGACACCGGATATTGCCTGCCGTCCGGTGGCAGCAGCACCAGTGCATTGCCTGCGACGGCAAGGCCACCACGCTCGACGCGCAGCGCGCTGGTGGCGGGCGGTGGCAGCGCTGGGCCTGGCGTCGCATCGGGCGGCGCGGCGGCGCGGCGCTTGGGCGGTGGCGGTTCCACCGGCGCCTGGTAGTGCACCACCAGGTCGCCCTGCACGTCGCGCGGCGACGTCCATTCGCGCAGTTTGCCGTCCGGTCCCTTGACGTCGCGCGTGGCCAGCGGCACGTTGCCGTGGCTGTCGCGCACCGTCAGTTCCTTGAGCGTGACGGCCACCGTTTCACCTTGCTCGACCGCGAGCGGCAGCTGCAGCAGCGCAGTATCGGCGCCCACCTGCACGTCGGGCACCTTGAGCGTGACATCGACCACGCCGATGCCCGCGCCAGCCTTGTCGGGATGGTTGAACGGCGCTGGCTGCAACAGCAGCAACAGCGGGCGTGGCGGCTGTGGTGCGGCCGCCGCCGCATCCTGGTCCGGCGCTTGCGCCATCGCGCCGCCCGCCGCCAGCGCCAGCAAGCCGGCCTGGATGGTTCGCAAACCCGTTCGATGAATCACAGTGGCAATGCGCATATCGGGCTCCACAAAAATCGACGATCAACAACTTTACCATCTATCAATGTTTCCTTGCGCAAGGTAGCACTGCCTCTGCCGCAGATCAAGGCCCGGCCTGGCCAACCGGCTACACTCGCGGCAGCCCGTGACCACGTAGGGGAAACACATGAGCCTGGCCGTACTCAAGAGCCGCGCCCTCGCGGGCATGGAAGCGCAGCAAGTCAATGTCGAGGTGCACCTGGCCAACGGCCTGCCTGCGTTCACCATCGTCGGCCTGGCAGATACCGAAGTGAAGGAAGCCAAGGACCGCGTGCGCGCCGCGATCCAGAACGGCGGCTTCGAGTTTCCCGCCCAGCGCATCACCGTCAATCTCGCGCCGGCCGACCTGCCCAAGGAATCGGGGCGCTTCGATTTGCCGATCGCACTGGGCATCCTGGCCGCCTCGCGCCAGATTCCCGCCGCTATCCTGGACCAGTACGAGTTTGCCGGCGAGCTGTCGCTGTCGGGCGAGCTGCGGCCGATCCGGGGGGCGCTGGCGATGTCGTTGGCGATGACGCGCGATGCCAGGCGTGATTGCGCCCACAATGGCGAGCACGGTAAAGAGCCTGTCAGGCAGCGCACTCCGCCCGGTAAAGCTGAC
Organism: Duganella sp. Leaf61; assembly: GCF_001421905.1. NCBI lineage: Bacteria > Pseudomonadati > Pseudomonadota > Betaproteobacteria > Burkholderiales > Oxalobacteraceae > Duganella > Duganella sp. Leaf61. Next base: position 851,540 of record NZ_LMLM01000012.1, read on the forward strand.
CGGCGTGGCTTCATCCTGCCGCAAGCCAATGCCGACGAAGCGGCGCTGGTGAACGGCGCCGCCATCTACCCGGCCAGCTCACTGCTGCAAGTGTGCGCCCACCTGGCGGCCAGTTCAAGCGAGGCGATGCTGTCGCGCCATACGTCTGCGCTGGCGGTGGCCATGACCGAGGTGGCCGACCTGGCCGACGTCAAGGGCCAGTTCATGGTCAAGCGCGCGCTGGAGGTGGCGGCGGCCGGCAACCACAGCCTCCTGATGGTGGGCCCGCCCGGCGCCGGCAAGACCATGCTGGCGGCGCGCTTTCCCGGCCTGCTGCCGCCGATGACCGACGACGAGGCGCTGGAAGCGGCGGCCGTGCAGTCGCTCACCGGCGGCTTCCGGATCGAGGACTGGAAGCGCAGGCCATTTCGCGCCCCGCACCATACGGCATCCGGCGTGGCATTGGTGGGCGGCGGCGGCTATCCGCGTCCCGGCGAAATCTCGCTGGCTCATCGCGGCGTGCTGTTCCTCGACGAGCTGCCCGAGTTCGACCGGCGCGTGCTGGATGTGCTGCGCCAGCCGATGGAGTCGGGCCGCGTCACCATCTCGCGCGCGGCGCAGCAGGCCGAGTTCCCCGCCCACTTCCAGCTGATCGCCGCGACGAACCCGTGCCCGTGCGGCTACCACGGCCATCCCAGCGGCGTGTGCAACTGCACGACCGAGCAGATCGCCCGTTACCAGGGCCGTGTTTCCGGCCCCCTGCTCGACCGCATCGACATGCAGATCGAAGTCTCCGCCGTGGAACCCGACACCCTGGCCGCCGACGCCGACGGCGAACCTTCCACCGCGATTGCCGCCCGGGTGCAGCGCGCCGCCGAGATCCAGCTGGCGCGCCAGGGCAAGCGCAACCAGTACCTCACCACCCGCGAAATCGACCGCCTGTGCAAGCCCGACAAGGCGGGCAGGGCCAAGCTCAAACGCAGCATGGAACACTTCCAGTGGTCGGCCCGCGCCTACCACCGCATCCTGCGCGTGGCCCGCACCATCGCCGACCTGGCCGGGGCGGAAGGGATTGGCGAACAGCATATCGGGGAGGCGGTGCAGTATCGGAGGGCATTGAAGGATCGGTGAGCGCTCGGGCTGTGAGAGAATCACACCATGAATTCAATCCGCAGACAACCAATCGCCGTCGCCGCGCTCCTGTTCGCAGCGCTCACCGGTACCGCCCGCGCCGAAGACACGCCTGCACCAACTCCGGCCATCCAGCCCATCCCCTACTCCGGCAAAATCGTCAGCGCCACCGGCACCGTGCCGGAGCAAGCCGCCATCTTTGCCGACTGCCAGGATGGCAGTGAGCGCATCCATGGCCAGATCGAAGCCGACACCTACCGCCTCGACCTGCCGCCAGCCGTCACATGCACCGTGGTGCTCGGTGACACGGATTGGGAAGCCGATGCCCAACTGGTGTCCGATGCTGCCACCGCCCTTCCGCAAACCATGCTGATATACCCGCTGCCGGTGCCGCAGCCGGAGATCGCGCGCGAGCTGATCGAGATGGGTGCCCAGGACCGCGCGGTGCGCCAGGCCTGGGCTGCCGGCAAGCGCGATGCCGCGTCAGAAAAGAAGTTTGCGGCGGATGATCGCAAACGCCAGCGGCGCCTGCGCCAGATCATCACTACCAAAGGCTGGCCAACGATTTCAATGGTGGGCGCAGAAGCTGCCAACGAGGCGTGGCTGGTTGCGCAGCACGCCCCGCCTGCGCAGCTCAAGCACTGGGCGGTGTTCATGCGCGCGGCAGCAGCCAGGCACGAAATCAAGCTGGTCAACCTGGCTACCACGCTGGATCGCGTGCGCATGTATGAGAAGCGGCCGCAGATTTACGGCACCCAGTACAGCAGTCGCGAGGATGGTGCGATCCAGTTCTACCGGATCGAGGACATCGCCAATATCGACAAGCGGCGCCTGGAAATGGGCATGTCCACGTTTGCCGCGTTGCAGGCGCAACTGGCCAAGCCACCCAAACCGGCAGAGCCAACCAAACCTGCCGAGCCGGCCCCTCCTGTTACTCCTGCCACCCCTGCTACTGCTGGGGAATAGCTTCCTGAATCAGCTCAAACCTCCCACTGTACCTTCACCGTCAACGACTTGTTAGTAGTATCGGGATCGCGCGTGCGGTCGCGCGAAAAGCCCACCGACATCGAGCGGCCGTGGCGCCACAGGTGACGGTATAACAGCGAGCGGTGCATCTGCCGCTCGGCCCATGGCTCCAGTCCCGAGACGCCGTCGTCGCGGCGCGCGGCCGACGTGGTTTGCGCCAGCAGCCGCAATGAGTCGGCAGCCGTGAAGTGCAGCATGCCCAGCGCACGCCAGCCGTTGTCCACGAATGCCGGCCGGCCCAGGGTGCCCTGCACCCATGCGCGGTTGAGCCGGAAATCGGTCTCGATCGACCAGCCACGCGTGCCAGGCAATGGCAGGCGCAAGCCCAGGTCCACGATGGCATTGCCGCCGCTGCCCACGCGATCGGCATCGACGTCGAGCTGGCGGCCCAGCGTGACCTCGGCATTGAACTTGGTCATCCACGACAGCGGCGACGATTCGAAACCGAAGTGCACGGCCGGCACATCGTGCAGAGGCCCCAGGCGGCGGCCGCGCTGCTGGTCGAAGCCAAGGTTGGCCCACAGGTTGGTCTGCCGTCCGGCGCGGAACCAGATCCCCGGCTGGAGCTTGCGCTCGACAACCTGGTTGGCCTGCTGGTCCAGCCGATTATCCGACAGGGTACGGATCTCGTGCACGCCCAGGTGCGCCTCGAATTCGTACAGTTCCAGCTCGGCGCCGCCAAGCGCCAGCGTGCGTCCGCCCAGCCGGCGGTTGAGATTGATGTCGGTCTTGAGCACGCCCGCCTGCGGCACAAAGCCGTTGTCGTTGACAAAACCCGGCGTGATCGCCTCCAGCTGCAACTCGTTCCACCAGGCGTCGCTGATGCTGGTGAATTTGCCGAGCGCGTAGCCGCCGTGGCGCGTGGCCACGCGGGCACTGCGCGCCACCGGTTCCTCCACGAAGCCGGCGCTGGTTTGCGAGTGCATCAGCAGCCACAAGGCCTGCTGGCCGTCGCCGCGCCACTGGCCGTCGAAACCTGCCACCTCGTTGCTGCCGGCATCGCCGTAACCGCGCTGCGAGACGAACGCGCCCATCACCGAGTGTTCGCCATGCCAGCGCGTGCGCACCATGCTGGCGAGGGTGCGCCGGGTTTGCGCGTATTCGGCCGTCTCGTAGGCGCCGCCGCGCAGCACCACGCCGCCCTCCTGGTCGCGCAAGCTCATGGCGGTGGCGTCGGCGCCAGCATCGCGCCAGGTCGCGCGCAAGCCCCATTCCGGGTCGGCCACGGTGCGCGAATAAAATGCCGACAGCGGCAATCCCAGCACGTCCGAACTCTCGAGGAAAAAGCCGCGTTTTTCCGGCAGGCTCAGGGCGATGCGGCTGGCGCCCGACGACGTGGGCTCGTCGATTTCCACCTGCGAGAAATCGGGATTGACGGTGGCGTTGAACACCCAGTCCGCGCGTGGCCGGGCATTGACCTCCAGGCCCACGCTGGCGCGGTCGCCGCGCTGGCGTCCCGTTTCATCGCGGTCGCGGTTGGACCGCATGGTCAGTTCCGGCTTGAGTTCCACGAAGCTGCGGTCGCGCACCGCCGCCACCGTGTCGCCCATGCCGCCCACGTCCTGCAACAGCGCGATGTGGCTCAGCGAGCCGTTTTTGAGCGGAGTGCTGGTGAGCAGCAGGCCGTCCGCGTGCGGCACGCTGCGCTCGATCATCACGCGCCAGGTCTTGCCGTCGGCGTAGGGAAAGCGCAGGTTCGACAGCGGCCAGCGGATCTCCATGGTATAGCCGTCGGCCAGTCGCTTGACTGCTGCGTCGATGGGAAAGTCCGGTCCCAGGTCCGACTCGTCGAGATCCGCGCGATAGATGCCGTCGCTGAACACGCCGGCGATATTCACGCGCACGAACTGCGCCGCGCGGCCATGTCCCGTGGGATCGAGCCACACGCCGATGAAGTCCTGGTCCAGGCTCACCTTGTCGCGCCGTGTGAGGGTGCCGCGCATGCGCTCGGGCGCGTCGTCCCAGGCGCGGATGCCGAACACCAGCGCACCGTCGTCGATCAGCAGTTGCACCGTGGTGCGCAGGTTGGCCGGCGCCGGCTTGCCGTCGGCGGGGAGAAACTGGTGGAAGGCGTCGAACACGGGGGCGGTGCGCCACGCGTCGTCATCGAGCGCGCCATCGATGCGCAAGCTGGCGGTGCGGTCGGCCAGCATGGCTGACAATGGCGGAACTCGCTGGTGGCGTTCGTCCTGCTCCACGGCCGCCACATCGCCGGCGGCAAACATGGCAGCAAAGCCTGCCATGCGAAATACCCTGAAAATTGAATCCACTCTAGCCCCTGTTTTGTGCGCAGCAGTTTACCGCAGCAAGATGCTTTTTTGAGAACTATTTTTGAGAAGATCGTCCACGCTAAATTCTGTCGAAGCACGCGCATAACATCACTTGTTTGCCACCCTTGCTGCTATATTCAGCATTGCCTTCAACTTGCCGGAATCCGCATGACACGCCTGCCCCTTCTGCTTGCCGCCAGCGCCGTGCTGGCCGGCTGCGCCACCGCCCCTGCACCGATGACCGACTTCACCGCCAACTCCGGCAGCCCACGCGCGCCCGAGCAACTGGCGGTCACGTTCGAGCACGCCGATGTGGCGCTGCGCGTCGATCCTGCGACGCAAAGCATCAGCGGCGACACTGCGCTCACCTTCACCGCCACTGCGCCGCTCACCCGCATCGCGGTGGAACTCGACCGCAACCTGCCGATCGACGGCGCCAGCGTGGACGGCGTCGCCTTGCCGGCAGCGGCCATCAGCAATCCCGACGGCCGCCTGTACCTCACCTTGCCCAAACCGCTGCTGGCGGGCGAGCGCACCACCGTGCGCATCCGCTACCACGGCGTGCCGCACGTGGCAAAACGGGCGCCGTGGGACGGCGCCTTCGTGTGGGCCAGGACCGCCGACGGCCAGCCGTGGATTGCCACCACGGTGGAAGGAGAAGGGTGCGATCTGTTCTGGCCCTGCATCGATCACCCGATGGGCAAACCGAAACTGATCGACCTGCACATCACGGTGCCTTCGCCCCTGGTCGTCGCCGGCAACGGCGTAGCCACCGGCATGACGGAAAAAGACGGCTGGCACACCTACGACTGGCGCGCCAGGAATCCCAGCACCTACGGCGTGTCGCTCAACATCGGGCCATACGATGTGCTGGCGGGCGACTACGTTAGCCGCTACGGCAATACCATCGCGCTGCGCTACTGGTACCTGAAAGGGGACGAGGAAAACCGCAAGAAGGCGCAGGGACTGTTCGATGAATTCACGCCCATGCTCGATTTCTTCGAAAGCCGCATCGGCCCTTACCCGTTCGGCGACGAAAAAATGGGCGTGGTCGAAACCCCGCACCTGGGCATGGAACACCAGACCATCAACGCCTACGGCAACAAGTACCTGAAGTCGCCGTACGGTTACGACTGGCTGCTGCACCATGAGCTGTCGCACGAGTGGTTCGGCAACCAGATGACCAACGCCGACTGGGACGACATGTGGCTGCACGAAGGCTTCGGCAGCTATATGCAGCCGCTGTACCTGCAATCGCTGCGCGGCGAGATGGCGTTCCAGGCCGAGTTGTTCAAGCAGCGCCAGGCCATCAAGAACAAGGCCCCCATCGTCAGCGGCAAAACCCAGCGCATCCAGGATGTGTACGATGCCGATAAAGGCGGTCCTGGCAACGACATCTACGTCAAGGGTTCGCTGATCCTGCACACGCTGCGCAACCTGGTGGGCGACGACGCCTTTTTCCGCGCCACGCGGCGCATGGTGTACGGTACCGACACGCCGGTACCGGGCCAGTTCCAGCCGCGCTGGAGCAGCACGAAGGAATTCATCGGCATCGCCAACGAAGCGGCCGGCCGCGACCTGGACTGGTTCTTCGACGCCTATCTGTACCACGCCGCGCTGCCCGAACTGGTCGAGACGCGCGCCGGCGACCAGCTCACGCTGCGCTGGCAGCTCAAGGACGGCGGCGCCTTCCCGATGCCGCTCGAAATACGCGTCAATGACCGCATCGAGAAGCTGCCCATGACGGACGGCCAGGGCGTGCTGACGCTGCCGCCGCGCGCGCTGGTGACCATCGATCCATATTCGCGCGTGCTGCGCCGCGCTGCGCACATCGAGGCATGGCAAGCCGACGAAGCGGCGCGCAAAAAGAGCAAGGCCGCCAAATGAACACGCGCCTGCTGGCGGTCCCGCTGCTGGCGCTCGTGCTCAGCGCCTGCGACCCGCACTACAACTGGCGCGACTACCGCAGCAAGGATGCGCCGTACAGCGTGCTCCTGCCCGGCAAGCCGGCCACGCACGCGCGCGATGTGCGGCTGGGCGAACTGCCGGTGCGGATGACGATGAGCGCAGCCGAAGTGGACGACGTGGTATTCGCCGTGGGCAGCGCCGAGTTGACCGACACGGCGCAGGCGCCGGCCGCGCTGCTGGCCATGCAGACCGCGCTGGCGCGCAATATCGGCGCCACCATTACCAGCCAGGCCACCGTTGCCGACGGTGCGCAAACGACCGTCAGCATCGAAGCGAAAGGCATGCGCAACGGCGAACCCACGCTGCTGATCGGCCGCTTCATCGCGCGCGATCGCCGCGTGTACCAGGTGGTGGTGATGGGCGCCGAGCGCCACATCGCGCGCGAGCAGGTGGCAACCTTCCTCGACTCGTTCAAGCTGCAATGAACAGAAATAGTTTGAAACAATTTGCTCACTTAGAGTTGGCTTAACTGTTAGGTTTGCCTCTTCCAAACATTCAGAAATGAATTAAAGTGGTCTTACGGCGTGCCCGCCAACGAGAGCCGGCGCACCGCACTGTCCAACAAAATCAAGAGGCGCATCATGTTAATCACATTCAAAACCCGCTACAGCCCTGAAGTGTTGATGTACCAGGAACATGCCCAACGCATCCTCGACCTGCTGCACAAAAATCCCACGCGCGGCGTGATCACGGCCACCGAAGCGGCCGAGGCGCTGTCGGTGCTGGAAGACCAGGTAGCCGAAAGCAAACTTCATCCCGAAACCGATATCGAATACGACATCCACGCCCACGAGCGCGAGGAAGGCGAGACAGTCGAACATGCGCTGGCCCAGCGCGTGGGCTTCGCGGCCCGCGCCTATCCGCTGGTGGAGATGCTGCGCCTGGCCAAGCAGGAAAACCAGCCTATCGTCTGGGGCGTTTAATCGCCGTTCAGACTAGCCTGTAATGGCAGGTCGATGGTGAACCGCGTCCCCACGCCCACGGCGCTGTCGACGCGGATCGCGCCATCGAGCAGCGAGCTGACGATGTTGTAGGTGATGCTCAAGCCCAGTCCATTGCCGCCCTGCCCCAGCTTGGTGGTGAAGAACGGATCGAATATCCGGGCCTGGTGTTCCAGCGTGATGCCGCAGCCGTCATCCTCGAACACGATGCGCACGTTGTCTGTCCCCACCCGTACCGCCCACAACCGGATCAAGCCATCTTCGCGACCGTCGAACGCATGCAGCAGCGAGTTGTTGATCAGGTTGATGATCACCTGGCCATAGGGACCGGGGAAGCTGTCCATCTCGATATCGTCCGGCATTTCCAGCACCATCCGGTGGCCGGCCTTGCGGATCTGGTTCTTCATGGTGGTGACGATTTCGGCGCTGGCCTGGTGCAGGTTGAAGCGGCGCCGCTTGGCGCTGGCCTGGTCCACCGCCACCTGTTTAAAACTGTTCACCAGTTCCGCCGCGTTGTGCAGGCTGCGCATCAGCAGCGTCGACGCCTCGCGCGACGCCTCGATGTAGTGCTTGAGGTCCGAGCGGCGCAGCGCGTTGTCGGCGTGGCGCGCTTCGATATCGGTGGTCTTCGCTTCCAGCGTGCTGGCGATCACCAGGCTGTTACCAATCGGCGTATTGAGTTCGTGGGCGACACCTGCCACCAGCGAACCCAGGGCCGCCAGCTTTTCGCGCTCCACCAGTTGCTGCTGCGCGTCCTGCAACTGGCGGTACGAATCAGCGTTGGCAAACGCCACCGCCACGTACGAGGCCAGCGTGGTCAGCATGTCGAGATCGATGCGCTGGTAGGCGTTGGCGCGGTAGCTGTGCACCGTGATCACGCCGCGTACCTGCCCCGACACCGAGATCGGCACATAGATCAGCGAGCGCGGTTCTGACGGCAGCGAACCGTCTTCCAGGGTGCCCATGTGCTCCGCGTCCGACACCAATGCCAGGTTGGCGATATAGCGCGGGTAGTCCTGTTCCAGGTCGTTGATGAACACTTCCTGCGCATGGTTGATGCACCATACGGCCAGCTGGTTCGGCTCCAGCATGCTGCGGGTGTAGGGCGTATAGCGCTTGCCCTTTTCCATGGCGAACGGGTACTCGATCAGCTCCTGTTCCGGGCGATAGATGCCGATGCCGAACACGCTGGCGTCCATCAGCGCATGCACCTGCTGGTACAACATCGACATGATCGCCTCGCTATCGAGATTGGCGGTCAGGCGGCGGCCGATATCGGACAGTAGCGAGATATTGCGGTGCGCCTGTTCCACGCTGTCCTTTTGCCGTTCCACTTCGCGCTTTTCGTGTTCGACCGATTCCTTCTGCTGCACCAGTTCGCGGGTACGTCCGATCACTTCGTTTTCAAGCGTCTGCTTTTGCCGCACCAGCCGCCGGATGCGCAGGCGGAACAGCAGGTAGCCAAGCCCCACCGCCAGTGCCAGAACCAGCAGGCGGAACCACCACTGCTTCCAGAACGGCGGCGTGATCACCACTTCGAGCGCCACCGGCTCGTTGTTCCAGATGCCGTCCTTGTTCGACGCCCGGATCCGGAACACGTAGCGGCCGGGGTCGAGGTTGGTGTACGTGGCAAACCGCCGGCCGCTATCGGTGTTGACCCATTGCGGATCGAAGCCCTCAAGCTGGTAGGTGTAGCGGTTGCGCTGCGGGTCGGCAAAATGCAAACCGGCGAATTCGATCGTGAACATGGCGTCGCGCGGGCCCAGGGTGACTGACCTGGCCGCGTCCAGCGGACCGCGTGTCAGCACGTCCTCGCGCATGATGGCGGTCAGGATCGACTGGTTGAAAATCGAGAAATCGGTAATTGCCACTTGCGGCGGCATCGGGTTGTCGTGGATGCGGTTCGGGTTAAATGCGGTCAGGCCGCCCAGGCCGCCAAAGTACAGGGCGCCGTCGGCCGCCCGATAGCCGGCGCCGATGTAATACGACCCGTCGAGCAAGCCATCCTTGGCAGTGTATTGCTTGAACACGCCCTTGGCCGGGTCGAACAGGTCGATGCCACCGGTATTACTGATCCACAGCCGCCCCTTGGCATCGCTCAGGATGGCGCCGATCGGATCAGATGGGTAGCCTTCGCGCACCGGGTAAAATCGGAACCGCAACTCGCCATCGGGGCCAGGGATGGCTTTACACAGGCCGGCGCCGGTGCCCACCCACATGACGCCCTTGGCGTCTTCGTGCAGATACTGCACGCGCTTGTGGCACAGGCTGTCTGGTTGCCTTGGCTGGTGTCGGTAATGGCGAAATTTGCCGGTCTCGCGATCAAAGCGTTCGAGGCCACTTTCGGTACCAACCCACAGCACGCCGGCACGGTCCTCGAGCAGCGCCTTGATGCGGCCTTCGAGGCTGTCAGGATTCCCCGGGTCCGGGCGATAGGTGGTCACCGCCAGTGTGCGGGGATCAACGCGATGCAGTCCGGCCGGGGTGCCGATCCAGATCACGCCACTCCGATCAACCAGTATGCGCTGGACCAGGAGCGATATCGGGCGGGTGTCAAGCGCGATCCGCGTAAAGCGGCCGCTGACCGGATCGCGCCACGCCACGCCGGCGTCGGTAACAACCCAGAGGCGGTCCTGGTGATCAGTGGCCAGGGCCAGCAATTGGTTGCTGGGCAGGCTGGTCGGATCCTCGGGTACGGTACGCCAGATTTCGGTAGTGCCGCGCACCGGATCGAGGCGAGTCAGTCCATCGGCCGTACCGAGCCACAGTTTATTGCCGCCTGCGCTGGCAATCGCGCGCACCTTGTTGTTGCTGATGCTGTTGAGGACGCCTTCGTGTTCGGTGTACCGCTCGAATCCGCCACTCAGCAAATCTACCTTGTCGAGGCCGGTGTACCAGTTGCCGACCCAGAGTGTGCCCGTGCGGTCCTGGTACAGCGCACTGATACGGTTGCTGGAAATGCCGCTCTTGTCGAGATTGTTGGCGCGGTAGTGGTGCAACTGGCCTTGCAAGGGATCGCGGCGCAGCAATCCGTCATCCTGCAACGCAATCCATAAATGGCCTTCGCTGTCTGGCAGCATGGCGGTAACCTGGCGGTTCGCCAGGGCCGCTCCGCCCTCGAGCGGCAACTGCTCGGCAGTATCACCATTCATGCGCCAGGTTTGCAGGCCGTGCACCCCTGCCACCCACACCAAACCATCGGCGCCCAATGCCAGCATGTCGATGGCGCCCGCTGTCGTCGCTGCCTCTTTCGATACTAGATGGCGGAACGTGCTGGTACCGGCCGGCATCAGATCGAGTCCGCTGGCCGTGGCCAGCCACAGGTTGCCCCGTTGGTCGCGCCTTATGGCGTTGATGCGGTCATCGCCAGGCGTACCGGTATCGCCCGGCACATGGCGCAGCGCGCGTATCGTCCCCGTAGCGGTATCGAAGTGCTGCAGGCCGTCGCTGGTAGTGAGCCACAAGCCGTCCTTGCCGTCGCCAATGATGTTGGTAACCGAGAGACTGCCAGGTGCAATGTGTTGGTGGATGAAACTCTGGGTGTCTCGATCAAACCGATCCAGGCCTCCCTTGGTGCCTATCCACAGCCGTCCCCGGCCGTCTTCATACAGCGCCTGGATAAAGTTATCGGCCAAACTGCGGGAGTCAACGGGATTGTTCTTGAAGGAGGTGATGCGATAACCGTCGTAGCGGCTCAGGCCTGCCTGGGTACCGATCCACAGGTAGCCCTGGCGGTCTTGTACGATTATCGTGACTGACTCCTGTGGCAATCCGTCTGCCACACCCAGGTGATCGAACCGCAAACTGAGCGGCGCGCCCACGGCGCTTGCTGCCAGCCAAAGCCAGGCAAACAAAATAGCCAGACGCGTTGCACGATTTAACATTTCTTTCACCCCGAGTTGAACTTATTGTAATTCAGAAATATCGGGGAGAAATGAAAAAAACCCCCATCAGCCTAAGCGCGATCTTGAGCGCGCTTAGGCTGATGGGGGTTTTCCTATATAACTAGCCTGACGATAACCTACTTTCACACTGGTTGCAGCACTATCATCGGCGCAAAGTCGTTTCACGGTCCTGTTCGGGATGGGAAGGGGTG
>NZ_LMLM01000013.1:0-20609 GCF_001421905.1 Duganella sp. Leaf61
ACCGTGAAACGACTTTGCGCCGATGATAGTGCTGCAACCAGTGTGAAAGTAGGTTATCGTCAGGCTAGTTATATAGAAAAACCCCCTTCCGGTGATCCGGTTGGGGGTTTTTCGCATTTGTAGGTCATATTCTTGTCACTTATGACCGCTAGACTTGTCTCTTTCCCAATAAGAGGTGGTTCAGCATGATGCGTCTTTCCCTGGTGTCGCTCGCGGTAATCTCGGTTCTGGCAGGCTGTGGTAGCAACGACCACGATGCGGCGGCGCCCGTCAATCCGGCCATGACCGGTGTGTTCCTCGATGGCGTGGTCGAAAACCTCGATTATGTCGCTGGCGCCGCACCAAAGGCGGTCACCAACGCCAAGGGCGAGTTCACCTGCTATGCTGGCGACACCGTCACGTTCAGTATTGGCGGCATCGCCCTGGGCAGCACCTTGTGTGCGGCCACGGTCACTCCGCTGGAACTAGCCCGCGTGGTCGATATCAAGGACGCCAAAGTGATCAACCGACTGCTGACCCTGCAATTGCTCGACGATGACAACGATCCGTCGAACGGCATCAAGCTGACCGCCGAGGCCAAGACTGCACTGGCCGCCCAAACTGTTGACTTCAACGCCGCTGCCTCCGCTTTCAATACCAATCTGGGCGCCACCCTGGCCAAGGCCGGCGCCAAATATGCCGCGCGCAGCGTGGATGACAGCCGCCGCGCGCTGGTGCGCGAACATTTCGAAGACACGCTCGCATCCAAGCGCGGTACGCCGGTGAACGAAACCTTCACCCAGAAAAATACCCTGGGCGACGTGGCCGTCACTGTCATCCGCTACCAGGTCCAGGCCGACAGCAAGTTCTACATTCCCTACGAAGGTAGCAACGCCAGGGTCAAGGAAGAATTCCCGCTCGGCTTCCTGCCATCGTACGGCTCGGCCCTGGCCTTCAAGGGTACCAACGCCAATGGCGACCTCGAGTTCTATGGCCTGACCGATCGCGGCCCCAACGGCGACGGCCCCAATCTGCCTGCATTGAGCGGCACCGGCGTGACTGGCAGCAAAATTTTTCCGTCGCCGAGTTTTGCGCCTTCGTTTGGGGTGATCACGGTGGGCAAGTCGGGCGCGGTGCTGACATCGTCCACGCCGATCAAGGTCTCGGCAACGGTTGCCACGTCTGGCTTGCCGGTAGCGCCGGGCACCGTGGGCTACACGTCCGAGCTGCCGGTGATGGATGCGATGAAATATGACGCCGCCAGCAAGGCCACCTTCAACGCGGGCGGGCTCGACTCCGAAGCGATCGTGTTCGACAAGAAGCGCAACGTGCTGTGGGTATCCGATGAATATGGTCCGTTCATCGAGAAGATCGATCCGGCCACCGGCATCATCCTCAACAAGTATGCGCCGGGCACCGGCTTGCCGACGATTTTCGCCAAGCGCCGCGCCAATCGCGGCATGGAAGGCATGGCGCTCGATACCAGCACCGACAAACTGCACGGTTTCCTGCAAAGCCCGCTTACTGACGGCAATACTCTCTACACGGTGACCGGCAAAAGCGAAGCGATCGAACGTTTTGCGCGCTTCACGCGCTGGACCGAATTCGATCCGACGACGGGCACCTCGGGCACGATGTACGCGTATCCGTTGGACGCCGCCGACTACCAGGATGGTCGCACCGGCAATGCCAAGCTCGGAGACGTGGTCGCGCTGGGTAACGGCAAATTCATCGTGATCGAGCAGGGCGCCGCGCCTGGCGGCAACGTATTCAACAAGCTGATGCTGGTGGAAATCGGTGCTGCCACCGATATTTCGGCGACGGCTTACAACGCCGCCACGTCCGACCTGGAAAAAAGCAGCATGGGCGGCGCGGCCGTCAACGGCGCCGACTGGAAATCGGTGGTCGCCATGAAAAAAACCGTGTTGCTGGACTTGAATGCAATTGGCTGGCTGGCCGAAAAGGCCGAAGGTTTGACGATTGTTGACGGCAACACCCTGGCTCTGGTCAACGACAACGACTTCGGCATGAAAACCAAGGTGTTCAATGCCGCTGGCGTAGTGATCGAAGATGCCGACGTTACCAAGTGCAATGTCGATGCCAACGGCGCCATCATCGCCAGCAGCGCTGCCGGTTGTGCGCCCGGCAACACCATCCGCGTTGCGCGCGGTACCGACCTCGAGCGCCCAAGCCGCCTGTGGCTGATCAAGTTCACCAAGGCGCTGACGTCGTTCTAGGCGACCGGACCGGCAAGAGATAAGGGACGCCTTATCTCATTGTGGGCCTGATTCTTAGCCCACATCAAGGCAGCGGCACAGCTGATTGCTACCTTCTCAGGGATAACCCTGGAAGGATTTCTTCATGGAATATGCGCAGCTGACACCCGGTCGCCGCTTTGCTCCGTTACACAGCCTGCTGTATTACAGCCAGCGACTCGTTACGCGACCGGCGTTGCGCCGGTTGGTGGTGCGCACCCTGACCGGCGCGCTGCGCCTGCGTCATGGCAGCGGGCGCGAGCTGCACGCCGCCAGCGCCGTGGAAGCGAAGGCTCTGTCCGATCTTAGTCAGGGCGGCTACGCGCCGCTTGGCAACCTGCTCAGCAGCGCGCAATGCGATGCCATCCGCACCTACCTGCAAGACAAAATGCTGACCGATCGCGACCGTGAACGCGCGCTGTTCGCGCTGGCGCAGGCGCCGCAAGGCGTGCGCGTGGCCGATTACAATCTGCGCGACGTGATCGCCTGCCCGCATATCCTGGCGCTGGCCAACAGCGCGCCGCTGCTGGGCCTGGCCGCGCGCTATATACGCTGCAAACCCACCATCTCGGCGCTGGGTTTGCGCTGGTCGTTTCCGGTGTCAGGGGACGCCAGCGATTTGCAGGCGTTTCATCGCGACTCGGAGGATTGGCGCTATGTGAAGGTGCTGGTGTACCTGACCGATGTCGATCACGACGCCGGACCGCACGTGTATTTGCACGGCAGCCACCTGACGCAGGCGCCGGTGCGGCTGCGCTTTTACAGCGATGACGAGATCTCCGCCAATTACGGCGCCGAACAGCTGCTCACGGCCACCGGCACGCGCGGCTTTTGCTTCGCAGTCGATACGGCCGGCATCCACAAGGGCACGGCGCCGCACCGGTTGCCACGGCTGATGCTGCAGATCCAATATTCGCTGTTGCCCAGCTATGCCTACCAGTATGCGCCGGAACCGTACGATGGCCCGCTGCTGCTGGACCCCTACGTGAACCGCCTGATCGTGCGGCCCCTGCGCTGATGTCGGCGGCGCCGCAGTATACGTGCACGCGGTGCGGGTCGGACTGGACCCGGCGCATTCCGCGCGCCTGGTGGATGCGGCTGCTGGCGGGCAGCGTGCGCATACGCTGCCTGGCCTGTCACCATGAGTTCCTGCTCAGAAAACGTTAAGCGCTGCCCTTGCTGATACTCTCGCCGTCGCTCTTGCGCAGCGACCAGAACGTGATCGACGACAGGATGGTCATGACGGCCAGCGTGAGGAAGGCGTAATGCAGCGCCGAGGTGAGCGCGATGCGGTTCGATTGCGGCACGTCGCCGAGATACCAGCCCGTGATCAGCGAACCGGCCGCCAGGCCGAAACTCACCGACAACTGCTGCATCGAGCTGGCGATGGTGCTGGCCATGCTGCTGTCGTTACCTTCCACGTCGGCGTAGGCGATGGTGTTCATGCTCGAGAACTGCAGCGAATTGAAAAAGCCCAGGCACAGGCTGATCATCACGATCACGTAAATCGGCGTGCCTTGCTGGACGAACGAGAACAGGCTGATGGTAATCCCGATCAGCACCGTGTTCACGGTGAGCACCTGGCGGTAGCCGAAGCGCGCCAGCACCCGCGCCGAGATGAACTTCATGAACATGGCCGCCGCCGCCGACGGCATCATCAACAGGCCCGATTGCCAGGCCGGCAGGCCCAGTCCCAACTGGTACAGCAACGGCAGCAGGAACGGCAGCCCGCCGACACCGATGCGGGTGATAAAACCACCCATGACCGAGACGCGGAAGGTGCGCACCTTGAACAGGGCGATGCGCAGCAGCGGGTACGCCGCTTCGCGCGCGTGCCACACATAGGCGGCCAGCAGCGAGCAGGCGATAAACAGCAGCACCGACATCGACGTCACATCGAGCCGGTGTTCGCCGAACACCTCGAGCAGCCATGACAACAGCGCTACACCGGTACCGAACAACACCAGGCCAATGAAGTCGAGCGGCCGCGCATCCTCGCTGCGGTAGTCGGGCATGTGCTTGTTGGCCAGGTACAGCGCGGCGATACCCACCGGGACGTTGACGAAGAAAATCTCGCGCCACGTCATCCAGTGCACGATCAAGCCGCCCACTGTGGGACCAAGCAGGGGCCCGATCAGCGCCGGGATGATCACGAAGTTCATCGCCGCCAGCAGTTCGGACTTGGGGAAGGTGCGCACGATGGCCAGGCGCCCGACCGGCATCATCATCGCCGCGCCAAAACCTTGCAGCAGCCGTGACGCCACCAGCATCGGCGAATTGACCGACAGGCCGCACAGGATCGAGGCAATCGTAAAAATGGTGATGGCGCTCATGAACACGCGCCGGGTGCCGAAGCGGTCGGCCATCCAGCCGCTGACGGGAATCGCCACCGCGAGGCTGAGCACATAGCTGGTGACTACCGCCTTGAGGCTGAGCGGCGTCACTTGCAGGCTTGCCGCCATGCTGGGGATCGCAGTGTTAACGATGGTGGAGTCCAGCTGCTCCATGAACAGGGCGGTGGCTACCACCCAGGGCAGGTAGCGCTTGGCCGCCACTTCGGCGGGGGATGGTTCGGGCGCAGGCGCGGAATTTTGAGCGGTAGTATCCATCTGCCGATTTTCCCATAAATGCGCAAAGCAGGTCACCGGGCATGCGGGAGAGGTGCCGTCATGATGCGGTCACGCGCAAGCGCTATGGTGCGTGCAACCATATCGAGGAGGCCAGATGCACGATCAACCGCCAATTCCTGGACGGCGCGGCTTTATGCGCCAAGTGGCAGGCACCGCGCTGCTGGGCACTGCGCTTGGTGCCTGCACCAGTACCGCCAGCCATGGTGACAACGCCGACAACGTCGGCCCGCTGCGCTTTGCCCATGGCGTGGCCAGCGGCGACCCCCTGAACGACCGCGTGATCCTGTGGACGCGCGTAACGCCGGGCCAGGACAATGGCGGCGGCGACATCGCCGTGCGCTGGCAACTGGCCACCGACGCCGCCATGCGCTCGGTGGTCGCCTCTGGCAGTGTGACCACGTCCGCGCACCAGGACTACACCGTCAAGGTGGACGCTGCCGGCCTGTTGCCGGGCCATGTGTACCATTACCAGTTCGAGTCCGGCGCCGCGAAATCCACGGTGGGCCGCACCAGGACGCTGCCGCGCGCCGATGTACGGCAAGTAAAGCTGGCGGTGTTCTCGTGCTCGAACTACCCGTTCGGCTTTTTCAACGTGTATGCCGATGCCGCGCTGCAGGGCGATATCGACGCCGCGCTGCACCTGGGCGACTACATCTACGAGTACGAAAGCAGCGGTTACGGCGCCGAGCAGGGCAAACAGCTTGACCGCGTGTCCGAGCCGCGCGACGTGCTGCTGCGCCTCGAAGACTACCGTCGCCGCTATGCCCAGTACCGCAGCGATGCCGATCTGCAGGCGGTGCATGCGGCCATGCCGTTCATCGCCGTGTGGGACGACCACGAAATCGCCGACGACACCTGGCGCGACGGCTCGCTCGACCACAAGACCAGCGCCTACGGTCCGTTCAAGCTGCGCAAGCTGGCGGCGGCCACCGCCTACCACGAGTGGATGCCGATCCGCACCCCCGACCCCTCGGCGCTTGACAAGATATACCGCTCGTTCGACTTCGGCGGCATCGTCTCGTTGCACATGCTCGATACCCGCGTGATCGGCCGCGACCAGCAACTGATGATGTCCTCGTACTTCGATGCCAACAAGCAGTTCGACGAGGCCAGGTATCGCAGCGACCTGTATTCGCCGCGCCGGCAGATGATGGGCGCCGAGCAGATGGCATGGCTCGACCGGCAAGTGGAACAATCGACCGCACGCTGGCAGATGCTGGGGCAGCAGGTGCTAATGGCGCGCATGGAGTATCCGCAGGCGGTGGTGCTGGGTGAATGTTCGAGCACCGATTACGTGGCGGCCAAGCGCCGCGCGACGCTCGACCCCGCGAGCGTGACCGACCGCGAACGGCACTGGCTCGCATCGCCATCGCTGCCGTGCTACCTCGATTCGTGGGACGGCTACCAGAGCGAGCGCGAACGGCTGTTCGCCATCATGGCGCGGCACCGCAAGAACATGGTGGTGCTGGCCGGCGACACCCATAACGCTTGGGCCAGCAACCTGTTGGACGCCAGCGGCCGCCAGGTGGGCGTGGAATTTGCCACTCCGGGCGTAACGTCACCCGGTATGGAAGGCGGCCACCGGGGTCGCAGCCCGGACGACGTGGCGGCCATGATGACCGACATGATCGCGCCGCTGTACTACGCCGAGACCAGCAAGCGCGGTTACTTGGTAATCACCGCCAGCCACGAGCAGGTACGCTGCGACTTCCGCTTCGTCGATACCGTGCAAAAGCACGAGTACACGGCAGCGGTGGAGCGCAGCCTGCGCACCCTGGCCGGTCCGGGCAACCGCAAGCTCGAGGAATACCCGGCGGTGTGATTCAGTGCGCCGCCTTGAGCGTGGTGAGTGCCTTCAGCGCATCGTACAGCGGCTGGGTGGCGTCGGCGATGCGTTCCAGGCTGGCCTCGCGCAGGGCAGACGTATCGACCGTGTTCTGTGTATCGAGCCCGGCCCAGCGCAGCAGCGCGCTGCATGCCTGTGGCGTGTCGAACAGGCCGTGCAAATAGGTGCCGAGAATCTGGCCATCGGCGGACACCGCGCCCTCGGGCCGGCCGTCGATGCTGAACGCCGGCCGGGTTAGCGCGGCGCCGGTCGAGGTGCCCATGTGGATTTCGTAGCCCGTCACTGGCGCGCCGTCGTCGTTGAAAGCGCAACGGCCATGCACTTGCACCAGCCGCTTGTGCGGCGTCATTTCGGTGGCCATGTCGAGCAGGCCCAGGGCCGGTGAAGCGCCGGCATGGCCCTCCATGCCGAGGGGATCAAGCACGCTGGTACCCAGCATCTGGAAGCCGCCGCACACGCCGATCACCTTGCCGGCGTAGCGCAGGTGGCGCGCGATGGCGGCGGGCCAGCCTTGCGTGTGCAGCCACGCCAGGTCGCCGCGCGTGTTCTTGCTGCCCGGGAGGATGATCAAATCCGCTGGCGGAATCGGCTCGCCCTGGCACACGAAGCGCAAGTCCACGTCCGGGTGCGCGCGCAGTGCGTCGAAGTCGGTGTGGTTGCTCATGCGCGGCAGGCTCGGGACCACCACGCGAAACGCGCCGGTCGAGGCCTGCACCGCCTGCACCGCATCCTCCGCATCAAGGAACAGGCCATGCAAATACGGCAGCACGGCCAGCACCGGCTTGCCGGTTTGCTGTTCCAGCCATTCCAGGCCCGGTTCGAGCAGCTTGATGTCGCCCCTGAAACGGTTGATCACGAAACCGATGGTGCGCGCCCGCTCGCTCTCCGACAGGCACGACAAAGTGCCCACCAGGTGGGCGAACACGCCACCGCGGTCGATATCGGCCACCAGGATGACCGGGCAATCGACCTTCTCGGCAAAACCCATGTTGGCGATGTCGCGCGAGCGCAGGTTGATTTCGGCCGGGCTGCCGGCGCCTTCGACCATCACGCAATCGTATTGCGCCAGCAGGCGCTGGTGCGACTCCAGTACAGCTTCCATCGCCACCGTTTTGTAGCGGTGGTAGTCGCGCGCATTCATCTCGGCGCGTACCTGGCCGTGGATGATCACTTGCGCGCCGATATCGCTCGAAGGTTTTAATAGTACCGGGTTCATGTCGGTGTGCGGCGCCACGCCGGCGGCAATCGCCTGCAGCGCCTGGGCGCGGCCGATTTCGCCGCCGTCGGCTGTCACCGCGCTGTTGAGCGCCATGTTTTGCGGCTTGAACGGCGCCACGCGCACGCCGTCGCGCTTGAGCAGCCGGCACAGCGCCGCCACCACGGTGCTTTTGCCGGCGTCGGACGTGGTGCCTTGCACCATCAGGGTCGTGTAGGGAAACGCCATCAGTTCTTCCGCCGCTGGCGCGCCTGCTCCAGCATCTCGCACATGGCGCGGGTGCCGTCCACCATGCGCGGGCCGGCGCGGTTGAGCAGTTCGCCGTCGAGCGTAAACAGGTTGCCGTTGCGGACCGCCTTCATGGTGGTGTACTGCTTCCACAGCGTGACGCCGCCGTAGTCCTTTTCGGCGGTGCCGAAGATCGCTTCGGGATCGGCTTGCAGCACGCCTTCGATGCTGACCACCGGTGCCGTCACCTTCAGGTCGGCAAAGATATTGACGCCGCCGCACACGCGCATGGCGTCGGTGACGATCGAGCCGCCACTCAGGGTATACAGCGGCTTGTCCCATACCTGGTAGAACATGCGGACCGGCGGCCGGCTGGCATACTGTTTCGTCAGCGCGGCGAATTGCGCGCGGATTTGCGCGGCGGCCGGTTGCGCCACGTTTTCCGTGCCGAGCAACTGGCCCAGGCGCTGGACGTTGTCGGCGATGCCGTCGAGTTTCAACGGTTCGCTGTGGAAGATCGGGATGCCCAGCTGGCGCAGGGTGTCGATCTGGCGCTCGGAGCTGCCATGCATCCAGGCCACGATCAGGTCCGGCTTCATGGCGATCACGCGCTCCATGTCGATTTGCCGGTTGGTGCCAATGCGCGGAATCTTCTTGGCCGCTTCCGGGTAGTCACTATAGGTGACGGCGCCGACGATGCGCTCGCCGCCGCCGGCCGCGAACAGCAACTCGGTCACGTGCGGCGACATGGCGACGATGCGCTGGGCCGGCTTGGCCAGGGTGATGACGTTGCCGTCGTCGTCGCGCACGGTGATGGCAGCGTTGGCGGTCATCGAGATGGCTGTCAGCGACAGCAGCGCCAGGGATGTGATGCGTTTCATTTGTCGGTCCATTCTTTCAATGCGGATTCCAGGCGCTGCCAGCCTGCTTCGTCGGGAGGGAGGCCCAGGCGGATGCCGCGCGCGGCCTCGCGGAACAGCCGCACCCACACGCCACGTTCGGCCATGTGCTGCCAGAACGCTTCCGGTTGCGGTTCGGCCCACCACTGGAACAGTGGCGTGCCGGTTGAGGCGATGCCGTGGCTGGCGAGCAGCGCGGCCAGGCGTGCGCCCCCCGCGTGCAGGTAGGCGTGGGTGTCTGCTTGCCAGGCGCGGTCTTGCAGCGCGGCGAGCGCGATGTGCTGGGCGGGACCGCTGATGGTCCAGGGTCCGAGCAGGTCGGCCAGGTCGCGCAGCAGGTCGGCGTGGGCAGCGACAAAGCCGAGGCGGATGCCGGCCAGGCCGAAGAATTTTCCAACAGAGCGCAGCACGATCAATCCCGGCTGGCTGCTTTGCGATGCCACGCTGTTGTGCTGCGCGGTGTCGCCAAATGCTTCATCGACCACCAGCCAGCCGCCGCGTGACGCCAACTGCTGCGCCCACGCCAGCAACTGCGCAGCAGGCACGGTGGCGCCGGTGGGATTGTTCGGATTGCAGACCACCACCACGTCGCTGCGCGCGATGGCCGCATCGAGTTCCGCATACGGCGTTTGCATGAGCGTGTGGCCGTGGCCCTTCCAGTGGTGTGCATGTTCGGCATACGAGGGCGCCGCCACCGTCACGCGCGAAGGGCTGCGCAGCCGGGGCAGGGCCTGGATCGCGGCTTGCGTGCCGGCCACCGGCAGCATCAGCGGCGCGCCGTAGCATGCTTGCGCTGCTGCGGCCAGTTCCGGCGATGCTTCGGGCAGGCGGTGCCACGCGTTGCCGGGCAGCGCGGGCGCCGGATACCAGCGCGGATTGAGGCCGGTGGACAGGTCGAGCCAGTCGGAGCGGCCGAAGCGCAGCGTGGCGTCGCGCAGGTTGCCGCCGTGTTCAAGCATGGAGCACCTCCAGCAGTTCCAGCAAAAGCGCCAGCGCCAGGCCGGCAATCAGCCACAGCGCGGTGGCGTGCGTAACCAGCTTCCACGCGCGGCGGATATCGACCCCGGTGGCGGGCACGCCGGCGCCGAGCACCGGGCGTTCTTCAAGCTGGCCGTGGTAGATGGCCGCGCCGCCCAGTTGCACGCCGAGTGAGCCGGCACCACTGGCCATGACCGGGCCGGCATTGGGGCTGTCCCACAGCGGCGCCTGCGCGCGCCAGCATTGCCAGGCGCGCCGCTTGGCGGCCAGGCCGGGCGCCAGCAGCACGTACGACAGGGCGGTCAGCCGCGCGGGCAGGTAATTGAAGGCGTCGTCAATACGCGCGGCGGCACAGCCGAAGCGCAGCAGGCGCTCGGTGCGGTAGCCCCACATGGCGTCGAGCGTGTTCGCCATGCGGAACATGACCGCACCCGGGCCGCCGCCAACGATGAACCAGAACAGGGTGGCGAATACCGCGTCGTTGCCGTTTTCCAGCAGCGATTCGGCGCTGGCGCGCGTGAGTTCCACTTCGCTGGCGCTGCTGGTATCGCGGCTGACGATGCGCGAGGTGAGATAGCGCGCCTGCGGCAGATCGTTTTGCGCCAGTGCGTGGGCGATGGGGAGGTTGTGTTCGCGCAGGCTGCGCAAGCCGAGGCACACATACAGCATGGCCGCGTGTACGGCGGCCGCCAGCCAGAAACTCACCGTGGCAGCTGCCCACGCCAGCAGCGCGGCCAGCGCGGTGGCTGGCAGCACCGCCAGCATCCAGGCCAGCACGCCGCGCCGGAAGCGCGCCTTGCCGGTGCCGCGATTGAGCCGGCGTTCCAGCCCGATCGCCAGGTTGCCAAAGCCGACCAGCGGATGCCAGCGGCGTGCTTCGCCCAGCAGCAGGTCCAGCAGCACACCGGCAACCATCAGCACCGCGATGGCGGCAAAGGTCAACCCAGCGATCATCCCTTCAGGACCAGCGGCAGGCCGGCGGCGACGAACACTGCGCGGTCGCAAATGGCCGCCACCGATTGATTGAGGCGGCCCTGTTCGTCGAGGAAGCAGCGCGAGATGGCGCCGAACGGCATGATGCCCAGGCCTACCTCGTTCGATACCAGCACGATGTCGCTGCTGCATTTGGTCAGCGCGCTGGCCAGCATGTCGTGCTGTTCGTGGAACAAGGCGGGCAGCGTGATTTCGCCCACGTCCGGGTATTCCTGGCCGCTGGAGAACAGCAGGTTGCTCAGCCAGAGCGTGAGGCAATCGACCAGGATCAGGCGTTCGGGCGACGACCAGCGCAGCAGTTGGTTGCCCAGTGCCAGCGGTTCTTCCACCGTGGTCCACTCGCCGGGGCGGCTGCCCTTGTGATGGGCGATGCGCGCTGCCATTTCGGCGTCGCCGGCCGTGGCGGTGGCGATATAAACGACTTCCTTGCCGGACTCGATGGCCAGGCGTTCGGCGTAAGCGCTCTTGCCCGAGCGCGCGCCTCCCAGAACCAGTGTACGTGTCATCCGTGTCTCCTCATGAACAAGGCGGCTGCCGCCGCCGGGTTGGATGGGTAATATGCGTGAAAATACGAAGCGGTCAATGAGCCAACGCGATACCAGGCTTCACCCTGGATTGCGGAGGGGTGCTTGATTGTATGCGCGGCTGGCGCCACTGTGGTTGTCAGTTTTGAATAATGGAAGGTGTGCCCGCGCAGAATGCCGTCGTCGGTGGGCAGTCCCTGCGGTCCCAGGCCGGCCAGGCGTGGCTGCATCGCCACAGCACCCGGCAGCAGGCCGGCCATCGGCCATGCTTGCCCCTGCTGGTCGGCGAGGGTATCGGCCAGCGCCATCATGCCGCCGCATTCAGCCACGATGGGCATGCCGGCGGCGTGCGCCGCGCGGATCGAGGCGCGCCAGGTGGCTGCTGCGCTCAACGCAGGCGCGTGGAGTTCGGGATAGCCGCCGGGCAGGTACACCGCGTGCGCCTCGGTTGGCACCGGTTCGTCGGCCAGCGGCGAGAAGAAGGTCAGCTCGGCGCCCAGCGCGCGCAACAGGTCCAGGTTGGCGGGATACAAAAACATGAAGGCGGCGTCGCGGGCAATCGCAATTGTCGTGCCTTGCAGCGGCGTCGATTCCAGTGCCGCTGCTGGCGCTGGTGGAATTTCGATGCGTACCGGCGCCAGGGCTTCCCACGCCGCTTCGTCGAACATCAGCTGGTCGGCCAGTTGGTCGAGCAGGGCGTCGAGATTGTGGATTTCGCCGGGGACCACCAGTCCCAGGTGGCGTTCCGGCAGTGACACCTGCTGGCGCGGCATGGTGGCAAACAGCGGAATGTCGCGCAGCGACGCGGCCACCATCTTGCCGTGGTTTTCGCTGGCGATGCGGTTGGCGATCACGCCTGCCATCTGCACCGGGCCGTAGTCGCGCAGGCCCATCACGATGGCGCCGGCGGTTTGCGCCATGGCGGAAGCATCGATCACGGCCAGTACCGGCACGCCGAAGGTGCGCGCGACATCGGCCGACGATGGCGTGCCGTCATATAAGCCCATCACGCCTTCGATCAGGATCACGTCCGCCTCTTGCGCGGCCTGCGCCAGCTGGCTGCGGCATAGCTCAGGGCCGACCATCCACAGGTCGAGCGTATTCACCGGCGCACCGGTGGCGCGTTCGAGCAGCATCGGGTCGATGAAATCGGGGCCGCACTTGAACACGCGCACGCGGCGGCCCAGCTTGACCAGCTTGCGCGCCAGCGCGGCGGTGCAGGTGGTCTTGCCCTGGCCGGACGACACCGCCGCCACCATCACCACTTTCACGTCGAGGTAATTCACCACTCGGTACCCAGCTGCGCGGCGATGCCGGCCTTGAACGCGTGCTTTACGACCGTCATGTCGGTGACCGTGTCGGCAATCGCGATCAGCTCCGGTGGCGCGCCGCGGCCAGTGATCACCACGTGCTGCATTTGCGGGCGCGCCAGCAGGTCGTTGATGACCATTTCCACGTCGAGGTAGCGGTACTTGAGGGCGATATTGAGTTCGTCGAGCACCACCAGGCCATACGCGGGGTCGTCGAGGAAGCGCTTGGCCTGTTCCCATGCCAGCGTGGCTTTTTCGATGTCGCGTTCGCGGTTCTGGGTCTCCCAGGTGTAGCCTTCACCCATGGTGTGGAAGCTTACTTCGTCGGGGAAGCGGCGCAGGAACTGCTCCTCGCCGGTAGCCATCGCGCCCTTGATGAACTGCACCACGCCGACCTTCATGTTGTGGCCCAGCGCGCGCGCCACCATGCCGAACGCGCTCGAGCTCTTGCCCTTGCCGTTGCCGGTGTTGACGATGATGATGCCGATCTGCTTGTTGGCGGACGCGATCTGGGCATCGATGATGGCTTTCTTGCGCTCCATGCGCACGCGATGGCGCTCGTTCAGGGCGGCGTCGCCGGTATCAAGGGTGTTGGTCTGTTCGGTCATGGTGTCTCCTCGGAAGGGATGAAGATGCTGCGGTGGCCGTGGCGGATGATTTCTATCGGGTGGCCCAGGTAGTCGCCCAGGATATCGGCGCGCATCACGTCCTCCCTGGCGCCGGCCAGCCAGCGGCCGTCGCCACGCAGCAGCAGCGCGTGGGTGGAGACGCTGTGCGCCAGGGTCAGGTCGTGGCCGATCATGACGACGGTCTTGCCCTGCTCGCGGCACAGGCGCGCCAGCTGCGTCATCACGCTCACCTGGTGCGCCAGGTCGAGCGCATTGGCCGGTTCGTCGAGCAGCAGCAGCGGCGTGTCCTGCGCCAGCATGGCGGCAATCGCCACCCGCTGGCGCTCACCACCCGATAGGGTACGCACATCGCGGCGGGCCAGGTCGGCCACTTCCATCGACGCCAGGGCGGCCAGTGCGATGGCGTGATCGTCGCTGCCTTCCCAGTAGCGGTGGTCGTGGTACGGGTGGCGCGCCGAGAGCACGGTTTCGATCACGGTGTAGGCGAAAGCGTCGCTGCGGCTTTGCGCCAGGAAGGCGCGCTGGCGCGCCAGTTCGGCCAGCGGCCAGTCTTTCAGCGCGCGCGCGCGGATCGATACGGTGCCGGCGTCGGGCGGGCGCAAGCCGGCCAGGGTGCGCAGCAGGGTGCTTTTGCCGGCGCCGTTGCGACCGATCACGCTCCAGCATTCGCCAGCGCGCACCTGCCAGTCGAGGTTGGCGATCAGCTGGCGCTGGCCGATGTTCAGGGATAGTTGATGGGTGGTGATCATCATGGGAATCACTTGCGCAGCCGGTGTAGCTGATACAGGAACACCGGCGCGCCCACCAGCGCGGTGATCACGCCAACGGGCAGCTGTTCCGGCGCGATGATGGTGCGCGCCAGCGTATCGGCCAGCATCAGGTAGGTGCCGCCGGCCAGCGTGGCTGCAGGAATCAGCAGGCGGTGGTCGGGACCGACCGCGAAGCGGCAAGCGTGCGGCACGATCAGCCCCACGAAGCCGATGCTGCCGGCGGTGGTGACCGCGCTGGCAGTGAGCAGGCCCGAGACAAAAAACAGTCCCTTGCGCAGCGCGCCCACGCGGATGCCCAGCGTGGCGGCGGCTTCCGCGTGCAGCGCCATCACGTTCATGGCGCGTGCATTTTTGACTGCGAACAGCAGCGCGGCCACCAGCACCACGCACGGCATCCACCGCAGCGGCGCGCCGGCCATATCGCCGATCATCCAGAACACCATGCTGCGCAGGCGGCTGTCGGGCGCGATCGACAGCATCAGCGTCACCAGCGCCATGCAGGCCGAGGACAGGATTACGCCGGTGAGCAGCAGCAGGGCGGTGCCGCCATCGGCAGCGGACCCGCCGCGCAAATCGCGCCGCGCCAGCAGGTACAGCATCATGGAGACGGCCACCGCGCCGCCGAAGGCTGCCGCATCGACCATCCACGCCGCGCACATGAACATCAATGCCGCCAGCGCGCCGACCGAAGCGCCGGCAGAGATGCCCAGTACATAAGGATCGGCCAGCGGGTTGCGCAGCAAGGCCTGCATCATCACGCCCGCCAGCGACAGCGCCGCACCGGTAATAAAGGCGGTGAGCGCACGATGCACGCGCAGGTCGAGCAGGGTGGCGGCCAAGGTCGACTTCTCGCCATGCAGCAGATCGGCTATGGCGGCCGGCATATCGGCAAGCGCCACAGCGACCGACCCGGTCATCCCCGAAAACACCAGTCCCGCCAGCCCGAACAGCGCCAGGCCACCCAACACCATGGCGGCGCGCTGCTGCAGATTGCGGGAAAAATCAGCCATACCAGCTTTCGTTAAGGTTTACTTGTAGCCGTAGCGGATGCCGGCAAAGACCTTGGCGCCCGGGGTATTGTAGTAGCGGGCCAGATCGTACTGTTTATCGGCCACGTTGTTCCAGCGCAACAGAGCGGACCAGTCGCGGGTGAAGGCGTACGTGGCGTACAGGTTTACCAGGCCGTAGCCGCCCAGGCGGACGGTGTTGGCGGCGTTTTCGAAGCGGGCGCTCGACAGCTCCACTTCCACGCCCGCTTTCAGGGCGCCGGTGCCGTAATCGGCGGTAACGTTGGCGTGGCGCTTGGCGCGGCGGATCAGGCGTTTGCCGGTGGTGTCGTCCTGCGGGTCTTGCAGGTCGGCGTTGGCGCCCAGGTTGACGCCCATCACGCGCGTTGCGGCCGACAGCGTGATGCCTTCCAGCGTGGCGCGGTTGACGTTGTAGGCGCAGCCACTGGTGTAGCCGCCACCGAACGGGCACGGATTGGTGTTGACCAGCATGTCGGTCAGGCGGTTGCGGTAGTAGCCGGCGCTCATCGCGTTGACACCGTCGTCGTAGCGCAGGCCCACTTCGGCGTTGCGGCCTTTTTCCGGCCGGTTGGCGGCGTTGCCATAGTTCGGGAAGTACAACTCGTTATACGTCGGCGCGCGGAAGCTGGTGCCATAGCTGGCGGTGGCGCGCAGCGCCAGGGTGAACTGGTAGCCATAGCCGATGGCGCCGGTGTTCTTGTTACCGTAAACCGAATTGTCGCGCCGTGCGCTGGCGCTGAGCAGGTGCGCGCCATGGCGGGCGTTGTACGACGCCGCGAACGAATTGGTGTTGCGGTCGCGGTTCATGGCGGCCGCGCCGTTGGTGTCCACTTCTTCCTTGCGGTGCTCGTACAGCAGTTGCAACGTGTCGGCGCCGATCGTCACGTCGTTTTGCCAGGTGATGAAGCTTTGTCTGGTGTCGATGCGGGTGTAGCCGGCAGCGGTGGCGCTGGTGTAGTTGGCGCCCTTGTCGCGGGTTTCGGAATACTGCAGCAGGCTGCGCCACGATGGCAGCAGCTGCGCCCTGGCGAACACGCTGGCGGTGTCGATGGTGTTTTCGCTGCGCGTGTCATAAGCTGAAAGACCCGAATCGTATTGCGCATCGAGGCGGCTATGCAGGAACAGCGCGCCTGCTTCCACGCCCTTGGCCAGTTGCAGGCCGAATTGGCCGGAGACGTTTTCCTTGTCGTAGCCGTCGTCGTCCGGGTTGTAGGAGGACAGGCCGGGACGGGTGGTGGAGAAGCCATCCGACTTTTCCTTGCCGGCGCTGATGGCGTAGCTGAAGCTGTGCTCACCGCCGGTGCTGCCGGACACCGTGGCGTCGGCTTCGCGCGTGTTATCGCTGCCGTAGCCGGCGAAACCGGTGACGGCCGGGGCGCCCTGGCCCTTTTTGGTAAAGATCTGGATCACGCCGCCGATGGCGTCGGCGCCATACAGGGAGCTCAATGGGCCATAGACGATTTCGATGCGGTCGATGGCGGTGAGCGGAATCGCGCTCCAGTTGGCGGCGCCCGTGGTCGATGAGCCGATGCGCACGCCATCGACCAGCACGATGCTCTGGTTACTGTTGGCGCCGCGTATATAGACGTTCGACGAGCTGCCTGCGCCGCCGTTGCGCGTGACCTCGATGCCGCGCTGGCGCTTGAGCAGGTCGACGATGGAGCCGGCGCCCGCCTGGGCGATCTGTTCGGCGTCGATGGTGGTGCTGTCGCTGATGACGTCGGCCAGCGCTTGCGGCGTGCGCGTGGCCGTGACCAGTACCGTGGATGCAGGTTCTGCGTGGGCGTGGCAGGTCGCCAGGACAAAAGCGAAGGCGGAGGTGTGCAGTGGCAGCGCCGGGGTGAAGCGAAGGATCATGATTGCTATTTCTGTAAAGGGCAACCGGCCAGCATCCCGCAGGCCAGATTGAACAGAAGCGTGCGGCGGCGCGCGCGCCGGCTCGTGTGCTTCCACCAGGATTGGCCGGTATCCGGGCTGACAAGCGGCCAGTCCACCTTCCCATGCAGCGCACAGTGGTTGTCAGGACTGGGGTGTCGCCAGCGGCGACGCTTGTTGACCGTTGCGGGGGCAGCACACGCTGGCCCGGTCGAGGGGGCTTCGTGTTTCCCGTTTAACTGCGCATCCGGACGGACGCGCGGGCACCAAAACCCGGGCATTATACGGCTTTGTGCCGCGTAGTTCCGCGCGCGCCCGATAAAGCCGTTGGCGCAAGGCGTGGCGACCAGGACAGGACGGATGGTCGGCAGGAGCGGCTCGGCAGCCATCGAGCCATGACCGCGCGCTTACCTGGCGGCGCGGTGCGGCAGGATCAGCGCTTCGCCATATGGCAGACGGTGCGGCGCGCCGGCCGCTTGCAGCGCCATTGCCAGCGGCGCCAGGCCGGCGTGACAGGCGGCCAGCAACCGCATGGTGCCGGCGTGGCAGACCACGATCGCTGCGCCGCCTGTGCTGTCATCGAGCTGGCGCTGCAAGTCGGCATAGAAGGCGGCAACGCGTTCGGCCATCTGCAGTACGCTCTCGCCATTGCCGGGGCGGTAGTTGGCCAGGTCGGCGGTCCATGCATCGACGCCTGCACGGGGAATGCTGTCCCACGGCTGCATCTCCCAGTCGCCAAAATCCATTTCCACCAGACGCGCATCGAACACGGGGGCGGGCGCCAGGCGCATCGCCAGCGCCGCGCAGCGTTGCAAAGGGCTGGAAAACAGCGGCAGCCCGGCCGGCACCTGAGGCAGCAATGCGGCGACGGCCTGCTCCAGGTGTCCGGGCGCCACTGCCAGGTCGGTCTGGCCGTAGCACACGCCCGGCGCGACGTCGGGCTGCGGGTGGCGGATCAGGACCAGCCGCATGGTGCTAGAAGAACTGGCCGCTGGTGTGCAGACCAGCCAGCACGCACAGGTAGAACACCACTTCCGTCACCTGCTGTACGGCGCCCAGGCAGTCGCCCGTGTAGCCGCCGATGCGGCCCATGAATTTGCGGGCCAGCCAGATGGCAGCCACCAGCGCGCACGTCACGCCGGACAGCAGCATGGTCCACGACAGCCAGTTCAGCCAGATCAGCAGCAGTGCCGGCGCCAGCGCGGTGATGGCGGCAATGGCAAGTTCCGGTGTCGCCATTTTCTGCGCCAGCGGCTTGGCCTTGCCCTCGGCACGCGCGTAGTCGAGGCGCCAGATCAGCCCAGTGGCCATCAGGCGCGACATCGGGTGCGCGAACAGCAAGGCGGCAATTGCGCCGTACGGCGGCAGCATGGTCAGGGTCGCACACTTGAGCAGCAGCAGGCAGAAGATACCGATCGCGCCATAGGCGCCGATGCGCGAATCCTTCATGATCTCGAGCACCCGTTCTCCGGTCATGCCGCCACCGAAACCATCGCAGGTATCGGCAAAGCCGTCCTCATGAAACGCGCCGGTGACATAGATGCCGGCCGCCGTGGACAGTATGGCGGCAATCGCCGGCGGGAACAGCTTGAACGCTACCGCGTACACGGCGCCCGTGATCAGCGCCACCACCACGCCGACCAGCGGAAAGTAGCGCGACGCCTGGTTTAGCCACGCCGGATCGAATCCTACCCAGCGCGGGATCGGCAGCCGGGTAAAAAACTGCAGGGCGGTGAAGAACAGGCGGAGCTGGTGCATGGGTTAATCCGCTTTGGCGCTGACTTGCGCCGATTCGAACGTGGCCATGCGGCTGAGGAAATTGACGGCCGCGTGCAGCAGCGGCAGCGCCAGTGCGCAGCCGGTGCCTTCGCCCAGCCGCAGGCCCAGCGACAACAGCGGCTTGGCATCGAGTGCCGCCAGCATTTGACGGTGGCCTTGTTCGTCGGAGCAGTGGGCAAACACGCAGTAGTCGAGGATGGCCGGTTGCAGCCGTGCGGCCACCAGCAGCGCACTGGTGACGATAAAGCCGTCGATCAGCAGCACCTTGCGCAGTGCTGCCGCCTTGAGCATGGCGCCAGCGATCATGGTGATTTCCAGTCCGCCGAACGTGGTCAGGACGTCGAGCGGCTCATTGACCGAGGCATGGCAGGCCACTGCCGCTTCGATCACGCGCTGCTTGTGCAACACGCCTTCGGGCGACAGACCGGTGCCGGCGCCCACGCATTGAGCAACCGGGATGCCAGTGAGCTTGTGCATCAGGGCCGCCGCTGCGGTGGTATTACCGATACCCATTTCACCGAAGCCGACCACATTGCCTTCCAGCTCAGCGGCCAGTGCCATGCCGGCAGCCAGCGCTGCGTGGCAGGTGGCGCGGCTCATGGCCGGCTCCTGGGCAAAATTGTGGGTGCCATTGGCCAGCTTGCGGTCGACCAGGCCGTCACGCGGACCGAAGGCGTGGTTGACGCCGGCGTCGATCACTTGCAAGGCGCAGTTGTTTTGTTCAGCAAAGATATTGATGGCCGCGCCGCCGGCCAGGAAGTTTTCCACCATTTGCCACGTCACGTCCTGCGGATAGGCGGAAATGCCCTCCGCCACTACGCCATGGTCGGCCGCGAACACCAGGATGGCGGGTGAGCGCACGGCAATGTCGCGCGTGTTCTGGATCAGGCCCAGCTGTTTCGCCAGCGATTCCAGCACGCCCAGGCTGCCCAGCGGCTTGGTCTTGTTATTAATGGCCTGATCGAGCAGGTCCGACAGGGCTTCATCGGCAGTGGGAGAAATAGCAGGAATGAACATATTCTTGTTTATATAAGGAAGAGAGAACCGTTGCTACGATATCACAGAGAATAACGGCTACCCCCTTGCCAGTCCGGATACTCTGCGATATAGTTCTGTCCCTCGCAGAACACTGTGTCAAACACAGAGTAAAACGAGAAAAAAGAAAGTTGACGAGACAAAAGAAACACTTCATAATCTCGCTTCTTCGCTGACAGACAAAACGCTTTGTTAGCAACGCAGTACCGAATAAGTTCTTTAAAAATTAACAGTCGATAAGTGTGGACGTTTGATGACAGTGCACACGCTGCTTGCAGCGTGATACTTAAAATATCAAATGTGCCGAATAAGTTCTTTAAAAATTAACAGTCGATAAGTGTGGACGTTTGATGACAGTGCACACGCTGCTTGCAGCGTGATACTTAAAATATCAAATGTTCACAARAAGTAATGAAATAGGCGCTATGAAAATAGTGGCCTGTCAGTATTTTGAGTGAGCAAACACCTCGCAATGCGAGGGGTTTGAACCGATTAAAAGGTTCGGCCAAAGACACGAAAGTGTTTAAACAGAGATTRAACTGAAGAGTTTGATCCTGGCTCAGATTGAACGCTGGCGGCATGCCTTACACATGCAAGTCGAACGGCAGCGCGGGGCAACCTGGCGGCGAGTGGCG
>NZ_LMLM01000014.1:0-20516 GCF_001421905.1 Duganella sp. Leaf61
GTATAACTGGATACGACCGCATCAGTTCAACCAGGGACTGGCGCCGGCTGTCGCCGAAGAAAAACTTAACGTAGTGTCCGGGATGGGTTGACCACTACAGACAGCGCCAGGCTTTCTGGGGCTTCCTTTCTGAACGTTACGGCAAACGCTTATGTGATGAGGTTCTCATGCCGAGAATTTTGATTAATTACGGTATTCAACCCTATTTTCGAGCGGTCTGGAATCTCGATCGGGCGTTCATCTATAACCGCCAGATCTGGCTCGGCGAAATCAAACATAAGTTTCCTTTCGGCAGGGAGCTCAGTTTTGGAATGAACATAGGAGAACTGGAGGTTATTGAACGACTGACCTCAGCCGGTATTCAGTGCCTCCATGTCATACTGGTGAAGCCACTGTGGTCCAAGGAAGTGGGGTCGATGTACCTACTGAATAATTTGCAGATGCGCTCCCGGGCGGCACTTGTTGCGTGTGCTCTGAGCCAAGAGAGCGCTTCAAGGATTTTCCCCGTCGATGCTGCCGTCTCGGGAAGTCATACATCGTTTTCCGGGACTGGCCACTTGAAATACCGAAAGGCTCGAGTGACGCACTTTTCTCTTGTTGGAAATATGGGAGAACCAACCTATACGTTGGCGGAGGCATTGGCAAAATTAATGCGAGGCTGTGCATTACCTGCTGTTACTGAAGAGTGCCTGCGCCGCTACCGCGCCGGCTAGCGGCCATTCGTATCTACGAAAGCTTTTCCATTTAAAATTATTCTTCGGTCGATCCGAACCGAGTAGTACCGAATCAGGAAAACCACTCGTCAAAAAATCAAGGGGTTGGTTCAACCTAAGTCGGAGCAGAAGTGAAAAGTGCTTCTTAGGTCTGCAACTCAACTTAATGGGTATTTTAGAAACCCTGCCTGGCGCGGAGTATTTCCATAAGACCAGCTACGTCCAGGAGAGAATCACGCTGAAGAGGGCTGTACGTACTGTGCAGCTGTTTTGGTATGACGAGTTGCAGGTTCTTGCTGGCCATTTCTTCAGTCTGATGAAGAGATATAGCGGGCTCGAGCGTTATAAGGTGCTTGCATACGATGCGATCCGCTTCCGCCAGGACCTGACGCCATCGATCTTTGCACGTGGATTTCACCCCCAACATTGTGAGCTGTCCTTGGGGGAATTGATCATCGTGGTACTCAGCAACTCCCGGGAACAAGAAGTCAGGTTTTGCCTTATTTTCCGTAACAGCGGTGCGCGTGAAGCGAAGCCCGTTCGCCGCGAACAGAACCTCCAGATGGTTTTCGAAAGCCAGGCCCACCCGGCTCTTTCGCCTGTTTTGTACAGACAGAGAGAACTTCAGGAACCCCTCCACGTCAATCTCGGTGTCCGAAGTCCCGAATCCACTAGCAAGGCGATCAGCGATCAGGTGGGCCTCAAGTGTGCGGAACAGAACTTCTTCCTGTTCCATCCATGCCATAAGCACAGTATCCGGACAGCCGGTGGGGTCGATATGCGGGATGGTGGAACGAGAGTAAGCAGAAAACTCGCGGGTGGTCGGAAATTTGCCACCAAACTTCTTCAGCATAGCGTCGAGGTAGTCTGGCGCAGTCGTTTCGACAACGATACCAATGCTTTCGAGTATCGTCCGCGATGTGAACTCAATACGGTCGCGTTGGTCATCGAAATCCGATTTAACGAAGAAGCCCGGCTGCAAAAGGTTGCCTGTGCCAAAGAGCCATTCGATCTGACTGCCGATGCCGGATCCATCCTCGGCTACAATCACAAGCAGCCGCTCGTTTTGCTGTTTCGCGATAACCAGAAGATCTCCCGCATTAGCTTTGCCGGAAGCCCTTGTATCAGGGAAATAGAGCCGATACTCCCAGCGCTTGACGCCTCGTTCGAGGCGCGCTTTTTGCCTGGCGTCGTACCAAGTAAGAATCCCCTCTTCGGGTGCGATTGCATCCACCTCATCATTTACATAAATGATGTCTGATACATACCTGACCTTACCATTTGGCTCACCGAGAAGGGCACGTAATCCTTCCACACCATTGAACTCATGCTGATTGGAGGTAAGCGCGTCTGCCTCAACGCGACTGAGACGTTTTACGGCGACGCCTCTAAAATACTGGGACAAATATCCATGCTTCATCTGATTTTTGCTTTTTGTAACGGCTTTGCAGAGATGTGAGACTGGAGCTTTGCTCTGAGCGCCACGCGACCCACTCCATGATGTAGTTCGCGGTGGCAGTGAGGGCACAGCGCCGCGACGTTGATCAAGGAATCGTCGCCGCCCTCATGGAGGGGAGTAATGTGATGCACCTCGAGGTAGAATTTTCCATTGTCCTTTTTAAATAGAACCTGCCGGCAGTCGGGGGATTCGCAGTGGTTTTCACACCGTTCCAACGCTCCAAGGACGACATAGGGATTTCGGATGAACTCTTGCCGGGTCGTGCGGCGTCTGGCTGGTGCACCGGAAGCTAACTCGGCGTTAGCAAGAATTAGGTCCACTGGAACTACTCGGGCTAGCTCCGATATAAGTTTTTCATCACTTGCATTAGCTGTTTTGAATGCAAAAAGCCGAGGCCCTATATTTCCGATGAAAACTTCATCGCCCGTCTCCAGCCATTCTGAAATAAACGACTGCCCCATTCTAGGTTCGGGACTGCGGTCTGCTACCGTGGAGCGTTCGGCGTGGTAATAACCGCTGATAACGGTGTCTTGGTTGGCATCAAGAAGTATGGTGATTGTGAAGGGCGGGGCCGGGCGGCAATCGGCAGGTTTGATACCTGCAGCGAGAATTGCTTTACGCTGCGCTATGCTTGGGACGTAGGCGCGTCGGTTTTTATCAGTTGTCGAAACGACCTTGACTCCTGAATTATCAAAAATATTTTCCCAGCCTACGATCATGACAATGCGGTAAATGTTGAAGTCACTGGCACCATACCCAGCTGCATTGATTGAGTCAAGGCAATTCTTTCTTCATGCATTGGTTACTTGCAGACTTCGATCAGTCTCTGCATTATCTTTAAAAAATTGCTCCACAGTGACAATTGGTGAGATTCTCATACGGAAAATCGACGATAATGTTACTTAGTAATTTATGTTTCCTTCCTCCACCTCGAACAATACGATGTGTTTTCTGTCAGTAACGAGTTCGAAGTCACCCTCAGCTCCCGCTATTTCTCGATGAGTGCGTCAATCGAGGGGAAACTCAGTCCATTATTCCGACTGGCTATCAAGTCGGGTTCGCCAGAGGCTGTTCTGCTGCACTTGAAACGAGGCGAGCCTGCGAACGGTCGGGACAGCAGCGGCTTGACTCCGCTAATGTTGGCGGCAGCTACTGGCCGGTTTGAAGTCTGCGGCGCCCTGCTGCAAGAAGGTGCTGATCGGGCCACTGTCAATCCTGCAGGAAAAACTGCCAGCGACCTCGCGCGCGAACATGGCCATGATTCACTGGGTCAGTTCCTGTACCCCGTGTCGCTGACTGAACCAGTTTCATTGCAGATTTCGACACCCGACATTCAGATACTTAAGGTGCAGCTTAGCAACGTGGAACCGGGCGAGGCGGAGCAGTGGGAGTCGGCTCCCACCCCTTCGTTCCCCGTGGATCCTTCTGTTCTCCATACGGAGCACGCAGACCTTCAGCATTTCTGTGTCGGAATTCACGCCGATGAATCGTTCGAGTATTCTCTCGAGGTCGAATCCTTTAAAGTCGAAAGCGACATCGCGCCCGTTGCCCTGATGCAGGCGCCAAATGCTGACGATCAGCCAATGGGTGAAATGTTCGGGTGGGTAATCGAGAATGCTGACGTCGTGCCGTCTCATGATGCGTCGTGCGTCAAAGGTGCGCTGGAGGTCCAGCACTCTATATCAATACACAGGCGAAGAAACACTGATTACGACTGGTCGGCAGTCGAATTCGATCTGCCCGATCCACCGTCGCGACCCTCGCTTTGCATGTATGAAGATGTGAGGCAGATAGGCCAACTGTTTGCCACCGGACTGAAAAATGGTCGTGTATCGCTGGCGCAAATAGATATGGCAATTGAATCCGACAGTGGCGGAGACCACCAGAGGTCGCGGATCGTCGTGGAGAGGGTCCTTGGCGATCTTGAGATACTCTTCGAGGAAGATGCCCTACTCACCGGTAGCGAAAGAGTGGACGAACCAACGGAAGATCTGTCCGAAGTACTCGACTTGCTCGTCACTGATTTGGTGGAGCCTCCATCGATCGCAGACGGCTACTTGATCGAAGCGCGCAGTTTTGAGCTTCTCGACAAAAATGGTGAAGAGCGACTTGGGCGCCGGATGGACGGCGCACTTGCCGCCCTCGCGAGAGCGCTTGTGTCATTAAAGCCTGTGACGTGGGGGCGAATCTTTCTCTCCCGGCAAGCGCCGGTCGTAGCTCCGGAAGATGATGAGGAGGACGCTTCTGAAAGCGACACCAAGGACTTTCCGTTTGCAGAAGAACTGGAATTTGATAACGATGGTGCAGGCCAGCCTGCAGCTTTCCGAACCTATGTAACCGGATTGCGCGCCGGGGCACCTGAGTGCGGCCGCGATACGGCAGTTCCAAGGCCGGACCCCGCTACGATGACGTTTTTTGAGTCAGTTGCCGGTGATCTGGAACCAGCGTCGGGAGCGGAGATCCGGACCGCGATCAGAAAATACTTTACGGCACGCGACCAGTTGGTAACTGCGAATTTGCGGTTGGTCATCTCCATTGCGCAAGTATATAGGTACGCCGGGTTGCCGTTTGAAGATGTAATCCAGAGCGGGAACATCGGTCTGCTGCGTGCAGCCGAGCGCTATGATTTTCGACGGGGTTTTAAATTCTCTACGTATGCCACATGGTGGATCCGTCAGGGCATTACCAGAACATTGATGGATACGGTTCGCCTGATCCGCCTCCCTGTACATTTAGGGGAGAAAGTCCGGGCGATGGAGCGCATTCTGCGCGACCATGACTTCGGCGATTCGCTGCCTCTTACCGTCGCCGGAATCGCGGCGCAAATGTCTCTGAGCGAACGCGCGGTGCGGGGTTTGTTGCGTGCCGACGTAAAAATCGTCTCACAGGAGGATTGCGGTACACCCGCCGCACCAGAAACTGCGAGTGTGCTCGGGATACAGGACATCGTCGCTGACCCTGTCCAGACCGCATCCCTGCAAAGTCTCAGGCGCTTGATAGCACAACTGATGGAAGACTTCGCACCACGTGAAAGAATCGTCATATCGGTACGGTTCGGCCTGGACGGAGGTGATCCGATGACGCTCGACGAAATCGCCCAGCAGTTCAACGTCACGCGTGAACGAATTCGACAGATTGAGGCCAAGGCCATTCGGAAATTTCAGCAGCGCAGCCGAATTGAAATGCTGGCCCCTTACGAACATTCGATATTGATTTCAGAACTATAGAAACAATGAAAAAGCAAATAGAGAAGCCAAAGTTCCGCCATGCACCGCCGCGAGCTGGCGCGATGATCGAAGCATTGCGAGGCCTGGGCTACAGCACTGCCACCGCGCTGGCTGACATCATAGACAACAGTATCGCCGCAGGGGCGAAAAATATCGATCTGCACTTCGACTGGAACGGCAAGGGCAGCGTTGTCCGTATAGAGGATGACGGCAGGGGAATGACAGAGGACCAGATCGACTGCGCGATGCGACTTGGCGAAAGAAACCCGCTCGATTCCCGTGCGGATGATGATCTCGGCCGGTTTGGCCTTGGGCTTAAGACAGCATCATTCTCGCAATGCCGCCGCTTAACCGTAGCTACGGTTGGCCCGGACGGCCTTCAATGCCTGCGTTGGGACCTTGACGTCATTGCGGTGAGTGAGGGTGATGGCTGGCACCTGCTTGAAGGCCCCGACGCTAGCTCCGCAGGCTTGGTGGACGAATTCGCGGAGCGTCCGCACGGCACCCTTGTTATCTGGGAGCTTCTCGACAGAATCGTCACCGATGGTTTCGGCGAGCAGAATTTTCTCGATTTGCTGGATCGTGTCGAGCGGCACCTTGCAATGGTGTTCCATCGATACCTCGAGGGAACCCGGCCACACCTGCGACTGCGCATCGCGGGGCAGCCGGTTGTTCCATGGGACCCATTCATGTCAGGGCATCCCGCTAAACCATGGCATTCACCCGCCGCCTCATTCGCGGCCAAGTCGGGCATCGAGGTGGAATGTCACGTACTCCCACACAAGGACAGATTGAATTCCAAGGAGTATGACGCCGCACAAGGGCCTGATGGATGGACGGCTCAGCAGGGTTTCTATGTCTACAGGAACAAGCGCCTTTTGCTTGCTGGCAGCTGGTTAGGACTCGGCCAGGGGCGTGGCTGGACTAAAGACGAAGCCCACCGTCTTGCCAGAATTCGCCTCGATATTCCCAATTCCGCCGACACTGAATGGAAGATAGATATTCGAAAGTCGACCGCCCGCCCTCCAGTAAATGTTCGTGCATGGTTAGCCAGACTGGCCGACGATACCCGGGCGCGGGCGCGCCGCGCATTTGCCCAACGGGGACAGACGCCGCGCTCAAAGAGTGGGGCGGAGGTAAGCCAGGTATGGAAATCGCATCAGTTCTCCGGCGGTATGCGTTACCGGATCGACACCGACCACCCTGCGGTGCGAGCGGTTCTAGACGATTCGAAGGCGCTGGCTCCTCAACTTCTGGC
The DNA here is from genome assembly GCF_001421905.1 of Duganella sp. Leaf61. Taxonomy (NCBI): domain Bacteria; kingdom Pseudomonadati; phylum Pseudomonadota; class Betaproteobacteria; order Burkholderiales; family Oxalobacteraceae; genus Duganella; species Duganella sp. Leaf61. The sequence continues at coordinate 6,658 of NZ_LMLM01000014.1, forward strand.
CATGCTGCGGGTAATCGAAGAGACGGTGCCGGTGCAGCGTATCTGGATCGACACTGCTGAAAATAAGGAGACGCCACGGACCGGATTTTCCGGCGAGCCCTCCGCCGAGGTGGTGAGCGTGCTCGAAGTTATGTACAGGAACATGGTGAAGGTGAAGGGCATGTCACCGTCAATGGCAAGAGCCCGGTTGCTGCTCACCGAACCTTTTCAAAATTATCAGGACCTTGTTAATTTATTGCCTGACCAGCCACGAGAATTGGATAAAAAAGTATGACTACAGCAGGGGAAATGAACAAGGCGACTGTCGTGAAAATCGTTCAGGAGCTGCTCGCCGATCAGGCTGACAGGAGCGCGATTACCGCCGGACTGATTGCCGAAAAAGTGGGGTTGGTGCTCATGATGAACCCTCGCTGGGCGGTGGATCTGGATCGCGAAGCCGTCGCCGACGAGTTGATCCGCCGTTTCAGCGTGTGGTGCGGCGAGGATTCCTCACTCGTCAACGTGGTCGGTCACATCGCCTGGCTGACGCCCGAGCGTAAGAGGGACTGGCGCTACTGGCAGCGCTACCGCGAGATGCAGGAGGCACGCCTCGCCTGGGATGCTGTGGACGGGCTCGACAAGTCTTCCGATAAGATTCTCGGCATGCTGGAAGATCCGACCCGGCCTGGCCCCTGGGACCGTCGCGGCCTGGTGGTCGGCCATGTCCAGTCCGGTAAGACCGGAAACTACACTGGACTGATATGCAAGGCAGCCGATGCCGGATACAAGATCATTATCGTGCTTGCGGGGTTGCACAACAATCTGCGTACGCAGACTCAAATACGCTTGGACGAGGGGTTTCTTGGTTTCGAGACTGACCCTGGGGCGGAAGGCAAAAAACTGATCGGGGTAGGTGTAATCGATCAGGACGCATCGATCCGCCCGAACTATGCTACTAACCGTACGGAGCGGGGCGATTTTACCGCCAACAACGTCCGCAATCTTGGTGTCTCGCCGGAAGCAAGACCTTGGTTGTTTGTAGTGAAAAAAAATAAGACGGTGCTCACCCGCCTACTGAGATGGATCCACACCCATGTGGCAACTGTTGATCCGACGACGGGCAGGCCGATCGTCAATCACCTGCCGCTGCTTGTCATCGACGACGAGGCCGATCATGCTTCCGTCGATACCGGGGAGCAGTACTTCGACGAAGACGGTAAGGCGGATGAAGACCATCAGCCGACTGCGATCAATGGTTTGATACGCAAGATTTTGCACAGCTTCCAACGCAAGGCCTACGTGGGCTACACGGCGACACCGTTTGCAAACATCTACATCCACGAGCGTGGAGAAACAGGCGAGGCAGGTCCCGACCTGTTCCCGGCAGCCTTCATCCATAATCTTGCAGCGCCTTCGAATTACGTCGGTCCCGCGCGTGTCTTCGGCCTGCACAGTGGCGAACGCCGTGAAGGCGGATTGCCGCTGGTGAGGGAGGTATCGGACCACTGCAGCGATGACGGAAAGAGTGGGTGGATGCCGGTTGGTCATAAGAGCAGCCATCGCCCCTTGCCTGTAGACGAGTCGGGTATGCCGGAATCCCTGCGCGAGGCCATCGATGCCTTCATACTGGCATGCGCCGCCCGACAACTTCGTGGACAAAAAAGCCAGCACTCTTCAATGCTGGTTCACGTTACCAGGTTCAATGCGGTGCAATTGGCAGTTCGTGAAAAGGTTGAGGAATACGTCCGAAGGATTGAACAGAGGTTGGCGCGGAACATAGGTCATGAGCCTGTACTGGCGAGGATGCATCAGTTATGGGAATCCGATTTCGAACCGACAACGGAAGCCATCGAAGGTGCCGTGCCGGATGCAGGTCCGTTCCGGGCGTTCTCGTGGGGCGAAATTGCGCCGGTACTTTCGACCGTACTCAGCGAAATATCAGTCCGCGTTATCAATGGTACGGCTGGCGATGTGCTTGACTATGAGGAAGCACCAAACGGCCTCAAGGTGATCGCAATCGGTGGCGACAAGCTTGCGCGTGGTCTGACGCTTGAAGGACTGTGCACAAGTTATTTTCTGCGCGCTTCGAAGATGTATGACACGCTTATGCAAATGGGACGGTGGTTCGGTTATCGTCCCGGCTACCTCGACCTGTGCCGACTCTACACAACGGGCGAGCTCGTTGAGTGGTTCGAGCACATTGCCGATGCATCCGAAGAGCTACGTGATGAATTCGAAACAATGGTCGATAGCGGCGGGACGCCACGTGACTATGGACTCAAGGTTGTTTCGCACCCGGTGCTGATGGTGACGTCGCGTCTGAAGATGCGGTCCGCAAAAAGCCTGTACCTCTCGTTTAGCGGGCATGTCGTCGAGACAGTCGCATTGCACGCACGGCCCGGCATTATTGCGCAGAATTTTGAAGCTCTTCAATCCCTTGCTGCAGCATGCGGGAAGGCCTCGTCTATTCCGGAGCGAGAACGCCCGGGTACGCCGGACAGGTGGAAGGGCCTGTATTGGGACAAAGTTCCATACACCCATGTCACCGATTTTCTCTCCGCGTACATGACACATCCTGATGCGATGAAGGTCAACAGCATGATGCTAAAGGAGTTCATCACTACCATGGCGCGCGATGGGGAAATGACGAGCTGGACCGTGGCGGTGGTCGGTGGGGGAGTAACAGAGCATCCGGTGAGTCTGGATGGTGAGATGCCAGTCCAGCGAGCCAAACGAAGCTTTAAGCAACGAACGGCTGACAAGTTCTCGATCGGACGCCTTCTTCAGTCGCGTGATGAGGGTCTCGACATGGACCTCCCGGCATGGAAGGCGGCCCTGGAAGACACTCTTAAGACCCGCAAACAGGACATGGGTAGCATGCAGGGCAAGGAAGCGCCTGCCGCGCCGAGCGGGCCGTCCCTGCGGCGAATCCGCGGCTATGGGGCTAAGGATATTGCCGCTCACCCCGAGCGTGGAGTCCTGTTGATTTACCTGATACAACCAGAGGTACCGGATGAAGAAGCGGAAAATTTTCAGGTGCCGATTGTCGCATTCGGCATCAGTTTTCCCGGTAGCCAACTGGGCCACAAGGTCGAATACAAAGTGAACAACGTTCTCTGGGAGCAGGAATATGGCGCCGCTGAATAACGAAGAGATTCTCGCCAGCTGGCGTGCGCTTGGTGAACGCGATCATGATCAGGATGGTTGGCGCAGCATCCCCATCGTCGGGCTCGATGGCAATCGTCTTCACGCTGCGCGGAGGTTTCCCGGGAACTGCGAAGCCGTCCTTGCCAGCTTTGGTGACGTGACGCTTCCGGTGATATCGATGCTGCCCAGCGCAGCGGGCTTTCGCGTTGAGCGAATTAGCACCGGTATGTCCGGAAACTGGCTGGCGCTGGTGAGACGCGAGGAGGGCGGTATTGAATTGTTTAGCAGGATGGCCGTTGATGTGGTCTCCGCGCTGTCGGCCTGCAAGTCTGTCAACCAAGGGCAGCAGCTACAGTTGTTTCTCGGCCGGGTCAGGGCTTGGCAGCATTTCATGAGCAGGGATTCCGGTGCGCTTGGTCCTGAGGCCGAGCTTGGCCTGAGCGGGGAGTTGCACTGCCTTGAACTGCTACTTGACAGGCATCTCGATGCGCACGCCGCAGTTAAGGGGTGGCGCGGACCGCTTGACGCGTTGCAGGACTTCGAGCTCGGGACCGGCGCTATCGAGGTAAAAAGCACGCTGTCCCAAACCGGCTTTCCCGCGACGATCATGTCCCTTGAGCAGCTTGACGATGCAATTCGAAAGCCGCTGTTCCTGTTCGCCTGCCGTTTCTCCCTGTCGGCCGAGGGCATAACGCTTGCGGAGCGCATAGAAGCGCTCCGCAGTAATTTCGCCTCGGATGCTGCCTCAGCAGCACTCTTCGAGAGTGCGTTGCTGCACGCCGGATTCGTTGACACGCATGCGGAACACTACACCCGCCGGCTCCTCGTATCTCAGGTTCGATGCATGCAGGTAGAGGCAGGCTTTCCCCGTCTGGTGTCGGCAAATGTTCCCGATGCGATACGCAATGTGCGCTATGAGATCAACTGTGACGCTATTGCTGCCCCGGATACACCAATGCAGCAGGTACTGGAAATGATCGGAGCGATTTAAGATGGAATTGACCGAGTTTTTGCAGAAAACACAGCACGAAGTGCGAGAAGAGATTGCCGCTCGCTCAGCGGATCCTGGCGAATCGGCCCCGTTCGCAGAACTGATTTTTACTGAGGTGGTTACGCGTCACATGAGCGATATCGGCATGACGTTTGAGCCGCAGATCTGTCATTACTCCGCAAGGGTGGGCGAAGGTATATTGCGCCTGAGCGGCTATGCGCTGTCCGACGACCTCGATCAGCTCGACCTGTATATCAGCCTCTATGACGGCTGCGACGAGATCGCCATGGTGTCGGAATCAGAAACGACAAAAGCTGCCGAACAGTGTTCGAGGTTCCTCAATCAATGCGTAACCGGCAGTCTGGCGACTAAGATGGACGAATCGCACGATGCGTTTCCGCTAGTGCAGACGATCCAGCATGCCTATGAGGGGTTGGACCAGATCCGCATTTACATATTGTCAGACCGCAAGGCCAAGAATCGAAACTTTCGGCCACGTGAGATCCAGGGAAAAACCATCAAGCTTGAAGTTATGGATATCGAGCGTTTGTTCAACCACTGGCAGAGCGGAAAGCCGAGGGATGAACTTGTCGTGAATTTCAACGAAGTATGTGGCGGCCCATTGCCGTGCGTATGGGTATCTTCCGACGACGCTGATTACGATTACGCGATGACAGTGCTACCGGGAGAGTCGCTGCGATTCCTTTACGAGAAGTACGGCCCTCGCATACTGGAAGCAAACGTGCGCTCATTCCTGAGCCAGACCAATACGGTCAACAAGGGAATTCGTGACACGCTGCGCGATCAGCCATCGCGTTTCATGGCCTACAATAACGGCATCGTCATCGTTGCTGATCAGGCACACCTTGAACGTGCCGCAGACGGGAGTCCTGGTATAGGCTGGCTTAAGGGGATGCAGGTAGTGAATGGCGGCCAGACTATGGCATCAATCTTTTTCACGAAAAAGAAGAATCCCGGAATCGACCTCCGCTCTGTGCGGGTTCCAGCGAAGGTGATCATTTTGCATCGCTCGGACGAGGTCAGTGAAGATGCGCTGATCGCCGATATTTCCCGTTTTGCAAACTCGCAGAGCGCCGTGAAGGCCTCTGATCATTACGCGAATAAACCTTTCCACGTTCAGATGGAAAAACTGGCGATGACCACGTACTGCCCCGACGGAACGGGGCGCTGGTATTACGAGCGCGCCGCTGGTAGCTATAAGGTCATGCTCGACCGCGAAGCGAAGTCGCCAGCCGATCTACGCCGCCTACAGGATTCCATGCCATCGTCCAGAAAACTGACCAAAACGGACTTCGCCAAGTATCTGTGCGCCTGGATGCAGCTGCCGGACCTCGTAAGTCTGGGAAGTCAGAAAGCATTCCCGATCTTCATGAAGCACCTCGTGCAGGCTGAGGATGAAACGTCTTATCTTCCGGATGCATCCGAGTACAAGCGCATGATCGCCAAAGTGATTATTTTTAAGTCGGTAACCAGGCTGCTGAAGTCGAGATTCCCGGCTTACAAAGCAAACGTTACAGCATATACGGTAGCACTGATGTCGCGACTGATCGGAAACCGGATAAGCCTGGATGCAATTTGGTTCAGACAGGGAATTTCACCGGAACTTGGTCGCCAAGTCGTTGCATGGTCGGACGAAGTCAATGCGCAACTGCACAACTCCGCAAACGGACGAATGATTTCGGAATGGGCGAAGCGTAAAGAGTGCTGGGAGCAGTTCGCAGAGCGGACATGGTCCGCGCCGATCGAGGGCATACCTGAGCTTAGCGCTGCGACATAAATTGTCAGGTGCTTAGAATTAAAAACCCAATTAAGCAAGAGCAGGAAAACATACGAATGGAACTTAAGGACTTTCTCGCCAGCGTACACGCAGAGGTGGAAGAAGAAATGGTGGCCCGCGCCGGTATCGAGAATGGGGCCGCTCCATTTGCAGAACTGGTGTTCACGGAGATATTTGCCCGCCACATGTTCGAGCGGGGGATGACGTTTGAGCCCCACGCGTGCAGATTTTCCGCAACCGTCAGCGAAGGGGCGCTTCGGCTGAGCGGTTATGCGTTGTCGGAAGACATAAAAAAGCTGGACCTCTTCGTGGCGGTATACAACGGTGGCAGCATGCCGGGTGTTCTCACGGAACTGGAGGCGCGCGCAGCGGCTGATCAATGTGGTCGCTTCCTCAATCTTTCGGCGGCCGCCGACCTCGCCGGACGCGTCGACGAGACAAATGACGCTTATACCCTGATTGCCACAATCGCATCCGCATGGGCGCAGATTGACGAAGTCCGGATTCATGTCCTTACCGACCTCTGCGCCGGCCTCTTACAGATACCGGACATTGCCATTGGCACAAAGATGGTGAGTGTTGAGGTAGTCGATATCGAGCGCGTCTTCAACGAGCGCAAGGATGTCGAATTACAGAACAGGTACCGGACGCTTGCCGCCTTTTTCGAAGAGTGGATGAAAGGCCTGCGGGACACATCCGAGATTAATGGCGAGGCTCCCGAGTCAACCTTCCTCGACGACGTTGGCGGACGGCTCGCAGATGCTGAAGAAATTTCTGATTTCCACCGGTGCCGGTTCGCCAGTCAGGGCGCTCTTGGTCAGCTTATGAAGATCGACGGCTACGCTTTTGATGATGCCGACGGGTCGCTGTCTCTAGTCGCGGTGGACTTTACCGACAGTGCCGACCTGCTCCCTCTGTCGTCTGAAGAGTCTGAGTGCCAGTTTGCTGCGGTGGAGCGCTTTGCCGCTGACGCTATCGCAGGCCGGATGCTCAGTACCGATGTCGACGGTGAGGCTGGTCGCGGACTTGCAGCCGATATCGTGCGCCTTCGCTCCGGCATAACTCGATTCAGAGTCTATCTGGCAAGTAACCGCCTGTTCAATGGCGGGGCTCCGTTCGGAGAACAGACGGTCGATGGTCTGCCGGTCGAGCGCCATGTGTGGGATGCAGAACGCTTTCACAGAGCAGCGATTTCTGAGAGTGGCAGAGACGATCTCGAAGTGGACTTCCGGACGGAAGACGGGAAAGGAATACCGGCACTTCATGCGGGTTCGGCCAACGGCGAATATCAGGGTTACCTTTGTACGATCTCTGGGGACATGCTTGCCGCGATCTATGAGCGCCACGGTAGCCGTTTACTTGAAGGGAATGTTCGATCTTTCCTCAGCACAAAAGGAAAGATCAACGCTGGCATTCAGACCACGCTGGCCAATCAACCAGAGATGTTCTTCGCCTATAACAACGGGATAGCTGCGACTGCAGAGGCCGTCGAATTCGAAGAGAATTCGTCAAGTATCAAGCGAGCGATCAATTTTCAGATCGTCAACGGCGGCCAGACGACAGCATCTCTTGCGACTGCCTTCAGAGACGGCATAGATCTCTCCGAAGTACGAGTCCAGATGAAGATGTCGGTGCTGTCGCCATCAAGTGCAGGCGAACTCGTTCCGCTGATTGCACGCTTTGCCAATAGCCAGAACTAGGTTAGTGAATCCGATTTCTTTGCCAACCATCCATACCACCATCGCCTGGAGCAGCTTTCACGGAAAGTCGCAGCGCCTGCTGGGGTTAGTTCGTCGCACAAAACTTACTGGTACTACGAGCGATCGCGCGGCCAGTATGTCAACGAGCAAAGAACACTGAGCGCACAGGGTAAGCGCGCTTTTCTGGCTGAAAACCCCAAAGTCCAGCTTCTGACGAAACTTGACGTCGCCAAGCTGGAAAACTCGTGGAAGGGACTGCCGCATAAGGTGAGTTACGGCGCACAGAAAAACTTCGTGCATTTTGCCGGATGGATGGCTAAGAGGTGGGTAGAAAACGACAGCGCATTCGACGAGCACTATTTCCGGAATCTCGTTGCAATGGCAATTCTGTTCAGGCATGCAGAACACCTCGTCAAGCAGCAGCCTTGGTACACAGGCGCTTACAGACCCAACATTGTGACGTACACGCTAGCCGTCCTGCAGTTCACGATCTTAAAGAGCGGGAAGGGACGCCAGCTGGATTTGGAAGCCATCTGGAATGCGCAGGCCGTTCCCCCGGCGGTCAGCTCGCAGATGATTGCGATTGCCGGCACGGTATTTAACGTGCTGACGAGTCCCTCCAGAGGTAAAACCAATGTGACTGAATGGGCAAAATCCGAAGCGTGCTGGGAACGCGCGAGGGAAGTAGTCGTGCCTCTGTCGGATGCAATCCTCAATGAAATGGTTGACCCGATCGCTAAGCGTTATACCGACGCCGGGGCCCTCAGTCAGATCGGCTATGGAGTGTTTGCACGTACCGCTGTCCTCGGGGTTAACACCGAGGAGTGGGAGCTGCTACGCGAATGGGGCGGTCAGAAGGCACTCCTTGACGCCAAGGATGCAGCACTGCTTCGTACCGCGTCGCGGCTTCCTAAATTTGTGCCATCCGTACGGGAATGCGAGCGCATCTGGGCAGTGCGATCACGATTGATCAAGCACGGGTTTGGCGCAGTTAAGCCGTAAGGACTTCTTATTTATTGACGGGGCAATTTAGTATTTGCGGTACCGGCACCACGCTAACGGTGGTTAATGGACTACTTGAAGGAGACATAAATGTCAGAGCAATACGCTGCGCGTGTTTGGTCGCTGATCAGTATTGAGGACGGCGCACGCCAATACGGGGGGAACCAAGGATACGATGACCATGTCAGTAGCCGGTATGAGTACGACAGTGCTGTACCCAATCATAAACAGCTATCGATAGGTGATCTGGTCCTGATTCGAGGACGTAGTAAGCTGTTGGGAGTGGCTCGCATCGCTGCTATCACATCCGCTTCTGGACAGAAACAGCGCAACCGCTGCCCGGTTTGCCGAGCTGTAAACCTCAAGCAGCGCACCTCAATGACTCCGCCCTGGCGTTGCGTTAAGGGACATGAATTTACTATTCCAGTTACAGACAGCGTAACGGTCATCCGCTATAAAGCCACTTTTGGAAACAGTTTCATTGAATGTCAGGACGGCGTTCCGGTCGACGTCTTGCGCCAAGCAGCATTGCGTCCTAATGATCAGCTGTCGATTCAAGAGATCGATCTTGGAAAAATTGAGATTGGTCTCGCGTCGAAGTATCCTGCTACCAGGGCATTGCTTGCACAGTTCATTGAGACGGTGGTATTAAGTCCTGGCGAGGCTGATTTTGATGCGAATGACATCGCTGAAAAGGGTATCGGTGAAGGCGAGATGTCTATGATTGATGCCCGCAGGGCTGTGCTTCGTGCCATTCGACAACGTCGAGGCCAGAAAAAATTCAGAAACCTACTGCTTAAAAATGCTGATCATTGCTGCCAGGTTACCGGATGTAGCGTGACAGCTATTCTCGAAGCTGCCCATATCGATTCGTATCGTAACGATACCCATAATCAGACGGCGAACGGGTTGTTATTGCGGGCTGACATACATACTTTGTTTGATCTGAATTTGATGGCTGTCGATCCTAAGGATCTCACTTTGCACTTCCATCCGGAAGTAGCTGCTTCCGGGTACGCGGCGTATCGCTTCCGGCCGCTGCGCGCAGGGTCTGTAATGCCATCTCGAGAAGCCCTATCCCGGCGCTGGACGGTATTTTCCACTCACCTGACACCAGAACCCGAATAAACGCATTGTCTGAAGGAGATGCGTTCGACTGCCGACTTATCAAGGCTAGCCCTACCATTTTACTTTAATAAAAATGCATCGCACTGGATCAGGAACGGTACGAAACATGCGTTTCACTGAATGCGATTCGAAAAACTGCCTCGTCGAATCTTGTACTTAAATTTATAGGAGAAATATCATTCCAATCTCAATCGCATTGCGCAAAGAATTATCAGGCAGTTATTATCGGGACTCTGTTATACGGTTGTTGAAAGCACGGGACATTGACTGCGCTTACATCGCTTCCGGCTTCTTTAGCGATTTCACAACCCGCTTAGCGGAAACCGCCCCGGACTTCGCCATTGACGAGGAGATGAAAGGAAAGGAATTGTTTCTTCTTGGTGGATATGACGAAAATTCGAAGACGCTTTGCGAGTTGAGAGACGCGTTAATCCAGCACGGCATTAAAGCTCATGCTTGCAAGCTTATCCCGACGCAGAAGGGGGAGGACCCGATGCGTTGGCATGCAAAAATTGCAATATTTATCAGCGAATCCAGACCAGTTCTTGCGATCGTGGGAAGTAGTAACTTTACAGGGCCTACGATGCATGGCGGAAGCGAGCATAACTTCATATCTTCTCCATATATTGTTCAGGTGGAGGCCGATAGCTTCTATTGGCGGAAAAATCATATAAATACCGACCAAGCAGTACATGATGCTTTTAATTATTGGGGAGGAGGGAGAATTGCACCGCACATTTCATTTAACGCAGAAGAGTTCGACGACGAGATTGAGAAGCTGATCGAAAAGACCTATTCAAGGTTGCTTTCATTTAACTGGATAATGCTGTAGTTTAATTATGTGATTCATATAAATCGTTTCAATTAAAATGGCGTCATGAATGATAATACCCTAAAGCGGGCAAAAAGGTATGAGTTAAAATGAAGAAAACGTGGGCTGAGTATGCAGCCGATGCAGCTGGTGAGATTGCGAAAATGTCGACTAAAAATCGGGAGACCAGCTTGCTCGAAGTAGATTTGTTAGCTCACCCGGAATCAACGAAAGTGAGGGAGTTAGCCTTTGCATCAGGGGCTCCAGAGCAATTTTTGCTCGATGCCGTTCTGGAAGGGAATCCAGGAGCCATGCTCGTTTTAGCGCGAACATGCGAGGCGAGAGGGGATAGCTGCACAGCGTTGGCTTGGAGAATTCGCGCGTACCATCTTGGCAGTGCCGAGGCGGCTTACATGCTGGGGATGGAGGCAACAAATTCAGGCCAAATCAAGGTCGCGTTTGAGTTTTTGAAATCTGCATATGACAGGCGTCACCCTGTCTCTCCCTATGCACTTGCAAACGTTTGTCAAGACTGCACAGCGGATGACGTTGATCTTACTGTTGAAGAATTTACGGCAATTAGAACTGAAAGTTCTGACGTCGCACAGCGTTTGATGTTCGCCGAGGCACTAGATGTACTGGGAGAGGGTACTCATCCAGTACAATACCGTGATGCATTAGATATTCCATGGGGAACTGGAACGCTTTTCATGGTGAGATGGAAGGGAGTAGATCTAGCGATTACAGCGAAACACGTGATAAAAGCCGCTAAAGCAATGCCAGATCAAGTGCAAATTATCGTGCATCAGCAAGAAGTACCCTTACCGCTCCATGCTGACATAGCCCTGGATTTTAGAGATTCGGACGGCGATTTACTCGATGTTCATGTTTGGAAAATCAATTCCGACGCTGATGTCTCCGTTGAATGGAATTCTTGGAATTTGGAAACTTTTTGCAAGTCTGCAAATCAAATTCCCGAAAACAGCACAGTTTTCGTCGTTGGTTTCCCAAACACTGAAGACAAGATAGACTTCGAAGAAAGAAAAATGCGGCGAGCTCCTCTCGTGGTCAAAGGGCGGCTAGGGCCACCATATGGCGGACTACACTCAATCATATGTGCGGAGTTTTCTACCGACGTTGACGGTGTAAGCGGGGGGCCAGTATTCTGCCGTCACGGAGGAGTTTTCTATTTTATCGGGATTTCTCAATTAGGTGGAACTCGTGCCCAGACCCTTTATTTCCTTGATTCATCCGAAATTCTCCCTTCTCTGGACACTTTTGTTGCTGCAGCAACGGTGCCAACCACCACGACGTGGTGACTTTGCGCTGCGCCCGCAGGCCTGCGGATCGAAATAGAACAATGCCAGAGCCGGAGGATTCCACGGTGTAGCCGTCCTGCACATGTGCTTGCAAGGCTTTGATGGTGAGCAACGCATCGTCTTGCGCGAAGCGCGATTGTATCGCAAGGGGATTTTCTAAGCCCATATCAGAAACCACCCAAGTGAAATACTCACGCGCGCAGTTTTTTTGCAAGCGCCTACTGTCAATCGTCATGCAGTGTTTGAATTTTGGACTATGCTTTCCGTTGAGACCGACTGCCAGCCCGGTGTGGCACAGCCAATCTTGGGTGCACGCAGGCTGCTGTCGAAAAATATCTAGTCCGGCCTGAATAATTCAAATCACTCCAGACAAAGACTCTGCTGCGGCCGATGGCTGGCGATGGAGTCATGAAATCAGCGCTCAGGCGCCGTACCCGGCGCCNTAGTCCGGCCTGAATAATTCAAATCACTCCAGACAAAGACTCTGCTGCGGCCGATGGCTGGCGATGGAGTCATGAAATCAGCGCTCAGGCGCCGTACCCGGCGCCGATGTGAGGTGCAGCGATGCCAGCCAGGCGACGATGAAGGCGAAAAAAAGCCGCAGCTTTCGCAGGATCAGGCGCAGGTTGTGGCCGCAGCCGCACAGCAGCGCGTTGAAGGCATCGCCATCGGCGCCCTTGAGCCAATTACGTCGCAGCCTGCCGTCGTTTTTCATGTGCCCGATCGCCGGCTCGATGGCGCTGCGGCGCCGGATGTCGCGCCGCAGACGCACAGTGATGTCGCGTTTGAGCTTGTGGTGATAAACCTTGGTGCCGGCTTGCACCTCGGCGCCGCGATAGCCGAGGTCCACAAACACTTCCTTGGGCTGCTGTTCGGTGAGGATCGCCACCTGCTCGAGCGTTTCGTACAAAGTGTGGCCGTCGTAAGGATTGCCGGGCATGCTGCGCATGCCCACCACCAAGCCTTCCTTGTGCGTGGTGGCGATCGACACCTTCACGCCGAATTCGTAAGGCTGCCGCGTCTTGCCCTTGGCGATGCACTCGGCCTCGGGCGCGTGCAGACTGTAGAGCTTGTTTTTGTCGCGCGGTTTCTGCGTCAGCAGGCGCTTGGCCTTAGCCAACAGGTCGGACGCCCTGTCCCGTAAGGTAGTCGGCATCTTGTCGAGCTGGCGCCCCACGTCGCGCCAGACACGACCGACCACGGTCTTGAGCTTCTTCAGGCTGGCGCGCATGCGCTTGTATTGTTTGGCGTGCGCATAGCGGCCCACTTGCACGGCCAGCCTTGGCGCCTCACGGTTGTAGTTCTGGCGCAGCGCCAGCCCCGCCTCGGCGGCGAGCTTGACCAGGTGCTGTCTGGCCCGCTCCAGCAATCTACTGTCGGTCGGATGGGCGATGGCCTTCTCCTGCACGGTACTGTCGACAATCACTTTCTTGAAGCTCTGCGGCTTGACCAACCGCGCCGACTCGGCCGCCTTGATCGTTTGCGTCAGCATCCACTCCAGACCGGCTTCGCCGATGCGCTTGCGCCAGCGCGTCAATGAACTGGGATCGATCGGCGGCCGGTGCTGGAACCAGGTCTCGCCACAGAACAACTGCCAATATGGATTCTCGACCCAGCCCCACACAACGTCCTCGTCGGACAAGGCGAACGTGTGCTGCAAGTACAGCAGGCCCGCGATGAGCCGGGTGGAAGTGGCGGGACGACCGCGCGAGGATGGGAAATGCCCGCTCCATTCGCGCTCGAAAACGCTCCAGTCGATGTGAGTGGCCAGCTGTGCCAGCGGATGCTTCAGGTTCACCAGTTCGTCCAGCCGTTGGCGGAACATGTCTGCGCTTTGTGATCCAGCTGGCTTCGGTCCCATTCAGGCCTCTGAAATTTGCAAGGAATTGACTCCATTTTAGCGAAAGCTTGCAAATCCCAGCTACTGTTTTTCGATCTTTCGGCAGTGGAATCAAGCGGTTAGGATTTGTTCAGGCCCGACTAT
>NZ_LMLM01000015.1:0-14043 GCF_001421905.1 Duganella sp. Leaf61
TGGCCTACCAGGGGCGCCAGGACCACCAGATCAAGCTGCGCGGCATGCGCATCGAAGCCGGCGAAGTGGAAGCGCAGCTGCGCCTGCTGCCCGGCGTGCACGACGCCGTGGTGGCCGGCTTTGCGCTGGAAGGCGAACAGGAAGCGAGCCGGCTGKCCGCGTACGTGGTGCCGCCGGCCGGCGGCGCGGCGCCGCAGCCGGCGCAATTGCGCAAGGCGCTCAAGCTGCAACTGCCCGACTACATGGTGCCCGATGTGTTCATCGCGCTGGCGGCGCTGCCGCTTACCCGCACCGGCAAGGTGGACCGCAAGGCCCTGCCGTCGCCGGCTGCCGCCGACCTGCACACCACCAGCTATCTCGCACCGCGCAACGCGACCGAGACCGCGCTGTGCGCACTGTGGCAGGACCTGCTCAAGCGCGAGCGCATCGGCATCGAGGACAATTTTTTCGAGGCGGGCGGCCATTCGCTGCTGGCCACGCGCCTGCTGAGCCGCATCCGCCAGGCACTGGGCGTGGAACTGCCGCTGCGCGCGCTGTTCGCGCATCCGACCGTGGCCGCGCTGGCCGAGGCGCTGCCCGGCTACCARGCGCAGGTGCTGGCGCCGATCGCGCGCGCCGACCGCACGGCGCCGCTGCCGCTGTCGTTTGCCCAGCAGCGGCTGTGGTTCATCGACCAGCTGGAAGGCAGCAGCGCCGAGTACAACCTGCCGGTGCGGATCGAGCTGGCCGGGGCGATGGACGCGGTGGCGCTGCGGCTGGCGCTGCAGGCCATCGTCGAGCGCCACGAGGTGCTGCGCACGGCCATCGCCAGCGATGAAGGACAGGCGCGCCAGCTGATCCGGGAAGACGCCGCGCTCGTGTTCGACGAACACGACCTGCGTGCGCTGGGGGCGGCGCAGCAGGCCRACGCGCTGGCGCAGCTGGCGGCCGCCGACGCGGCCCGCCCGTTCGACCTGGCGCGCGACGTGCTGCTGCGGGCCGCGCTGGTGTGCCTGGCAGACCAACACCATGTGCTGCTGCTGAACCTGCACCATATCGCCGCCGACGGCTGGTCCGCGCGCGACGTGCTGCTGCGGGCCGCGCTGGTGTGCCTGGCAGACCAACACCATGTGCTGCTGCTGAACCTGCACCATATCGCCGCCGACGGCTGGTCGTTCGGTATTCTCAAGCGCGAACTGGCGGCACTCTACAATGGCTACAGCCAGGGCTTGCCGGCGGCGCTGCCGCCGCTGCGGGTGCAGTATGCCGACTATGCCAGCTGGCAGCGCGCGCGGCTGCAAGGGGATGAACTGGCGCAGCAGCTCGATTACTGGCGTGCGCAGCTGGCCGGTCTCCCGGCCGTACACGGGCTGCCGCTGGACCAGCCGCGGCCGGCCCGCCAGCGCTTCCATGCCCGCACCGTGGCGCAAACCATCGCCTCTGACCTGCTGCAGGCGCTGGAGGCTTGCTGCCAGCAGCATCAAGTGACGCTGTTCATGTTCCTGCAAACGGCAGTGGCGGTGCTGCTCAAACGCTACAGCGGCGAGACCGATATCGTGATCGGCTCGCCGATCGCCGGCCGCGCGCACAGCGATGTGGAAGGCCTGATCGGCCTGTTCGTCAACAGCCTGGTGCTGCGCAGCGACCTTGCCGGCAATCCCTCGTTCACGGCGCTGCTGGGCAGGAACCGGCAAATGATACTGGACGCGTACGAGCATCAGCACGTGCCGTTCGAAATGCTGGTCGATCAGCTGCAGCCGGAGCGCAGCCTCAGTTACGGCCCGCTGTACCAGATCATGTTTACGCTGCAAAACAACGAGCGTCACGAGATGGCGCTTGACGGGCTGGTGGTCGAACGCACGCTGGGCAGCCATAACACCATCAAGTGCGATCTCGAGCTGACGGCTGCCGTGGGTGCGGGGCAGCTGCATATCGACTGGGCCTACAATACCGACCTGTTCGAAGGCGCCAGCATCGTGCGCATGGCCTCTAACTTCGAGGAGCTGCTGCGCGCCATCGTGGCGCGGCCCGAGACCGGTATCGGTGCGCTGCCGCTGCTGACGGCGGGCGAGCGCGACACCCTGCTGCATGGCCGCAACCAGGCCGACATGGCCTACGATGTCGCAGCCACGTTGCCGGCCCTGTTCGAAGCCCAGGTTGAGTCCACGCCCGGCGCCACCGCACTGGCCGATGCCGGCGTTACGCTGACCTATGCCGCGCTCAATGCGCGCGTCAACCGCCTGGCGCATTTCCTGCGCGGACAGGGCGTGGGCGAGGGCAGCCTGGTTGGTCTGTGCATGGAGCGGTCGGCCGCGATGGTGGTGGGTCTGCTGGCGATCCTCAAGGCCGGCGGCGCTTATGTGCCGCTGGATCCGGAGTACCCGGCCGCGCGCCTGGCGTACATGCTCGACGACGCCGGCGTGCGGCTGGTGCTGGCGGATACCGCGAGCCTGTGCGCCTTGCCCGACGGCGGCCCGGCCACGATCTGCGTCGATGACCCGGCGCTGCATGCGGCGCTGACCGATTGCGACGCCGCCAATGTCGCGGCGACGGTGTCGCCGTCCCAGCTGGCGTACGTGATCTACACTTCCGGCTCCACCGGCCAGCCGAAGGGCGTGTGCATCGAACACCTGGCGCTGGCCAACTTGCTGCAGTCGATGGCGCAGCGTCCTGGCATCGCGGCGCATGACTGCCTGCTGGCCGTGACCTCGATCTGCTTCGACATCGCCGCACTGGAATTGTTCCTGCCACTGGTCCGCGGCGCCCGGCTGCACGTGGCGGGCCGCGACGCGACCCGCGACAGCGACGCGCTGCAGGCGCTGATCGCCGGCTGCGACGCCACCATCATGCAGGCCACGCCCGCCACCTGGCGCCTGCTGCTCGACGGCGGCTGGCGCGGCAAGGCCGACCTGGCCGTGCTGTGCGGCGGCGAAGCCTGGACCGTGGCGCTGAACCGCCGCCTGCAGGACAAGGTAGGATCGGTGTGGAATGTGTACGGCCCTACCGAGACCACGATCTGGTCCACCGTCGACCAGGTCGGCGCGGACGACGCGTCGGTGTCGATGGGGACGGCGGTCGCCAATACCGATCTCTATCTGCTCGACGAGCACGAGAACCTGGTCCCCACCGGCGGGGTCGGCGAGCTGTATATCGGAGGCGCCGGGCTGGCGCGCGGCTACTGGAACCGCCCGGAGATGACCGCACAGCGCTTCGTGCCCCATCCGTTCAAGCCCGGTGCTCGACTGTACCGGACCGGCGACCTGGTGCGCTGGAATGCGCAGGGAAAACTGGAATACCTGTCGCGGGCCGACCAGCAGGTCAAGATACGCGGCTACCGCATCGAGATCGGCGAGATCGAAACCCGGCTGTCCACGCTGGACCTGGTGCGCAAC
The DNA here is from genome assembly GCF_001421905.1 of Duganella sp. Leaf61. Taxonomy (NCBI): domain Bacteria; kingdom Pseudomonadati; phylum Pseudomonadota; class Betaproteobacteria; order Burkholderiales; family Oxalobacteraceae; genus Duganella; species Duganella sp. Leaf61. The sequence goes on from NZ_LMLM01000015.1 coordinate 3,372, forward strand.
GGCGTGGTGCTTGCCAAGCCGCTTGGCGGCGACGGCCATCGCCTGGTCGCTTACGTGGAACCCGCCGAGGACATGGCGGCCGACGAAGGCGTGCTGGCGGCGCAGAAGCAGGACTGGATCGAACGGTGCCGGCGTCACCTGGGACAAACGCTGCCCGACTTCATGGTGCCGGACACCTATGTGTTCCTGCCGGCGTTCCCGCTCACCTCGAACCGCAAGGTGGACCGCAAGGCCTTGCCCGATCCCGCACCGGCCGATCTACGCACCACCGACTACGTGGCGCCGCGCAATGAACGCGAGCAGATTCTGTGCGACGTCTGGGCGCGCGTGCTCAAGCTCGAACGGGTGGGTGTGAACGACAGCTTCTTCGCCCTGGGCGGCGATTCCATCGTCTCGATTTCGATGGTGGCCCAGGCGCGCAAGGAGGGGGTGGCGCTGTCCGTCAAGGACGTGTTCGAGCACAAGACCGTGGCCCGCCTGGCGCAACTGGACCGTGCCGGTGCCAGCGCAGCCGCCAGCGCCGGGCTGCTGCCGTTCACGCTGCTGGACCCGGACGAGCGCCAGACGCTGGGCGCCGGCATCGAGGATGCCTACCCGGTATCGCCCGCCCAGATGGGCATCATCGTGCAGTCGCAGCGCCATCCGGCGCTTTATCATGACGTGTTCAGCTTCAGGGTGGCGGCGCGCTGGGACGCGGTGCTGTTCAGCGAGGCGCTGGACCATTTGCTGCGCCAGCATCCGGTGCTGCGCACGTCCTTCGATTTCGAGGGGCCGCGTCCGCTGCAGCTGGTGCACGCGCAGGCTGCCGTGCCGGTGACGGTGGCGGATCTGCATCTGCTCACGGCCGGCGCGCGCGACGCCGGGATCGCGCAACTGATCGATACGGAACACCTGCGCCAGTTCGAGCTCGATGCCGCGCCATTGCTGCGCGTGTTCATCACCATCACCGGCCCGGCGCAATTCGAATACAGCCTGAGTTTCCATCACGCGATCATGGACGGCTGGAGCGCCTCGCTGCTGACCACCAGCCTGTTCCAGGCCTACCAGCAGCGCCTCGACGGCGTGCAACTGGCGCCGGCGCCGGTCAACCACAGTTTCCGCGACTATATCGGCCAGCAGGTGGCGGCATCGGTCAACAGCGAGAGCCGCGCGCACTGGGACGCGGTACTGGAACAGGCGGACGGCTACCAGATTCCGCGCAAGCCGGCGCTGGCCGAAGCGCCGGCGCCGGCGCTGCATGCGGTGACGGTGCCGGCGATCGACGCGCTGTCGGGCGGCTTGATCGCGCTGGCCAAAGCGCTGGGAGTACCGATGCAGAGCGTCCTGCTGGCGGCGCACTTCAAGGTGCTCGCGGCGCTTGCCAACCGTGCCCAGGTCATCACCACCATCGGCCTGGCGGGCCGGCCGGAAAACACCCGGGCTGCGTCCGCGCTGGGCCTGTTCGTCAATGCCGCGCCGCTGGCGGTGACGCTGGCCGAGGGGAGCTGGCAGGCGCTGATCGCCGATGTCGACGCCGCGCTCGGCCGCAACATGGCGCATCGCGACTATCCGGTCACCGGCCAGCCGGCCAGCCTGTCCGAGACGCTGTTCAACTATACCCACTTCCAGGCATACCAGGAGCTCGGCGCCTGCGACGGGGTGCAGGTGACGGGCAACCGGTTCGTGGAGCAGACCGATTTCGATTTTCATGTCAGTTTCCACCGGGCCGGCGCCAGCGACCGGATCGCGATGGAGATCAACTACAGCACCGCGTTGTACGACGCCGATACCGTCGCGCAAATCGCCGAACGCTACATCATCGCCTTTGAACGGATGCTGGACGACGTCCATGCCAGCCACCGAGCCCATGCCCTGTTGACCGCGCGCGAGGCGGGCGGCCTGCTGCGGCAGTGGGGCGCCAATCCCAAGCCGTATCCGCAAACGGAGTCCGTGCATCGCCTGTTCGAAGCGCGGGCCGCCCTGCATCCGGCGCGGCTTGCGGCCACCAGCGGCACACGCACGCTCACTTACGGCGACCTCAATCGCCGCGCCAACCAGCTGGCGCGCCACCTGCGCGCGCTCGGCGTGGAACGCGGCCAGCCGGTGGCCATGCTGGTGGAGCGCGACTGCGACATGCTGGTCTGCATGCTCGGCATTCTCAAGGCTGGCGGCGCCTATGTGCCCATCGACGCCGGCTATCCGGCGGCCCGGATCGAATTCATGCTGGCCGATTGCCAGGCCGGCGTGGTGGTGTGCGCCAGCGCGCTGGCGGACAGCCTGCCGCCGGCACACGCGCTGCGGATGGTCGCCATCGATCATGACGCCACCGTGGCCATGCTGTCCGCGCTCGATGGCGGCGACCTGGCGCCGCAGGAGGATGATGATGGCGCCAGCGCGCTTGCCTACATCATTTATACGTCCGGATCGACCGGTACGCCCAAGGGCGTGATGGTCGAACACGGCAACATCGTCTCGCTGGTGTCGGACGCTGCGTATGTCGACATCGGCGAGGATGGCGTGATCGCGCAGGCGTCCAGTATCTCGTTCGACGCCGCCACCTTCGAGATCTGGACCGCGCTCACGCGGGGCGCCCGCCTCGTGGTGATCGAGCGCGACTGTCTGCTCAACATGGAGGAACTGGCGCGACGTCTGCGTGAGCAGCGCATCAGCGCCATGTTCATGACCACGGCGCTGGTCAACCGCATCGCGGCGGACATGCCGGACTGCCTGGGCACGCTGCAAACCCTGCTGTTCGGCGGCGAGGAAGTGAACTACGGCGCGGTAGCGCAATTGCAGGCGCATTGTCCGGCGCTGCGCCTGGTGCACGTGTACGGACCCACCGAGACCACCACCTTCGCCACCTACGCGCACCTGGACGGCGGCTACGGCGCCGCACGGCCGATCCCGATCGGCCGGCCGATGGAAAACATGGCGCTGTACGTGGTCGGCTGCGAGGGCATGGCGCCGTCCGGCGCCCGTGGCGAACTGTTCATCGGCGGCGCCGGCGTCGCGCGCGGCTACCTGGCGCGTCCCGAGCTGAGTGCGGAGCGGTTCCTGGCCGATCCGTATGCCGGCGGCGGCGCGCGGATGTACGCCACCGGCGACATCGTGCGCTGGCTGCCCGACGGGCAGATCGAGTTCTTGGGCAGGGTGGACCGCCAGGTGAAAATCAACGGTTTCCGGATCGAGCTGCCCGAAGTGGAGATGGCGCTCGGTGCGCTGCCGGACCTGAAGGAAAGCCTGGTGCGTGTGCGCGACGACAGCCATGGCGGCCGCCGCCTGCTGGCCTATGTGGTGCCCCGCAGCGCTGGCGCCAACCCTGCGGAGCTGATCGCGGCGTGCCGCCGGCAACTGAAGTCCGCGCTGCCGGACTACATGATACCGGCCGCCTTCGTGGTGCTGCCGGCGTTGCCGCTCAATGCCAACGGCAAGGTGGACGTCAAGGCCTTGCCGGCGCCGGCTGGCGAAGACCTGTTCCGCAACGCGTACGTGGAACCGAAGTTCGAGCTGGAACGCCAGTTGTGCGCGGTCTGGCAGGAGGTGCTCAAGCGCGAGCGCGTGGGCATCACCGACAACTTCTTCGAAGCGGGCGGCAGCTCGCTGCTGGTGATGCAGCTGCAGCGCCGTATCGAAAAGGTCACGGGGCGCAAAGTCGGCATCGCCGACCTGTTCGCCTATCCAAGCATCGCCGACCTGACCGGCCATTTGCTGGCGCGCGATGGCGCCGAGGTGCGCCCGGGGATGTCCAATGCACCGCTGCGCGCCCGGGTTGAGCCTGTCGCCGTGATCGGCATGGCGGGCCGTTTCCCCGGCGCGCGCGACATCGACACCTTGTGGCGCAACCTGGTCGATGGCGTGGAATCGATCAACGAGTTCTCCGACGAACAACTGGCGGCTGCCGGCGTGCCGGAACAACTGATCGGCCACCCAGACTACGTCAAGCGCGGCGTGCTGCTGGAGGACCTCGACCAGTTCGATGCCGGCTATTTCGGCATGACCCCGCGCGAGGCGCAGATCGTCGATCCGCAGCAGCGGCTGCTCTTCGAGTGCACGCTGGCGGCGCTGGAGCAGGCCGGCTACGGCCGCTGCGAGCAGCGCCAGCACGTGGGGGTGTTCGTGTCCGTCGCGGACAGCCGGTACCTGGTGGAGAATATCCACAGCAATCCCCAGTTGTTCGACGCCGTCGGTGCGCTGGCGATCCGCAATGCCAACAGCCGTGACGGCGCGGCCACGCGCCTGTCCTATAAATTCAACCTGACCGGGCCGAGCGTGAACATCAACACCGCCTGTTCGTCGTCGCTGGTAGCGGTGCACGAAGCCTGTAAAAGCCTGTGGCTGGGCGAATGCGAGATGGCGCTGGCCGGCGGCGCCGATATCTCCCTGCTTGCGGCCCAGGGCTATCTGTACAGCGAAGGCGACGTGATGGCGCCGGACGGCCATTGCCGCGCTTTCGACGCCCAGGCCTCCGGCACCCGGCTGGGGAGCGGCGCCGGCATCGTGCTGCTCAAGCCCTTGTCGGCCGCGCTGGCGGCCGGCGACACCATCCATGGCCTGATCAAGGGTTCGGCCATCAACAACGATGGCGCGGCCAAGGTAGGCTACACCGCGCCCAGCGTCGCCGGCCAGGCCGAGTGCATCCGCCAGGCGCTGTCGATGGCGGGGGTGGAACCATCCACCATCGATTACGTGGAGGCGCACGGCACCGGCACGCGCATCGGCGATCCGATCGAGATCGCGGCGCTGGGCAGCGCGTTCGGCGCGTCGGGCCGGCAGTATTGCGCGATTGGTTCGCTCAAGACAAATATCGGCCATCTGAACACCGCCGCCGGCATCGCCGGATTGATCAAGACCGTGGAAACGGTCAGGCGCGGCCAGATCCCGGCGTCGATCCATTATTCGCAGCCCAATCCGCAGATCGACTTCGCCGCCGGACCGTTCTTCGTCAACGCCGCGTTGCGCGACTGGCCGGCCACGGCCGGTCCGCGCCGCGCTGCCGTCAGTTCGTTCGGTATCGGCGGCACCAATGCGCACGTCGTGGTGGAACAGGCGCCGCTGGCGGCGCCGGTAACAGGGCAGAACCAACCGGCCGCGCCGCAGTTGCTGCGGCTGTCGGGCCGCAGCGAGGCCGCCGTGCTGCGCATGTGCGCGGACCTGGCCGGCCACCTGCGCGACCGTCCGCAGGAATGCCTGGCCGACGTCGCCCATACCTTGCAGATCGGCCGCCGCCGCCACGAGTACAACCACTACCTGGTGGCGGAAAGCCACGCGGAAGCGATCGACAAGCTGGAGGCGGCGGTAGCGCGGCGCGACGTCTCGCGCGCCGCCCCGGGCGGACGTTCGGTGCCGGTGGTCTTCATGTTCCCCGGCCAGGGCAGCCAATATGCCGGCATGGCCACCGGGCTGTATGATGCCGAACCGGTATTCCGGCAATGGGTGGACGCCTGCCTGGCCAGACTGGCACCGCACATGGACGTGAACCTGGCCCGCATCCTGCTGCCGCACCTGCACGGCGTGCCGGCTGCCGAAGCGCAGGCGCAGCTGGCGCGCACCGAGGCGGCCCAGCCGGCCCTGTTCGTGGTCGGGTATGCGCTGGCCAAGATGTGGAAATCGTGGGGGCTGGAACCGGCCGCCATGATCGGCCACAGTATCGGCGAATACGCGGCGGCCTGCCTGGCCGGTGTGTTTACACTCGATGAAGCGCTCGGACTGGTCGCGGCGCGCGGGCGCCTGATGCAAGGCGTGCCCGGCGGCAGCATGCTGTCGGTGGCGGCGACACCGGAAGACGCCGCGCACATGGCGCTGGAATTCGATTGCTGCGTAGCGGCCATCAACAGTCCGCGCAACTTCGTGCTGTCGGGACCAGGCGAAGCGATCGGCCGCGCCGCTGCCACGCTCACGCAGCGCGGTGTGGAAAGCACGCTGCTGGCTACCACTCACGCCTTCCATTCGCGCATGATGGAACCCATCATGGACGAATTCGCACGCCTGGTCGGCGGCATCGCAATGCGCACGCCGCAACTGGCGTTCATCTCCAACCTGCGCGGCGGGTGGTGCGATCCCGCCGAGGTCTGCACGCCGGCCTACTGGGTGCGCCACCTGCGCGAAGCGGTCAATTTCTCGGGCGGCATCGATACCCTGCTGGAGCGCTACGACGGCTTGTACCTGGAGCTCGGCCCCGGCAATGTGCTGGCCTCGCTGGGCCGCAAGAGCGTGCACCACGCCCGCCAGCGCTTCGTCGGCTCACTGCGCCATCGCAACCAGGCGGAAGGCGACCTGCGGTTCCTGCTGAAGGCTGCGGGAGAGGCCGATCTGGCCGGGGCGGAGCCGGACTGGCGGCGCTTACACGCCGGACAGCCCCGCCGCCGGGTACCGCTGCCGGCCTATCCGTTGCAGCGCGAACGCCACTGGGTCGAGCGGCAACTGGTCCGCCGGGCGACCGAAGCGCCGCTGGCGACCGGCCGCAAACCGTTGCCCGACTGGTTCAGCACAGTGTCCTGGAAGCGGGCGCCGGCCATGCCGGTGGAACGGATCGACCTGGCGCAGCAACGCGGTTGCTGGCTGCTGTTTGCCGACCAATACGATATCGCCGAACGCCTGGCGGCGGCGCTGGAGTCGGCGCAGCAGACGGTGGTCCGGGTGGCGTTCGGCGCCAGCTTTGTCGTCGCCGGCTCGTCGTGCACGATCCGCAGTCACTGCGAGGAGGATTATCAGGCGCTATTCGCCGTCCTGGCGGTGCGCGGCCAGTTGCCGGACCGCGTGGTGCACCTGGGCAGCCTGGCGCTGCCGGCCGCCAGTGCCAGCTACCAGGACTTTGTGCTGGCGCAGCAAACCGGCATGCTCAGCCTGATTTACCTGGTGCGCAACTGGGCGCGCGCCATGCCGGACACGCAACTGGGACTGCACGTGGTCACCAACGACCTGTTCGACGTCCTCGGCTCCGAAGTCCTGTTGCCGGCCCGTTCCACCGTCGCCGCCATCTGCAACAGCATCCCGCAGGAGTACCCGCAGGTCGCCTGCAGCCACCTGGACCTGGCGCTGACGCCGCATTGCGCGACGGACCTCGGCCAGCGCGCCGCGCTGGCGGCGCGCCTGGTGTCGGAATTGTCGCTGCGCCGGCCGGAGCGCCTGGTGGCGCTGCGCGGCGCAGCGCGCTGGCAGCGTGGATTCGAGCCGCAGGTTGCCGGTGCGGTAGCGGCGCACAGCTTCGTGCAGGGCGGCGTTTATTTCATCACCGGTGGCCTGGGCAAGATCGGACTGGCGCTGGCCCGCCAGCTGTGCGAGCGCTTTCATGCCGACGTGGTGCTGACCACGCGCAGCGCGCCATCGGCGGAGTGCCCGATGGACGCGGACCGGCTGCTGCAGGTGGACCGCTGCACGCTCGATGGAGGACGCCTCCGGGTGCTACAGGCCGATGCCGCTGATCGCGAGGCCATGGCAGCTGCACTGGCGGCCGCCGAGCAGGAGTTCGGCCGCATCGACGGCGTGATCCACTGCGCCGGCGACGTGGCCGACGCCATCCGTCCGCTGGAGACGGTCGGCGAAGCCGACTGCCTGCGCCAGTTCCTGCCCAAGGTGCAGGGCCTGCTGTTCCTCGACGAACTGCTGCGCGACCGCGACGTGGGGTTCTGCATGGCGATGTCGTCGCTGTCGGCGGTGCTGGGCGGGATCGGCTTCGGCGTCTACGCGGCCAGTAACACGTACATGGACACCTTCTGCCACCAGAAGCACCAGCAAGGCGATCCGCGCTGGATCAGCGTGAACTGGGACGGCTGGAATTTTGCCCAGAATGCCGAGGACAAGTTCTTCGACATGCTGCACGAAAACCACATCCCGGGCAGCGAAGGCCTGGCGGCGCTGGCCCAGGCGCTCCACCTCGGCCACGCACCGCAGCTGGTGTGCTCGACCACCGATCTCGCAACGCGCCACCGGCGCTGGATCGAGCGCGCCGTGCCCGCGACGGCACCCGCGCCGGATGCCGACGCCGCAGGCGAAACGCCGGCGGTGATGGTCCTGGACGGAGGACGTAATGCCACCGACGCCAGCCTGCTGCAGATCTGGCGCGACCTGTTCGGCATGGCCGAGGTGGGTATTCGCGACAACTTCTTCGACCTGGGCGGCGATTCGCTGCTGCTGGCGCGGCTGCTGGCCCGGATACGCGCCGAATTCGGCGACCGCGCCAACGCCATCACGCTTGCCGGCATGTTCAACAGCCCCTCGATCGAGGGCATATCCGACCTGATCGGAGTCGCCAGTTCGCTCTGGCACGCGGACCGGAACGCCAGCGCCATGAGCGCGGACGCCGCCGCATTTGAAGATGGAGAAATCTAGTGGACATCGCGCATATTCACGACCAGGCGGCCCAGCGGGGCATTCACCTGTATCTCGAGGACGAGCGCCTGCGCTTCCGCGCCGACCCCGGCGCCATGGACCAGCACATGCGCGACCTGCTGGCGGCGCACAAGGTGGAGCTGATCGCGTACCTCGGGCAGCTGGCCGCGCTGCGCGGGCAGGCCGGCCCCACGCTGGCGCCGATTGTGCCGGTGGCGCACGCGGGACAGGTGCGCCCTTCGTACGGCCAGGAGCAGTTGATGTTCCTCGACCAGCTGAGCGGCGGTAAAAATAATTACAACATCCCGGTGGTCTACCGCGTGACCGGCCCGCTGGACCGCGATGCCTTGCGCGCTGCGTTTGCCACGCTGCTGGAGCGCCATGAAATCCTGCGGACCCGGTTCCACGCGAATGGCGGCGATCCGTGCCTGGAACCCGTCGCCGCATACGAGGCGCCGTTCCACGTCGTGGACCTGCGCGGCGCCGCCGCGCCGCAGGAGGCGGTCGTGGCGTTGGCCAACCGGGACGCCGCGCACCGCTTCGACATCGCCCGCGACGTGCTGGTGCGCCTCACGGTCGCCTGGCTGTCCGATACCGACCACGTGTTGATGTTCAATACCCACCACATTGTTTCCGATGGCTGGAGCATCGGCATTTTCATGGGCGAGCTGGCCGCGCTTTACAACGCCGGCGTGGACGATCCGCGCGCGCTGGCAGACCTTTCCGCCGTTCTGGCGCCGTTGCCGGTCCAGTACAGCGATTACGCGGCGTGGCAGCGGCAAATGCTCGATGGCGCTCCGCGCCAGCAGCTGCTTGGCTACTGGAAGCGGCAGCTCGACGGCCTGGCGCCCGGCCTGAACCTGCCATTCGACACGCCGCGCGATGCCGCCGGTAGCTTCCGTTCCGGCGCCGTGCAGCGCAGCGCCAATACCGGCCTGACCGCAGCCATCCACCAGTTGTGCAAGCGCCACAACATCACCTTGTTCATGTTCCTGCAAAGCGCGCTGACGGTGTTATTGCACCGCTATTCGGGCGATACCGATATCCCGGTCGGCACCGCCGTCGCCGGCCGCAGCCAGGGCGAGACCGAGGGATTGATTGGATTTTTCGTCAACACCGTGGTGCTCAGGAGCGATCTGTCGGGCGATCCCACGTTTATCGAACTGGCTCGGCGCAACCGCCGCATGATCCTCGAGGGCTTTGCCCACCAGCAGTTGCCGTTTCCGCTCATGGTCGAGGAACTGAACCCGCTGCGCGATACCGGCAGCAGCCCGTTCTTCCAGGTGATGCTGATCCTGCAGAACAACGCGGGCGGCGGCACCGGCCTGCGCGGACTGACGCTGGAGAAGATGGGCCAGAACCCGTCCGTCAACAAGTTCGACCTCGAGCTCGATGTGACCGACGCCCAAGGCCGGCTGCATTTGGGCTGGACCTATAATGCGGCGCTGTTTGCACACGGCAGCATTGCGCGCATGGCGTCGAACTTCGAGCAGCTGCTGCGCGCCATCGTGGCCGTGCCGGACGCCCGTATCGGCGCGCTGCCCGTGCTGGCGGACGACGAACGCCACACGCTGCTGCATGCCTGGAACGACACGGACGTAGCCATCGTGGCCGTGCCGGACGCCCGTATCGGCGCGCTGCCCGTGCTGGCGGACGACGAACGCCACACGCTGCTGCATGCCTGGAACGACACGGACGTGGCGGTGGACGGCGCCGCCACGCTGGCTGCGCTGTTTGAAGCGCAGGCAGCGGCCACGCCGCACGCGCCGGCCCTCGTGGATGGCGCCGACACGCTCGATTACGCNGGAACGACACGGACGTGGCGGTGGACGGCGCCGCCACGCTGGCTGCGCTGTTTGAAGCGCAGGCAGCGGCCACGCCGCACGCGCCGGCCCTCGTGGATGGCGCCGACACGCTCGATTACGCGGYGCTGAACGCGCAAGCCAACGGCCTCGCTCACTACCTGCGCGCCGCCGGCGTGGGCGAGGRCAGCCTGGTCGGCCTGTGCCTGGACCGTTCGGCCGCGATGGTGACGGCCATGCTGGCCATCGTCAAGGCRGGCGGTGCATACCTGCCGCTCGATCCGGGCCAGCCGGCCGCGCGCCTGGCCTTCATGCTCGGCGACGCCGGCGTGGACCTGGTGCTGTCGCGCAGCACGCACCTGGCCGCGCTGCCGGCGCAGGGCGTGCGCGTGCTCGATCTCGACGCGGCGCCGCTGCGCGCGGCGCTGGCTGGTGGCGATGCCGGCAATCCCGTGCGCCGCGACGACGGCGCGGCCATGGCCTGCGCCATCTACACCTCCGGCTCGACCGGCATGCCGAAGGCGGTGATGATGCCGCACCGCGCCATCGTCAACCGCCTGCAC
>NZ_LMLM01000016.1:0-11719 GCF_001421905.1 Duganella sp. Leaf61
CAGATAAAGCTTTACTGCCCGAAGGCGCTCTTCGTATGAATACATGGACTACTCCCAAATAGTCCAAGATTTTGTCCGCATCCCCTCTGTATCAGTTTACAACCGCTGCTGACAGCGATCCGCCAAGTGAGCGGCATCGCCAGCATGGCACGCCGGTTGACGGGTGCCATGTCGATACTGGCGTGTACCGCACCGTCGATCTTGGGGCCGCAGACGCCAGGATGCCACCGCAGCCGAGGTACAGCATCGGTCTGGCACCAAGTCAGCAGCGTCCACCAGTGCGCGCGCACCAGACAGGGAAACTAGGGCAAGGAGGTCATCATGGACAGTCAAACGAAAGAACGGCGAACTCAACCACGCCTCACCGAGCCAAACCTCATCAAACTCGAGGCAGTAAAGCGCATTTGCGGGCTCTCTAGGGCCAGCATTTATAGTGCGATTAAGCTGGGCACATTTCCTCCGCCCGTCAAGCTTACCGGGCGCGCAAGCGCCTAGGTGAAGGAGGAAGTCGATGCATGGGTTCAGCAGCGTATCGCGATCAGCCGCCGAAAAGGCATCAAACCAGACTGAGCAGCTTAACCGCAACCAGTTGCGGTGCGCAGCACACGATGGCCAATCGTAACTGCTGCAATACTGTTCACCCGGATTATGAATCGCGGTCAGACGTAACTGGGCAACTGGCCGGCCGTCCCGCGCGCAAGTCGCCATGGCCGGCTCGGAGGCGGTTTGTCTGCCGCCAGTCACCGCCGCTCACTTCCGTAGCCAATTCCCTCACATGATTTCCGCCAGCAACGTGGGGCATGTCTTGAACGTCGTGAAATCGCGACGAAGTCAAAAATTTTTCTGTCCACCAGAGGCTACTAAAAGCCACGAAAATCCCATGAAGTTTTTCATACTTTTTTCATACCAAACAAAAAAGGCCTACGCAAAAAATCGCGTAAGCCTTTGATATATAACGTAATCTTGGTGGGAAGTGCAAGTTTCGAAATGGAGTAAATTTACAGGTCTGACGGGCACATCAAGCTTCAGTGCTGGCTCGGTGTTGAACAGTTTGGTTGTCTGAGGTGCGCTGATGAGTTCTTCCATTGCCCCAAATTTGCCCCAAATTGCTTTTCGGGTGCAGGCTGGTGGCTTGCACTCGAAAACTTGGGGCAAATTTGGGGCACATGGAAGTGCAAGTTAAGCCGCGGCGATTCTGCTTCGCTGTTTAAAGCGGAGACGGTGTCCGCCGAACCCTCCTATGAAAAACGGGTCAAATTTTTTCTACCCCCCACCCTCCCCCCCCCGTGCTGGGTTTGGTGAGAAAAACAAGCGTGCTTTGCAATAAGATAAATATGCGTGGTAAAGCTTGACAGGGGGCCGAAGCGTAGGAGTATTGCGACCGGCGCACAGCGCAGGCCGGCATTGGAAAGATGGCGTCGAGGTCGCCGTGCGTTTCGACGATGGCGCTGTCTGCCGGCCTGAGCATGGAAGTTGTCGCCAGTCAGTGTATGGCAAGGGATCCAGAATATTATGACTTATGGTGATTTGCAAATCCAGCAAGTATAATAGATTTCAGGAATACCTTCTCTATGTCATGCCCCCCCCCGTGATCTGGAAAATGCAACCAATCTTCAATCTTAAAATTCATCAACGCTGCCGGACTGTCGCTAAATCTCGTGGCGCCGTTGAGTGTCGGTTCAGAAAGCCAAGCAAGGTCTGTTTCCGGCACTCAACCGCCTATCGCCATGCCAGCGTGCCGCTTTCGCTTGGAGGAGGAGAACAACGGCTGAACTAGCAAGATTGTTGGCCTACGCAGGGAGAGCATGCCTTGCTGGGTTCCTATTCGGAATATATCCGGCTATCGGCAAAGATTTTTGTAGTTTTAAACAGTTGCCAATGAAGAATTTTAACCGTAATCATCAAGGTAAATCCGGCAATAATCTCGACGCTGACGATGAAATTAAGCTTAAATAATTCAACGAAAATTAATCAACTTTTCATTTTAATAAATTTAATTTTTATCTCGTGCTAATACCTCTATACGCAGGAAAAATTATTCTTCCCCGCGATGGTCCACGCACGTGAATATTTAAAAATCAGCTCATGAAAATTGACCTTCTCAAAAGTCTCCGATCTTGGAGTGCTCCCGTGTTCAAAGTCTTGGCAAACAATGACACCGGACATGCCCCTGGCCACCAAGCCGGTATCGTTATTCCTGCCGCCCTGCGACACGTCTTCCCGACACTTTCCGATAACACATCTGAAAGTACGCCCACTATTGAATATCGAATCAATGTTGAGCTGTATCTCGACGGGACGTTGTTAGATAAAGTAAGCACACGTTACCAATATCAGACTTGGGGAGGAACTAGAAGCCCTGAGTCAAGAGTTACCGATCAGCTCGGAGCATTGCGCAACCGTGCACAGGGAGGCGATATTCTCATCATCCAGAAAAGCCTTATTCAAAATAATCTTTATCGTTTTATTCTGCTTCGCAAAGACTCTACAGCGACCGAGGATATTAAACATCTCATCGACGGACGGCGCTGGGGGGAGCTTTACGCTCAAAACAACTTATTCCCCACAAGCACCGAAACAAAAATAGTCTATATTTGGATTGCCAAATATAAAAATCTCGAAAATTTCTCTTTGAATCTTTCGTCCGGCGTCAAGTTTTCGTATGATGAAGAGCTAAACGAAGTACGACACGAAGTTCAGCAGGACCTACCAAAAGGTTTCTTTCCCCACAGAATAGAGGACGTAATTGCTATTATCGGAAAAAATGGTTCGGGAAAAAGCAATGCGTTGGAGCTGATTTGCAATGCCGTTAAAGGAGCAAAAAGTTCGATCTTTTCCGATTTCCTCGTTATCACTCAGACAGACAAAAGCAAACGATATAACTGTTTTTATCAGTTTAAGGAAAAATCCCCTCCGGTCGGTAAGTTCATCGACTTTGAGCCGCACTCCGGGAACATTAAACCTCTGAATGTAATATTTTTCTCCAATGTCTACGATGAAAGGAGAAATGATTTCGACAACGAAGTCGTTGATCTTTCTGTCAATGGAGAGATTTTTCTCAAAAATCGACCACAGAACCGATGGGACATTACATTCTTAAAGCAGATCGACTTTTTGTACACTAGTGACATTGAATCACTTGGACTCAACCAGCCTCACGCCGCGCAAGTAGTAGTCAATGCATTTAACTCGCGAATTGGGATAAAGAGCTTAGGGGCATGGTCTGATAATCTTGATAAACTTTATAATTCAATCCGCCGTAGACCCGGCGACATGCAGGTCAAGCAGATTAAGAACCGATTCGTGTCCATGGTTCGATTTCTGTATCTCATGGATATTTTACAATTGTTCGGCTCTACGAGATCCAAAGAGCCAGCGAAAAGCATTTTCCGTGGCATGGAAAAGCAGATGGAAATCGCGTTGGCTTCCGGTTTGAGCACTGACGCTACGCTGACCTCACTACTAGATCACCTTCAGCAACTTTCCGAGAGCGAAGAGTTATTACGAAGTAGCGAACGGAGCCTTTTTGCGCACCCGAAAAATAGCGACGGGCAGTTGCTCAATGCTCAGTTCGAATTTTTAACGAAGCTTCCCGATCTCGTTGAAGACCTTGATATCAGTCACCAAGCAGATGGAATACGGAATCGTGCTCAAGAGAGTTTCATCATCAGTCACACCGAGACCAGCCGCGATTTCCTGAAAGACTTCAGCAGAACCATGAGCTTTATACGCTTTATGTCGCTCGACTGGGTAGGTTTGAGTTCGGGACAAAAAGCATACCTAAATCTGTTTTCAAAACTCACCTCGGCATTGAGTGGCCTGTCCACAGCCAGTGTTTTGCTCTGCATTGACGAAGGGGATCTGTATCTACATCCGAAGTGGCAGGCCGATTTTCTGCAGAGACTCTTGACAGTTCTTTCAAATTCATCAAATGTCGGAGTTCAGCTAGTTCTTACCTCTCACTCTCCACTACTTGTCTCAGATCTGCCCCGGCAAAACCTGGAGATTATGAATGGTTTTTCCGATGCCGACGATAAAATTGAAACCTTCGGGGCAAATATATACGATTTATATGCGGGGCCGCTGTTTCTGGGTGAATTGACGAGCGGACTATTTTCGCACCTCAAACTGTTCGAACTTTCCAAGATGGCGGAAAAGAGCACGATGACCCAAGCTGAGCGTAAACACGTCGAAAATTACCTTTCCATTCTTGGCGATGAAATTCTTCGCTTCAAGATCGAAAATACTACTCTGCAAAATAACTCCAATGATTAAGATAACCAAACATCTCCGGTCAGCAGGCAGGGCCAACCCGGATTCCTATCTAAAAAATCAAGCAGATTTATATTGGGACGCTCTTAACCCAACCAAAAATGGCAGTTACATTTCAACATCGCTGATTTCAGCTGTTCAAAAATACCGTGACTTGGCAGATAATCTTGATGAAGATTATGTTTGCGACTATGCAGGCGGCGATCAGTTCATCGCTTTAGTCCAACGTGATTTTTTTGATGAGGTTCTCGCAGGATCAGCTGATCTGTTGAGAAAAATCATTGTATCTCCTCCTGAAAACCTTGATTTGATTAAGAACGATATTAAAAACAGATTTCCTGATGAAATTTTTTTCACTCTAAATGGAGCAAAAAAAGTGCAGTCAGGTTTCGGGATATTGCTTTCAGAGACTATCTTCAACTATCGAAAATTCAGGTCATCCGCATTTTGCCTGCGATACCTGCAGAATCTATCATTCAATGAGGTGTACTGCCCGTATTGCGGTGATAAATCAGTTGAATTAGTGGGCATAACCAGCACTAGAGACGAAGAGCATCCCGAGAAAGCGCTCTTGGATCTCGATCATTTTTTTTCAAAATCGGAATTTCCGTATTTATCAATATCCTTGTTTAACCTTATACCCTGCTGCCATACCTGCAATTCAACGTACAAATTAACTAAGGAATTTGGACTGGACACACACATCCATCCGTTCGCTGAGTGTTTTGATGAACACTTCCTCTTTTCGATAGAACGCACACTGCATGGCCGCAAGGTAGCAATTTCTCCGAGTATACCTAATGCAAAAGACCTGTCGGTTTCAGACTTCGATTTGCGAACCCGCTATGAAACAAAAAGAAAGCTTCTCAAAATAGAAACCGACTATAAGCAAAGGGCAAAGTACAGAAAACCTAAAGACACAAAAAATTTTATAGATTATATGCTGAAAGACGTGCCACTTAAACAGTCAGAAATACTATCTGAGTGTCACGGCAAAGCAAAGCGGGATATTTTAAGATCGATTGACGTTTATAATCTGTTACGACCACGCATTAAATAAGAGCTCAGCAACGGGTATTCATCGGAGCTGACCGACGCTCGTACGTGTCCAGTCCCGTCTGTTCATAAACCCGTTTTACAAAAAGATCCGGCTTTTGCCGTTGCCATTCTTTGAGCGCCTGGATCGGAGTTTTTGAACCGATAGCGCGCTGCGGTATGTGATGGTTGTACAGCTTGAGGTAGTTGTGCAGCGTCTTCTCCAAGTCGGCTTGGCTGTCGAAGCGGGTTTGCTGAAGAAGTTCGCTGATACGGCCATTGAAGCGCTCGACCATGCCATTGGTTTGTGGATGACGAGGCGGCGCCAGGCGGTGCTCGATGCCCATGCCGGCACAGACTTTGTCGAAGACATGCCGGCCGCTGGGTTGCTTGTCTTTGCTGGTGAATCGGTCCGTGAACTGCGAGCCATTGTCGGTCAGGATCTTGCTGATTTTGATGGGTGAAGCTTCCTTCACCCGACGCAGAAAATCGATGCTGCTGGTGTCGCTCATGTCGTGATAAATGTTCAGGAAGACCCAGCGCGTGGCGCGATCGATGGCCACAAACAAATAGCGACGGGACGTCTCATCGGGCATCTGCGGCAAGTACTTGATGTCAATGTGAACAAAGCCTGGCTCATAGTCCTTGAAGGTCTTCTTGGCTTGGATCTTCTCGCCTTCGGCCGTGGGAATAACGTCTTCCAGCCGAGCCATACCTTCGCGCTTGAGTAACCGGGCCAGCCCTGAGCGTGATACGTCGGCGTTGATGTACTGCCGAGTGATGTAGAGCAGGTCATCGAGCGGCAAGTACAGCGTTTGGCGCAGCGACAGCACGATGGCTTCCTGGCCGGCGCTCAGGGTCGTATGCAGAGTATGAGCGCGATGGGAACGGTCCTGCACGTCGTCGCGCTTGAGCCATTTGGCTGCCGTGGCACGCGTGATGTTGAAGACCTTGGCGGCCTCACGGTCGGACCGCCCGGAGTCTTTGATCTCTTGCCGAATCTCTGGCGTGGTGCGTGCCTGCGGATGGATGGTGTTACTCATTCGATCTTCACTCCGGTGCCAGTTGAGGTTGACTCGATGACCGCGAAAGATCGGCGATCAACTCGTTCAGGATAGCCTTAGCACGAAATAAAGGCCAGCTACGACGAGGGATATGATCGCACGGAACTTTAAGGGATACCGAAGCCGGTGATCCATTCATCTTCCATCCAATGATCAACCTCCAAAGCATCATCAAATAACGTAGTCCATTCGTCCTCGCTGCCGACGGGTTCGACGACGTTTAGCCTTCTCAGGATCACCTGCGCCACTTTTGCCTTGCTACGCTTGCTACGCACTACCTGATCCAGGTAGTCAAAGAAGCTGGCTCGGAAATCTTGGTACGCATCTTCGTCATCCCATAATTCTGGCATAGCCCCGGAAATGAATGGCTCGGCCAGCCTTTTTATTCGGCGGGGATCATCCAGATAAGCAATGATGCGCGTGACGAACTTTTCGAAAAAGGCGATATCGAAGGGATCACGTTGCAGCACGCTTCGGAGTTCGGCAAATCGCGTGATGCGCTCCTCGAGAACCTTTCTGACCTCGTCCAGATAATTTTGGTACTTGCCGTTCAGGGTTTCCTTGTCGATCTTCCGCAGCTCTTGCGCGAAGCTTTCAATTTTTTCCCGCTTGGCGGCGCCTGCATCACTCAACGCCTCCTGCCAGCGTTGGTCCAGTCGGCTTGGCACCCAATAGCCGAAGCAGGTTTCGACCGACCACCGCTTAATGCTTAACTGACTGTCGACTGCTTTCGATTCCGTACTGGTGTCCAAACCGTCCCAATCGTCATCATCAGCGTTTTCCTGAAGCGCATGCTTTAGACTGAAGGGGCCGATACCCGCAACCTGTTCAGAGAATGGCAACGCGACGCCGCCCAGTAGTGCCCGCTCTTCGTTAGTCATCCGTTTCAGCAGGTCGCGGAATGGATGAATGGTTGTTACAAGCGTTGCGGTGGGTTTGAAATAAAGAACCCCCGTCCTGAAGAAACTGATCAGGCTAGTTGCTGGTGGCGCCAGACTGTGCAGAGATTGGGCGTCCCGCCACGCTGCGTCGAAATAACCATCCAGCGCGCCTGCGTCAGCGAGCGACACGAGGATTTCTTCGTTCCGCGAAAATGCGGAGGATGTTGCATTCGCCGATCCGAGCAACGCCGTCACTTTGCCATTCTCCGTCATTAAAAACAGTTTTGAATGGAACATACCCGGCGCAAATGACAGGCGCGCAGTCACCGCCCGACCAGCCCGGGTCAGCTTGTTGCACAAGTCATCGAGCTCAGCTCGCTGGGCGTGCAAACGCTGCCCCCCAAGTCCGTTAAACATGAGACAGACGGTGTGTGCGACACAGTTTTTCAGTATATTTTCTAGGAAATCAACATCATAAAAACCTGCTGCAATTCTCAAGACGTCCGCGTGTTGCACTTGGGTGGCCATCCATGGAATCGACATGGGCTCGACCGAGGCGGCCTGGACGCGGGTTGACGATACACTTATTGGCGCCTGGCGACGCGTTTGTTTGGTTGCCGCAATGGCTGACTTACGATATTCCGTCACAAAAGTCGAAAGATGCTTATTTCCATAGTTGGCGGCGAGTAAGTTCTCCAGCATGGCCCGGGGAATGCCCAATTTCGCGGAAAGAATGCGGCAATCACTTTTTGAGCGACGCAAATCCGAAACGGTAATGCTGCCATCGAACGCGTCATACACTGGGTCCAGACTGACGGCAATTTCGTTTGCCACTGATGCGTATGAATTACGCGGCGATCCTCCAAGTTCTTCAGCAATTTTGTTCCACTGGGACAATGAAAATGGTCCTAAATCTGACACCAGCACATTAAGTTCCGTGCCGACCTCGAGAACGACCTGGCCAGCCAGTTGCTCCTGACTTTTGCGTGGTGCGAGGCCATAATAGGCGTTGATTTTCTTTGCTTCGGCGAACGAGAGTTGACGCATAAGACGTCGGGTAATTGAGGGTCTGGGCATTAATTTCTCCGCGCTATACGTATGCTTGGATGATTCAGTTAATCAGGATGATGGACAGGCACACTGCGGCAGCAGGAAGTTGCCTTGCGTCACTTTTTTTAGTATGCACTGTGCTTCCCTGAGCGCCAACAAAATCTTGTGGGCGCAGTTCCTAGCGCAGATAACCGTAGTTGGGCTGCACGTGCTCTCGCGGCCGTTCTGGCGCAAAGAGCAGGCGCCTTTCCAGCGCCACTTCCTCAAGCCCCTAGACCGTCACCTAATCGAAGCCCGCCGCTGCGGATAGGCCAAGGTACTTGGTCACGCCAGCCTTCGACATGCCAAATGCAGCGGCGATCTGCGAGTACGACAGCTCGGCGTTGAGCTTCGGACGCAGTACATCTTTTATCTTACGCATATTGATCCTCGGTGCGTCCAAGCTATCGCCAGAAAAAATCTGGAAGCTTACCTCTCGGTTGCTATGTACTAAACGCCTCTCGGCATGCTACGACATCGTTCCGGTGTCGTGATCGGTCATTCGGGTATCGTGACAAGTGATTTCGGTCACCCCGTCAGACCGAAACACCCAGCTTCGATCGCAGAAAGGTTTTCATTTCAGCTAAATGATACCTCGTCCGCCTGCTTGGCATACAGGTACTTTTGGCGCAGGGCCGCTACCTGAATCACTGCCGGAATCGTGACACGATAAGCTGCACTTGCGATATCGACTGCAGTCCACGCCCCGGTAATTGCCCAGCCAATCGGACCTGTAAGTATGCCTATTGTTCGGGTAAGGGTCGCGTTTCCAGCGAGAGTGAGGCCGCGGCCAATCATTGCCTTCAGCACGGCATTGACGACAATCAGCGTCAGCTGGTAAGACTTGAAACCTCCGGCCCGGAACACGGCCTGAAAAACTCCAAGCATGCCTTCAGGAGTAAGATGGGCAAAATTCTTGACCCCAACTGACTCGGCGAGCTTCCGAATTTCATCGGGCGACATCTTTTCGAGTGCGTCGTTCAGCACTTTCAGCAGAAGACCGTTCTCAATACGCTCGACAGAAGCATCCTTGTTGTAATTGACCTTCATTTGGTCGCACACGTCCGTCAGAACTTCACGGTATTCCACTCCCTTCCCTCCGCGGAACATAGTTACGAGAGTATTTGCGCCAAAGCACTGAATTTCGGCGGCAATGAACTCCCAGTACTGATGGTGGTCGGGATAATGCTGCTTATACAGTGGAGATCCTGTCAGCTCTTCCGTCAATCGTACTGAGCCGTCTTTGTCATGAGTCAGGCTGTAGACGAGGTCATTCAGGTCTTTCGACTCAAGTTTCTCCAAAAACTCGAGATCTGGATCGTATCGATATGCCATAATTTCCTTAGATAAAAATAAATTTGCTTCGCGATGAGCCGTCCCCCCAGACTGACCCTCTCCGGAACGAGTGGCTCCGATGTTAAAATTTTTCCAAACGATAGCGGGCTCAGCATGCTTGACTAAGTTGAAGGTCGGGCTCGGGGCAGATTGAGTCATCGTTTATAGAGTGAGAATTTTAAACTATTGTTTCCACAAGAAAACTCACGAATTTCCACTAATGATATGAAAAAAGCCAACAACAAGAAGAAGTCGCCAGGACGACATGGATCCGAGGCCGATGGCGATGCACTTCTCGCGGAGGGAACTCGGATCGTTGTCGCGGACACCTCAGGCCGGGCTGCGATCACGATCCGTCCGAGTCAGGATTTCGAAGCCTACGACGTAGGCCGCAAGAACGGCTTCCTTGATTCCACAGTCGGGCGGCTGGGGAGTACGTTGCAGGCAGCTCCATCCCTCTTCGCCGCAAGCGAAGCAGGAAGCAGACAACTCATGGAGGTCGTTGTCAATGGCGATCTCGTCCGTGCGGCTGATGGCAACGGATTCCGGGCTATCGCCATGGGCCCCAAAGGGATCACGGAACACGCGCGGCTATTCGAGCCGGACCGACTTCAGAACGTACTCAATGCTGGTGCCGTATGGCAGGTGGCGTCAGTCATCGTGGCACAGAAACACTTAGCTGACATCAGTAAGAAACTCGACATTATCGCCAAAGGAGTCAATAGCCTATCGAGCTTTCTCAACGATCAACGTAGGGCGCAGATCGAAGCCGCATATGCCTATCTCGAACAGGCACAAACCACACTTACGAACGGAGAGATTCCACTGAGCGTCCGAGTGGAACTGGAAAGCTGCGAACGCGACCTGCTCACGATCCAGACGCACCTCTTTAAGGAAATCCGGAGCGATCTTGCAACGAGGATACAACAGGACAAGATCGGAACCGAAGAATTAGCAAGGGGCGTCTCGCGTAAGATCCGCAAGCACGAAGCTTTATTGACTGACCTCGCGTTGTGCATCCGAACCCGGATTTGTGCGTGGCATGTGCTTTCGCTGTTCCCGGGTGAACCCATGCTCAAGGAAGCACGACTCAGTGCTCTTCGGCGGACGATTCAAGATTACACCGACCTCTCCGCTGAATTTGACAGGAATATCGCTCGAGAAATCGGGGACATTGATTCGTACTTCAACCTCGGGAGTACTCTCGAACGCCGGCGGGAAGCCCTGAAAACGCAGGCGGGTGACACTGTGACAAAGATTCGGAACACTGGCGCAGCGGCAGAGCGAATGATCGGGGACACCACTGCCCTTCTGGCACTGCACGATGCACCAGCCCGCATTCTTCTTCAATTCAAAGACGGCATCCTCGAAGGGGCAACCAAGGTGCCTGAGCAGGCCTCAGCAGCACCTGCCTGAGCGTCATCATATAGTCGATGGTTTAAGCATTGATCTGTGAAAGGACGGCAGCGAATGAGTGAGGTACTCTAACATAATGGACACTTCCATTTGATAAACTTGTCAAAGGGAGTGAAAACATGAATCACCAACATACCCACCGGAGTTCCGGGCGGCAGGCGGTCAAACCGATACTGGCGCAGGGATTGACGATAGAGGAAGCGGCGCAGCGCATCGTGATGCCCAAAGGGACGTTGGCCAACTGGGTGAGCCCGGCCAAGCGCGGCACGGCCCCTAAGGCGCCAGGGGAGCTGCTACGACAACGCACCGATGGAGAGCTTCTGGGGCAGCTTGAAGAACGAAATGATTCATCATCAGGGGTATGCACAAGGGCCAACGCGGAAGCGGCATTCAGGGAGTACATTGAGATTTTCTACCAACGCCAGCGGCGCCATTCACGCCTAGGCTACGTATAGCCAACGTCGTTCGCTGAGAATTTCAGAAAACAGGCGCTGGTTGCTTGAAACGGACGTGTCCACTATTTAGTCCGGCCTGAATAATTCAAATCACTCCAGACAAAGACTCTGCTGCGGCCGATGGCTGGCGATGGAGTCATGAAATCAGCGCTCAGGCGCCGTACCCGGCGCC
>NZ_LMLM01000017.1:0-8907 GCF_001421905.1 Duganella sp. Leaf61
CGTCGACCACGTGGCCGAAGTGTTCCAGCCGCTCACGCAGGGCACGCCGCTGGTCGTGATCGGCGACGAGGCGGTGCGCGACATCGACCAGCTGGTGGCGGCGCTGCGCGCGTACCGCATCAGCCGCATCACGCTGGTGCCGTCGCTGCTCGATGTGCTGGCCGACCACGATGGACTGGAGGGCCTCGCGCTGCGCTTCATCATCAGCAGCGGCGAACCGCTGGGCGCGCAGCTGGCCGCGCGGGTGCAGGCGGCGCTGCCGCAGGCRCGCCTGCTCAATATCTACGGCTCCACCGAAGTGGGCGCGGACGTGACCTGGGAAGAGGTGAGCCCTGGCGTGGGAAATGTGGTCGGCATCGGCCGCCCCCACCGAAGTGGGCGCGGACGTGACCTGGGAAGAGGTGAGCCCTGGCGTGGGAAATGTGGTCGGCATCGGCCGCCCGATCGCCAACAACCGCGCTTATGTTCTCGATGCGCAGGGCGCGCTGCTGCCGCAAGGCGCGGTGGGCGAGCTGCATATCGGCGGCGCCGGGCTGGCGCTGGGCTACCTGCGCCAGCCGGAACTGAGCGCGGCGCGATTCATCGCGGACCCCTTCAACGCCGAACCGGACGCGCGCCTGTACCGCACCGGCGACCTGGCGCGCTGGCTGCCCGACGGGCGGCTGGCCTACCAAGGGCGCCAGGACCACCAGATCAAGCTGCGCGGCATGCGCATCGAAGCCGGCGAAGTGGAAGCGCAGCTGCGCCTGCTGCCCGGTGTGAAGGACGCGGTGGTCAATGCGTACCGGAAGGAAGAGGGGGATCCGGTCCGGCTGGTGGCTTACCTGGTGTGCGCAGCACCTGCGCCCGCCGCGCAACAGGAGCTGGCTGCCGCATGCCGCGCAGCGCTATGCCTGGTGCTGCCGGACTACATGGTGCCGGATCTGTTCGTGCTGGTCGACTCCTTGCCGCTGACCCGCACCGGCAAGGTGGACCGCAATGCGCTGCCGCCGCCGTCCGCCGCACAGTTGCGCAAGTCCGATTATGTCGGGCCGCGCAACGAGATCGAAGCCACGCTGTGCAGCCTGTGGCAAAGCGTGCTGAAAGCGGAGCGCATCGGCATCGACGACAATTTTTTCTCGTCGGGCGGCGATTCGATCACCTCGATGCTGCTGGTCGCGCGCGCCCGCCAGCAGGGTTTTGCCTTTACCGTGCGCGACCTGTTCAGGCATCAGACGATTGCCGCATTGGCCGGCCAGCTGGCCGATAGCCCGCAGGGCGCGGCCACTGGCCATTCATCGCCGCTCACCAGCGCACAGGCCTACCTGCTGGGCGGCGCCATTCACGCACCGGACCTGGTGCAAAGCAGGCTGTTTACGCTGCCACGGGCGCTGGCGCCGGTGGCAGTGCAACAACTGGCCGCCGCCCTGTGGCGGCGTCACGACGCGCTGCGCGGCACGCTCGACGCCAGCGGGCTGCGGTTCCCGGCTGCCGGTGCGCCGCCGCAGGCACTGGTGCACCAGGCGGCGCCGGAATCCGGCCTGGCGGCGGACGCGCTGGTGTATGCGCACGCAGCTGTCATTGCGGCGTCCGGCCCGCTGTTCCTGCTTTCGCAACCGGCTGGCGTGCCGGCGCTGGTGATGTCGCTGCACCGGGTGGTGTGCGACGCCCGTTCGTGGACGGTGCTGGAGGCCGATATCGGCCGCTTGCTCGACCAGCTAACCGACCGTCTGCCGCTCGACCTGGGCCGCGGGCCCGCCTACGCGGGCTGGCTGTGCAGCACAACCGCCGCCACGCCGCCGCTGGCGCACGGTCCTGCGGCAAACAGCGCGGCGCACCGCACCGAAGATACCGCATCCGGTTCGGTCGTGTTCAACCCGGTACTGGCCAACGGCGCGTTCCGTACCCGCACCATGGAACTGCTGCTGGCGGCTTTCCTGCTGATGCGCGCAGAGGATGGCGCCACCGGTCCGGCAGACATGGTGGTGGGCGGCGACGCCCGCGATGCCGAAGGCGGTATCGATTATGGCGCCACCGTCGGCTGCTTCCTGGCGCTGCGCCGCCTGTCGCTGCCGCATCGGCCAGAAGCGGACATCGTGCAGGCGCTGGAAGCGGCCAAGCGTCATTATCGCGCCATTCCCGCACCACCGGCCGGCGCCGGGCCATCGGGCCCGGTGGTCCGCTTTACCCTGGACGAGGCGCCGGCGCCGCATTCGGCCACCGGCTTGCTGGCTGGCGAAACCCTGGCCATCGAGCATACGCTGCACGGCCAGTGCCTGCATGTCGCCATTTACAGCACCGGCAGCCGCGCCACGCGGCTGCTGTCCCACTATTGCGGCGCCATCGGCCGCATCGAAGCACTATGCATGGAGGAACTCAAGCTTATCGCCACGCGCGAACAGTACGCGCACATGATCTCGCACAACGAGGCGGATCTCGACCTGTATGGAGAGGAATTTTGATGAGCACTATTAGCCTGATACATAGCGACGGCATGCCGCCGCGCATTGAACTGCCATGCGACCATGTTCCGGCGCCAGGCGGCGCCGGCCTCGGCGCGGCCATCGCGCACCGGCTCGAACCCGCGCTCGTGCGCGGTGTCCGGTCACTCAGCGGCCGCCAGGGTGTTTCGGCGTCGACCACCTTGCTGGCATCGTTTGCCGCCGTGCTGGCACGCCTGTCCACGCAGGACCGGGTTACCGTCGGCACGCGCATCGTGGGGCGTGCGCCGGCGCGCGTGACGCTGCAAGTGGCGTCGGCGGACCAGGTCCAGCGCCTGCTCGGTGAGGTGTCGGCGCAGGTACAGCAGGTTTCCGCAGCGGGGCGCGGCGGTCCGCTGCTGCCGGCGCAATTCGGCTTCGTGTTCGATGCCGTCTCCGCACCGGCGCTCAGCGGCAGCAGCGACGCCATGGCCGGTTGCGAAGTGGCGCTCAGCGTGTGCGACCTGGGCGGCGCCATCGAATGCACCTGGTACTACGCACCGTCGCTATTCGAACGGTCCACGGCGGAGCGCCATTTTTCGCACTGGCGCATGCTGTTGCTCGGCATGGTGCGCGGCGAGGAACAGACCATCGGCGACCTAGATCTGCTTACCACCCAGGAGCGCCACCGCATCCTGGTCGAATGGAACCAGACCGACAGCGACTATCGCCCCCAGCGCTGCGTGCACGAACTGTTCGAGGAGTGGGCCGAGCTCACGCCCGATGCGCCGGCCGTGGTGCATGCGGGAGTGACCACCAGCTACGCCGCCTTGAACCGCCAGGCCAACCGCTTGGCGCGCTGTCTGCGCGGCCAGGGCGTGGCAATCGGCTCCACCGTCGCGGTCATGCTGGAGCGCTCGCTCGATCTGGTCGTGGCGCAGCTGGCGATCCTCAAGTGCGGCGCCGTGTACGTCCCGATCGACAATGCGTTTCCGTCCGAGCGCAAGCAGTTCATCCTCGCCGACACCGGCGCTTGCGTGGTGATCGGCGGCTGCGACGCTCGGCATCCCGACAGCGAGGCGACCGGCACGCTCGATATCGACCGCGCCACCCTTGACCGGTCCGATGGCGGCAATTTGCGCACGCCGCTCGATGGCGAGGCTGCCGCCTACATCATGTACACATCGGGCTCCACCGGCCTTGCCAAGGGCGTGGTGGTGCCGCATCGCGCGATCAACCGCCTGGTGCTCAACAACGACTATGCCGATTTCGGCCCCGACGACCGCATCGCCTTTGCCGCCAATCCTGCCTTCGACGCATCGACCATGGAGGTATGGGGCGCGCTGCTCAACGGCGGTTGCTGCGTGGTGGTGCCGCAAGACGTGCTGCTCGATGTGCGCCGCTTCGGCGCGGTACTGGGCGCAGAGCATATCAGCGTACTGTGGATGACGGTGGGCCTGTTCAACCAGTTCGCCGAGGACCTGGCGGACGCCATTGCCGGACTGCGCTACCTGATCGTGGGCGGCGACGCCCTCAATCCGGAGGTGATCGCCGGTGTCGTGCGGCGCGGTGCGCCCCGGCACCTGGTCAACGGCTACGGGCCCACCGAGAGCACCACTTTCGCCCTCACGCACGACATACGCGAGGTGCCGGACCTGGCCCCTATCCCGCTGGGACGGCCGATCGGCAACACCCAGGTGTATGTACTCGATGCGCAGCGGCGTCCGGTGCCGGTCGGCGTGCCCGGCGAAATCTACCTCGGCGGCGCCGGGCTGGCGCACGGTTACCTGAACCGCCACGACCTGACCCTAGAAAGCTTCGTTCCCAACCCGTATTCGCTCGAGGGCGACGCGCGCATGTACCGCACCGGCGACCTCGGGAAATGGCGCGACGACGGCACCGTCGACTACCTGGGGCGCAACGACGCACAGGTGAAAATCCGTGGCTTTCGCGTCGAAACCGGGGAGGTCGAGGCATGCCTGAGAGAGCACGCCAGCGTACGCGACGCGGCGGTGGTGGCCAATACCAATGCGGCCGGCGAGAAGTGCCTGGTCGCGTACGTGGTGGCGCGCGATGCTGCAGCGGACACCGGCGACTTGCTGGCCACCCTGCGCGAGGCGCTGCGGGAGCGCCTGCCGGCCTACATGCTGCCGGCGGCATGGGTAGCCATGGCAACCCTGCCGCTCACGCCGAACGGCAAGCTCGATCGCAAGGCCTTGCCTGCGCCCGCCGCCGGCGCGCCTGCGGTGCAGGGCGACTACGAGGCGCCGGCAGGCGAGACCGAAACCACGCTCGCGGGCTTGTGGTGCACGCTGCTGGGCTGCGCGCGGTCGGGACGCTACGATAACTTTTTCGCGCTCGGCGGCCATTCGCTGTCGGCGGCGCGCCTGCTGTCGCGCATCCGCGACGTTTTCGACATCGAGCTGGGGTTGTCCGCCGTGTTCACGGCGCCGCACCTGGCGGCCATGGCGGAGAGCATCGTCGATGCGCAGCTGGCGCAGTTCGACCTCGATGAACTGGCCGGCGTCTATGCCGGCCGGACCGATATCGCAGCCTGACGTAACGCGGGCCGTGGCGGCGCCTCTCCGGCGCCGCTTTTTTTTGTACCTCTTCCTTTCTCCCGCCAAAGCGCCTGCCGTCACGCGCTGTCAAGCCTGACAGTGTTGCAAATTCCGGTACTGGCTTCTAATGATCCTGTCTGTCAATCCAATGAACCTGGCCTGTTCCACCGCCATGCAGTGCGTCCTGAAAGTAAAACCAAAATGAAGACTAGTGACCTGAACCGTCTGGATATCGAAGCCCGCGAACAATTGCTGAAGGCTGCCAAGGCCGCCAAGCTGCAACGCAAGTCCACCATGCTGGCGCCGATTCCGCGCGCCGGCGACGTCGAGCGCGCCAACTTGTCGTTTGCCCAGCAGCGCCTGTGGTTCCTGGCCCAGATGGATGGCGCCAGCCAGGCCTACCACATTCCGTATGGACTGCAGCTGGACGGTCCGGTGGACGGCGCAGTGCTGGCGCGCGCGCTGGACCGCATCGTGGCGCGCCACGAAGCGCTGCGCACCGCCTTCGTCACCGTGGACGGCCAAGCGCGCCAACGCATCGCCGCGCACGATTGCGGCTGCGCGCTGGTGCGCAGCGACCTGGCGGCCGATCCGCAGGCGGAACAGGCGCTGGCCGCGCTCGTGGCGCAGGAAGCGCAGACACCATTCGACCTGCAGACCGGACCGCTGATCAGGGCCCACCTGGTGCGCCTGGGCGCGCAGCGCCACGTGCTGCTCATTACGCTGCACCACATCGTTGCCGACGGCTGGTCGATGGGCGTGCTGGTACGGGAACTGGGCGCGCTGTACAACGCCTTCCGCGACGGCGGCGCCGATCCGCTGCCAGTGCTGCCGGTGCAGTACGCCGACTACGCGGTCTGGCAGCGCGATGCGCTGCGCGAACAGATCGCGGCCCAGGGCGAATACTGGAAACAGACCCTGGCCGGCGCCCCGGCGCTGCTGGAACTGCCCACCGACCGCGTGCGTCCAGCCCGCCAGGAGTATGCGGGAGACTTCCTGGCCTGTATCCTCGACGCCGACCTGACAACGGCGCTCAAGGCGCTGTCGCAGCGCCATGGCACCACGCTGTTCATGACCCTGCTGGCCAGCTGGGCCACGCTGCTGGCGCGCCTGTCGGGCCAGGACGAAGTGGTGATCGGCACGCCGCACGCCAACCGCTCGCGCGGCGAGCTGGAAAACATGATCGGCTTCTTCGTCAACATGATGGCGCTGCGCGTCGATTTATCGCAGGCGCCCACCGTGGCCGGCCTGCTGCAACAGGTAAAAGCCACCACGCTGGCAGCCCAGCAAAACGTCGATATTCCTTTCGAACAGGTGGTGGAGCAGGTGCGCCCGGCGCGCAGCCTGGCCCACAGCCCGCTGTTCCAGGTCGCGTTCGCGTGGCAGAACACGCCGCAGGAATTGCTGTCGATTGCGGGCGTGGCCAGTGCGGCGCTGCCTCCCGCAGCTACCGGCAGCGCAAAATTCGACCTCAGCCTGTCACTGGAACAACGTGACGGCCGCATCGAAGGCACGCTCGAATATGCCAGCGCGCTGTTCGACCCCGGTACCGTGGCGCGCTACCTTGACCACTGGCGCACACTGCTGGCCGCCATGGTGGCCGACGAGCAGCAGACCGTGGACCGCCTGCCGCTGCTGGACCAGGCGTCGCGTGAACTGATCACGCAGGGCTGGAACGACACGGCGGTCGAATTCCCGCGCGGCCTGTGCATCCATGAACTGTTCGAGGCGCACGCCGCATCCCGGCCCAACGCCCCGGCCCTCGAGCACGACGGCCTGCTGCTGTCGTATGCACAACTGAATGCACGCGCCAACCGCCTGGCGCATCATCTGCGCAGCCTGGGCGTGGGGCCGGACCGCCGCGCCGCGATTTGCCTCGACCGCAGCGCGGACGTGGTGGTGGCGCTGCTGGCCGTGCTCAAGGCGGGCGGCGCCTACGTGCCGCTGGACCCGGCCTATCCGGCCGACCGCCTGGCGGGCACGCTGGCCGACAGCGAATCGGTGGTGCTGCTCACCGGCGCCGGCATGGCGCGCGCATGGAGCGACGCCGCCATCGCGGACGGCATGCAGCTGATCGAAATGGGTGCCGCGTACGCGGCCTGGGATGGCTGCCCGGACACCAACTTGCCGCTGGCGGAGGTGGGACTGGCGTCGGACAACCTGGCCTACCTGATTTATACATCGGGCTCCACCGGCGTTCCCAAGGGAGTGATGGTCACCCACGACAACCTGTGCAACCTGGTGCTGGACTGGACCAGCCGCTATCCGCTCGATGCCGGCGCCGGCCCGCTGCGCGCTTCGGCCTGGGGGAGCTTCGGTTTCGACGCCTCGGTGTTCGAGGTATTCGTCCCGTACGCGTACGGCGCCTGCCTGACGCTGGTGCCCGAACCGGTGCGGGTCGATGCCGCGCCGCTGCTCGACTGGCTGGTGGGCCACCGCATCAACCTCGGTTACCTGCCGCCATTCCTGATCCGCAGCCTGGCCGAAGTACCGGACCAGCGCCTGCGCGAGCTGTCGCTGCGGCAGGTCATGGTGGGCGTGGAGCCGCTCAACGAAGCGGAACTGCGGCGCCTGACCGATCTCGTGCCCGGACTGCGCATCATCAATGCCTATGGTCCGACCGAGGCCACGGTGCTGTCCACCACCTACGCCGACCTGCAGCCGCTGCAGCGTAACGCACCGATCGGCCGCCCGATCGGCAATACCAGGCTGTATATCCTGGACCGGCACTTGCAGCCGGTGCCGGTGGGCGTGACCGGTGAACTGTATATCGGCGGCCACGGCGTTGCGCGCGGCTACCTGAAGCGCCCGGATCTCACGGCAGAACGCTTCCTGCACGATCCGTTTGTCGCCGATCCGTCCGCGTCCGGCGCGCGCATGTACAAGACCGGCGACCAGGGCCGCTTCCTGGCGGACGGCAATATCGAATTCATGGGCCGCAACGACTTCCAGGTCAAGCTGCGCGGCTTCCGCATCGAACTTGGCGAGATCGAATCGCGCCTGGCAGCCCACCCGGGTGTCGCCGAATCCGTGGTGCTGGTGCGGGATACCGGCGTGGGTTCCAGCCTGGTCGCCTACTATGTGCCGAGCCGTGCGCTGGGCAAGGAGCCGGTGGCGGTGGAAGCGCTGCGTGCGCACCTGGTGCGCTCGCTGCCGGAGTTCATGGTCCCGTCCATCTATATGCAGCTGGACAGCCTGCCGCTCACCACCAACGGCAAACTCGATCGCAAGGCGCTGCCCGAACCCCGGCTGCAGTGCGTGCAAGAGCATTACGAAGCGCCGCAAGGCGCCGCAGAAACGCTGCTGGCAGCCATCTGGACCGAGTTGTTCAGGAACGGCGCGGTCAGCCGCCATGCCAATTTCTTCGCGCTGGGCGGACATTCGCTGCTGGCGGTGCAGATGATTTCGCGTCTGCGCCACCACCTGGGCGTCTCCATCCCGCTGGGAGCAGTGTTTGCACAACCGGTGTTGAGCGACCTGGCCCGCCTGTTGAACGAAGCGCAAGCTGCCGCCGGTACCGGTGACGCCACTGCCGGCGCGCCGGCTATCGCGCCGGCGGATGACGCCGAGCGCGCCATTCTGTCGTTCGCCCAGCAACGCCTGTGGTTCCTGGCGCAGATGGATGGCGGCAGCGGGGCCTATCATATTCCGTACGGCCTGCAGTTGAACGGCAATTTGGACCGGGCCGCGCTGGTGCGTGCGCTCGACCGTATCGTTGCGCGCCACGAAGCGCTGCGCACGACGTTCGACGCTGTCGATGGCAGTCCCGTCCAGCGCATCGCCGCAGCGGACAGCGGCTGCGTGCTGACCGAGCATGACTTACGTGCTGTGGCGCAGCCGGATCTCGAATTACAGCGCCTGGCAGCCCACGAAGCCGGCGCCCCGTTTGACCTCGCCAGCGGTCCGCTGGTGCGCGCCTGCCTGGTGCGCCTGGCCGACGAGCGCCA
>NZ_LMLM01000018.1:0-8272 GCF_001421905.1 Duganella sp. Leaf61
CCCATCCCGAACAGGACCGTGAAACGACTTTGCGCCGATGATAGTGCTGCAACCAGTGTGAAAGTAGGTTATCGTCAGGCTAGTTATATAGAAAAACCCCGTCAGGTGATCCTGGCGGGGTTTTTCGCATTTCAGAGCGTATCCCAATGCAGGTCAAACCTGGCCAGGTATTTCTTCAGGCGATCGGCATCGTTGGGCTTGGCCTTGGCATTGCGCGATACCGCGTATAACTTGCGGCCGGCATCCGACAGCGATTTCGATTGCCGGCAGACGGCAATCACTGCTTCCAGCTGCATGGTATCGAACAAATCCAGTCCGTTCAACTCTGGCTGTGCGCTGTGTCGCCATAGCCGTTTCAGGCGCGCGATTTCGTCCATCACTTGCGCGTCGGTGATACGGCCGGCATCCGACAGCGTGGCCAGCCGGGTGACCGAGGCTGCCAGGTCGCGGAAATTACCATCCCATACCGCCTCGCCCGACGTGGCAAAGCGCATGTAGCGGGTACGTGCTTCCTTGTTGAAGCTGACTTTCTCGCCACTTTCCATGGCAAACAGCGCCAACTGGAAATCGACATTGGGCTCGATATCCTCGGGCCGCTCGGCCAACCTTGGCAGCGAATAGGTCCACAGGTTGATGCGCGCATATAAATCCTCGCGGAAGCGGCCGGCCAGAACCTCGGCGCCCAGGTCGCGGTTGGTGCCGGCGATCAGCTGGAAGTCGCTGGCCACTTCGTCGTCGCTGCCCACTGGCAGAAAGCGCTTTTCTTCCAGTGCCTTGAGCAGCATCGCTTGCTCGTTCAGGCCCAGTTCTCCTATTTCATCAAGGAACAGCAAGCCCTTGTGAGCGCTGCGCAGCAGCCCTGGCCGATTGCTGGCTGCACCGGTAAAAGCCCCCTTGATATGGCCGAATAAGGTGGACGCCGCGCCGTCGCCGTGCACGGTGGCGCAGTTCAGCTCGACAAACTTGCCGTCGAGCTGATGGCGATTCTTTTTCAGTTCGAATACGCGTCGTGCCAGAAACGATTTGCCGGCGCCGGTCGGGCCCATCAACAGCATCGGTGCGCGCGATTTTATGGCCACTTTTTCGATTTCCTCGATCATGGTGTTGAAGCTGGCATTGCGGGTGGGGATGCCTGATTTCAAGAACGCCACGCCTTCGGCTTGTTCGCTGGAAAAGCGCTGGGCGATCTGGTCGTAGCGCGAGAGATCGAGATCGATCAGCTGGTAGCCGGCCTGGTCGCCGCCGCGCCGGGGCGGCGACGTCTGCAGCAGCCGGCCGGGCAGGTAGCGCGCCTCGGTCAGCAGGAACAAGCAGATTTGCACCACGTGGGTACCGGTGGTGATATGGATCCAGTAGTCTTCGTGCTCGGTGTCGAAAGGATAGTTCTTGGCAAAATCGAACAGCGCCCCATACACATCCTCGAAGTCCCACGCGTCGCGCATCGGTATCTCGTGGATGGCGACCACAGTTTCGGGCGACACGGTGGCGATGTCACGCGCCACGCGTTCGCTCAAGTCCCTGAATTTGCCGTTGTAGAGCAATTCGAAACGATCGATCACCAGGTCGTCGTGCTGCGTGAGCGAGACGCTGGGTCGCCATTTCTCCCAGCGGTCGGTGCGTTGGCCGCTGTCGAGCTGGCTGCCGACAAAGCCGATCACCACTTTACGTTTGATTTTCATGGATAAATTCTTATAAATCAGGATAAGTAATTATGCCTGATGATTTCGGCCAAACGTGAGTAAAAGACGCCAAAAAGAAAAATTATCGTATTGATTCAATGACTTATAAAAATAGTTCCGCATCTCCTACAAGCTGGCATGGCGTTTGCAATAAAACGCTTACCCAAAGATAAAAATGAAAGAGAAGAAAATGGAAAAGCTCAATTACGACACCCTCGACACCGGCAACGGCAGCCCGATCAAGATGTGGACCCAGGGCGTACCAGTGGAGGAATCGGCCAAGCAGCAGCTCGCCAACACCGCCCGCATGCCGTTCATCTACAAGCACATTGCAGTGATGCCGGACGTCCACCTGGGCAAGGGTTCGACCATCGGCAGCGTGATCCCGACGCTGGGCGCCATCATTCCGGCAGCGGTGGGCGTTGATATCGGTTGCGGCATGATGGCAGCGAAGACCACGCTCAATGCCAACGATCTGCCAGACAACCTGGGACCGCTGCGCAGCGCCATCGAGCGCGCCATTCCCCACGGTATGTCGCCAAAGACCCGCAGCCATCGCGGCCGCGACGAGGGTAGCTGGAACACGCCGCCAGCACCGGTCGATGCGGCCTGGGCGCAGCTCAAGGACGAGTTCGATGTAATTTGCCAGAAGACGCCCAAGCTGAGCAAGACCAACAACTACCGGCACCTGGGTACGCTGGGAGGCGGCAACCACTTCATCGAAGTGTGCCTCGATGAAACCGGCGCCGTGTGGTTCATGCTGCACTCGGGCTCGCGCGGCGTGGGTAATGCCATCGGCAGCCACTTCATTGAGCTCGCCAAGAAAGATATGCGCACCCACTTCATCAACCTGCCCGACGACGACCTGGCGTACCTGGAAGAAGGCACCACCCACTACCAGGATTATGTCGAGGCCGTGGGCTGGGCCCAGCGCTTCGCCCGCACCAACCGCGAAGTGATGATGCACAACCTGATTGCGGCGGTGCGCACCATCATCACCAAGCCGTTCGAGACCCACGTGGAGGCCGTCAACTGCCACCACAATTATGTGCAGCGCGAGCGGCACTTCGGCAAGGATGTGCTGATCACCCGCAAGGGCGCGGTGTCGGCGCGGCCGGGCGAGCTGGGCATCATTCCGGGCTCGATGGGCGCCAAGAGTTTTATCGTGCGAGGTAAAGGCAACGAAGAAAGTTTTAACAGCTGCAGCCACGGCGCCGGCCGCACCATGAGCCGCAACGAGGCCAAGCGCCGCTTCAACGCTGATGACCACGCGCGCGCCACGTCCGGCGTGGAATGCCGCAAGGATGCCAGCGTGGTGGACGAGATCCCGATGGCCTACAAGGATATCGATGCGGTCATGCACGCCCAGCGCGACCTGGTGGAAGTGGTGCACACTCTCAAGCAGGTCGTGTGCGTGAAAGGATAAAGATGAGCATGATAGAACTGGACGGAGCGGCAGGCGAGGGCGGCGGCCAGATATTGCGCACGGCGCTGAGCCTGTCGATGATTACCGGCCAGCCGTTTCGTATCACCAATATCCGCGCGGGACGGTCCCGGCCGGGCTTGCTGCGCCAGCACCTGGTGGCGGTGCAGGCAGCTGCGCGCATATGCGGCGCCGACGTGGGCGACGTGGCGGTCGGCGCGCAAACGCTGGCGTTCGTGCCGGGCGCCATCCGCGCCGGCGATTACGCGTTTGCGATCGGCACCGCCGGCAGTTCCACGCTGGTGTTGCAGACCGTATTGCCTGCGCTGCTGTTTGCCGGGCAGCCATCGCAGTTGACGGTCACTGGCGGCACCCATAATGCGATGGCGCCGCCATCGCACTTTATCGAGCGCGCCTATGGCCGGGTGCTGGCGGCGATGGGCGCCGAGGTGGATTTCACTTTGCGGCGCTTTGGCTTTTACCCGGCCGGAGGCGGTGAACTGGTCGCGACCGTGCAGCCATGCGCCGGCTTGCGGGCGCTGGAGTTGACTGAGCGGGGAACGCGTCTGCACGGCTATGCGGAAAGTTTTGTGGCGGGCGTGCCCGAGTCGGTGGCCAGGCGCGAACTGGAATGCATCGGCCAAGGCATGGGCTGGGGCGACGCGCACCTGCTGTGCCATCGGCTGCCGCTGGAAATGGGGCCAGGCAA
Organism: Duganella sp. Leaf61; assembly: GCF_001421905.1. Taxonomy (NCBI): domain Bacteria; kingdom Pseudomonadati; phylum Pseudomonadota; class Betaproteobacteria; order Burkholderiales; family Oxalobacteraceae; genus Duganella; species Duganella sp. Leaf61. The sequence continues at coordinate 3,812 of NZ_LMLM01000018.1, forward strand.
CGTGGTGTTGCTCACGCTTGAACACCAGCATGTGACGGAAGTGTTTGCCGGCTTCGGCGAAAAAATGGTGCGCGCCGAAACCGTGGCGAAACAGACGCTGGAGCGTGCGCGCCGCTACATCGCCTCCGGCGCGGCAGTGAGCGAGTGGCTGGCGGACCAGCTCATGCTGCCCATGGCGCTGGCCGGCGCCGGCAGCTTCACCACCGACGCGCTGTCATTGCACGCACTGACCAACGCCCAGGTGATCGCCCGCTTCTTGCCGGTACGCTTCGAATTCGAAGCGATGGGCGAGCGGCACCTGGTGCGAGTGGTCTCGGAGCGGTTATGCGGCGAGGACCGGCAACGCAGCGTTGGAGTTTTTGTCGGGAGCTGTTAGAACTGGAAGCGGCCGCCAAACGAATACATCTTGATCTCGGTCTTGGTCAGGTAACTGCCTTCCAGGTTGATCGACCATTGGCGGTTGAAGTGATAGCTCAAGCCGACGCCCACCAGGCCGTCTGTCTCTTCCTTGTCCTTCATCCCCGAGCGATTGCCTTTCAAGCTGGTGCGACCGATGCCGGCGCGGCCGAACAGACTGAAGCTTTCGTTGAGTGGCATAGTGCCTTGCGCGGCGATACCAACAGTCTGATCGGGATAGAGGCCGCGTTCGCTAAAGACACCTGAATTGGAAATAAAGCTCAAACTGCGGGCATAGACATCGAAGCCGAAATTGCGCGTGTATTGATAGCCGACCTTGCCGCCGAATGAAAGGTCATCGCCGTCCGCTGCATATTTCGATGACGTTGATGCGCCGCCGATGTCCAGCGCGATATAGGCGCCCGGTTCGAATGGGGCGGCAATGGTGACGGCGGGCGTAACCGCCAGCGCTGCCAGGATGAGAATAAAACGTCGCATGCTGTTCCTCTGTAGTTGTCAGGGGTGGCACTGCCTCACTTGCAATGCCGCCAGACAACCATGCTAATCTGGAATTATTTTTAAAGCAACTGCGCCGGTTCAATCACCGGTGGCGCGAGGTAGCGGCGCAACACATCGGCTTCCTCGCCGGGACTGCGGCCGAAAAAGCGCTTGAATTCGCGGCTGAACTGGGACGGGCTTTCGTAACCGACCTGGGCGCAGGCTGCCTGGGCGGTCATGTCGTTGCGCGCCATCAGCAGGCGTGCCTGGTGCAGGCGCGCCGATTTCACGTACTGGATCGGCGAGCAGTGCGTGACCGATTTGAAATGCACGTGGAAGGCGGGCACGCTCATATTGGCTTCGGCCGCCAGCATGCCGACATCGATGCTGGCCGCGTAGTCGGCGTGGATGCGGCGCAGCGCTTTGGCGATACGGCCGAACTGGCCCTGGCTGGTGAGCGCCGCGCGCATCGCCGCGCCTTGTTCGCCCATCAGCACGCGGAAACAGATCTCGCGCACGATGGCCGGTCCCAGTACGCGCGCTTCCAGCGGCGAGTTGAGCGTTTCGAGCAGGCGCAGCACGGTATCGCGCAGGCGCGCATCCATGCGCGTGGTCATCATGCCCTTGGGTGCGGCAGGCATTTCATTATCGGTTTGGTCGATGGCAAACATCAGGTCGGCCAGGGTGGTGCGGTCAACCTGTATTGTCAGGCCCAGGAATGGTTCCTCCGGCGTGGCGTCCGTCGCGCTGGAGAAAGGCATCGGAATGGCCACCACCAGGTACTGGTTGGCGTCGAATTGCAGCACATCGGTGCCGAAGAAGGCGCGCTTGCGGCCCTGCAGCGCAATGGCGATACACGGCTCCGACATCACCGGCGTCTTGGCCACGTTCTGGGTGGCGCGCGTCAGGCGCACGGCGGCCACAGCGGTGTCGGTATAGCCATCGTGCCGGGCCAGTTGGCGATGCAGTTCGATCAGGCGGTCCACGTCATTTCCTTTAATGCGCTCATGAATAGGAATGATCCATCAAAAGACGCAGGGCCGCCATGACCTGGCGATTGAGGTATAGGATTAGGCAAGAATCGCATAGCCATGTGCATTTGCAGCATCGGCACGCAGCCGTAAGATGCATGCTCGTGTCATTGCCAGGGAAAGGACCGCATCATGAACCCACCGTTACAGCGTAAAGTCATCCTGATTGCCGGCGCCAGCCGGGGCAGCGGACCGGCCACGGCGCGCCAGCTGGCGCAGCAGGGCCACCACGTGGTGCTGGGCGCGCGCCGCTCGAACCGCTTGCAGGGCCTGGTCAACGAGATCCGCAAGGCGGGTGGCTCGGCGGAATGGTATGCGCTCGATGTCAATCAGCCGACCGAAATGGCAGCGTTCCTGGCGTTTGCCGAAGACGTGCACAAGCGCGTCGATGCCGTGATTCATAACGCTTGAGTTGAATCTTCTTCAAACAGTAGTTGTATCAGGCTGTCGGCCGTGGCCTGCAGTTGTTCCGGGCCGTGGTAGATACGCTCCATCACCACATTGCCCCGCGTAAAAGTGACCAGCAGGCGGGCGGCGTCTTGCGGTGACAGGCGCAGCCGCGCTACCGCATCGGGCGCGGCCAGCCGTTCTTCCAGTACCAGGCCCAATCCTTCCAGCATGCCGCGCAAGGCATTACGCACCGGCTCGTCCATGGCGGTTTCGTCCGTGGCGATCTTGGTGGTGAGACAGCCGCGCGTGCGCGGCGCCGCGTCTTCATCCCGCCCCGGCGCCAGCTCCGACATCGACTTGATCACGTAGGTAAAGTAAGCACGCAGTGCCGCCACCGGATCGGACAGTTGCATGTGCTCGCGCACTGTCTCCAGATAGCGGCGCTGGTAGCGCGCAAACGCCAGCAGGAAAATCGCCTGCTTGTCGCCATAGGCGTTGTAGAGCGAACCGCGCAGCACGCCGGTGGCCTGCGCCAGCTCCTGCATCGACGTCGCACCATAGCCGCGGTGCCAGAACACGTGCATCGCACGCTCCAGCGCTTCCTCTTCATTGAATTGTTTTATGCCAGCCATGAGCCGATTATCGGCATTCTTGACACCGCTGTCAAGTTTGACTATGCTGTCAAACATCGTGAGGAGCTGTGAATGGATATTGTCGAAGATCGGGCCGCCACCGCGCGTGCCATATTTGCCGGCCTGTGCGCCAGCCTGGTAGGCATCGGGCTGGCGCGCTTTGCGTACACGCCGCTCATCCCGCCGATGATCGAGGCGCACTGGTTTGTCGCCAGCGACGTGGTGTACCTGGGTGCGGCCAACCTGGTCGGATACCTGGTGGGCGCTTTGCTGGGCCGGCCTCTGTCGCGCCGCTATGGCGCCAGGTCCGCCTTGCGGGCGATGATGGTGCTGACGTCGCTGGCATTCTTTGCCTGCGCGTTTCCGTTATCGGTGGGCTGGTTCTTCGTCTGGCGCCTGCTCTCGGGCGTGTCGGGCGGTGTGATCATGGTGCTGGCCGCATCGAGCGTCTTGCCGCACGTGCCGGCCGCGCGCAAGGGCATGGCCAGCGGCGCCATTTTTCTTGGCATCGGCGTAGGTATTGCCATGTCGGGCACGCTGGTGCCGTTGTTGCTCGATGTCGGCATGCGGGCCACCTGGCTCGGGCTCGGCGTCTTGTCGCTGCTGCTGACCATTGCAAGCTGGGCGTGCTGGCCGCATGCGGTACACACTCATCCGCCAGTAGGGCAGGCCGCCGTCACCATGGAAGCGGGCGAGCGTTCCGAACTCATGCTGCTGTATGTGCAATATGCGCTGATGGCCGTGGGCCTGGTGCCGTTGATGATGTTCCTGGTCGATTACGTGGCGCGTGGACTCGGCTGGGGTTCGCACGAGGCGGCGCTGTTCTGGATCGTCTATGGCGTGGGCGCCATGATCGGCCCGATGGCCTATGGCTGGATGTCCGATCGCCTGGGCGCCTCGGCCACCAGCCACCTGATGACCTGGCTGCAAATCGGCGCGGTAGTGCTGATGATGTTTTCGACGCACCACCTGGTGCTGATGCTGGCGACCTTGGTGATCGGTTCCTATCCGCCAGGCGTGCCGCCGATTACACTTGCGCGGCTGCACCGCATCTTGCCGGGCGACGCCCATGGACAAAACATCGTCTGGAGCAAGGCCACTACGGTGTTCGCACTGATGCAGGCATTGGCCGGTTACGGCTATTCGTATTTGTTCGCGCAGAGCGGCGGCGACCACCGGATATTGATGGGTGTGGGCGCGGCGGCGCTGGCCATGATTATTTTGTCGGACGTCGCCAGAAAAATGCTTGCCAAGCCCCTGCGGGCAGGCCTATAATTCGCCCCCTCGCAGAACACAGCATCGAAGTTATAACTGAGTGTTGAACGAAGCGAGAAAAAAAGAAGGTTGACGAAACAAGCTAAACGCTTCATACTCTTTCTTCTTCGCGGCAGACAAAACGATCGACGCGAAACGCAGTACCGAATAAGTTCTTTAAAAATTAACAGTCGATAAGTGTGGACGTTTGATGACAGTGCACACGCTGCTTGCAGCGTGATACTTAAAATATCAAATGT
>NZ_LMLM01000019.1:0-7527 GCF_001421905.1 Duganella sp. Leaf61
CCCTTCCCATCCCGAACAGGACCGTGAAACGACTTTGCGCCGATGATAGTGCTGCAACCAGTGTGAAAGTAGGTTATCGTCAGGCTAGTTATATAGAAACAGCCCCGTTGTGGTGATCCCAAGGTGATCCAGGCGGGGCTTTTTCACCCCTAATTTGTTAAAGCGGCGCGGAAAAAGACGCGACGCCCGTAGTACCGGTCAATGCTTGATGACCATAGCAAGTCGGTCCCACCCCTTCCCATCCCGAACAGGACCGTGAAACGACTTTGCGCCGATGATAGTGCTGCAACCAGTGTGAAAGTAGGNTGACCATAGCAAGTCGGTCCCACCCCTTCCCATCCCGAACAGGACCGTGAAACGACTTTGCGCCGATGATAGTGCTGCAACCAGTGTGAAAGTAGGTTATCGTCAAGCTAGTTATACTTAAAAGCCCCACCGAGCGCGCAACGCTGGTGGGGCTTTTTTCATTCCCGAGCCATTTTATAAGGGCTCCAGATCCGGACCGCGTAGATTGACCAGCAGCGCTCTTCCTTTGCCGTCGATTCTGAATTCCCCGTATTTGGCGCCGCTCCAGCGCTGCGTTTCACCTTCCTTGAAATACCAGGCATCGGTGGCCGGCCGCAAACCACTGCCCGTTTGCAGCAGCTCGATCACGATTTCATCGGCTGCCAGCGCTTGTCCGGTAGCCAGGCCCTGCATGACCGCCACGCCTCGTTCATCGACCTTGGCGATCACCTGTGCGCGGCGCGCGGTTCGCAAATTCTCCACGACTGGCAACTGGAAATTGAGCGTCATGTAGTCGCCCTGCATCAGCGAACGCGGATCGGCCGGCGCCAGGGCGATAAATATCGGGCGACCGCTGCTGATCAGCGCTTGCTTTTGCCAGATCGCCCCGTTGGCCACCACCAGCGTAAGCAACAGCGTGGCGGCAATGCCCGCCAGCTGGGTGCGCGTGGTGGTTAATGCCGGCGATCCAATGCCAGGCGCGGCAATTGGCGGCACGCCGGCGGACTGGCTAACCGTCTGGCTGACTGGGCGACCAAGCCACGCAATCACGCCAACTGCCGCGCCCATGCCGACCATGATCGCGGCCTTGCTGGCCAGCGTCACGTCGAGCTGATAATAAAATGTGCCGATGATCCAGCCTGCTGCCACCGCGCTGGCCACCGCCAGTCGCCAACGACCGCTGCCGACGCAGACTGCCAGTACCAGCAGTGCTGCTCCCAGTCCTGGCACCAGCCAGGACAGTATGGCAAGAATGGCGGCGGCCGCTGCATAACGGGGCGCGCGCAAGACCGTCCAGCGATGGCCGAGCCAGCCGGCGCCCGCGATTGCCATGACGGCGGACAGTGCCTTGACCATGGAATATGACGAATCGGCGGTTGCCCCCGCGTCGCGCACATGGCCGAGCGCCACCGGCGCCAGGAAGGTCGAGCCGGAATCGTAGGCCAGTGCTGCCAACGTGAGCAAAATCCAGCCGTTGGACATGGTCTCGAGCACGATCATCTTGTGTGCGCGCCGGCGCGACGGCGCATGGCTGTCGGCAAGGAAGACGGCGATCAGCCACAGCACCAACGCCAACTGGATACCGGCCCAAAGGTGGAATTGCCCGGAACTTTGATGCGGCGTGTTCATCAAGATGAAAATCGCGCCGGCCAGCGCACCGAACAACACGCGCAACCAGTGCTGCGGTACCAGCCACGCCGTGCCGATCACGATCACCAGCAGCAACCCTTCGGCGGCGATATATGGCATGTCGCGCAACAGCCCGAACACCAGCAGCATGCCACCGACCAGCAGCACCGGCAATCCCAGCTGCTCGACAAACGGTGACACCGTGTTCGAGCGCAGCACGCGCACGGCCCCGAACAGAAAGCCGGCGCCAAACACATAGCACAGCACGCCGGTTTCGAGCGCACTGCCGAAGAGCATGAACAACACGGCCAGGAGCGGCACAGCGGCGAGCCAGGCGCCGAGTCCGGTCATCAGCACCACCGGCCATGGCCGTGCCGCTGCCTTGGGCGCGGTGTCGCGGGGGAGAATACCTTGGGCGGTTGCCGTATCGATCAGGTGTTGCAAGCGCTTGCTCATACGATGTGCTCCCCGTGTTGCACGCGCGCCAGGTGGACGATCAGTTTGACGGTGCCGGCCAGCAGGGCGGCGGAGACGCAGCCGATCAGCAGCAGGGCGCCGATTTCATTGCTGCGCACGCCCAGCAGCAGTTGCGCCATGCCGCACACCAGCAGGACGTTGGCGCCCAGGCCCAGCGCGCTGAGCACAAAAAGATCGAACAGGCCGCGCCGGCTGAAGGTGATTGCAAGCCCTGCCATGATCAGCAGCGAGACCGGGTAAAAGCTGCTGTCGCCGGTGGAAAACAGGCTGCGCACCGACATGGTGGCCAGGCCGATGATGGCGTAGATCATGCTCAAGCGCACCGGCCACGCCCCTGCGCCTGTCCATGCGGACGGCGCGAGCTTGAAGAAGAACGCCAGCGCCATGGCCGGTACCCAGGAACCGAGGCTGTCGGCCAGCGAGATCTCGGTATTCCACCACCAGCCGTTGCTGCGCACCTGCGCCAACAGCTGGGCGGCAGTGAGCGCCACGACTACCCACGCCACCCATAGCACGTCATGCCGCACGGCCAGGCACAGTGGCAACGTCAACGCGGCCCATAGCGCAAACAATTGCCAGGGATCGGCGCCGGTCTGGTACGTCTGGCCGAAATAGGCGAACAGGCCGCCGCAGGCGATAAAGCCGAGCACGGCAAAAGGAATGCGGGCGGCCGGCACGCGCCACGCGCCCAGCAAGGTGACCAGCACGGTCGCTTCAAGCAGGGCAAAGCGCGCAGTGCGCGGCAACGCGTCCCAATTGGCGGCTACCCAGAATACGATGCCCAATCCAGCCAGTACCGCTGCCAGTACCGCCATGCCGAACGGCAGGTAGCGCAGCAGCGATGGCGGCGGCGCATCGAGTGCGGCCAGCTCTTTCAGCCGGCGGCCGGCATCGGGCGTCAGGTTGTGGCGGTCGGCCAGCGCAAGTATCGCAACGCGGAGATTCATGGGCATTCCTGAAATTACGGTATGCCCAAGGTTACTCTTTTTTTAACTTCTCCGGTGCGGTCTTAAAACTGGTAAGCCGCGCTCACGCCCAGCAGCCAGTTGCGCTGCGGCGCCGCCTCGTAATAGCGTTTATTGGTATCGCCCACGATCACCGAGCCGACATAGTTTTTGTCGAGCAGGTTGTTCAGGCGCGCGAACTGCTTGAAGCGCCAGCCGTTCCACTGCTGGTTGGCGCTCACGCGCGCGTTGACGATGCCGTAGCCGGGGGCGGCCTGGTCGGCGTTGGCGTCGTCCGCGACAATCTTGCTGGTGGCGATGCCTTCCAGTGCGGCGCCGAAGCGGTCGGCGCTGTCCTTCCACGCCAGCTCGGCATACACATTGGCTTTTGGCACGCCGGGCAGGCGGCTGCCTTCCGGTACGGCGCCAAAGGCCTGGTCGTATGTGGCGCGCAATGCGGTGAGCGCCACGCGGGTACTCAGGCCATATTGCCACGTTGAGTCGAGCGATACTTCGAGTCCCCGCCGCAGCGTCTTGCTGGCGTTGCGGTAGCTGGTACGGCCGCCGCCGCTGCTGTCCACCACCACCTCGTCGCTGGTGCGCACCTGGAAGACGGCGGCATTCAGGCTGGTGCGCTGGTCCAGTTTGGTCTTGATGCCGGTTTCCAGGTGCGTGCTCTGCGCCGGCTTCAGACCGAAGTTGAAGCCGCCCGCGCTGGAGTAAAACAGTTCGTTGAGCGTCGGTGTTTCGAAACCGCGCGCGGCGCTGGCGTACACATTGACCATCGGTGATACCCGGTACAACACGCCCAGCACGGGTGTGGTGTGACTGAATTCGAGGTTGCCGCTGTCGATGCCGTTGCTGGCAAAGCGGTCATCGACCGAGACTTTGACGGTGCTACGGCGCACGCCTGCGCTCAGCATCCAGTCGCCCGCCTGCCATTCCGTCTGCAGGTACGGGTCGAGATTCGATACCACGTCCTGCTCGTCGCGGCGCAACGCGCCTTTCACGCCGAACTGGGGGCCGATGTAGTTCTCGTAGCCCTTGCGGTCGTCGCTGGAGCGGCCATATTCCACGCCGAACGTGGTGCTCAATGTGCCGCCGCCCAACTGACTGACGTGGGTCCAGCTGACATCGGCGCCGTAGAAATCGCGGTCGAAATCGATCACGCCGCCCGAGTGCGTGGCGGGGGCCTGGAACGCGCGCGAGAACGACTGGTACTGGATCACCTGGCGATTACCGCCATAGACCATCACGCGCAAGCGGTCGTCGCCGAATTGCTGTTCCCAGTTGGCGCCGATTTGCTGGTGATCGATGCTTTTGCGGGTGTCGTAGCGATCGGCCAGCGTGCGTTTCGGTGTTTGGGTGTCGGACGCATCGGTCTCGCCGGCGCGCGGATCGCGCTGGTACGTGGCCCACGACACGCCCAGCGGATCTTGCGTGTCTTTCTGGCGCAGGCCGTTGGCGACGATGGTCAGCTTGGCGTTATCGACGGGCGCCAGCGTCAGCTTGGCGAATGCCTGGTCGCGGGTGGCGGCGCTGTGGGCGCGGTAGCCGTCGGTCTCGAAGCGCGACGCGTCGAGCACATAGCCCACCGTGCCTTGCTTGCCCTGGGCATTCACATCTGCCTTGCGGCTGCCGTAGCTGCCGGCACTGACGCTGGTTTCGATGGTGGGCGCGCCTTTGCCATCGCGCGTAAAAAGCTGGATCACGCCGCCCGAGTGGTTGCCGTAGATTGCGGAAAACGGCCCGCGCAGCACTTCGATGCGTTCGGCCATGTCGAGGTTGAAGGTGGCGGCCTGGCCCTGGCCGTCGGGCATGCTGGCCGGGATGCCGTCGGCGATCAGGCGCACGCCGCGCACACCGAAGGTGGACCGGGCGCCGAAGCCGCGCGACGAGATCTGCAAGTCCTGCGCATAGTTCTGGCGGTTCTGCGCCACCAGCCCCGGTACGGCAGCCAATGCTTCGCTCGCGTTCACGCGCGGCTGGCTTTGCTGGATGCGGCCGGCGTCGATTACGTCGATCGAGGCCGGCATGTCGAAGACGGTATGACCGATGCGGGTGGCGCTGACCACCACCACGTCGGCGACCGGCAAGGGCGCCGCTTCCTCCGCCCGGGCGAAGGTGACAGTGGCGCCGCCCAGCGCGACCAGCGCGGCGATGGCGTTCCAGCGAACAGGGTACTGCTGCATAAAGACTCCGGATGGTGTGACAAGTTGCCGCCATCATAAAGTAGCCGTTGCCATCCTGCTCACCGCGCCGCTGCGGTGCGCTGCACCATGACCGCAGCGTGCGCCGCCTACTGCCCAGTTGTGGCAGGGTAGATGTCTCACCGTTTGTACGATCAAGGCAGGACCGTAATTTCCGCATTTTTGATGACATCCAACGAGAAAGAGGACGACATGAATCTGGCAGACATCAGCAAACTTGGCGTAGCCAATCCGTTCAGGCAACGCTACGACAACTACATCGGCGGCAAGTTCGTCGCCCCGGTCAAGGGCGAATATTTCGGCAACATTACGCCGATCACGGGCCAGGTGTTTTGCGAAGTGGCGCGCTCCACGGCCGATGACGTGGAACTGGCGCTGGACGCCGCCCATGCTGCCAAGGTTGCCTGGGGCAAGACCTCGCAAGCCGAGCGTGCCAATATCCTCAACAAGATCGCCGACCGCATGGAAGCCAACCTGGCCGTGCTGGCCACGGCCGAGACCATCGACAACGGCAAGCCGATCCGCGAAACCACCAATGCCGACATCCCGCTGGCGATCGATCACTTCCGGTATTTTGCTGGCTGCATCCGCGCCCAGGAAGGCTCGGTCGCGCAGATCGATTCGGAAACCTATGCGTACCACTTCCACGAGCCGCTGGGCGTGGTCGGCCAGATCATCCCGTGGAATTTTCCGATCCTGATGGCAGTGTGGAAGCTGGCGCCGGCGCTCGCAGCCGGCAATTGCGTGGTGCTGAAACCGGCCGAGCAAACGCCGGCTTCGATCATGGTATTGATCGAGATGATCGGCGACCTGCTGCCGCCAGGCGTGCTCAACATCGTCAACGGCTATGGCCTGGAGGCCGGCAAGCCGCTGGCATCAAACAAGCGCATCGCCAAGATCGCCTTTACCGGAGAAACTGGCACCGGCCGCCTGATCATGCAGTACGCAGCGCAAAACCTGATTCCCGTCACGCTCGAGCTGGGTGGCAAATCGCCCAACATCTTCTTTGCCGACGTGATGGACGCCGACGACGCCTTCTTCGACAAATGCCTGGAAGGCTTTGCCATGTTCGCGCTGAACCAGGGCGAGGTGTGCACGTGCCCGTCGCGCGTGCTGATCGAAGAATCGATCTACGAGCCATTCATCGAACGCGCACTGGCCCGCGTGGCCGCCATCAAGCAGGGCAATCCGCTCGACGCCGGTACCATGCTTGGCGCCCAAGCCTCGCAAGAGCAGCTGGAAAAAATCCTGTCGTACATCGACATCGGCAAGCAGGAGGGCGCCGAGGTACTGGCTGGCGGTGAGCGCAACGTCCAGGGCGGTGATCTGCGGGAAGGGTATTACGTGCGTCCCACGGTGTTCAAGGGCGAGAACAGCATGCGCATTTTCCAGGAAGAGATCTTCGGCCCGGTGGTATCGGTCACCACGTTCAAGGACGAGGAAGACGCGCTGCGCATCGCCAACGATACCTTGTACGGCCTGGGCGCCGGGCTGTGGACGCGCGACGGTTCACGCGCGTTCCGGGTGGGCCGCGCCATCCAGGCGGGCCGCGTGTGGACCAACTGCTACCACCTGTATCCGGCCCATGCCGCGTTCGGCGGTTACAAGCAATCGGGCATCGGCCGCGAGAATCACAAGATGATGCTTGATCACTACCAGCAAACCAAGAACCTGCTGGTGTCGTACAGCCCCAATGCGCTCGGCTTCTTCTAGGGGGCGGCGATGAGCGACGCCATCGCAAGGGTAACGGCCACCCCGGCAGCGCGCGAGATGCTGGCCACGCTGCGCGCACGGCATGGCCCGCTGATGTTTTTCCAGTCGGGCGGCTGTTGCGATGGCAGCGCACCGATGTGCTACGCGGCCGGCGAGTTTGCCATCTCCGATACCGATGTGTTTTTGGGCGAACTCGAGGGTGCACCGTTCTACATGGGTAGCGAGCAATTCGCCTACTGGGAACATACGCAGTTGCTCATCGACGTGGTCGATGGCAACGGCGGCATGTTCTCACTCGATAACGGCACCGGCCGGCGCTTTCTCACCAGGTCGCGCCTGTTCACGGACGAGGAGTTGGCGCAATTGGCTCCGGCGTCCAGGGGACCGGTTGAGGCGTAGTTTTACAGCCTTCAAAAAATACTTGCCGACGGGGCGGATGCTTGGCTATAATTCGCCCCCTCGCAGAACACCGCATGCAAATGCAGAGTGAAGCGAAGGTAAAAAAGTACGGAAAAGAAGGTTGACGAAACAAGCTAAACGCTTCATAC
>NZ_LMLM01000020.1:0-7150 GCF_001421905.1 Duganella sp. Leaf61
CGGCCTGGTGCCGGTGGTCACGCACGTGACCTTGCAGATGCAGTCCGACGCCATCGAACCGGACAGCCCGGTATCGGCCCCGGGCGCCGGCAATGGCGGCAACCCTGTCAATCCGGGCGATCCGCCGGTTACCACGAACCCGCCACCGCCGGTCGACGATTGCATCAACCAGGGCGGCTGCGGAACACAGCCTCAACCACCGGGCAACACTTGCCCGATACCGATTGTGGCTAACCTGAATGCCGACGCCTTGTTCGGTTTCGACCAGGCGGCACTGCAACCGGCAGGTATGGAAGCGCTAGATCAGCTGATCCGGAATACCAACGGCAGGGCGTACGACACCTTGACCGTGACCGGCTACACCGACCCGATCGGCACCGAGGTCTATAACCTCGACCTCTCACGCCGGCGCGCCGAAGCGGTGCGCGACTATCTGATCTCCCATGGACTTCGAGTCGATTATCTGAATGTGGTCGGCGCCGGCTCGGCCGACCTGGTGGTGCGGCAGGAAAGTTGCCCGGGGATGACCGGCGTCGCACTACAAAATTGCTATGCGCCGAACCGGCGTGTGGTCGTTGAATTGACACCCAAAGGCTCACCATGATCGCGCGCACTTTCTCTTTCATGCGTGCGCGCCTGCATGTCGCTTTAGTGGTCCTGCTGTTGTCGGCAGTGGCTGGCACGGTCCAGGCCTGCCCGGACGATGGCGGACCGACGTGTAGCGCGTCCACGCCGGCCCCGGCCAGCCAGCCAGCCACGGCCAGTGTCAACATCGGCGCCGGCAATCCGATCAACATCCTCACTGGTAACAAGTATCAACGCGAGCAGGACATGGCGCCGCTGCCTGGTGTGCTGGGATTGGAGATCGTCCGCCATTACAACAGCCGGTTCAGCGGTACTGGCGATATGCCCGGATTGCTCGGGCGGGGCTGGAAGCTGTCGTATGAAACAATCCTTGTCGCTAACGGCAACATGCTCCAAGTGTTCCAGGCCGACGGCTCCAGCTTCATGTTTTACCGCGACCTTGCCAACCCGGCGTTGGCGAACGGCGCCGACCCGGCTAGTGGCAGCATCAGCATTCGCCGTAACCGTCAAGGCGGTGACGATTACATCTGGCTTTGGGGTGACGGCCGCGAGCTGCGCTTCGACCAGCAGGGCAAGCTACAGCAAATCAAGGCTATCACCGGCGAAGTGCTCAGTTTGTTATACGACAGCAAGGGGCTGCTGGTCAAAGTGACCGACCCACAGGGGCGCAGCTTGCGGTTGATTTATCCGGAACGCGGGGCCGCGCGTGGGGGCCGCTTCCTGGGCGTAAAAAGTATTGATAGTCCGATGGGGCGCTTCGATTATGAGCAAGGCAGCAGCCGGTCGTTGGCAACCACTGCTGATCCGCGCCAACTGGTGGCCAACCTCGTGCGTGTGCATTACCCGGTGGCGGGCCAGGGGCGCGAGTATTATTATGAAGATGCGCGCCGTCCCACGTTACTGACGGGCATTGGCATACTTCGCGGTGCGGTGCATGGCGCCGACCCGGCCAAACAGGCGCAGCCCGCTTACCGCTATGCGACCTATGCCTACGACAGTGCCGGGCGCGGCGTGCTCTCTACCCATGCCAACGATGCCGGTAAGGTCACCATCAGTTACGACAAGCCGGGCCAGACCACCGTGACCAACAGCCTCGGTCAGCCCACTGTGTACCGCTATGCCACCGTGGGCGAAGACTTGCGGTTGCTGGAGGCACGGGGCCCGGGTTGCGCGCAGTGCGGCCCTGGTAATACCCGTTATGCCTACGACCGCCTGGGCCGGCTGACAGAGACCACTCGTACGGATGGTGCGGGAGGCGCAGTCAGTACGGTTCGGAATGAACTCGATCACTATGGCAGGCCCCTGAGCGTTTACCGCATCGACTATCGCAACGGCCAGGCGCTGCCGCCGCAGTTGCAGGTGCGCTATGAGTATGGTCCCGGTGCGACGCCAAAACCCACGGCGGTGATACGTCCGAGTGTGGTGGCGGGCAAGCAGACGCGAACGCGCATTGCCTACAATGACAGGTTGCAGGTCGTCAGCATCAACGAGCAGGGGTGGGCGCCGCCGATGGAGGCGGGCGGCGCTGCGCTGCCGCTGGCGCGCACCACTGTTTTCAGCTATCGCAACATCGCCGGGCGCAGCCTGTTGGCGATGGTTGACGGTCCCCTGCGCAACGGGCCCCGTGGCCAACCCGTCGACTCCGACGTTACGACCTACGAGTACGACCAGAGCGGCAACCATGTCATGCAGACGACGTTGCCGGGCAATCGCATTATGCGCATCGCGCAGATAAACGACGCGGGCCGGCCATTGCGCCTGGTCGATGCGAATGGTGTGGTGCTCGACTATGGTTATGATGAACTTGGCAGGGTGACCAAGCTTGGCAAGTCAGGCGTCCACAGCTATTTTTCCTATAACACCTTGGGCCAGGTGAGCGAGGTACTTCAGGCGACTGGCCAGCGCATGCAGTTCACGTATGGCGGCGACGGTCGTCTCAGCGATGTCACCGATGCCCAGGGTAATCGCATCAAGGTGCAACGCGATGGTGAGGGCAATCTCCTGGCGCGCGAGCTCCTCAATCCGGATGGCAGCGTGGCGCAAAGCAGCGACCTGTCGCGTTATACCGACGATCCCGAGGCGCCCGCAAACCAGTTCGATACCCGTGGCGGCAGCGAGCGGCTGGTGGATCCTCACGGTGGCGTGACCACCGTCGAACGCAATGCTGACGGCTTGCCGCTGTCGGTGATGGAGCCTGGCGGCATCACGACACGCCTGGCGTATGACAATTTGCATCGGGTCACGCAAATCAGCGATCCGCGTGCTTTGCGCACCGGTTATGTCTATGATGACTTCGGCCGCCTGCTGCGGGTCGACAGCCCCGACGCCGGCGTAACCGTCTACCGCTGGAATGACGACGATACGCTGCGCGCCAAGACATTGGCATATGGCAGCGAACGGGCGCAAACGATCACGTATCGCTACGATCTCGCCGGACATGTGGTGGAACAGCGCACGGCGGAGGGCGTAACCAGGCTTGATTACGGTCCGCAGGGCAAACCGGTTCGGGTGACCTTTCCGGGCGGTGAGGAACTGTACGAGTACGCCGCCGGCGGTCAGCTGACATTGCATACACGCATATTTGACGGCGCCCGGCTCAGTACTCGTTACGTTTATGACGGGCGCGGTCAGCTGACGCGCAAGACGCTGCCGGACGGCGAGATCCTCGACTACCGATACCACAACGCCTTGCATCCGAAGGCCGGACTGCTGGCAGGCATCACGCGCAAGCGACTGTTAGCCGATACGGTATTGCTGAATTCCATGAACGATGCCGAAGATGGCTACGCCAGGCAGCAATACCAGTTGGCCCACGGCGTCGATTTCGTGCGCCACCTCGACCGCAAAGGACGCGTCACCCGCATCGGCAGTCCCGGATTCTGGGAGGAGAACCAGAGGGTGGATGCGGTCGGCCAGATTGTCCAGCGCGGCAGCAGCGGGCTCGAGGGCATACGGCATACCCGTTACGGCTACGGTCCGCTGGGCAGACTGGAGGCGGCAACCGAGAGCGATGGCAATGGCAGGCACTTACCGGGCGCGCTCAGCTATGACTACGATGTGGCGGGAAACCTGGTGCAGCGTAGCGGCACCACTGCGGCGCGCTACCAAATCGATGCATTGAGCAACCGTATCCTGTCCGCAGATGGCAGCGGCGCACGCCGCGAGTACCAATACGATGCGGCGGGCCGGACCACGCGCGCCGGCGCCACCACCTACAACTGGGACAGCCTGGGGCGCCTGACCAAGGTCAGCCAGGATGGACAGCCGGTCGCCGAGTACCGCTACAACGCGTTTGGCGAACGTATCAAGAAGGTTGTGTATACGCACAACCAGAAAAAAGTAACGTATTTCCTGTATGACGGCAGTCAACTGGTGGCCGAGGCGGAGCCCGACGTTGGTGGCATCGCCATCAAGCGCCAGTACGTCTGGCTGGAAGACCACAATGGCACTCGGCCAATTGCGCTGCTACAGGCCAGGGACAGCGGTGTTCGGGCCGCGGCGGGTGCCGCTCTCAAACAGGTGCCTGCGGAATTGACCCGGGCCGTTGGCCAGGCCGAGCGCACGGACGTTTTCGCCATCGTGGCAGACCACACCGGTGCGGCCCGTGCCTTGGTTGACGCCGCGCGGCAGATCATCTGGAGCGCCAGCATCCGCGGGTACGGACGGGCGCAGGTCGGTGCCGGTAGCGCGCTGGCATTCCAGCTGCGCGGTTCAGAACAGTACTTTGACGAAGAAAGCGGCCTGCACTACAACACTCAGCGTTACCTCGATGCCGACAGCGGACGTTACCTGAGTCCTGATCCGAGCGGCCAGGCCGGGGGCATTAATCTGTATGCTTACGCCAACGGCAATCCGGTGGCCAATATCGATCCATTGGGCTTGCAGAGCAAACCCGCCGGGCCCGTGAGCGGATGGAGTTTCGCGGACAAGCTGGTGTACGTGGTGGGTGCAGCGATTCCCAAGTTGCCGGCGGAATTGGGTGCCGTGCTCAAAGACATGGTATCGCCGGAAAAGATTGCGACCACGGCGGCGATTTTCGCACTGTGGGCCGGATCTCACGCGTTTGGCGTCGGCGCCATTTTTGACGGCGTGATGCTGGGCGTCGCCTACTACACGATGGGGCGGGCCGCCATCGACGTCATGATGGGATTGATCGACACAACCATCAAAATCAATAATGCCAAGTGCGAAGGCGATTTGCAGGCGGCGGCGGGCATCTTGTCACATGCGCTCAGTGTGGGAGCGGGCGGTTTCGTCGAAGGGGCATTATTACGCAAAATTTTCTCCAAAACGGAAGGCGACCTGGGCGCCTCCGTACTGGAGCAGATTAAAAAAGGTGTCAATTATGGTAAGAACAAGTTTCTCAATGCCACCTCGACACTGGCCAAGCTGGGATTCCGCTCGCGCTCGTGGGCGAATATCGTTGACCGTATAGAGCGTGGCTTTGTCGGTGAGCTCGACGCTTGGAGTTTTCTGATTAGCGGCAAAAAGAAATTGCAGATCATGGGTAACAAGACGCTCGATCCCGCAGCAATCAGAAACCAGGCAGACTACGATGCGCAATTAGCCGGGTATAAAGGAGCCAAGGGGATGGATGGGGCATTCGAGGAACGACCAGGATTCTTCAAGGCCATTATCGGTGGCAAGCCAATGTACTATCTGGTGGAATCGAAAGCTACAGCGGGTGTGTTCCCTGCCAACCCGACCAAAAGTATATTGGACACCACCAGGAATGGCGGAGGCCGACAAATGAGTGAAACTTGGCTGAACAGTAACGGCAGTAAGCGAATCACTGACTCGGTCGGTAGTGCAGGATTGGCCGATATCCGGGCTGCAGCAGGTGATGGTCGGGTCAAGAAAGTATTGGCGTTGACTGACCGAAACGGTACGCGCTATTTTGAAATCAATGATGTGCCGAACCAACCGGGCGAGGTGAGTATTGGTGCCGACATCACCAGCCTCTTCAAGTAAAAAGGACAAAAGATAAGATGGGTATGCGTGAATATTTCGAAAACCTGCGCTATGCGCTGACCGGCAAGAGCCGCGACTGGGCTGCGCAATGGCGCAAGGCAACGCGTGATTTGGTGTTACCTGCCGGTCTGACGGTGCGTGATAAACACGGCCACGCCGACGCCGCGTTTTTTGAGCGCAGCATGCGCTCCACACTGGGCAGCGCCCGGCATGCATTGGAGACCGATAAAAAAAATGGGGCGGGTAGCGTCAATCGCCCGTATGTCAGCGCTGGCGCCCAGTCGTACATTGGATTTCTCGCGGTGGCGTACACGGGAGGATTACCGCTGGACCTTCTGCAACGCTATGTACCGGAGATCGTGGCGGCACTTGCCTATTTCGAGTCGGAGTACCGCAAGATCGCCAGCGCAGACGAGAACAACCATGTGCTCGATCATCGTCCCAACTATCAGCTCGCATTGACGGCCTTGGCGATATTCACCGGCCTGCGCCGCAGCCAGGAGGAGCTGCATCAGCTGCTCGAATGCACGGGCGCGCCCGGGCGCGACATGCTGTTTGATCGCGTGGTACAGCAGATCGCGCCGTCGCGCGCGGTCGGGACGACGCTGAGGCACCCGCATTATCGATGGCTAATCGATGCCATGGATGCGGTGCCCACCGCCCGGCCCGCCCTGGTGCGGAAATTTCTCGATGGCTGGCTCAAGAAAATCTATCTGGTCGATATCGGCTTTGCCACGCATGGCGGTGATGCCTACGACGGTTACTGGAGCTATGAAGCCGCGATGGTGGTCATGCTATGGGAAATCGACGACAGCGACTTTCGCGAGCATCCCTGTTATCCCGATGCACTGGTGGATTATTACCGCTCGACGCGCGGTGAGAACGCCTGAGGATGCACACCGCAAGTGATCCATCTCAGCAGATCTTGGTGCGCAACGCCAACGCATTGCTGGTCCGGTGGCTATCGTCCATGTTTCACCAACCCCACGCTACCATGACCAGCCTCCCACGTCCTGACACCACTGGCGCGCCGCCCGGCGGCGCCTGGCTCCGTACGCGCTGCGGCGATCACCGCCTGGCGCTGCAGCGCGCGGATAGTTTTGCCAGCCGTTTTATGGGGTTGATGGCGCGTGCCGGGCTGGAGTCCGATGCCGCATTGCTGTTGCCCGGCTGCTCCAGCGTGCATACGTGCTTCATGCGCTTCACCATCGACGTGCTGTACCTGGACCGCGAAGGCGTGGTGCGCAAGTGCGTGCCGCACTTGCGCCCTGGCTGCGGGCAGCATTGCGCGCTGGAACATCGCCCCCGGCGACCGGCTGCACGATCCGCAGTCGCGCTGGCAGGTGCTGGCGCCCTTGTCACCAGCGCCGGCGCAACCGGCCAGCACGCCGCCGGTCGTCCCGGTGCGCGCTGCCATGCGCGGGCGCCAGCGCGGTGCGGCGGTGGTGGAACTGGCCGTGGTAGCGCCGATCCTGACCATCATGGGATTGGGCACGGTGCAATACAGCCAGCTGTTCTTCGCGAAAAACCAGCTCGACCACGCAGCGATGCTGGCCGCCCGTGCCGGCAGCGTGGGCAACGCCAAACTCGACGC
>NZ_LMLM01000021.1:0-5652 GCF_001421905.1 Duganella sp. Leaf61
ACCGTGAAACGACTTTGCGCCGATGATAGTGCTGCAACCAGTGTGAAAGTAGGTTATCGTCAGGCTAGTTATATAGAAAAACCCCCTTCCGGTGATCCGGTCGGGGGTTTTTCGCATTTAGCCATCGCTTTATGCTCACCCCGCCCGCCGCAAACTCATTACAAAGCTGACGCCACCGCCCAGATTGTGCGCGGTAATCGTGCCGCCCATCTTTGCCATGTACGTCTTCGCCACGAATAGTCCCTGTCCGCGGTTGCCGTCTGCGCCCGATTCAGCCTGGTCCGACACGCCGTATTCAAAGATCTTGCCGATCATCTCGGCTTCGATCGGCGGCCCCTGGTTATGGATCGTGATGGTGGCGCCGGTCTCGCCGGCTTCCAGCGTGATCGCACTGCCTGGTAATCGATAACGCTCGGCGTTGCGCAGCACATGCGTGACCACGTCCTCCAGCGAGTATTCGTCCGCCCTGGCCAGCAACGCATCCGGCCCGTTGAAGTGACCCTGATCGATGCCGATGCAAGGCGCATTGTCGGCCACGTAGCGCAGGAACGCGGCGACGTCGATCTCGGTCACCTGCAATTCGGACGACTGGAACGCTTCGCTGGGCGAAGCGCGTCCATACAGCACGCGAATCGCCTGCTGCATGCGATTGATGTAGCGGTGGCTCTGGTCGTCCGCGCTGCCGTGCAAGACCATCAAGGACTGCAACGGCGACATGATCTCGTGACCGACCGCATGCCACATATCGCGCTCTTGCTCGGCACGGATATTTTCGCGCTCCACGTCTTCGCGCACGCGGCGCAGCAAGTCATGCAGGCCGGTGGCCAGCACGCCAAGTTCGTCCTCGCCGCGCAGATCGGCCAGGTCGGCCTCGGAAAATCCGCGCGCCGTGCGTACTCGCTCGCCGACATCGTCGGCGCGCTTGATCAGCACCTTGATGCGGCGGATGATGCCAATTTCGATCACCAGCCAGGCCAGCGCCAATGCCGCCAGCATGGCGCCGACGAACCACGTCAGCCGGCTTGCCACTACGCTCAGGCTTTTGCTAACGCTGCGTACATCACCCTTGAGCAGGATCTCGTAGCTGCCCGCCGGCGTGGTGATGATTTCTTTGGCAGCCAGCGGCACGTCGTAGGCATCGACCGGCAAGTGGCGGATCAGCGTCGTTACCACGTGCCACGACTGTTCTTCCGGATCGACGGCGCCAACCAGTTGCGGCATGTCCGCCGCAGGCGCGTCGCCATCGCGCATATCGTTCTGTGTCACGCGCCTGATTTGCAGGCTTTCTCCCGGCAGCAGCATCGGCGTCAGGTCGGCCAGCGAGAACGGCGTCGCGCTCGGCCCTTGCCGCTGTCGAGCAGAGGTGGGCTATCGCCTGGCGCCAGGACCGCGATGCTGACATTGATGCGATGGAGATCCTCGGGCGGCCACACCGGACGGCGTTTCTCGAACAGTCCCTCCTGCAGCACGCCGATCGGCAAGCGCAGCGAAAAGAAGGCGCTGCGCGCGCAGCGGCTGTCGTCGTCGTTGCCGGCGGGCTGATTACAGTGCGGGTTCTGCCAGATCCAGCCGCGAAAATCTTTTACCGCTGGCGCCTTGGCGCGTGCGACATCTGCCGCAGTGAAGCCGGTCAGCCGGCCGCGCATGCCGCCAAAACGCGAGCGTGGCGTTTGCGGTTCCGTACTTTCCTCGAACGGTGCGATCCACTCGTACACCTGGCCGCGCAGCGCAACCTTGACGGTGACGCGGTGGGCCTGGTCGAGCACCTGGTCGCCGCGCACATGTGGCACCAGCAGCGCGCTGTCGAACGTGCCGGCGACATAAATAAAGCCTCCGGCCCACAGGTTGTTGCCGATGCCGACGCACAGCGAACCGTTGTCGCCGTACTGCGCCAGGCAGCCCGACATTGCCACCGCCTGCTGCACTTTTTGCAAGTCGTCGAAATCGAGCGCCGCGAATGGCAGCAGCAGTGGATGCAGCGCCGCGCCACCGCCAGACGCAGGATTGAGCAGCGCCAGTTGGCCGGACGGATGGCGCAAGGTGGCCGCGATCTGCTCGCGGGTTTTCTGGAAGTTGATTTGATAGTTCTTGTAACTGAGCTGTTTCTCCTGCTGCAGCACCGACAGCGCCAGGCCCACCGTCGCCACCATCAGGAACACGAAGGTTGCGCGCAGCAGCAGCCGCACGCGATAGGGGACCAGGCTGAGACGGCGCCAGTTCACCTCAACGGCTTTCGGTATCGGCCCAGAGGAAGCCACGCATCGGAATGTTCTCGACGCAGGCGAAGCCGGGGTCGATTTCGCGGAACGCATCGCGAATGGTGCTGACATGCTTGCGGATGTTATCGCGATTGCGCCCGCTCTTGACCACCTCGAACAGTTCATCGTACGAGACCACCTGGCCGCGCCGCGCGAACAGTACCGCCAGAATGCGCTGGGCCGTCAGCGGCAGGTTGATGCGATGGCCGCGCCACATTGGCGTGCGCTGGCGCAGCGGATCCATGTCGGCAAGGGATAGGCCCTGAATTCCAACATGACGAAAAGGTGAATACCATGGCAGAGCGGCTCAAGCGGATCAGGCAGATGGCACAGGCAGTACGCGACACATTGCGCGGCAGCGCCGCCGGTGCCGTATCTGCAGTTGGCGGCGTGCGCCGCAACGGCGCGATGTTGCTGGCACTCTGCCTGGCCGGCACCGCCGGCTATGGGTTGTGGACGCACCCGCCGCTGGCGAAGCTGACGCCGGGTAGCCTTGGCATCCGCACCAACCAGCTCACCGGTTCCATGGCAGTGGTGCGCGATGGAGCGGTGCTGCTGGTGCCAGGTGTGCACGGATTGCGTCAATTCTCGCTGCTCGACCAGGTATATCGCCCGAGCCGCAGCGATCAAAAGCCGTTCCAGTCGGTGGAAGGACTGGCGCTCGGCGTGGACCTGTCGGTGCGCTACGCGCTCAACGCCGACCGTGTGGCCGCCATCGCCCGATCGCTGCCGTCCGATATCAACGGCGCCATCGTCGAACCTGCGGTGCAGGGCGTGATCTACAAGGTATTCACGCGTTACACGGTACGCGAAATCTTTTCGTCGCGTCGCGCCGAGATCCAGCAAGCCATCGAGGCGGAACTCAAGCCCAAGCTGGCGGCGGACGGCATCACGCTGCGCGGTATCACCATCGGCAAGATCACGCTGCCCGAGGAATACCAGGCAGGCATGGAAAAGCTGCTGGCCGAAGAACTGGAAACCGAAAAAATGCGCTACACGCTCGAGCTCAAGGAAAAGCAGGTGAAGCAAACCGCGCTGGAGGCGGATGCCGACAAGATCCGCCGCGAGAAAGCTGCCGAAGCCGCCGGCAATGAGCAGATCATCGCCGCCCGCGCCCAAGAGCAGGCCATGGCGCACGTGCTGCCCTTCAAGCAGAAGCTGATCGAACAGCGGCGGCTGGAAGCGGAGGCCGACAAGACCGCGCGCATCAAGACGTCGGAAGGGAATGCCCAGGCACGCCTGATCGAAGCCACCGGTGAAGCCGATGCCCGCCGCAAGCTGGCCGACGCCGAAGCCTACCGCCAGGATACGATCGGCAAGGTGGCGGCCGCGCAGATGGAACGCGAGGGCGAACTGATTACCCGCAATCCGCTGCTGATCCAGAAAACCATGGCCGACAAGCTGTCGGACAAGGTCTCGGTCATCATCGCCCCGCCGCCGGCTAACGGCGGCTTTATCGGCGCGTCGCTGCTCGGCAGCGCCAAGGCAGGAGAATAACCATGTCACTCATTGCCACTGCCGTCATGCTGGCGATCGTCACGCAAGACCAGGCTGCGTTGCGTGCCGCGCCCAAGGATAGCGCCTCGCAGCAGGCCGTCCTGTGGCAGGGCGACAGCCTGGAGATACGCGGCGAGAAGCAGGACCTCCTGCAAGTGTACGACCACCGCCGCGAGCGTGCCGGCTATATCCGCGCGGCGCAGGTGCGCAGAATCTCGCTGACGCCGGCGGATGCGCCGGAGCTATTGTCGGTGGTCCGCTTCCTGCGCGATACGCCGGGCGCCGAATCGCTGGGCATCAGCTATGTCGCAGCCTACCTGAAGGCGACGCCGGCCGCGGCCATCACCGCCGAACCGCTCGACGCGCTGGGTAGCATGGCCGAACGGCTGGCACATCGTGCTTCGTCCAGGCTGGGCAAGCAAGGGGACGCAGTGATTGCCGCGCACCTGGAGGCAGTGGCCAATTATGGGGTAGGCATTCGCAGCCAGGAAACAGAGGGGCGCATGCAGCTGTGCTACGACGGCGAAGCGTTTCGCCGCGTGCTGGCGATGCAATCGACGCCGCCGCAACGCGCCGCAGCGGCGCTGGGGCTCACGCGCACCGAGTGCGTCGATCCTGCGCTCGGCCCGGGCGCCCGCGCGGCGCTCGATACCTGGCGTGCGGAAGTGCTCGATCGCGTGGAGCTCACCGGGTTGGCGCCGCACTTGCGCAACCGCCTCCACATGCGCCGCGCGGCGGTATGGTCGTCGGTGGCATTTGCGCATGCCCGCAAGGGCGAGTCGGCGCTGCAGCCGGCCCAGCGCGCCCTCGATGAACTAGGGCTGGTCGAGCCGGCGGAACTGACCGAGGATGACGCCACCGCGTTTGCCGAAGCAGGTGTGCGCGTTGGCAGCATACTGTGGGCAGCCGAGGCCAGCATCCCGGTGTTCGCCCCGGCGCTACAGGTTGTATCGAACCGCGCAACCGCTGCGATATCGGCAGCGTAGATCGCAGCGACCAAGGCACATGCACCTCCCGCGTCCTTAGCACCGGCGGCGGGGCTGCGAGTCATGACGATCGCCGGTGAATCAGGCGAAACCTGCGTGCTGCTGCTGGTGGACGAAAAACATGATGTGCAACGCCCTCTGGTTCGCCGCTGCAATTATGGCGTGGTGTGGCAGGCATCGGCACGGGCCAATGCGCAGGGCACCGCACTGGCGCTGGCGGTGCAGCCGATGGACGGCTGGCGCGAGATGTGGTTGTTCCACCAGGCCAGAGCTGGCTGGCTGGTGAATGTGCTGCCGCCCGCTGCGACCGAGCCGGGCGTAGGCTATGCGGAGTTTGCCGGCTGGGTGCCTGGCACGCAAAACATGCTGGTAGCGCGCGAAGCGCGGATCGATGGCCGCTACAAGCGCAGTTTCGAGCTGGTAGCAATCGATACCCTGGCCACGCTGAAATCGGCCGACAAGCCGTCGTCGTTGAGCCAGTTCTACCGCTGGCAAGATCTGGCATGGAAGCGCCAAACCGTCGCCTTGCGGTAGCGCTGCACGGTGTGAAAAAAAGCCTTGTCGCCGCTGTTGTTTCTTGGCTATAATTTGCCCCCTCGCAAGACACTGTACACAGTGCAGCGTTAAGCGGGGCAGATAGAAAAAAAGAAGTGCTTGACGAAATATTCGAAACGCTTCATAATCTTGCCTCTTCGCTGATGAACAAAACGCTTCTTCAGCAAGCAATACCGCAACACCGAATACAGTTCTTTAAAAATTAACAGTCGATAAGTGTGGACGTTTGATGAAAGTGCACGCAACGCTAGTCGTTGCGATACTTAAAATATCAAATGTTCACAAGAAGTAATGAAATAGGCGCTATGAAAATAGTGGCCTGTCAGTATTTTGAGTGAGCGACCCGTCGAAAGACG
>NZ_LMLM01000022.1:0-3606 GCF_001421905.1 Duganella sp. Leaf61
CACCCCTTCCCATCCCGAACAGGACCGTGAAACGACTTTGCGCCGATGATAGTGCTGCAACCAGTGTGAAAGTAGGTTATCGTCAGGCTAGTTATTCCTAAAAGCCCCACCAGCAAACAACGCTGGTGGGGCTTTTTTCATTTCGGCCTAGAGATGCGATTTTAGTGCTGTGATGAAATCTGTCACATGAGCAAGTTTACTTGAGTTTCCCATGCTAAACTGGCAACTCATTCACTGAGGGCCCTGATCAGCCCATACTGCCATGTTTGTCCGCCTTGCCCTCCTTGCCGCCACCCTGGCGCTGAGCGTCGGCGATGTTGCTGTTGCCGATTCCGGGCCCGTCGACAAACTCAAAGCCCACCGGCTCGCTATTACGCTTGATAACGGGGTGTAAACGGGGACCGGTGCCGCACCGTTGCTCGAAGCTTCGCGCCAGGCGCAGTACGTGCTGCTGGGTGAAGATCACGGTGTCGCCGAGATCGCCCAGTTCTCATCTGCCTACTTCAATGCTTTGACGTCTGCGGGTTTCACGACCCTGGTTACGGAAAACGGTGCAGTCGTGACAGGCGCGCTCGAAGGGATGCTCAAGCGTAAAGACGCGGTTGCTGCAATCGCCAGATTTAACGCCACCTATCCCGATTCCATCGCGTTTTACACGATGCGCGAGGAAGCCGCGATGCTGGCCGGCTTTGCCGTTACTGCAGGACCGCGCTTTCAGTACTGGGGCATCGACCAGGAGTTTTTGGGTTCCAGCAAATACTTGATCACCTCGATGCTGGCCCAGCCGGTCAATCGTGCCGCTCGCGCCAAACTCGAAGCGCTGCTGCAAATGGAAGCTGTCGCATATAAAAAAGCGGTAGATACCGGTAACCCCCTCGCTTACCTGATGCTGTCAGCTTCCACCGAAGAACTGGTCTCGCTGCGTCCGCTGCTGGCCGACCCCAAGGAACAGGTTGCGCTAAGCCTGCTTGATGCACTACTGGAAAGCCGTGCCATTTATCAGAAGAGCGCTTCGCGGATCCCCGGCGATCGCGACCTCTCCAACCGCATGCGCCTGGCGCTATTCAAGCGGACTCTGCCCTCCCGGCTCGGCGCGCAAGAGCAAAAGCTGCTGGTCAAGGTCGGTGCCAATCACGCGTACAAGGGTAACAATCCGCTCAATAATCGCGACATCGGCAACTTTCTGGCTGAACGCGCCGAAGGTCTGGGTCAAACCTCGCTACACGTGATCGTGCTGGCGGCAAAGGGTAAACAGTTGAGATTCACAGGGCCCGGCAAGCCACATCAGGCGGCATTGATCGAGCTCGACAGTCCTGCCTTCAAACTGCTGAACAGCGCCGGCACCACCGATGGCAGCTGGTCGTTATTTGATCTTCGCCCACTGCGGTCAGGCTCGCGCAAACTGGCAGCGGGCGACATCGAATTGTTCAATCTGATCAACGGCTACGACTTTGCCTTGATCATCCCCGAAGGCAGTGCTTCGGCGCAGCTCGCGACGCCGTAGAAGCTCTCGCGTCGTGCGAGCAGGATCGCCGCTGACTCCGCGCGCATGGTTGACCTGCCGCGCGATGTAGCGCGCGCTTTGCCCAACGCCGACGCGGGTGTTACTGCGTGGTCCAGTGCGCTAAGCCGGCGCCAGGAGCTGCCATACCGACGCCCTGTCGGGGGTGGCTTGCAGGTTCGCTAGAAACGTTGCTTTCTGTCGTGTCAGCGTCAGGCTCAGAGCAAGTTCAGGCCCTTAAGCATCACCAGCAGAATCAGCAATGGCGACACATAGCGCAGCAGTAACAGCACAATACGCGCTGTGACAATATTGGGCAGTGCGCCCTGATTCGACAGCGCGCGCATGAACTGGTCGGCGCCCCATACCCAGCCTACGTATATGGCGAGGCAAATTCCGCCGATTGGCAACAATACATTGGACGAGACGAAGTCGAACAGGTCGAACATATTCATGCCGAACAGCTTGAAGTCGGCCAGCACATTGTTGGTTAGCGCGCAGCTGGAACCGAGCACCATCAAGACTGCGATGGTGAGCAGGGTCGATCTGGCGCGACTCAGAGCCAGGCGCTCGTGCAAAATCACGACCGGCACTTCCATCAGCGACAGCATCGCACCAGTAGCGGCCACCGCTGCCAGTACGAAGAACACGATCATCAGCAAGTGACCACCGGGGATTTGCGAAAACACGGCCGGAATGGTGATGAACACCAGCGAAGGCCCGGCCGATGGCGCGAAGCCAAACGTGAACACCGCCGGAAAGATGGCGATGCCGGCCAGCATCGAGACAAACAGGTCGGCGATCATCACCCGCACCGTGGTTTGTGGAATATTCTGATCGTCGCGGAAGTAGGAGCCGTAAGTCATCATGGTGCCCATGCCCAGCGACAGCTTGAAGAACGCCAGGCCCATCGCGGTCAGGATGACGCCCGCAGTGATCTTGCTGAAATCGGGACGGAACAGGAAGGCGAGGCCATCGAGCGCCTTGTCCAGCGACAGGCTTACCGCGCAGAGCAGGAGCAATAGCAAAAACAGCAGCGGCATCAGTTTCTTGGCAACCGCCTCGATACCCTTGGTCACGCCCATCAGCAAAATGCCGCCAATAAACGCCAGCACTGCCCATTGCCACAGCAGCGACTGCAGCGGATCGCTGATCAGTACAGTAAAAGCGCCCTCCGTGACCTGGCGATCGCTGCTGAGGATCGATCCGCCGATGGCCTTGAACACATAGGCGAAGACCCAGGCCACCACTTCCGAATAGAACGACATGATCAGGAAAGATGCCAGCATGCCGGATACGCCGATCAACCACCAGGGCAGGCGGCTCGGGCTGAGTTTTTGGAGCGCCGTGATCGGGTTGGCCTTGGCGGCGCGGCCCATGGTGATCTCCGCAATCATGACCGGCAGACCGACCAGCAAGGTGGCCAGCAAGTAAATCAACAAAAAGCCGGCGCCGCCATTGGCCCCGGTCAGGTAGGGGAACTTCCAGATATTGCCCAAGCCTACGGCCGAGCCCAGTGTGGCGGCGAGGACGCCGAAGCTGGAGCTGAAGCCGCCACGTTTGATCGAATTATTAGTCATGGCTGCTTTCCGCACCGGTAAAAGGTTGCGATTGTAGCAGCGCGAAAATAAGTCTTGCAGCTTTGTGTGGGCACTGGCTATAATTCGCCCCCTCGCAGAACAACACATGCAAATGTCGAGTGAAGCGGGAGTAGAGAAGAAAAAGAAGTGCTTGACGAAATATTCGAAACGCTTCATAATCTTGCCTCTTCGCTGATGAACAAAACGCTTCTTCAGCAACGCAGTACCAAATAAGTTCTTTAAAAATTAACAGTCGATAAGTGTGGACGTTTGATGACAGTGCACACGCTGCGTGCAGCGTGATACTTAAATTATCAAATGTTCACAAGAAGTAATGAAATAGGCACTATGAAAATAGTGGCCTGTCAGTATTTTGAGTGAGCGACCCCTTAGCAATAAGGGTGGCAGCAATGCCAACAAACAGAGATTAAACTGAAGAGTTTGATCCTGGCTCAGATTGAACGCTGGCGGCATGCCTTACACATGCAAGTCGAACGGCAGCGCGGGGCAACCTGGCGGCGAGTG